>CAVRIH010000018.1:0-28834 GCA_963721195.1 uncultured Actinomycetota bacterium | reverse complement strand
TTTCTCGCCAGACACCTGGGTGGCCGGGCGGAGACTTCCTAGGCGCTGGTCGTCGCGGGATAGTCCGGCAGCGGCATCGTGTCGTATAGCCGGATACCTCTGCTATTGAGACGTGCAATGGATTGGGTCAATCCCAACGGCAGTGCCGAGATCAGTCGCCCTGCGCCGATCAGCCCCATGACGCCGAGGCGGCTGCCCGCCACAATGGTCTTCGCGTTGACTCTGGCCAGTTTTCGGCTGCCCAGCACGGACGGCATCATCGTGCGCTCGTATGCCGCGAACGCCGTCGTGTGGTCGCCGCTTGCGCGGGCGAGCTCGCGCGCCAACACATATGCGCCGTAGACCGCGAGGCTGGTACTGCCGCCGACCGCGGGGCCGGGGCAATAGCCGGCATCGCCGACCAGAGTGACGCGACCGCGTGACCACTCGGCCATCTCCAATTGGGTGATCGCGTCGAAATAGAAGGTCGGCGTGCGTCCCAACTCATCGAGCCAGGTATCGACCTCGGCCGATGTGCCTTCGAACGCGGCGCGGAGTTGATTCTTCTGCCGTGCCGCATCGCGGTGGTCGAAATCCAACGCCGACTTCGGCCGGAAGATGAACACCGCCCGCGCATCGTCAAGGTGGTCGGCGGTGTACACCATCGCCACTCGGTTGGGCTCGAAATATCCCGTCATCTCGCCGTTGTGCGCACGTGATTTCGGTACGGAGACCACCGACAGATACCCGCCGAGAAAGCGCTGCGGAACATCGCCGAACACGAGCTGGCGCACGCCCGAGTGCAATCCATCGGCCCCGATGACGACGTCGAATCGTCGCCCAGCGGCATGGGCGAACGTCACATCGCCGTCGCCCGAGATCGACGCGATGTGATCGCCGAAGATGTACTCGACGTCGTCGCGGGCGGCGTCGTAGTAGATCTCGCTGAGGTCGTCTCGCATGATCTCGACGTGTCGGTCCGACATGGTTTTCTCAAGCTTGAGGTAGTCGATCCTGGCCGGGCGTGACGACCACGGACGGTGTGCCATCAGGTTCGCGGTGCCCGTGGCGCGTGCCTCGATGCGCGGCAGGACGCCCATGCGCTCCGAGATCTCCATGGCGGGGCGGAACAGGTCGATGGCGTGGCCACCGGTTTTGCGCAGCGCGGGCGCACGCTCGACGACGGTGACGTCGAAGCCACTGTGGGTCAGCCAGTACGCAAGGACAGGGCCTGCAATGCTGGCTCCGGAAACAAGAACCTTCATATATCGATACCTCACTTACTTAACGGTCGGTAAGCATACGTTCCGACAGCTTACCGCCCGTTAAGTAAGTTATGGTGGCTATGTGACGAGGCCGCCATCCGAGACCCGGCTGCGTATTCAGGACAGCGCGAGGGAACTGTTCTCGCAGAAGGGCGTGCAGCGCACCAGCCTGCAAGACATCGCCGACCGGTTGGGTATCACCAAACCGGCGCTCTACTACCACTTCAGCTCGCGTGAAGACCTTGTGCGCAGCATCATCCAACCACTGATCGACGACGGTGAGGGCTTCATCGCCGGACATGAACGACGGCGCAAGTCGGCGCGGGCGACGCCGCGCGAACTGCTCGAGGGTTACTTCGACTTCCATTTCAAGCACCGCGCCGACTTGCTGCTGGTGGTGGCCGAGTTGACGACATTGGCCGACCTCGGCCTGATCGACCGCATGCTCGCCTGGCGGGAGCGGCTGACCAAGTTGGTGTTCGGCAGCAGGCCGACACTCGAACAATCCACCCGCGCGGTGATCGCCTTCGGCGGGCTGCAGGATTGTTGCCTGCAATTTCCCGACACCGGATACGACGAACTTCGCCTGGCCACCGTCGACGGTGCCATGGCGGCGCTGGGGCTCTGAGGGACTAGACCGCTGCGGGTTCCGATGGCGCGTACGCGTGCGCCCACATCTTCTCCAGCGCTGCGACGACGGTCGTGCTGGGGGCGTGCGCGCCGAACACGCCGCCCTGCGTGGTGATCATGTTGAGCGCGGCGAGGTGGTTGGTGTAGTCGGTGGCGCCGGTGGCATCGGAGACGACCAGACATTCGTAGCCACGGTCATTGGCGTCGCGCATGGTGGTGTGCACGCACACGTCGGTGGTGATGCCCGTGAAGATGATGTGGGTGATGTGGTTGCTCTGCAGAACGAGATCGAGGTCGGTGGCGTAGAAGCTGCCCTTGCCGGGCTTGTCGATCACGGGCTCGCCTGGCAGCGGCGCCATTTCGGGCACCAACTCCCATCCAGGCTCACCGCGGGTCAGGATGCGCCCGCACGGCCCGAGCGACCCGATCTCGGCGCCGATCTGTGCCGAACGCCATCGCTTGTTCGCCGGGAGATCCGAAAGGTCGGGCCGGTGACCCTCCCTGGTGTGCAGGATGAACAGCCCCGCGTCCCGCGCGGCGTTCAGCACCCGCTGGGCAGGCACGAGCGGCGTGCGGGTCAGCGACAGGTCGTATCCCATGGCATCGACGTAGCCGCCCTCGCCGCAGAAGTCGACCTGCCAGTCGATGTTGATCAGCGCGGTGTGCCTCACGGGGATGTCGCCGTCGTAGGGCCACACGTAGGGATTGGCATCAATGGTGATGCTCATACAGTTTCTCCGCTCATGGCGGGCTGCGCAGTCGGGATGCCGTTCGACGCCGCCGGTTTGAGGTAGGTCAGTGCGCTGAAGGCGATCCCGCCGGTCACCATCGCCACAATCGCATCCGAGAGTTCAGGCGCGTAGAAGTGCGTCACGAGCGCCACCGCGGCGCCGATTGCCCACGCGGCGAACGGTTTCCAGTACAGACCCGAAGCCGGCGATGAGCGCTGGGAGGTGAACACCAACTGATCGAGAATGATGATCACACCTATCGGCGGCACCAGCACACCGAGAATGTTCAGCCAGGTCGCGAAGTAGGACCAGATGCCGGCCACCGCCGCGATCGTGCCGATGATGCCGAGCACGATCGTCAACTGCCGCATGGTCTTTCCGGTGATGTGGCCGAAGCCGACGGCACCGTTGTACAGGCAGTGGGCGCACACGCTGCCCAAGTTGACGAACACGAACAGCACGCCGAGGACCACCAGAATCCCGCCGTTGCCGACGAGCACGTGCAGGAAGTCGCCGCCGGTCTGGTCTGCGGCCGCCGAGGCGCCGAGGGCCACGACGAACGCCCCGACGAGTTGGGCGATGAAGTAGGCCACCGGGAATGCGGCGAAGGCGGCGAGCGCACCCTCCTTGCCGTTCCTGGCCCAGCGGGTGAAATCGGCTGTCATGGTGCCGGAGTCGGCGAAGCACGCGATCGTCATCGTCACGGCGACGCCGAAGCTGAACGCGCCGAGGCCCGCGCCGCCGGCGTACGAGAACGCCGAACCGAATCCGGTGTCGCCTGCGGCGATCACGACGGCCACCACGCCGAGCGGAATGAACAACGCCGACGCGACCACGCCGATCCAGGAGATGGCCCTGATGCCGACAAACGTCAGCGCGACGAACAGCACCCCGGCCAATAACGTGATCCAGGTGGCGTTCCACCCCATCGACACATTTAGCGTCGAGCCGACCATGCCGGTCTGGAACGCGAACCAGCCGATCACCAACGCCGACAGGAATGCAGAAACGATACGGAAACCCCTGCTGCCGAACGTATCTGCCGCGGTCAACGCGAAGTTCTTGCCCGATCTGCCTGCGAGGTAGCTCAGCGCTCCGACGTAACCCATCAGCACTGCGTCCCCGACGAGGATCGCGATGATGCCCGTGATGAAGCCGAGGTGGTAGACGATGATGCCGGAGAACACCGCGGACGTCATGATCATCGGGAATCCGACCCATACGGCCGATACGGCGAACAGCGATTTGCGGGCGACGGCGGGAACAGGTTCGTGCTCGTACTCTTCGCCTAGGCCGGATTCGCTGTGGGTTTCGATCGGTACGGAACTGGTCATCGTTCTACCGTCGCGGACTCGCGTTTCCCGCTGTTATGGCCCGGTGAACATCTCGTAACGCCACGGGCGACAATATGGAGGTGCTGGAGAGCTTTACCGAAACGTTTGCAGCAGGGCTCGTGAGCTACGGCGAGCAGCAGTGCATCCAGTTCAACGACCGGTGGTACACAGGTCACGAAGTGGCGGCATACAAGACCGCGATCGCCGATGCACTGCGCGCGGCCGGGGTACCCGAACGCGCCCCCGTCGGCCTGGTGGTCCGCAACCGGTTGCCGCATGCCGCGGCGATCATCGGCTTTCTGGCGACGGGCCGCACCGTCTCGATGATCTACTCGTTCCAAGCGCCGGAGTCGATCGGCCGCGACGTCGAAAAGCTTGGACTGGCCGCCATTGTGGCTGATCGTGAGGACTGGACCGCGCCGGTGATCGAGGCGGCCGAGCGGGCAGGCAGCGCGGGCCTGGCGATCTCCGTGCAGCCGCCCCACGTCGAGGCGGTCCGCGGACTCGAACGCTGCGACCACACCCGGCAGCACGCCGAAGCCGAACCCGGTGTGGCACTGCAGATCTTGACCAGTGGCACCACCGGCCCGCCGAAACGGCAGTCGATCAAAACCGAAGTACTGGAGCGCACGGTCTTCAGCGTCACCAGCGGAGAGAAAGTCCCGCCTGACAGCCCTCCCGAGCTGGCCTATTGGCAGTTCGGTGGCATCGGGGTGTGCCAGCTCGTCGCGGGCGTGCACAACGCCAGGCGGATCGTGATGCTGGAGCGGTTCACCGTCGACGGGTTCGTCAATGCGATAAAGACGCACGGCATCAAGCGATCCGGAGTGCAGCCCGCCGTGATCCGCATGCTGCTCGACGCCGACGTCGTCAAGGACGACCTGGCGTCGCTGCAGTCCATCATCAGCGCGTCGGGTCCGCTCGACCCCGAGACCCGCGACGAGTTCGAGGCCCGCTTCGGAATCCCGGTCGTGTTGGCCTACGGTGCAACCGAATTCGCCGGCTCACTGTGCGCGTGGACACCCGACCTGCAACGCGACTTCGGTGCCTCCAAGCGCAACAGTGTCGGGAGGGCGCTGCCCGACACCCGGCTGCGCATCGTCGACGCGGACACCGGTGCCGAGCTGCCGGCCGGCGAGCAAGGACTGCTTGAGGCGAAGGTCGCACCGATGGGACCGGACTGGATCCGCACCACCGACATCGCATCGATCGACGACGACGGGTTCGTCACGCTGCACGGCCGCGCCGACGGCGCGATCAACCGCGGCGGCTTCAAGATCATGCCGGAAATCGTTCGACGCGTGCTGATCTCGCATCCCGCGGTGCGCGACGCATGTGTGGTTGGCGTACCCGATGCGCGACTCGGACAGGTGCCGGTCGCCGCCATCGAAACGACGCCGGGCGCGCCGGTGCCGTCTGCCGACGAGCTCAAGGACCTTGTCCGCCAGGCGCTGCCGGTGTACAACGTTCCGGTGGCCTTCACCGTGGTCGACGAATTGCCACGCAACCCTGCGCTGAAGGTGAGCCTTCCCGCCGTCGCCGCACTGTTCGGGGGGCGCTATGCGCCGCGGGCGAAAAGGTAGTGGCGCACCGGGTTTTTCCCGTTGTGGTTCATCGCGGGCTCATCGCCAGAGGACAGCAGCATCCAGTCCTTGACGAACCGCCGCTCGACCTCGTCGGGGTCGATGCCCGGCACCCCGAACGATCCGCCGCGCACGAACTCGACGAGCAGCAACCGCGCGTCGGGCGCCGCCACCGCCGTGACTTCTCGTACGTACGAGTCGCGGTCGTCGTCGCTCATGCCGTGCAGGCAGCCGTTGTCGATGATCAACCCGAAGTTCTCCCCGACGCCCTCGGAAGACAGCCGGGTGACATCGGCCCTCGCGAAGTTGACCGTGACCTTGTTGGCGGCGGCCTTGGCGCGGGCCTTGTCCACCGCCTTGGCGACGTAGTCCACGCCGGTGACCTGCCAGCCGTGCTTGGCGAGGTAGATGGAGTTGTCGCCCGTGCCGCAGCCGAGGTCTAGTGCGGTGCCCGGCCCCAGCGGCGCGTCGCCCTCCACCAGGGTTGTCAGGCTATTTGCCAGCGGGTGACCGTCCCATGGGACGAAGCCGAGCCGGTAAAACGTCTGAAACAGACGTTGTCGCGAGGTCACGACGTCAGATCGCCCCGAGGTCGGCCGAAATCCAATGCTGCGGCTTGAGGAAAATGGCGACGCTCTCGCCGTGCTCGCGGCGGGCGAACTCCAGATAGGCGTCGACCTTCTCGGGCGCCAGGTAGCGCTTGGTCATCTCGACGAGTTGTTCGTCGGTGCCTGGCTCGATGCGGCTGACCGGGCCGTCCACCGACACGTAGCGGACGGACGGCTCGAGCCGCTCGGCCATCAGAGTGAACTCGCCCTGCGTCTCGATGAGGCGGTGCTTGCGCGACCCGACGCCGGTGATCACCCACGGCTCGCCGCCTGGCGTGTACTGGTACCAAATCGGCACGGTCAGCGGTCCCCGCTTGTCACCTGCGCTGACGGCCAGCGCCGCGATATGAGGCTCGGACAGAAACTGCTCGCGTTCTTCCTTCGATAGGGCCATGCCAGCCAGGCTAGTCGTCCTCGGCGGCACGCGAATCCGGCGGCGCTGCGATGAAACCTAGGCGGCGTGACAGGGCTTGGCTGGCCGCGCGAACCGCCTGCCCGGCCTCCTCGACGCGCAGATCCTCCAGTCTGTCGGCTGGGCAGCTCAGCGTGATGGCGCCCGCGACCTGGCCCGTCGCGTCGAAATACGGCGCGGAGATCCCCGCGCCGCCGCGAACCCAGCGGCCGGGACTGTAGGTGTAGCCCAGCGCGCGGTCGGTGCGGAGCTGCTCGCGAAAGGTTTCGCGGTCGGTGATGCTCGCCGGTGTGTAGGACGGAAGCTCGCCTGACAGGACCGCGTCGCTTTCCTCCTCGGTCATCCCGGACATGATGGCCGTGCCCGCGGCGCCGCTCACCAACGGGAACGGCTTGCCGAGTTCGATGACGTAGCGGATGCGATGTTCGCAGTCGACCTTTCCCCGGAAAACCAGTTCGTTGCCGACGCGGGTTGCCACATAACAGGTTTCGTTGAACCGGGCGACCAGGTCCTTGAGGAAGGGCTCGGCGGCCTTCCACAGGCTGTCGCGTTCGCTGAGCGCCGCGACAAGTGCGAACAGACTTGGCCCTGCGGCATACAGACCGCGTACCCCGTCCTGCTGCACGTAGCCGAGTTCCTCGAACTGGCCCAGGATGCGGCTGACCGCACTGCGGTCGATCCCGGTCTGGCGGGCGGCCTCGCGCACACCGATGCCGTCGGCGTGCGCGCTCACGATCTCCAGCAGCGCGATCGCCCGTGCCAGCACACCGGACTTCTGCGCGGACTCGCCGTCGGGTTCCTCTCCCGCGCTCCCCATTCCGGCATAGTACGACACTGTCTCATTTGTGCCTTGACAGCACGTTGACCGCCTGCGACAGTCAGTCAAGACGACGTCTCGTTTAACAAGACGCATCTTGGACTCCGTAGACAGAGGTGGTCGGCTTGGAACAGGTCACGGGTGCGAAATACCTCGCACGGGCCTTGGACGCATATGGGGTGTCCGCCGTATTCCTGGTGCCGACGGTGCTCAGCCGCACGCTCGTGGAAATGGAACAGACACCGATCAAGCGGATCGTCACGCACGGCGAGAAGGCCGCGGTCTATATGGCCGACGGGTATGCGCGCGCCACCGGCAGGCCCGGAATCTGCATGTCGCAGAACGTCGGTGCGGCCAATCTCGCCGCGGGTCTACGCGACCCCTTCCTGGGCTGCTCGCCCGTCATCGCGATGACCGGCGGGCCGTATCAATGGAGCCGCGGCCGCAACTATTACCAAGAGATCGAGGACTTCCCGCTGTTCAAACCGGTCACCCGGTCCAGCCGGCAGGTGCTGCACGCCGACCGGTTGCCGGACCTGCTTGATCAGGCCATCCGCGACGCCACGGTCGGCAAGCCCGGACCCACCCATCTGGAGCTGGCCGGGCACACCGGCGACGACATCGAGAACGCGACGCTGCACGCAGAGCTGCCCGAACGCGCTGAGCGGCGGACTCCTGGCATCCGCATCGCCCCTGACCCGGCGACCATCCGCGCCGCGGCCGACGCGCTGCGCAGCGCCGAGCGACCGGTCATCGTCGCAGGCGGCGGCGTGCGCACCTCAGGAGCCGGCGCCGAAATCATCGCGCTCGCAGAATGGTTCGCGGCCCCGATCGCCACCTCGCTCAACGGCAAGGACACCGTGCCGGGGAACCACCCGCTGCTCGTTGGCATCCCCGGCCTGTATGCGCGGGCCAGTGCGAACGAGGCTCTTGTCGAGGCCGACCTGGTGTTCTTCGTCGGCAGCCAGACCGGAAGTCAGCTCACACTCAACTGGCAGGTACCCGCGCGCGGCACTCGCGTCATCCACCTCGACATCGATCCGCACGAACTCGGCAGGCACTACGCGACCGAGGTCAAGATCGTCGCCGATGCCAAGCTTGGGCTTACCGCCCTGCTCGCCGCGATCGCCAACGAGGCGCCGTTCGAGCGCCCGGCGTGGGTGGCACGGACCCGCGAACTCGCCGCCCGATGGCGGTCCTCGGTATCGGACCGACTCGAGGAACACGATCCGCTGCGTCCGGAGTGGCTCGTCGACCGGCTCGGCGCGGCGCTGCCCGACGACGCGCTGGTCGTCGCCGACACGGGCCACGCGGGCATGTGGACCGCGGCGCACCTCGATCTCGCTGCGGGGCAAGGCTTCCTGCGCGCGGCGGGTTCCCTCGGCTGGGGCCTGCCCGCCGCCATCGGCGCCCAACTCGGACGACCTGACCGCCGCGTCGTGCTGTTCACCGGCGACGGCGGACTCTTCTATCACCTCAGCGAACTGGAAACCGCCGCACGCTGGAATGTGCCGCTGATCGTCGTCGTGAACGACAACCGCTCACTGAACCAGGAGATCAACCCTTACACGGTCGCATACGGCGGCCAGCTGACCGGACGTCACCACGAGCTGTGGCACTTCCGTGATGTCGACCTCGCACGCGTGGCGGAATCGCTTGGTGTCACCGGCATCCGGGTGGACAAGGCCGCCGAATTCGGCCCTGCCATGGACCGTGCGGTCGAGACCGACGGCCCCGTACTCATCGACGTCGCCACCGACATCGACGCTGTTGCTCCGAAGGGCAGTGCCAACCGGGCCACTGTCTGACAACACATTCCGACAGAAGGGACACCGATGACCGACAAGACCCCGAGTGTGGCCACAGTCAAGGAGTTGAGCGCGAAGTACTCCAACTGGGGCCGCTGGGGGCGCGACGACCAGCGCGGCACGCTCAACCATGTGACCCGCGAGGACGTGCTCGCCGCCGCGGCGTGCATACGGTCGGGCAAGCGAATCTCGCTGGCGTTGCCATTTGATTCGTCGGGCCCGCAGATCGGTGGCTTTGGGCGATTCAACCCGATCCACCTCATGTTCCGCGACGGCGGTGACATCGTCTCCGGCACGATCGTCGACGATTTCTATGGCGGCACCGACCGGCACATCCGCGGTACCGACGACATGATCATCATGCCGCTACAGTCGGGAACCCAGTGGGATGCCCTTGCTCACATCATGTTCGAAGACAAGATGTACAACGGCTTCCCTGCGCGGCAGGTCACCAGCAAGGGTGCGCACGTCAACGACATCACCCAGGCCAGGGATTCGATCGCCGGCCGTGGTGTGCTGCTCGACATGGCGCGTTTCAAGGGCGTCGACGCGCTGGAACCCGGTTACGCCATTAGCTCCGAGGACCTTGAGGCCTGTGAAGGTGCACAGGGGGTGACGGTTGGGCGGGGTGATTTCGTTCTTGTACGCACCGGCCAACTCGGCGAGCGACGCGGCAACTGGGGCGATTACGCGGGCGGCCCCGCGCCGGGTCTCGGGTTCGCCAGCGTGCCGTGGGTCGCAGAGCGGGAGGTCGCCGGAGTGGCCACAGACACCTGGGGCATGGAAGTCTTGCCGAACGAATCCCCCGATGTCTTCCAGCCGTTGCACTGTATCTTCATCGTCGCGATGGGCCTCTACGTCGGCGAGATCTTCGATCTCGAGGAGTTGGGCGCGGACTGCGCCGAGGACGGTCAGTACGACTTCTTCTTCTGCGCACCACCGTTACCGATAACGCAGGGCGTCGGATCGCCGGTCAACCCCATGGCGATCAAGTAGTGGCCAACGCCGTTTACAGCGTCGCGGTCATCCCCGGGTCGTCGGCAGCCTCGGCATGGCCCCGTCAGCCAACCTCAACCCCGAGTGGATCCATCCGTCGATGTTCGAACCCGTACACGGTGCGGCACCCGATATCGCCGGACAGGGCGTCGCCAACCCCATTGCCCAGATCTGGTCAGCCGCGATGATGCTCGACCGCCTCGGCCGGCCGGACGCTGCCTCGGCGATCGTTTCGGCGATCACGGCCGTGCTCGAGGGCTCTGATCTGCGCACACCCGATCTCGGTGGGACGGCGGGCACCGCCGACATAACGATCGCCATCGGAGGAGCGCCGGCCGATATCGCAAAAACAAGACAGTGTCTTGACATGCAGTGTGCGCCCTGTCACATTTGATTGCACTCGGACCAAAGGAGATTCGCGCATGAACAAACGGCTTGCTGTTCTCGCTGTGTTCGCCGCCGGAACGCTGATCGTGTCGGCGTGCTCGGGCAGCAGTGAGAGCGCCGACAGCGCGACGGGGCGCCAGTCGATCAAGATGGGCATGGCCGCCACCGACACGTTCACCGCCGAGTGGTGGGGCTGGCTGGCCGCCGACAAGCTCGGCTATTACGACGATCTCGGCCTCGACGTCGAGTTCGTCCCGACTGGCGGCAGTGGCGACGCCATCGAGCAGTTGATCGCGGGCAACCTCGACGCGGGCAATCCGTCCATGCCGTCCGTCGGCGAGGCGCTGCTCGGCGGTCAGGACATGGTGAACATCTTCACCTACAGCACCGGTGCGATCTTCGGCGTCTTCACGCCGGAGAACTCAGGCATCGCCGACATCGCCGGCCTGAGGGGCAAGAAGATCGGCGTCTCCGAGGCCGGCGGCGGCGAGGTCGCCTTCCTGGAGGCCGCGCTGCGGGGCGAGGGCATCGACCCGATCAGCGACGTCACCATCATCCCGATCGGCGACGGCGGCCCGGAGACCTACGCTGCCATCAACAACCGTTCTGTCGACGCGTATTCGACCGCCTACAACGACATTTTCGGTCTGCAGGCCAGCGGACTGACCATGAATGACCTCACGCCCGCGTTCTACAAGGACTTCCCGGCGCGCGGCATCATCACCACGTCGAACGTGATCGAGGACAAGCCCGACGCGCTCAAGGCGCTATCCCGGGGCACTGCGATGGGCATCACCTTCTGCCTGGCGAACAACGAGGCGTGCATCGAATTCCTCAAGGAGGCCAACCCCGCCGCGTTCGAGGCCAACGCCGAAGGGGTGTCTCAGGGCCTGCTCCGCTTCGATCTGTCCCTGACGCAGGTACCTCCGAAGAACCCGGAACGCATCGGTGCCCACGACGAGGAGGAGACCAGGATCTTCCTTGACACCATCGCCGGCACCATGGAGAGCTCGGCGCCTTACGATCTCAACAAGTTCCTCAACAGCGAATTCCTGGACTACGCCAACGATTTCGACCGCGCGGCCGTCAAGGAAAAAGCCGCCAGCTACCCCGGCTGACGGGACCGGTACGACAGCGATGGACACGATGACGATAACCAAGACCGCTCCGCTGGTCCGCGCGGCGGCGATCAGCAAGGAATACCGCGGTGGCGAGACGCCGATGATTGCACTGCAGGGCATGGACCTCGACGTCCACGACGGAGAGTTCCTGTCCCTGCTCGGCCCGAGCGGGTGCGGCAAGTCGACCGCGCTGAACATCATGGGCGGCTTGCTCGATCCGACCTCCGGGCAGGTGGCCTTCAACGGGCAGCCGATATCAGGCCCCAGCCGTGAAATCGGCATGATGTTCCAGCAGGCCGTCATGTTCCCTTGGCGCACAACCATTGACAACGTGCTGCTGCCGGTGGAGGTGTTCGGCTACAAGAAGAAGAAGTACCGGGCCAAGGCCGAAGAACTACTCTCCATGGTCGGCATCTCCGAGTTCGCCAAATCGTATCCCTGGCAGCTCTCGGGAGGCATGCAGCAGCGCGCCGCCCTGTGCCGCGTCCTGATCCACAGCCCGAAACTGCTACTCCTCGACGAGCCGTTCGGTGCGCTCGACGAGTTCACCCGCGAATCGATGAACCAGGAGTTGCTCAGGCTGCAGGCGCACACCAAAGCTACCGCGGTGCTGGTCACCCACAACATCAACGAGGCGGTGTTCATGTCCGACCGCATCGCGGTGATGAGCCCCCGGCCGGGGCGCCTCGTCGGGGTCATCGACGTGCCCTTCGAGCGGCCGCGGAAGCCCGAGCTCACGCTGACCCCCGAATTCGCCGCGCTCGCGTTGCAGGCCCGCACCATGCTCGGGCTGCCATGACGGCAGCCCTTCGGGCGCGTCCCACCCTGGCGCGGGTGGGAGGTGGCGCTTCCGCCGCCGGAACATGGTGGATATCCGTCGGCACAGTGCTTTTCGTCGCCGTCGCCTGGGAGCTCGTGCCCCGCCTCTTCGCCGACCGGACCCTGTTCCCGACGCTGTCGGAAACAGCCACCGGCTTCGGTCGGTTGGTAACCGCAGGCTACTGGTGGACTGACCTCACCAGCACCCTGATCTCGGTCATCGTCGCCTGGATCATCGGCTGCAGCATCGGCTTTTTCACCGGCGTCGCGCTCGGCACCACGCCGTTCATCCGCACCGCGATCACACCGTATGCGATTGCCGTGCAGGCATTGCCGAAGATCGTGCTGGCACCGCTGTTCATCGGGTGGCTCGGCTTCGGGCCGCAGAGCAAGATCGCGATCGCGGTGGTCATCTGCTTCTTCCCCGTCTGGATCGACACGATGGTCGGTCTTGCGCTGCCGACCGCCAACGAGTTCAAGCTGATGCACTCGCTGAACGCGACTCGTGCGCAAACGTTTTGGAAGTTGCAGCTGCCGTCGGCGGTGCCGATGATCATGGTGGGCGTCAAACACGCGATGCTGCTGGCCTTCACCGGTGTCCTGGTCGCCGAGATTCTGTCGGCATCGGCAGGCGGTCTCGGCACCCTCGCCGAGGAATTCTCCTCGCAGCTCAACATGCCGCTGACCTTCGCGGTCGTGATCGTCGTTGTGCTCATCGCGATCACGCTGGTGTCGATCATGGACTTCGTCGAGCGCAGGGTCGTGTTCTGGTCAGAGGAGTCGAGGTCGCGCAACAGATGACCGCCATTGCCGAGCGCACGGCCGAACTGCGCTCAGAAAACCGCACCCGCCCACGCAAGATGTCACCGTATGTCGTCACGGTGATCCTCGCGCCGGTCGTCTTCGCGGTTTGGTGGTATGTCACCAACGCCGGTCTGGTGCCGTCGATCCTATTGCCGACCCCGCAGAAGGTCGCTGAAGCGGCGCCGCGAGTGTTCGGAGCGCGCGGCTTCTACGGACACCTCGGCCGTACGGTGACAGAAACGGTGTTGGGCTTCGCGCTGGGCGGCCTCATCGGATTCGGTCTCGGTCTGCTGCTGGGTTCGTCGATCCGGTTGCGCACCGCATACTTACCGTTCCTCTCCGCGTTAGAGGCCATCCCCACCGTCATCCTGGCGCCGCTGATCATTGCCTGGTTCGGCTTCGGCATCGAGGGCAAGGTGTTTCAGGCGGCGATCGCCTGCTTCTACGCAGTGTTCATCACCACGCTGTCGGGCCTCGGACTTGCCGAACCGAACTCCGTGCAGCTGATGCGGTCGCTGTGCGCGTCGAAATGGCAGATCATGCGCATGCTGAAGATCCCCGCGGCGCTTCCGGTGATCTTCGGCGGACTGCAGCTCGGCGCGACGACCGCGATCATCGGCGCCATCGTCTCCGAATTCGTCGGCAGCGACGCCGGATTGGGCTACCTGCTGCAGCGTTACCGGTCCGGTTTCGACACACCTGCGGTGTGGGTCCTGATCGGCATCTTCCTGATCTTCGGCCTCGTCGCCTACCTGGCGCTATGGCTGGCTGAACGCAAGATCGTGTTCTGGCGGGCCGCCGCAATCACCCGCCCCGACCTGGAGAAGAAGTGACCACAGACATTCACGCCCACATCATTCCCGAGGATTTCATCGCGGCGCTGGCCTCCGAGGTGCCCGCGGCGCGTCCCACCCTCACGTCACTCGCAGACGGCTGGTACTTCGCCTATCCCGACGGCCGGGTGAGCGGCCCTGTGCCTGAAGGCATGTTCGATGTGGCCGCACGGTTGATGGACATGGACAAGGCCGGCGTCGATGTGCAGGCACTGTCGGTGCCACCGCCGCACTTTCAGTACCGGCTGGAGCCTGCGGCGGCCGCGGCGCATGCCCGGCTTTACAACGACTCGATCGTCGGTATCGTCCGCGCGCATCCGGACCGGTTCGTCGCGCTGGGCACGCTGCCGATGCAGGACGTCGGCCTCGCGCTCACCGAACTCGAGCGACTCGTTGCCATTCCCGAGGTAGTTGGCCTGGAACTGGCCACCAACGTCGCGGGCACGAATCTGGGCCACGAAAGCCTCGCCGAGGTCTGGACGGCCGTCGCGGCCGCCGGGCTGGCTGTGGTGCTACACCCCTCGGAGGTCGCGGGTCAAGACCGCATGCACGACCACTATCTGCACAACTTCGTTGGCAATCCGACGGATTCGACACTCGCGGCGGGGTCGCTGATCTTCGGGGGTGTGCTGGCCCGCAACGAGACGCTGCGCATCGCGCTACTGCACGGCGGGGGATTCCTGCCGTATCAGATCGGACGCTTCGACCACGGGTGGCAGGTCCGGCCGGAGGCCAGGACACACATCGACCGTGCCCCTTCGGAATTCCTCGACCGGTTCTGGTTCGACACGTTGACCCACGATCGGGCATCGCTGGCGTTTCTGCTGCAGCGGGTCGGCGCCGACCGGCTTGCGCTCGGTAGCGACTACCCATTCGATATGGCTGATCCCGACCCGGTCGCGTCGGTCCATGCGGCGGTGGGCGACCCCGCAGCCCTCGAGAAGGTGCTCGTCGGCACCCCGAAACTGCTGTTGACCCGCGTTGGCGAGGTCAGCCATGCGTGAGTGCGAGCAACTCACCCTGACCATCCTCGTCGACAACTACATCGACATGTTGATGACGAATTCACCTGGCGTCAAACGCCAAGGCATGCCGGAGCATTTCGGTGCGCGCCACGGCACACCCCTTGCCGAGAACGGCATCTCGTTTCTGCTCAAGGCCACCACAGCGGGGCGCACCACGACGATCCTGTTCGACGCGGGCATGAGCCCGATCCCGATCATCCACAACGCGGGCTTGCTCGGCGTCGACCTGAGCGAGGTCGACCAGGTGGTGCTATCGCACGGACACCCCGACCACTTCGGCGGCATCTACGCCGCGCTGGAAGCGATCGGTTCGCGGGTCCCGCTGCTGATACACCCCTCGGCCTTCCTGCCGCGGCTCATCCAGCGTCCGGATGTGACGCTGCAGTACTTCAACAATCAGCTGACCCAGGTTGAACTCGAGGCGGCAGGCGCTGCCATTGTGCCTCTGGTGGACGCACTGGAGATCGCGCCGGGGGTGATGACCAGCGGGGAGATCCCGACCACCCAGGATTTCGAGGAGGAGGTGCCCGTCGGCCGAATGTCGGTGCGCGACGGGCACGTCTGCGCAGATCCGATCGAGGACTACCAGACGCTCTCCATAAACGTGAAGGGGCTGGGACTCGTGGTGCTCGACCCGTGCGGCCACGCGGGGGTGATCTCCTCCATCGATCACGCGGTCGCGCTGTCGGAGGTCGACACCGTGCACGCCGTGCTCGGCGGCTTCCACCTCGGCCATGCGGGCATCACCCAAAACAAGATCGACCGCACCGTCGACGAACTCGAGAAACGTAAAGTGGCATGGGTTTCACCGATGCACTGCAGCGGTTTTCGCGCCCAGCGGGCCGTCGCCGAACGGATGCCCGACGCGTTCAAACACATGACCGCCGGGACCGAGGTCCGGTTCGTCGCCTGACCGCTAGGCGGCGTTGGCGGAGTAGCCGAGCAACACGGAGAGCTTGCGGCTCGCTTCGCGCACGGCCGTGCCGAACTCCTCGACGCGACTGACGTCGAATCGCGTTGAGGGACAGGTCCATAGGATCGCCGCGACGCAGTAGCCGTCGGCGCGCAGAACCGGGGCGCCGATGCCCCGGCCACCGGCCACCCGTTCACCGAGGCTCACGCTGTAGCCGCGCTCGCGGTCCTGCTCGACGAACTTCTGCAGCAGCGCGCGATCTGTCACCGTCTCCGACGTCATCGGGGTCAGATCAACGCGTACGAGGTATTCGGTGGCCTCCTCGACGGGCATTCCGGCGAGGATGGCCCGCCCGGCGGCGCCGGCGTAGAGCGGTGACACGACGCCCGACTCGATCACGTAGCGGATGGTCTGGCGGCAGTCGATCCGCTCCTGAAATCGGGCCTGGAAGCCCTCGCGGACGATGAAATAGCAGGTCTCATCGAATCGTTCGACAAGGTCTCGGACGATCGGTTCCGCGAGTCCCCACAGTGAGTTGTGGGTGTGCAGCACCTCGCCGAGTGAGGAGAGCCGTCTGCCGACCTCGAACCGGCCGGTCAGCGGTGACTGCTCGACCACGTCCAGCGCCTGCAACTGGTTGAAGATCCGGCTCACCGAGCTTTTGTCGATCCCGGTGTCTCGCGCGACCTCACGGACGCTGATGCCGTCCCGGGCCGCCGCCACCGCCTCGAGCAGCGTGAACAACTTGGTCGCGACACCACGGGGTTCGGACTCGCCGTTGAATGCTTCCGATCCGGCATCCTCGTCGTCACTGGGCATGACGCACCCCCTCAAACCTCCCGGTAACTCACCGATATGACTAGTCTGGTAAGACGCTGTCCCAAGTTTACTCACATACCTGAAAAGGCTAAACCGATGGCCGTCGTCTATCCCTGGTATCGCCTCGGCTATATCATTCCGCACCGGCACACCGACATGGACGGATATCAGTTTGCTCGTGTCGCGCCCGACGGGATGATGTTGGTGACGACGCAGTTGGACCTCGCGGAGTACAGCCTTGCTGCGGTGGAGCGTGAGCTTCCCACGCTTGCCGAGGCCGTCGACATCCTGACCGGGCGCGTCGACTCGATCGCGCTGTCCGGCGTGCCGCTGGCGGCGTCGCTTGGGCGCAGCCGCACGCTCGGCATCCTCGCCGAGGCGAGCGAACGTTCGGGGCTGAGGTGCCACACCGATCTCGAGGCGCACATCGAGGCGCTGAAACACCTTGGCGCCGACCGAATCGCAATGGCCACGCGGTGGCCGGAGCCGTTGAACCACAAGATCGCCGACTACCTTGGCGAGGCGGGGATTGACCTGCTGGCAACCGTGGCCGAGCAACGCAACCTGGCGCAGAACAAGTCGGCAAGCCCGGAGGCGGATCACCAGCTCGCACTGCGGCTCGGACGTGAGGTGCTCGAGTCGACGCCGAATGCACAGGCACTGCTCCTACCAGGTGGTCTGTGGTTCGCGGTCTACGCGGCCCCGATTCTGGAGGCGGAGTTCGGTGTTCCAGTGCTGCTCAACATCACCTCGACCGTGTGGGCGGCACTGCATGCGGTCGACCGCCCGCTTGCCGTCCATCCCGGCGGCGCGAGCGGCAAGCTGTTGGCCTCGCTGCCGGGCGGTCGAAACGCCCTCTAGCGCGGACCAACCAATTGAGCTAACCTCCACAAAATAGGGACAGTGTCTCGTAAAATGATTCAGCGTACCGATCCGGCAACGCGACGTCGACTAGTGGAGGAACTTCGTGGATTTCGATGGACTCACCGTCGGGCGCTTCCTCGAAGACGCGGTCACCGAGGTTCCTGACGAGCCGCTGCTGATCTGGCAGGACAGCCACATCACCTATCGGGAGTTCAACGAGCAGGCCAATCGGGCAGCCAACGTCTGGCGCGATCTCGGCATCGGCCGCGGTGATCACGTCGCGTTCATGGTCGACAACAAACCCGAATTCCTTTACGCGTGGTTCGGGCTCGCCAAACTCGGGGCGACCCTCGTCGCCGTCAACACCGGCTTCAAGGAGCAGGAAACCCGATACATCCTGGAGCACTCCCAGGCCAAGTACGCGCTCGTCGATCCCGAATACGCCGACGTGGTTGGCGGCAGCGCGGGACAGCTGGCCGGCCTCAACGCCGTGTACTCGATGAGGTCCGGTGGCCCCTACCCGCACTTCGGCGAGTTGACGGAGGCGGCAGGGACCGGCGCGCCGATCGCCGACGTCCGCGCCGACGACCCGGTCAGCTTCATCTACACCTCCGGAACGACCGGAAAACCCAAGGCCGTCATGCAGAGTCACAAGAACTTCGTGCTCACCGGCCAGGCGTATCCGTACTGGATGGGGATGGAGAAGGGCGATCGCATCTACGCCTGTCTGCCGCTCTTTCACATCAACTCTCAGGCGTACTCGATGATGGGCGCCATCGGGGCCCGCGGCGCAGTCGTGCTCGCACCGCGGTTCAGTGCGGGGCGGTTCTGGGACGACATCCGCCGGAACAAGGTGGCCGTCTTCAACTTCATCGGTGCGATGACGCTGATCTTGTCCAAGAAGGAGTCCGCCGACGACGACTTGGACAATGTTGTGAAGGTCGCCTACGGCGTGCCCGCGTTGCCCGGTGATCTGCGTGCCGAACTGGAACGCCGATACGGCATGAAGGTTGTCTCCGGATTCGGCATGAGCGAGACGACGTTCGGGCTGCTCGAACCCTTTGACGAGCGCCGTAAGGCCGGCGCGATGGGATTCCCGCGCAATCATCCGAATCCCGACGTGCCCCGCACCGAGGCTGCCGTCGTCGACGAGCATGGAAACGAGCTGGGGGACAACGAAGTCGGCGAACTCGTCCTGCGCGGGCCCGCGCACATGCTTGGATACTTCAACGATCCCGAGCGCACCGCCGAGGCGCTGCGCGACGGCTGGCTCTACACCGGTGACATGGCACTGCGTGACTCCGACGGCCAGTACTACTTCGTTGACCGTAAGAAGGATATCGTGCGCCGCAGGGGTGAGAACGTCTCCTCGCTCGAGGTCGAGAACGTCATCGACGACCACCCGGCGGTGATGGAGTCGGCGGTGATCGGCGTGCCGTCGGAGTTGACCGACGAAGAACTGCTGGTGTTCATCGTCGCGCGCAACGGTGCCGAACTCGATTTCGCCGAGATCGGGGACTGGGCCGCCGAGCGGCTTGCCCGGTTCAAGGTGCCGCGCTACTACCGGCAGATCGACGCGCTGCCGAAGACCTCGACTCAGAAGATCGCCAAGCATCTGCTCCGCGCCAGCCTCGACGGCCCGTCGAAGGGATACGACCGTGACCTCGCGACCACCATCCGATGACATTGTCCCGCATGTAAATCCGCTGACCACGGATGTCGAACTCGCCGCGGGTTCGGTCCCCGTGACAATGAATAAGTACATCGACCTGGTCGGCTCCCTGCTGATCGCCGCGCTCGGGGTGTTCGTGCTCGTCGTCGCGTTCCGCTATCCGGAGCCCAAGGTGGTGTTCGACGCGATCGGACCCATGGGGTTGCCCAAGGTGATTGGCGCGTTCCTGCTCGTCGGCGGCCTCGCGCAGTCGGCGCGCACAGTGCTCTACATCCGCAAGTTCGGGAAGTGGGCACCCGAGGAGGGCGTCGAGGACGAGCCTGCGCACCCGACCTCGAAATGGCGGGCGCTGCTGTTCATGGCGGGTTGCTTCGTGTTCTTGGCGCTTATGCACCCGCTTGGCTTCTCCCTCTCGATGCCGCTGGCCATCGTTGCCGGGCTGTGGTCGATGGGCTATGGGTCGTGGCTACGCCGGGTGGTCGTGGCCGTGGCGTTCACGATGCTGGCCTTCGTGTTGTTCGCCGTTGTGCTTGGCGTGCCACTGCCAGCCGGTCCGATCGAGGAACTGCTCATCGACATCGGATTTATCAACCCCTAGTCACGGAGCCTCACCATGAACGTTCTGCGCGACGGCCTGGCGGCATTCGCCGAAGCCATCTCGTCTGGCGTCGCGCTCCTGGGCAGCCCGTACATGTGGATAGCGATCGCCGCAGGCGCCATCGTCGGCGTGGTCGTTGGCGCCCTGCCCGGGGTGGGAACCACGCTCGGCTACGCGCTGATCCTGCCGTTCACCTACCAGCTCGACATCAGCACCACAATCGTGCTGCTGATGTCGCTCTCGGTCGGATCCCAGTACGGCAACAGCATTCCCGCAATCCTGGTCGGAGTTCCTGGATCACCCGCGGCGGCGCTCACGGTGATCGACGGCTACGCGATGCACAAGAAGGGCGAAACCGGTTACGCATTGGGGATCGCCTTCGTCGGCGCCATCTTCGGCCAGTTGGTGTCGATCCTGTTTTTCATCGCGGCGATCATCCCGCTCGCCAGCCTCGCCTACTTCTTCCTGCAGCCTGAACTGTTCGCGCTATACGTCTTCGGGCTCGTGGCGATCGTGAGCCTCACCGGGCGCAACGTGCTCAAGGGCCTACTTGCGGTGGCGATCGGTCTGCTCATCGCCGTCATCGGCCTTGACCCGGTCAACTCGACGCTGCGCTTTACCTTCGACATGCCATGGCTGCGTAGCGGTATCGATGCGACGATCGTCGTGATCGGCCTGCTCGCGCTCAGTGAGCTGCTGCGGCAGGTCAGGCAGAACTTCCAGTGGGACACCGGCGGCGGCCACTTCGCAGCCAAGTTCCCGAACTGGCGGCGGTTCGTGCCGGTGCTGCCCGCCATGTTGGGCGGCACCGTCGTCGGCACGGTGGTCGGCGGGATACCCGGTGCCGGGTCGACACCCGCAGCCATGATCGCGTACCAGAACGCCCGCATCATGTCGAAGCACCCGGAGAAGTTCGGCCGTGGCGCCCCGGACGGCATCGCGGCGAACGAGGCGTCCCAGAACGCCTCCAACTCGGGTGAGCTCATTCCCACCCTCGGCATCGGCATCCCGGCCAGCGGCTCGATGGTCCTGCTGCTTGCGGCGTTGTCGCTCAACGGTTTCGTGCCGGGTCCTCACCTCGTCAGCGAATCACCGGAGCTCTTCTACGCCGTCGTCGCCGGCCTGCTGGGGTCGTCGCTGTTCATCATCATCACCGGATGGGTGATGGCCCGCGGCATGGTCAAACTGTTGACGATCAACCGCTCCGTCGTAATCGTGCTGTCCATTGCCACCGTGGTGCTTGGCGTGTACTCGTTGCAGTTCCGCGTGCTCGACGTGGCCGTGTGCTTCGCCGCAGGCGCGATCGGCTATTTCATGCTCCGGTACGGATACTCGACGCCTGCGGCGGCATTGGCCGTCGTGCTCGCCGCCGGTTTCGAGGCATCGCTGCGACGCGGTCTGTCCGTTTTCGACGATGACCCTGCCGCCTTCTTCGGACGTCCCATCACAATCGTGATCCTCTGTCTCGCTCTCGGTTTCCTCATCATCGGCGTCCGAAGAACGGCGAAGGTGGCGCGGCAGGAGCGAGAACTCGTGGCCGTGCGCGCCGAATCCGGCGCCGGAGACGACACCGGCGCCGAGCCCAAGTCGACCTTCGCCGCCACCACAAGCACAGCCGACAACAAGTCCCCGATGGAGGAATGACATGGCCCAAGAGCCCAAGCCCATTGCCGTCGTGCTGGCTCAGTATCCGGAGGAAGAGCGTCAGCGACGGGTCGACGCGGTGCGTGCCGCGGCACCTTACGGCCAGCGTGTCGAGTTCGTCGAGATCGAGGGTTCGGTCTACAAGAAGGGTCTCACCCAGTACCACCGGGCGGTGATCGCTCCTTTGGTCGCGGCTGCCGCGTTGCACGCCCAGGAGGCGGGGTTCAGCGCGGTTGTCCCGTACGGGACGCTGGACCTCGGGATCGACGAGGCGCGTCACGTCGTCGACATCCCGGTGATGGGGCCGGGGCGTACCAGCACACACATCGCGTTCACGCTGGCCAGTCGGGTCAGCGTGATCTGTTACGACCAACCGCACGTGGTGATGTTCCGCAAGCTCATCCCATCCTGGGGAATCACGGGCGGGATCACCTCTATCCGGGCGGTCGATGTCCCGATCACCGAGATGGCAAGCCGCCCAGACGATCTGCGTAAGAAGTTCGTCGAGCAGTCGCAGCGCGCCATCGACGAAGAAGGTGCCGAGCTGATCCTGCCGCTCGGCATGACGATGGTGCCTGTCCTGATGTCGGCTGCATCGCTGTCCGAGGAGATCGGCGTGCCGGTCCTCGATCCGATCGCTTCAACGTTGGCCGTCGCCAGCTTCCTTGGCGCAGATGGCTACTCCACCAGCCGCATCGCTTACCCCCACGTCAAACCCTGACGTGTTGCATCAGCAGAGCAAGGAGGCTCTCATGAAGTCACACCACATCCTCAGATCTGTCGCCGCGCTGGTTGCGGCTTCCACGCTGATTTCCGGTCTCGTTTCGTGTTCGGCGGCGGTCGATACCGGTCAGACCACCAATGACGCCAGCGATACGCCGGTGCTGAAGGACGGCAAACTCGAACCGCTCAAGGACGGCTTTCCGAAGAGTCCGCTGTCGATCGTCGTCGTCGACGAGGCAGGCAGCGACGACGGCATCTACGCGCGACAGTTGGCCGAAGCGGCGTCCTCGATCTCACCCGTCGACATCAAGGTGCTCGACCGCCCCGAGTTCGGCAGCACCTACGGTGCGTGGGAAGCGCTGGACTGGATCGCGGACCAAAGAGGTGGCGATGAGGGCTACATGATGGCTGTCGCCACGCTCCCCGGTTCGACGATCGATCTGCTCTCCACTCCCGTTGCGGCCGACCTCGGCGTGAACATGGACTCCCTCAACACCGTGGCGCTCACCGAATCCGTTCCGTACGTGGTCGTTTCGCGTGCCGGAGCGCCATGGGGCGACAGCTTCGAGGAGATGCTGGCGTACGCGAAGGCGAACCCCGGCCAGGTCAAGTACATCTCACGCGGTCCCGGCGCCGGGCCTGACCTGGCGATGAACAACTACGCCGACATCGCGGGCGTCGAATTCAACACCAGCGTCGGCGGGTCGCACTCCGAGATCAACACCGCGCTCGGCGCGGGTGCCGGTGACATCGCGGTCACGTTGCCGGGTGCCGCGTCACCGTTCGTCCAGGACGGCAAGGTCGTCCTGCTCACCTGCACCGGCAACACGAGCCCGTGCGCCGCGAACTGGGGCAAGGAGCAGCCCAGCGCGGCGTCGGTGCTCAACATCGAGAACGATCCGTGGGGTTCCACCCGCGGACTCATTGCCGCACAAAACATCCCGGAGTCACACCGACTGTGGCTCGAGGCGCTGGTGGACGCCGCGACCGAGACTCCGGAATTCATCGAGGCGCGCACGGCCATTCCGGGTGTGGGGATGGCACATCTGGACAAGGCGCAGGCGCTCGAGTTGCAGGAGGCGGCCTATGGCACCGCCTACGACATCCTCGAGAAGGTCGGCGGGCTGGCACCGGGCGTGTCGAAGTAGCGGAGAAGATCATCGTCTGCCCCGGCCCGACGTGACTGGGTCGGGACGCGACTGCCAGGAGAGTTGTCATGGTTGTGATCGACGCTCACGCGCACGTCTTATCGGTCGATGCGATCGAGGCACTGCGCTCTGAGATGCCGGAGCACGCACCTTATTTCGAGGACCGCCCGACCGGGCGCTTTCTCGTCTACCCGACGGGGCGAGTGAGCGGTCCGCTACCGCCGGGAATGTTCGACCTCGCCGTGCGGCTCGCTGACATGGATCGCACAGGCGTAGATGTGCAGTTGTTGTCACCGAGCCCGCCGCAATTCGGCTACTCGCTGGCCGAAGGGGATTCGGTGCGGCAGTCCGCAATCGTCAACGACGCGACGATCGCGGCCGCCGAGAAGCATCCCGACCGACTGCTGGCCCTGCTCACCTTGCCGCTGCCCCATGTGAACGCGGCGATGGCCGAGCTCGACAGGTGCGCAACGCATGCCCTCGTGCGCGGGGTCGAGATTGGCGCGAACGTCAACGGTGAGAATCTCGACCAAGCCGAATACGAAACGCTGTGGGCGGAATTTGCGCGCCGCTCGATGTTCGTCCTGGTGCACTCGGCACCCGCAGATTCGCCGCAGTACGGTAGGCATTTCCTGCGTAACCTGGTCGGCAATCCGGCCGACTCGACGCTGGCGATCGCGAGCCTGATCTTCGGCGGTGTGGCAGAACGCCACCCCGATCTCACGCTGTGTTTCGTGCACGGGGGCGGTTTCGCTCCCTATCAGGTCGGCCGATGGGACCGTGGATGGAGCCTTCGCGACGATCTGCGGGCGGGCATTCCGCATCCGCCCAGCCACTACCTGCAGCGGTTCTACTTCGACTCCCTGACCCACGACGCCGCAGCACTGGAGTTCCTCGGCACCCGCGTCGGCTGGGGCCACGTCGTGCTCGGTAGCGACTACTGCTTCGACATGGCCAGCGACGAACCGGTGGCAGACGTGCGCCGCCTCGGGCTCGATGCCGCCGCAGAGGCGGCGGTGCTCGGGACAACCATGGCCTCGATCCTCCAAAACGCCGATACTGCAAGGGAACACCGATGACTGACGATCAACTCGAGAAAGACTGGCAACGCCTGCGCGACGCTGCCGAACGCTTGAAGAACTGGGGCAAATGGGGTGAGGACGACCAGGCGGGCACTGTCAACTACATCACCGCGGACATGATCCGGCGCGCCGCGGGATTGGTCACCGACGGGCGGGTGCTCTCGCTGTCAATCGACTACGGCGAGACGGGCCCACAGAGCGGGCACCTTCGTCGGTTCAATCCGATGAGCTTCATGATGCGTGATGGCGACGACGCGTATGCCCGCGCTCTTGCGGGGACGCCGCAGGGCATTGGGGCGGCCGACGACATCCTCATCATGGCTGCACAGGGCGCGACGCATTGGGATGCACTCGGCCACATGTTCTTTGACAGCAAGATGTGGAACGGCTACGACGCGCGCCTGGTGAGTTCGATGGGCGCGGAGAAGAACGACATCAGCAACTATCGTGACCGCATAGTCGGCCGTGCCGTGCTGCTGGACCTGCCGAGGTGGGCGGGCGCGGACTGGCTCGAGCCCGGGCGGGGCGTGACGGGTGACGAGCTGCAGGCATGTGCTGACGCGCAGGGGGTGACCGTCGGCACCGGTGACATTCTGCTGATCCGGTTCGGCCAGCTCACTCAGGTCAGGGCGGAGGGCGGCTGGGGAGGCTACGCAGGTGGTGACGCCCCCGGTCTGGCCTTCGACACTCTCGACTGGTTGTACGACAAAGAGATTGCCGGAATCGGGGTCGACACCTGGGGTGCTGAGGTGCGGCCCAATGACGTCACCGCGGTCAACCAGCCCTGGCACCGGGTGGCGCTGCCATCGATGGGGCTGCTCGTCGGCGAGATCTTCGATCTCGACGCCCTCGCCGAGGACTGCGCCACAGACGGCCGCTACGAATTCTTCTTCTCCGCCAGCCCGCTGCCGGTAATCGGAAGTGTCGGCGGACCGATCAACCCGGTGGTGGTCAAGTGACGACGCCGCCTGCCCGGCCACTGGGGCAACCGCGCGGAGAGGAGCAGCGCTACTTCGCCGACCTGCGCCAGCATCTGCTGCCCTATTATCAGTGCGCCACATGCGATATCGCCTACTCGCACCCACTGGAGTGGTGCACCCAGTGCGCCGGTGAGGTTGAGCGGCGCTGGTCGTGCGGCGAGGGGACGCTGTACTCCTACACGACCCTGCATCGCGCCGGGCACCCGGCGTTTGCCGACGCCGTGCCCTACACGATCGCGCTTGTCGACTTCCCAGAAGGCTTCCGGACGCTGGCTGGCCTCACGCTACCGCCCGGAGCCGACGAGCCGCGCATAGGCCAGCCTGTCCGCGTCGAATTCGAAGACGTGACAACGGATATGACCCTCGCGCGTTTCGTGGTCACCGCGTGAGCATCAAGGGCAGGGCCGCGATCGTTGGTTCGGCCGAAGTGGACACTTGGCAGACGGACGGCCGCTCGCCGGGCGGGCTGATGGCCGAGGCATCACGGCGCGCCCTGGATGACGCCGGTCTGGCGCTGGCTGACGTCGACGGGTTGTTCAGCGCCAGTTCTCATTACACCTTCCCGACGTTGAACTTGGCTGAAAAGCTCGGCATGAAGCCATGTTTCATGGACTCGTCGAACATCGGCGGTGCGTCGTTCATCAGTCATGTCGGGCACGCGGCCGCGGCGATAGAGGCGGGCCTATGTGAGGTTGCGCTCATCGCCTACGGCAGCACCCAACGCTCTGACAAGGGCAAGCTGGTGAGTCGCGCGGAATGGTCGGCGTACGAGGAGCCCTACGGGTTGATCCACCCGATCTCCTCGGTGGCGATGATCGCCCAGCGGCACATGTACGAATTCGGAACCACCCCTGAGCAATTCGCCGCAGTTGCGGTGTCCGCACGGGAATGGTCGCTGCTGCACCCGAACGCACCGTACCCGGCCAAGCTCACGGTCGAGGACGTTCTCGAGTCGAAGATGATTTCCTCACCGTTGCACGCGCGGGACTGCTGCCTGGTCACCGATGGCGGCGCGGCAATCGTCGTTACCTCCGCGGAGCGGGCTCGCCGGCTGCCGAGGCCACCGGTGTATCTGCTTGGCTTCAGCGAGTCGAGTAACCACAGGGCCGTTTCTTCCATGCCCGACCTCACCCACACCGTTGCATCGCAGACCTCGCGCAAAGCCTTGGAGATGGCCGGCCGTTCGCTTTCCGAAATCGACACCGCGCACGTCTATGACGCGTTCACCGCGACCCTGCTCATGTTGATCGAAGACATCGGCTTCTGCAGAAAGGGGGAGGGCGGGCCCTTTGTCGCCGACGGAAACATCGCCCCAGGTGGCAGTCTCGCGCTGAACACCAACGGCGCGGGGTTGTCGTTCACCCATCCCGGCATGCTCGGGCTGTTCCTGCTCACCGAGGCGGTGACGCAGCTGCGCGGCGATGCACAGGATCGCCAGCTATCGGGGGCCGAGACGTCGCTGGTGCACGGGATGGGACTGACGTTGGCCGCGCACAGCACGGCGGTACTGTCGACGAGTGCCGACTAGCGGGGTGAGTGCTGCGGCACCGAGCGGGGTGGGGTTTCGCTCAGAGCGCGGCCCGATCCTGATCTCCCTCATGCTGTCCATCGGGCTGGTGGCCGTCGACGCGACGGTGCTGGCCACCGCGGTGCCCACGATCGTCGCCGAGTTGGGTGGCTTCGAACTCTTCCCGTGGCTGTTCTCGGTCTACCTGCTGGCTCAGGCGGTTTCCACGCCGATCTACGCCAAGCTGTCGGACGTGTTCGGGCGCAAACCCGTCCTCCTGTGCGGCATCTCGGTGTTCCTGCTCGGTTCCGTTCTATGTGGGTCCGCCTGGAACATGCCTGCGCTCATCGCTTTTCGCGCGCTGCAGGGTTTGGGTGCAGGTGCGGTACAGCCGACGTCGCTCACCATCGTCGGTGACATCTACACGCTGGCCGAACGCGCCAAGGTGCAGGGTTACCTCGCCAGCGTGTGGGCGATCGCCTCGGTCGTCGGGCCGACACTGGGTGGTCTGTTCTCGCAGCTGGGCATTTGGCGCGGAGTGTTCCTGATCAACATTCCGCTGTGCCTTGTGGCTGGCTGGATGCTCATCCACTGGTACCACGAGGACGTCGAACGCCGTCATCGGAAGGTGGACTATGCGGGCGCCGTCCTGTTGGCCGTGTCGATGACGTTGCTCATCCTGGCCATCCTCGGGGGCGGGCAGGCCTGGGCGTGGAACTCGCCGCAGAGCATCTGCGCATTCACGCTCGGCGCGCTGCTGCTCATCGTGTTCGGATTCACCGAGCAGCGCGCGGTGGCACCGATCCTGCCGTTGTGGGTTCTCTCCCGCCCATTGCTGCGCTCGACGACATTCGTCGGGCTGGGCGTCGGTGCGATTCTCATCGGCCTCACCTCCTATGTGCCGACGTACCTCGAGGGAGCGCTGGGGGTGCGGCCGATCTCGGCCGGGCTCGCGCTGGCGGCCCTTACCATCGGCTGGCCACTCACTGCGGCTCTCGCCGGCCGCTTCTACCTGCGGTTGGGCTTCAAGAGGACCGCGCTGATCGGCGCATCCCTGGTGATAGCAGGCGCGAGCGTGTTGACCGCCGTCGCTTACCGGCCGAACGTGGCCGTGGTGGCATCGGCGTGCTTCGTCGTCGGTGCCGGAATGGGCCTGTTGGCGCTGCCGACCTTGATCGCCGCCCAGTCGAGCGTCGAATGGGGCGAACGCGGCGTGGTGACGGGCAACAATTTGTTCGCGCGGTCGTTGGGCAGCGCCGTCGGTGTGGCCATCTTCGGGGCGGTCGCGAACTCCATCTTCGGCCCCGGCGATGTGCACAGCGTGGGCCCGGCCCTTATCAAGGCCGGTTCGGCGGCGGTGTTCGCCGGCGTGCTTGTGGTCGCGGTTGCGACGGGCCTTGCCGCGCTTACCATGCCCCGGACGCCACCCCCGGTCACGTGACAGGCGCATCGCCTGCCGCATAGAACAGAAACTGTTCGCGTTCTTCCTTCGAGAGGGCCATGGACTCCAGGCTAGGGCGAAGGTCAGTCAAGCCGCGGTTCAGCAGACAACGGATACCCGGTCGCTGGCATCGGCGGCAGCGGAATGAAGCGCTTGAGCTTGCCGGTCGCGTGATGCCGGGGGATACGGTCGACGACGCCGATTTCGATCGTCGGATTCGCCAAGCCATAGCGGCGCAGCGCGGCAATCAGCGACGGTTTGCACGCATCTAGGTCTGGGTCCCCGACGATG
>CAVRIH010000017.1:0-25027 GCA_963721195.1 uncultured Actinomycetota bacterium | reverse complement strand
TCGCTGCGCGCACTGCGCCACCCTGCGGGATGCGCCAATTTGCGTAACGCTGTGGCGGTTTTCCGGCCGATCTTCCGCCGTAGCGTTACGCAATGTGTCGTGGTCGCGGCCTGGGCTCGCTCGCAGGTACCGCGGCCTACCTAGCGTCGGCCGCGGCGCGCAGCCGGGTGACTAGTCGCGCTGCGAGTTCCGGATCGTCCTCCAGACCGTCCTCAACCCACGTCGGCGCGAGCTGATCGAAGACCTCGTGCGGCGCCTGGTCCCAGTCCAACGGGCCGAGGTGCGGCTTGCGGTCGTACTCCATCGCGAACTGGGTCAGCCGCGCGGCTTCGGTTCCCGCCAGCTGTTCGACCAGATACAGGCCCATGTCGATGCCTGCGGACTGTCCGGCGGCGGTGATGAAGGTACCGTCGTGCACCCAGCGTTCCCGGACCGGGATCGCGCCGAACTCGGCGAGCAGGTCGAAAGCGGTCCAATGGGTAGTTGCCTTGCGCCCCTTCAATAATCCGGCCGCACCGAGGATCAGCGAGCCGGTGCACACCGACGCGACGAACTCGGCCTGCGCGGCGGCCGTCCGGAGGTAGTCCAGCAGTGTTTCGTCGGTCATCGCACGGAACGCCGGGGTGGCTGCTCCCGGTACCACCAGGACGTCCGGCGTCGGCACCTCGGCAAAGGTATTGGTCGCTGTTAACTGCACCGCGCTCTCGGTGTCGATGGCCTCGATCTTCTCGCTCACCGTGACCACCCGCCAGTCGGGCCCCAAGTACGCAAGCAGGCCGAGGGCCTGCATCGGTCCGATCAGGTCGAGAGGGTCGACGCCTTGAAAGAGCACGCAAGCAATCGTCTTCGCATCGTCGGTCATGACCTCCAGCATGACCGCGACACGCTCCGCCTACCTCTGTATGTCCGAAATTCTGCGAAGCGCGTCCGCTCAGGACGTGACGGCGACCTGCCCGCGGTCGAGCTTCTGCGGTCCGTTCCCACCGGGCCGGATGTCAAAGTCGAAGATCTCGGTCGGCAGGAACACCGAGCAGCAGGCGTTCGGGATGTCCACGACGCCGCCGATCCGGCCCTCGATCGGTGAGGTGCCGAGGATCAGGTAAGCCTGTTCGCCGGTGTAGCCCCACTTGTTCAGGTACGCAATGGCATTCATGCAGGCGTTTCGGTACGCCAGCGTCGCGTCCATGTAGGCGTTCTCGTTGGTCTCGTGCTCCACCGAGACCCCGATGAAGGTCAGCCACTCCGAGTACAGCGGCGCGACCCGGCCCGGCATGAACACCGGGTTCCTGGTGATGCCGTAGGTTTCCATCCCGCCCTTGATCACCTCGACATGCATGTCGATGTAACCGCCCATCTCGATGGCGCCGCAGAAGTTGATCTCGCCATCACCCTGGCTGAAGTGCAGATCGCCACCGGACAGCATCGCGCCGTCGACGAAGACCGGATAGAAGATCCTGCTGCCCCTCGTGAAGTTTTTGATGTCATGGTTGCCGCCGTTCTCCCGCGCGGGCACGGTCCGGGCGCCGTCGGCGCCGATCGCTTGCAGCACGTCACCGGCGGCGGTGCCGCCGAGCAGCCCTTCGGCCAGCGGCGGCAACGCGAGCGGCGGTACCCGGTCGGGATCGGTTGCAATCAGGGCCCGTTCGCGCTGATTCCACTTGGCCAAAAGATCGGGCGACGGCGCGGTACCGAAAAGGCCGGGATGCGTGATGCCCGTATAGCGCACGCCTGGCACGTGCCTGGACGTGCACTGCTGACCCTGGAAATCCCAAATCGCCTTGTACGCATCGGGGAAGTAGTCGGTCAGGAAGCCGCCGCCGTTCACCTTGGCGAAGATCCCGGAATACCCCCAGCCCTCACCGCAGTTCGGGCCTTGGGTCTGCGGCACGGGTCCGAGATCGAGGATGTCGACGACAAGTAGGTCGCCGGGTTGTGCACCTTCGATGGCGATCGGTCCCGACAGCATGTGACAGGGTGCGAGGTCGACATCGCGGACGTCGTTGGCGGAGTCGTTGTTGCCGATCTGGCCGTCCGTCCACTCCTTGCACTCGATCCGGAAATCGCTGCCCGGCTTGACCGTAACGGCCGCGGGGATGTCGGGATGCCAGCGATTGTGGCCGGGCACGGCCTGATCGCGCATCGACTTGGATTGATCAACGCTGAACACGACTTCAGGCATGCGATGACTCCTTCGGTTGGATGGTGGCCGCGGGTGCGGCCGAGGGTGGGGTTGACGGTGTTGGCGCGGCGAGCACACGCCCGACCGGGATGGCGAGGACAAGGGTGGCGGCACCGACGGCGGCGATGACCACTGCCGTCAATGCGCCCGACGACCAATGGCCGGACAGGATCAGGAAGGCGGGGACCGCGGCGGTCAGCAGGCCCTCGACCAGTGCGACGACTCCGACGGCAGCAGCCAGCGAGCCGAGGTCAAGGCCGAGCAGCAGGAAGAACAAGAACCACAGCACCGCCCACAGCAGCCAGATCACGCCGAACGCCGGATCGGCCTCGACAGCGAAGGCATGCCAGGCGTAGCCGAGCGCGGCCAGCGCGACGAAGAGCGAGAACCAGCCAAGACCGGTCCCGTCCCAGCCGGCGGTGGAGTTGATCGCCACCCACAGATAGGTGAAGCCGAACAGGTAGAGGCCCGAGGCGCCGAAGATGACGGCGGCATCGCCGCCTGCCTGGACGATCAAGACGGTCGGCGTCAGCACCTGGATCCCGCCGACGAAGAAGTTGAGCGGTGCGGCCGCCTTCGGGCTGATGCGACCGAGCAGCATCAGGCCGTTGATCACCAGCACGGCCCCCACGTAGAACAGTCCGACGCCTGCCATCGGATTACATCCGGGGTAGCGCGGGAAGCCGCGGATCGCGGCGCGGCGCGCGGGGACGCCCGAGCGCGGCCGGAATCGCGGTGGTGACCGTGGGTGCTTCGGCGCTGGCCGCCGCCAGCGCCGCGAGCCGGTGCTGGCCGGTGCTGAAGCTGGTCAGCTGCGGCGATCCGAACACCCGGCGGGCCGGTGCCGCACACGTCGGGCACGGCGGTGTCGCGATGTCGTCGGTGATGGCTCGGGTGAGGTCGAAGGGACCGCAATCGGAACAGCGGAAGGAGTAGGTCGGCATACACACCTCGTTTCGTCCAATTAAAATATATTTAGATGAAAATAAATGTCAAGAGCCAACGGACAAACCGGTCGGTGGCCGACCGGTTGTCAGGGCTTCAGGCGGGTGGCGTTCTCGACGAGTTGACGCAGGCTATCGATGTCGAGTCCCAGGGACTCGAACGCCGCGTGCTCGGCTTCGCCGATCGCAGGCGCCAGTCGGCTACGCAGAGTCCGCCCGCGAGGAGTCAGGCTGACCAGGACGCGGCGACGGTCGTGCAGGTCGGATGTTCGATACATCAACCCTTTGGAGACAAGGCGATCCACGGTTCGGGTCAGGGTCGGCCCGGTGATCAGGGTGGCCTGCGCCAGGTCGGTCATCGGGACCGTCCGGCGGGCGCCGAGATAGTCGAGTACGCGCCAGTCCTCGACCTTGAGCGTCGAATCGGCAAGGACTCTGGCGATGGCCGCCTCTGCATGCTGGGTCAGACGCGCGAGTGGCAGCAGCAGGTTGGTGCGGGTCTGCGGTCCGGAGGCCATGGCGGCGCCCTCCTCGCAAAGAGTGTGGTCTATTCAGATTGAAGTATTTTTGGTAGAAAGTATCTACTGCACTGTACACGGGATCGACGGTGATCTGGGGTTTGCAGAACCGCGAAGTTGAGTTCCGCATCGGGCTGGTGATTCCCCTGCAGGGGCCGGCCGGCATCTTTGCGCCCTCATGCGAGGCGGTCGCTGAACTGGCGGCCAAAGAGGTCAACGACCGCGGCGGGTTGCACGGGCGCGAAGTCGCCATCGAGGTGATCGACGGTGGGGCCGCAGGCGCCGAGGTCGCCAAGACTGTCGGTGACCGGCTGCGCGGCCGGGGATTGGACGCGGTCACCGGCTGGCACATCTCGGCGGTGCGCAACGCCTTGTCGCCGGTGATCAAGGACCGGATTCCCTACGTGTACACGTCGCTGTACGAGGGCGGCGAACGAACGCCAGGCGTGTTCTGCACCGGCGAGACGCCGCGGATCCAGATCGCACCCGCGTTGGCGTGGCTACGCGATCACTTCGGAATCCGGTCGTGGTGCCTGGTCGGCGACGACTACGTCTGGCCCCGCGGTTCGGCGGTGGCGGCGCGGGCGTATTGCCGGGCGCTGCATCTGGACCTCAAGAGCGAGATCTATGTCCCGTTCGGCTCCGACGATTTCCGCGCGCCGGTGCAGCGCGTCCTGGACAGTGGCGCCCAAGCCGTCTTGATGTTGTTGGTCGGCCAGGACGCGGTGCTCTTCAACCGCGAGTTCGCCACGCGCGGCGGTCACGATCAGATGGCCCGGTTCAGTCCGCTGATGGAAGAGAACATCCTGCTCGCCAGCGGTGCGGGGGCGACGCAGAACATGTACGTCGCCGCGGCCTATTTCAGCTCACTGGCCACCGCGGGGGCGATGGATCTGATGGCCCGATACGTCGCCTCCTATGGCGCGGACGCTCCCCGCTGAACGAGATGGCCGAATCCTGTTACGAGGGACTGCTTACGCTCGAGGCGTTGTTCAAACGGGCCCGCACCCCTGCGATCTCCGATCTGCTCGCGTGCGCCGCGGAGGTCGGCTTCGACAGCCCGCGTGGTCCGATGACCATGCGCAACGGCCACCTCGATCAGCACGTGTACATCGCCACCGCAGAAGGCTTCGAGTTCGACATCCTCGACCTGTTACAACCGGTCGACAGCCGCTGCTAGCTGGCCGCGGGCACCGGGACCGCGAGGGCCGCCATTGCTTCGCGTGCCGCCTTTTCACCCGACAACACCGCGCCGTCCATATACCCCATCGACTTCACGGCGGCCTCTGCCCCGGCCCAGTGGATCGGTCCCACCGGCACGCGCAGTGCGCGGCCATACGCGGTCCATGTGTTCGGCGGCAGGAACGCGCCGTAACACCCTCGCGTCCACTCTTCGTCGGCCCAGACCTTGTCGACGTAGCCCTCGGGTTTGGCTGCGCGCGAACCGAACATCTTCGTGAAGCTCGCGATGACGGCGTCGCGCCGCGCGCGTTCATCGAGACGCCCGAACCTGCGCGCCTGGTCGCCTTCGAGGAAACCGAGGAGCACCCCGGGCCGCCCGGATGGAGGTGAGTTGTCGAACACTGCCTTGACGGGCCCGGTGACGCTGACGCCCTGACCGGACAGCCCGTCGGCGCGCCAGAACGGTTCACCGTAGATCGCCATGCACTTGATGACCGACCCGTTCGGCATGCGCTGCGTGAGCTGATCGCGATCGGCCGGTAGCGCAGGGTCGTAGACGAGACGGCCTGCGAGCGTTGGGCTCGTCGCGACGATGACCTGTTTGGCCCGAATGGTTGCGGTGTCGGTGACAACCTCGACGCCGGGCCGCCATCTGATCGTGCGAACCGCCGCGCCGAGGATGACCGTCTCGCCGAGTTCCTCGGCCAGTGCCAGCGAGATCCGCTGCGACCCGCCGACGATCCGACTCTGTTGCGCACCACCGCGTGTCGCGATCATGCGATTGAAGCCGTTGCTCGAGTTCGCGTAGGCGAGGAAGTGCAGCAGCGACAGGTCGGCCGGGTCGGCGGCCCACACCGCCTCGCACGCCAACCCGATGAACGCCCGGCCGACCGACGTCCGTACATGCCGACGCGTCCAGGTGGCCACCGTCTGCGCGTCCCACTCGCGCGCCCGCGTCGCCTCCCACGGCGCCGCTGGATCGACCCGACGCGCCATCCGCTCCAGACGGGTCAGCGCGACGTGCAGGTCGGCGAGTTCGAGCGGGCCCGCCTTCGGCACCTCACCGGTGTAGCGCCGAACCCGGCCCTCCTGCTCCCACAACTTCGCGCCCTCGTCGTAGGTATCGAAGGTCTCAAGGCCGAGTTCGTCGATCAACGCCAGTATTCGATGTTGGCCGGGCCCAACCCATTGCCCGCCCACCTCGACAACGGTGTCGCCGTATTCCGCGCCGAGGGTGTGGTTGAGCGTGCGCCCACCGACTCGATCGCGGGCCTCGAGGACCACGACGTCGACGCCGGCACCGCGCAGTTCACGTGCGGCCATCAGGCCGGCCAGGCCTGCACCAACCACCACTACGTCCGTCTCGAAATCCATGATCTCTCCATTCACATACACTGTGTATGTAGAATACACTTCGTATGTGATAGGTCTAGGGGCATGGCGCAGGTGAAGTCGCTTCGGCAGTCATATGCCGAGAACACCCGCAATGTCTTGATAGAGACCGGGCGCCAGTTGTTTGTCGAACGTGGCTACTCTGCGGTGTCTGCGGAAGAACTGGTGCAGACGGCGGGACTGAGTCGTGGCGCCCTGTATCACCATTTCGACGGCAAGCGGGGCTTATTCGAGGCGGTGTTCGAGGAGCAAGAAACGTCGGCCACCAAGCGGATCGAGCACGCGATGAACGACGTAACCGATCCATGGCAGCAGGCGCTCTGCGGGATGGACCTGTTCCTCGAGATCTGCAGCGAGCACGACTACCGGGAGATCGTGCTGCTGCAGGGCCCGATCGCGCTGGGGTGGGCGCGCTGGCGCGAACTCGACAAACAGCATTTCGCCGGACTGCTCACCGCGGCGACCCGCAACCTCATCGACGCCGGCCTGATCCGCGGCCAGCGCGCAGACCTGGTGGCTGCGGCGATCTACGGCATGCTGACCGAACTCTCGCTGACCATCGCCGCGGGCTCCCATCGCACCAAGGCCCGCGAAGACGCCAGCGAGTTGCTGCGAAACATGTTGCGCGGCATCATAACAGACGATGCCTAACGAGGAACTCGGCGATATCGGCCGCGACGCGCCTGCCCTGCGCACGGCCCGCCAGCGCGGACGGTGCCCGGCATGCCGGATCGAGCGGGTTGGCGCCGAACGCGGCAAGAGACTCGTCGTCGGCGAACACCCCGAAGGCCGAGCCGCCGAGATCATCCACCTCCTCGACGGCGCCGCCACCGAATGGTGACGGCGTCGACCGCCCTTGCGGCAGCAGCGCCACGATGACATCACAGTCGTCGGCCAGCGCCAGGTTGACAGTGCTGGCCACGCCGCCGTCCATGTAGCGACGATCCCCGATCGTCACCGGCGGCCACACTCCAGGGACCGCGCAACTGGCCGCCACAGCGTCGACAAGACCGACACCCGACGACCGATCGAACGAGACCAGTTCCCCTGTGGCGGTGTCGATTGCGCTGATCCGCAGCACTCGGTCCGGCCAGTCGTGCGACGGCAGCCGCTGCTCGATCACCTCACGGCGCATCTGTTCGGAGACCGTCTCTGTGGACAAGGCGACAGCGCCGATCTTCTGCAGCTTCTCGGCCTTGGTGGTGTTGGGTTGCATCATCGCGGTGAGGAACAACTCGGTGATCTCCTCGATGGCGACGTTCGCGGTGAGCTCGGTCGACGACGCTGCCGCCTGTCGGTCGAACAGAGCCTCAACGCCAAGGCCGCTGCTCAGCTGTGCGGCCACCGTCGAGCCCGCCGAGGTGCCGACCAGAACGTCGGAGTCCAGCAGTGCTTTGGCCGTTTCCGGGGACTCGTCGGCGATGCCTCGAAGAACGCCGGTTTCCCACGCGATTCCTGCAAGTCCACCACCGGCCAGCACCAGCGCTCGTTTCGTCGTCACGACAGACGAGTCTGCCAGGCCACCGAACGTCCGTCGCCTACGCCACCGACGCGTGCTGCGACGATGCGGCTTTCGCCGTCAAATCCTCGTGACGCAGTTGGTGTTTGGGCGGATCGGGGAATGCGATCTGCCGCGTCAGCCGTAGATCGGCGTCGACGTGCACCAGCTCACCTGGCACGAGCAGCTGCCAGTCGTCGTCGTCCATCGGCTCGCTGGCGAAGACGACCGACCCATGATCGGCCAGGTGCCTAGAGCGTGCCTTGATGCGGTGGCTGTTCATCCGCAGGTGTCCGGCGGAGGCGTCGCGGCGGTCGAGCAGGTACAGGTCGTGGGTCTCCGGGTAGCGCAGCGCCCACATATCCGTTGCCGTACTCAGCAGCACGTTGAGGGCGAAGATCGGCACGGTGTCGGCCAGCCAGCCGACGGCCTCGACGATGCCAGCGCGCACGTCGCCGCCGTGGGTTCGGATGGCCGCGGTGATCAAGGCGAAGACCCGCTCGGAATCGGTCTCCCCTTGCACCAGGTCGTCGACACCCAGCTCACGTAGCCGCGCATCGAGCACATCCAGGCCCGTCACCACCCCGTTGTGCGCGAAGATCCGGTTGTCCTGAAGGAAGGGATGGGTGTTGCGCAATTCAAGAGCCGCGCTCGACGAGTAACGCACATGCGCGATGAACGTCGTACCGGTGAGATCGTGTGCTTCCGTTGCGAATTGGCTGTCCTGCCACGCGGCGACCGGGTCCTTGTCCACCACCGGTGCGCCGTCGGCACCGAAGACCCCGAGCCCGGTGCCGTCCGGATTACGCCTGCTCTGCTCGACGAGATTGTCGGGCGCATCGAGCAGCCAGAACGTCGCCGTCACCACACGTCGGCCTGCATGCAACCCGAACAACCGGCACATGAACCGATGGTAACCGGGGTCCGGAAGAATGCCGTCAGGGTCGTTGCGACGCGGAAATCACAGCCCTCAGTGCAATTTCGCCGATAGTACGCCTAACTCGGCGGAGCCGCGCAGACAGCGGGCACGGAATTAATTCACCTGTCGGCCCTTGCCGGCCCAAAATGGTTCCCGCAGCTTGTATTTCTGGAGCTTTCCGGTCGCGGTGCGAGGCAGCTCCGCGCGAAACTCGAACCGTCTCGGCACCTTGTATCCCGCCAATGTTTGCCGGCAATGCGCATCGAGGGCCGCGGCGCTGACCAAATCGTCGCTCGCCACAACAATGGCGGTCACGAGCTCGCCCCACTTGTCATCTGGGATGCCGATGACGGCAGCTTCGCGCACCGCCGGGTGCGAAGCGAGTGCGTCCTCGACTTCGATCGACGACACGTTCTCGCCCCCGGTGATGATGACGTCCTTCCTTCGGTCGGATATGACGAGATAGCCGTCGTCATCGAGAAAACCGACGTCGCCCGTATGGAACCAGCCGCCGGCCAGCGCCTCTCGGGTGGACTTCGAATCATCGAGGTATCCCGCGAGCGTGTGGTTGGACAAGGTGAGCACCTCGCCGGATTGGTTGATGTCGACGCTCACGCCCAACGCGGGCGGGCCTGCGCGACCAAGTAAGCGTGCCCGCTCACCGCTGTCCAGGTCGTCCCATTCGGCTCTGTGTCGGTTGATGGTGGTGAGTGGTGACGTTTCTGTCAGGCCGTAGAGCTGGAGGAACTCCCAGCCGAGCTCGTCGAGCACCCGCGTGATCGTTCGCGACGATGGCGGTGCACCTGCGGCGATCACCCGCACTCGTCCATGTCCTGGGATGGTTCCCGACCAGCTGTGGGCTGCTTCCAACACTGCGTTCAGGACGGCGGGGGCTGCGCATAGCAATGTCACCCCGTGTCGTTCGATACGCCGCAGGATCTCTGGTCCGTCGACCTGGCGCAAGACGATGTGCCTGCACCCGATACCGGTGAGGGCGTAAGGCATTCCCCATCCGTTGACATGAAACATTGGCAGCGTATGTAGGTATACGTCGCGATCCGTGACGCCGGCGTGAAGCGCTAAGACGCAAGCGTTCAGCCACAGGCTGCGGTGTGTGAGAAGTACACCCTTGGGCCTTGCTGTTGTGCCCGACGTGTAGTTGATGGTGGCAGGTGCATCCTCGCGGCGATTCGCCCAAGGCTGGGGGGCGACACCGTGGAGATACAGGTCGTCGTCCTCACCAATGACAAATCGGTGCGCCACCTCGAGATCGTCGAGAAGGTGGCTGAGGCTGGGATCCGCCCAGACCGCGTGGGCCCCGCAATGGTGAACGATGTACTTCACCTCAGCCGATGTGAGCCTGAAATTAATCGGAACAAGCACCCGACCGTAGGCACTGACACCAAAGAACGAATGAAGCAAGCGCGCGGAGTTCTGCGTGATCATGGCTACGCGTCCCCCTTCCGGTACGCGCAGCGCGTCAAGCCTGGCTGCCTGCGCCCGGGCCACGTTGCCGAAATCCCGGTAGCTCAGGTCCGGAAGTGCGTCAGCCGGTTGGTCGGGTTCGTCAACGACGGAGATGCGCTCGGGGAATACGGTCTCGGCGCGGTCTAGAAAGTCTTGTAGCACAAGTGGTTTAAACATAACTGATTCCTCTCATTCGGCTTCCTTGGCGATATGCATGCGCAGGAACGCGCGGCCTTACCCGCGGCGCGCGATCAAAACACCGACCACCCTGCCAGCCGGGCGAACTCCTCGATGGCGGCGACACCGCCAGTTGAATTGCCATCTTTGTCGAGTGGTGGACTCCACACGCAGATCGTGCCCAGCCCAGGCATTATCGCCAGTACCCCGCCGCCGATCCCGCTCTTGGCAGGCAATCCAATCCGGTAGGCGATGTCTCCCGCCGCGTCGTACATACCGGAGGTGAGTAAAACGGCGTTGACTCGCCGGATTGTCGGCAAGTCAAGGCAGGAGGGGTGCGATGTCCGATTGGCTAAAAACAGCCCGGCGCGTGCCAATGTCCGCACCGAGGCGGTGATGGCGCACTGTCGAAAGTATTGCGTAAGAACATGATCAATCGCATTGGTGAGCAGTCCATGCTCCGCAAGCACGTGGGCGATCGCGGAGTTTCGGTGGTCGGCCAAGGTTTCCGAGGCGGCTACCTGTGGATCGGAACTGACCGAACCCGCAAGGCTGGCCTTCTGGATCAGCGCGATGGTGGCTTCTGCAGCATCACCCGCGTGCAGCATCAGCCGGTCAGTGACGACGAGCGCACCAGGGTTGACGAAGGGGTTCCGCGGTCGACCGTGGTTACGTTCGAGGTCGGCCACCGAGCTGTACCCGGCGTCCGTGGGCCCCCAGCCAACGTCGGTCCAGACATTGGAATCGAACTGGAGTAGAGCGCACAGCGCGAACAACTTGGACACGCTCTGGATGGAGAATGCGTCATTGCTGTCGCCGATGTGGACCTCCACCCCGCTCGTCGTGGCAACCGCCATCGCGAACTTCTCGGCAGGGATGCCGGAGAGCGCGGGGATGTGTGTTGTGACGGCGCCCTGTTCGGCAGCCGCGCGGCCGCGCGTGGCCGATGCATGGAGGAATTCTTCAAGCATCCCGGTGGCTGTGACGCGTGCGTACTGGTTGTACATTCCTGGCTGCCTTCGGAAGACGAAAATCTTGGATTGCCACGGCGGTTGGCGAGCTCAACACGGTGCCGAACCTGTTCCCGCTACGGCACTTCTCAGCTGCGCAGCGGCTCGGTTTCGGCGCGAGCACGGGTCAAGAGTTCGGCGATGCCGTCGACGATCGCGCCAAAAAGCACCTCACCGGAGGCGCTGGTCGACGCTGTTGGGCGTCCCACAACGCCGCTGACAGTGACGTCGGGCATCGCATAGGTCAGGACGCGGCCCACCGTGCGGTCGACTTCGTCCACTGCGCGCTCGAGATGCACGAGTTCGGGAGAAAGGTGCATCACCATCGACGTTTCGGCCTCGTTGGCATGCGGGTCTTCCGCGTCGTCCAGGTAACCCTGCGTGGCCCGCGATGTGATGTCGTACAAAGAGACAAACCGGGTACGCATTTCGGGCAGCTCATGTCGAAGGGCGAGCAGGCTGCTCTGGCACGGCGGACCGTTCGTCGCATGGGAATTGACGACGATGAACTTCCGAAACCCCGATGCGTAGACCCATCGGCCGATGTCGTTCATCAGCTCGGTCAGCGTCGACACCGACAGCGACAAGGTTCCCGGCCAGTGGTCGGTGTGTCCCAATGAGCATCCGTAGGTGACCACAGGCAGCGCGACGGCGTCTGTGCGCTGGATTGCTGACGCGACCGCCTGGGCCGCAAGGAGGGCGTCAGTGCCGGTGGGCAGGTGCGCTCCATGTTGTTCGACTGCGCCGACGGGCAGTACAGCGATTGCACCCGACTGCGCCGCCGCGCCGATCTCGTCGCGAGTAAGTTCTGACCACTGCGGCATTCATTTTCCTTTGTCTTCATGTCGGCTTCTCACCAGCCAAGCCGCCAGCCGGCGCTGGGTGCGGTGGCCGGTTCCTGCGGTTGCCCAGCGAGGGGTCCAAGCAACCACCGTGTTTGAGGGAACCGGCCACCAAGCGCACTTGATCTAGCGGGAATTCACTGGGACGTTGGCTGTTTCGATCTTGTTGATCGCTCGACGCCCTTCACTTCCTGCGAACATGTAGTAGATGCCGGCCAGGGCCACGACAAGCAGAACGAATAACACACTTGAATACTTGTTGTACCAAACGTCATCGCCGCGTGGCCATGCCAAGTTGATCGTCAGCGCAGTCCCAAGGACAGCCGCGAGCACGTTGACAGGAAGCGAGAACATTCCCAAGCTCCAGACCGAGGTCCACCGGCCACGAAGCCGCTGGAACAGTTGCGCCCAGATGACCAGGATGTAGCAGAGGAAAAGCCCAGTCAGGCATGCAGTCGTGATCGCCGCCAAGGCGTCGATGAAGACGATGATCACACACGCAATCACGCCGACCAACACCGTGGAGACATGTGGAATCTGTGTCCGTGCAGGCACTTTGGCCAGGCTGGCGGAGAACGGCACCCGACGATCGCGGGCGAGGGAAAATATGATCCGCGCAGTCAGAGCCTGATTGGTCATCGCGCACACGAACACGGCGATGATGATGATCGCGGCGATCAACTTGTAGAACGCGCTTCCGGTGTTGCCTTCGATGATTGCCTGAAGAGGATTCGCCGAGGCGACGACTTCGTCAACACTTCCCGGGATGGCTAGCACCGTTGCGATCAGGAAGATGATACCGACGGCGAAGGTTGTCACGATCGACGAAATACCTGCGCGTGGAATGACTTTGGCGGCATCTTTCGTCTCTTCGGCCATGTCGGTAGCCATCTCCAAGCCCGTCCACGCCCAGGAGCCAAACAGCATGGCAGCCGCAAACGCGGCCAGCATCGGCGCGTCCGGCGGCAGCCCTTGGGCCTCCACCAGAACTGTGGCGGGCTGATTGCCGAATCCCACTACCAGCAAGACGATGATGAGGATGACCATTCCGCCGACCTCGGCGACGGCCCCGATGGTCGCCACCGCGGAGGCGATCATGACGCCGATCAGGTTCAACACCGTGCACGCCAGGATGAGAATGATTGCGGCCAACTGTTGTTGAGTGGGACTCAACTCCAGGCCGAATAGCGAGGCGACAAAAGGAGATATGCCATACGCAACGGCACTGACGAGCGCAATCTGAGACGCCGCGTACAGCCACCCTGTGAGGTAACCGGTTCGCGGTCCGACCAGACGGGCGGCCCATTGATACAGTGCGCCGGCCAACGGCATTGTTGAGCCCAGTTCCGCGAACATCAACGTGACCAACAGCATCACGATGAAGCCGATCAGCCAGGTCCATACGAGCAGTCCCGTTCCGCCGGTGGTGATGCCGAAAGCGAAAAGCGTGAAGACCGCGGTCGCAACTGAGGACGTGGAGATGTTCACAGCGGTGGCACGGACCAGCCCCATGGTGCGCCGCAACACCTCTTGGTAGCCGAATCCTTCGAGCTGATCGCGGTCGTCGCGTTCAGCACTTTCGTCACGCGATTCACGTTCGCGCTCAGGGGTTATGCTCATTCCTAACCTCATTACATTGCTGGATCGCCATCATGGTGTTGTCGTCATTGACAGCGGGGCCGCGGAAGTATCGGGCTGCCGCGAGGTGGACTTGGCCGGCGGAGCAGATACGTCCGAACGTCCGATGAGGAACGTACGACCAAGCGTCGTTTGCCACTAGAGGTGCCGGGAAAGTATGGGCAACTTGCACGCTGTCAGAGCCCGCACGCAGCGCTACGTTTAGCGAACGGCCGGAAACACGCGAATTGGCAATGCCGAAATCCGGGTTTACCACGCGACAGCTCAAAGATCGACCAAAGGATTTCAGCAATGACGAACACACAGACCCACGCTGAACATGTGGACGGGAATCAGGTTGGCCCTTCGCCAGACGTGAGTATCGAACGCGTCCGTGAAATGTTCGACCGGCACCAGATTCGGACCGTGCAATTCGGGATGCCCGACATCGACGGGCTGATCCGAGGAAAGTTCGTCCCCGCGGAGTTCTTCCTGGAATCAATCGCCCGTCGTGGATCCACAATTCCCAACATCATCTTCGGCTGGGACATGGAGGACACCCTCATGGACTGTTTCAGCTTCTCCGGCTGGCAGACCGGCTATTCCGATGTCGTTTTGACGCCCGATCTGTCGACCATCAGGCAGATTCCGTGGGAGTCGGGGCAGGCCTTCGTGCTCTGCGATGTGGTCAACACCGATGGATCCGCGGTGGACGTTGCTCCACGCACGGTCCTCAAGCGACAGGTCGAGCGTGCCGCGAAGCTCGGTTACAGCTTCACCGCGGGTTACGAACTCGAATTCTATTTGTACCGTGAGACTTCCGAGTCCGCAGCCGCCAAGGGCTACCAGAACCTTCGGCCCGCGACTCCGGGAGTCGCGACGTTCAGCCTGCAGCGGGCGGCCGCACTCGAAGACGTGGTGGGCGCGATACGCGAGGGCATGCGGGCCTGCGACATCCCAGTACTCGCCTCCAACACCGAATACGGTGCCGGCCAGATCGAAATCAACATCGAGCACGGCGATGTCCTGACCACTGCAGACCGCGTTGCGATCTACAAGAACGGTGTCCGCCGCATCGCCGAGCAGCATGGCCTGCTGGCGTCGTTCATGGCGAAAGTCGCCACCAACTCAGCAGGCTCCAGCGCACATATTCACCAGAGTGTGCGACACGAGACCGATCCGAACCGCAACGCCATGTGGGGAGGCAGTGGACCCTCGCCGACGATGTGGCAGATCCTGGCAGGGCAACTGGAGTCGATGCGTGAATTCACGATCCTCTATTGTCCCACCGTTAACAGCTACAAACGCCGTGTCCCGGGATCGTGGTCACCGGTATCGGCCGCCTGGGGTGAAGACAACCGCACCGCCGCATTGCGTGTCATCGCCAACGAAGAGGGCGCGTGCCGCATGGAGAACCGCCTGCCGGGCGCCGACGCCAATCCCTACCTGGCCTTGTCCGCATGTGTCGCGAGCTCCCTGTACGGAATCGAGAACAAGCTCGAGCCACCGGCGGCAGTGGTCGGAAATGCATACGACCAGCCCGGGTCAAAGCTCCCAAATTCCCTGTCCGAGGCGATCAGCGAGTTCGAGAACGGAGTGGTCGCCCGGCAGGCCTTCGGTGACGCGTTCGTCGACCACTTCGCGGCGTCCCGGCGCTGGGAGCGTGACCGCCACCGTGAAGCGGTGGGCGACTGGGAACTGAAGCGCTACTTCGAGCGGGTCTAAGTAAATGCCTGTGGCTCGCAACCCCCGACCTCGGGTTGTTGGAATACGATCGGCCATGGCCCAGAATTCGATGGCCCAGGTCGAGCTGCGGGCCCTGCAGAAGATCGCCCAGGTCATGGCCTCTTCGCAGGATCTCGGCACAGTCCTGCAACTTATTGCTGAGGCAATCGCAAGCGAGCGGTCAGACCGCGATGTCTACATCTATGTGTACGACACCGACGCCAACGAACTGGTGCTAACTGGCGCTACCGAGAGCCCTGCCGCGCGCCAGGTCGGGGTGTTGCGGGTCGCGTACGGCGCCGGCGTGACCGGCTGGGTGGCTGCCTCTCGTCAGAGCTACCTGGTCGCGGACGAGCCGGGGAGCGACCCGCACTTCCTGGCATACCCCGATATCGGAGAAGAGCGATACGGCGCGATCTTCTCAGTGCCGATCGTTTCGCGAAATGATGATCTGCTCGGGTGCATAACCGTATGGGCGACGAGCGGCCACCGGTTCGACACCGACGAGGTCCCCTTCGTTGAACGCGTCTCCGCGCTTGTGGCCGGCACATTCGAAACAGCCCGCCTGCTCGAAACCAACCGCCATCAAACCCAGGTAGCGGATGGCCTTGCCGAACTTGCCTCGATGGTCGCGTCTGGAACGCCCGCTGCACCGACCCTGGAATTCGCTACCGAACTCGCCCGAGTTGCGGCGCGCGCCGACATCGCGATTTCGCTCGTCACCGATCCGTCGGGGGCCGACCGCATGTATCTCGCCGTCCCGTCGCCGACCGAGCCGCATCCGCGCGCCCTTGCCCAGACAGCCCGCACGGGACTGCTCGACATCGAGCAGGAGATCCGCAACGGCAGGTTGAGCTGGCACGCCGCGAGCGAGAAGGTCAGCCGCGCCCTTGACAGGATCGCCGGGGCGGTGGCGACAGCACCCGTTCGAGTCGGATCTGACGACCTAGGCATCGTGGCGTGCTATCGCATCGAGGCCTCGCGATTCTCCACCCAGGAGACCACGACGGTGGCCACCATTGCCAATCACGCTGCAATGGCCCTCAAACTGGCGCTGCTGTCCGACGAGCTGTCGGAACGCAACAGCCTGAACTGGTTTCTGCGAGACCTCTCATCGGGACGAGTCGACGCCGACGAACTGCGCAGGCGCGCAGCGGCAATCGGACTCGACACCAATACCGGTTACGTGTTCGTGGTGGGAAGCGTCGCGGCCCAGCCCGTCAGCGGCGTGGACGTCAGCTCACTGTCCCTCGGTTCAAACCTCAAAGACCTCCTCACGCAAATACCGGAACTACCAAGTGACACCCAATACGCGATCACGCCATATCAAACGGTGGCGGTGATCCCGTGGAGTGGCGACGAAGACTCCATCGACGCGCTGCGTCTACCGCTAATCGACATCTGCGCCCGCGTACGCGCAGCCACGGGTACCGCACTGACCTTTGGGGTATCACGACCGGTCGCAGCTCTGGACGATTTCTGCGATGCACTTGCCGAGGCTCGTGAGGCCATGGCTATCGGCTCCAGCCTCAGCAACCCCAACGGGGCGTTCACACTCGACGACGTCGGCCACCATCTGCTACTCAGCCGGGTCTCGGGGGTGGGTTCGGTCCGCGATCGCTACGCCACCGCGATCGCGCGCATCGCCGAGTACGACAGGGTCAAAGGTACCGAACTGCTCGAGACGCTTGCCGTATTCCTTCATTTCCGGAGCCAGAGCGCCGCATCGCGCGAACTGTTCGTACATCGCAACACCCTCAATCAACGCCTCACTCGGGCAACGACATTGAGCGGTTTCGACGTTCTGGACTCCTCGGAGTGGTTCCCGCTCCAACTCGCGCTGAAGGTTCATCAGGCACGTGTCGGCGTTACACCGATCGATCGGCGAAACTCCCCGGAAAACAGGCACATACGATGATTTGGCGTCGCCAGTCGGCGGGCCGCCACCGCGCCGCGACCAGAGAGGACACCGGGATGGACTCCGTCTTTGATTTCGAACTCACCGAGAGTCAAGTTACCGACTTCCACAAAGACGGCTTCGTCGTCGTCGACCGCATCGTGGACCCGGCACTCGCGCGCCGCGCACTCGAGCGATTCGAGCCCATGTTCGACGGTGAGTTCGAAACGGGTCTGTACCCCGACGAATGGAATTGGAAATCGGGCCGCGACGATGCCAACCTCACCCGTCAGATCTGCAACGGCTGGAAGTCCGACCGAGACATCGCGCGCATTGTCTTGCGTGAAGACATCGGACGCGCCTGTGCCACCTTAGGAGGCTGGCCCGGCACGCGCATTAGCCAAGACAACGTGCTGTGGAAGCCCACGCAAGGGCGCCCATTGGGGTTCCATCAGGACGCGGCCTACGATCGCTGGGCTGTGCCGACCGAGTGGGTCAGCTGCTGGGTTGCGCTCGATGCCACCACGGAGAACGGCGGCACTCTTGAGCTTGTCCGGGGCTCACACAGGTGGGGACTATGGGACATGATCAAGGAATTCCACGGACCCAAAGACCCTGACGCCGACCTGCGGGTCGCGGCCGAACTCGAGAACGCCGCAGTAGAGAAGGTGGCCGTTGTGGTACCTGTCGGCGGGGGAGTTTTTCATTCAGGCCGGACCTGGCACGGGTCGGGGATCAATTTCGCCGCAGTGCCACGGCGTTCCGTCGTAGCGCATTGCACCACCTCCGAAGCGGAGTTCAGCAGCGATGACGTGGGTTACATCTACAGCCGCTACAAGAAGTTCGGCAGCGCCGAGATGGACGAATCGTATTTCCCCATCACGTGGCGCAAGGACGGCTACAGATCGCCGTTCTTGGATGACTACCTAGCCGACAGTATGCGGTGGGCGGGAATCCGTTGATAGCGGCGGGAATCCGCTCAAGCGTCGTCAACCCGTGATCGCCTAACTCAGCCGAGGTGCGGCCTTACCGCTGATCAGTGGAAGGTCGAGGTACGTGGCGATGCCCGGCGCGGCCTCGCACACCGCGGGAACGGAGTTCACACAGTGCGCGGCGGTGCCGACGACGCCGTACTCCGGGCCTTCTCCGCCGACCTCGGACTGAAAACCCTTGACGTTGATGGAGATGTCCGGATTGCCCTTGACCTCCATCTCGTAGCGCTGGCCCTCGGGGCCGAATGTCCATGCGGGGTCCAGGTTTTCCTCACCCATCAGCCAGTTCACCGTGATCCGCACCACCACGTCGTCACCGACGAGCGCCTCCCAGTGGAACTTGCGACCCGCCACCTGCCCGGGATCGATCACCCCGATCGGTGAGTCGATGGGTGCGGTGGCAACCGCGATCTCCTGTGAGGAGCGCACTTTCGGGTCGGCGTCGAAGCCCACCTTGTCGACGATCATCCGCACCGCCTGGATGAAACCGCCGTCGAGCAGCTTCTGCATCGGTCCACTGAGCGCCTTGTCCGGCACCTCGCCGAAGCCCATCACATGGCGTACGACATCGGGCGCCTCATACGTGCGCAGGTCGGAAAACTCCTCAGCGCGAACGAATGTCACGCCGGTCGACATGATCGAGAACATCAACGGGAACTTCTCGCTGATGCCGCCGGGCGCGATACCGGTGCCGTGCAGCGTGGCGTTGCCCTCCAGCGCGGCCTCCCGAAGCGATGCGCCCTGCCTTTCGCTGGGGTAGACCCAGCCGACCGGTGTCACCACGTTCTTGCCCGACCGCAGCAGGGCCGCCACCTCGTCGGGATTGGGAAGCAGGGGCGCGTAGATGACGGCATCGGCGTCCAGCGCCAGGATCTCCTCGACGCTGTTCGTCGCCGCGACTCCCAGCTGTTCGGAGCCGATCAGCTCGCCGACGTCCTTGCCCGCCTTGTGCCTGCGAGTGCACCCAGCAGCCGGCCAGTTCGAGTTCGGGGTGCTCCAGTACGCCCTTGATCGCGGCGACGCCAACCCCGCCGGTCGCCCACTGCACCACCCGCAAAACCATGCCGCCTCCTCAGGAAACTAGAACACGTTCTACTTAGGTCTACACCACTTACAGATCGAGCGCGGCGATCTGCTCGAGGAAGGCGCGCGCGGCCGCCGACGCGCTGGCGGACACGGCCACGCCAAGTCGCCGCACGGTCTTGGGTGTCAACGGGCGCACGACGACGCCGTCGGGCAGCTCGGGCAGGCCTGCGCTCGGCAGGATGCTGACGCCGAGGCCAGCCCGGACCATCTCGAGCACCGCGGACATCTCGCGCGCTTCGAAGGCCACATCGAACTCGACCCCGGCGCGCCGCGCGACGGGCGTGAACACTTCCGCGCAGCCGCCGGTCGAGCGGATGAACGGTTCCTTGGCCAACTCCGCATAGCTGATCTCAGCCCACCCGCCCAGCCGGTTGTCGGCAGGCACGACCGCGACCATGTCCTGTTCGCCGAGGACTGCCGAGTCCATCCCCTTGATGGGCAGACTGACCACGCCCGCCTCGGCGGCGCCTTGATCCAGCCAGTCCCGCACCTCCTGTTCGCTCCCCTCGAGTAGCCGGATCGTGACGGCCGGATGGCGTTGGGTGAAGGATCGCAGTTGCGGGGCGACCAGCGTTCCGGTGACGCTCGGCAGGCTCGCCAAGCTCAGCGTCCCGGTGAGCTCACCGGCCAACGCGGCGACTTCCGTACGCATCAACGTCAACTGCCGCACCGCCTCTCGCGCGTGCGTCAGCGCAAGAGAACCGGCTTCGGTCAGCGCGAGCCCGTCGCGTCCTCGGATCAGCAGAGACAGCCCCAATTCCTTCTCGAGCGTCGCAACGGCCCGGCTGACCGCCGGTTGCGACAACCCAAGGCGTCGGCTCGCCGCGGTGAACCCGCCCTCGTCGACGACCGTCACAAACGACTTCAGCTGCAACAAGGTCGACATCGAACCTCCCGGCATACGATCGACGGCATATCTGTATATCGATATTGATATGCAGAATATGCCCACCACATCGTTGATGTAATAACCAACGATGAAGGGGGGCGCCATGTCACCACGACGAGTGTTGATCACCGGAGCGTCGAAAGGCATCGGACGGGCCGTCGTCGACCGACTGGCCGCGGCCGGAGACATTCCGATCGGCCTGGCACGCACCAGGCCCGAGGACTTCCCTGGCGAGTTCTACGAGGTGGACCTGGCCGACCGGGCGGCCACCGCCGCGGTGTTGGAGACGATCGTCGCGAGCGGGCCGATCGATGCGGTGGTCAACAACGTCGGCTTCGCCCGATTCGCCCGGATCGGCTCGATCGACCTGGATCACCTGTTCGACACGTACGACATGAACGTGCGCACCGCCGTTCAGGTCGTTCAGGCGGCGCTGCCGGGAATGCTGGCCGCGGGATGGGGCCGGATCGTCAACGTCACCAGCTTGACCACGCTCGGCACTCAGGAACGCACGCCCTATGCCGCGGCCAAGGCGGCGCTGGAAGCCTGCACCAGGATCTGGGCCAACGAACTGGCCTCGTCGGGCATCACCGTCAACGCCGTCGCGCCAGGGCCCACCGAAACCGAGCTGTACCGGAAGCGAAGCCCGGTCGGATCGGAGCGCGAAGCCCGCTTCCTGGAGAACATCCCAATGCATCGGGTCGGCACGCCGCGGGAGATCGCACATGCGATCTGCGCGCTGCTCGACGACGACGCCGGCTACATCACGGGTCAGATCATCCGCGCCGACGGCGGCGGAAGCATCGCCGCATAAGCACGGTGTCGACGCCCTCCACCATTTCTCGTGGCTCGCAGGTGACAATTGAGCCGATGGATCAGAACAAGATCGGGTTCGGTGTGCTGGGGCCGCTGCAGATGACGGTCGACGGCGCACCGGTGTCGCTCGGCACGCCGAAGCAGCGGGCGGTGCTGGCGCTGCTGGTGATGAACCGCAATCGGCCGGTCTCGACAGATGCGCTGATCACCGCGGCCTGGGAAGAATGGCCGCCTGCCGAAGCAAGGGCCAGCCTGCACTCCTACGTGTCGAACCTGCGCCGACTGGTGAGCGGGGCGGGCGCCGACCCGAAGTCGGTATTGGTCAACGCGCCGCCGGGTTACCGCCTCAACGTCGCCGACACCGCCTGCGACATCGGCCGATTCGTCGTCGAGAAGGCCGCGGGAGTGCACGCCGCCGCAGCGGGGCAGTTCGAGGAAGCGAGCCGCCACCTGACCGCCGCGCTGGCCGAATGGCGCGGGCCCGTGCTCGACGACCTGCGCGACTTTCAGTTCGTCGACGCATTTGCCACCGCACTCACCGAGGACAAGGTGGTCGCGCACACCGCCCATGCAGAAGCCGAAATCGCTTGCGGACGTAGCTATTCCGTGATCGGTGGACTCGAATCACTGACGGTCGAACATCCTTACCGCGAGCCGCTGTGGGCGCAGTTGATCACCGCGTACTACGTCGCCGAGCGGCAGTCCGATGCGCTCGACGCCTACCAGCGGCTGAAGACCACGCTCGCCGACGACCTTGGCATCGATCCGGGGCCGACGGTGCGTGCCCTGCACGAGCGGATCCTGCGGCAGGAGTCGGTCGACGTGAAGAAGGCCGCGAAGACGACCGCGGCGCACACCGTTCACGACATCGACATGCGTACCTCGGTGAACGCCTCGTCGGTGGTGGCGAGCCTGCGCGCGTCGTCCGGACGGGTGCTATCCGTTGCAGGCCACCGCCACCAGGATCGGGCGGCTCTCGGACAACGACATCGTGCTCGACGACGCCAACGTCAGCCGCCACCACGCCGTCATCATCGACACCGGCACCAGCTTCGTGATCACCGACCTGCGGTCGGCCAACGGAGTCAATGTGCGCGGCGAGAGAATCCGCGGCACCGCGACACTGGGCGACGGAGACCACATCGGTATCTGCGACCACGAATTCACGTTCGATGATCGAGGCGCGCGAGCCCTAGCGCGGCATTAGTGTGTGTTCGCTGGCAACGCACACTCTCAGGAGCATCGATGAGCGAGGACGAGCGGGAATCACGCGTTGGTTCCCAGATCGGCCCGTATCGTCTGCGGCGGCTGCTCGGCAAGGGCGGCATGGGCGAGGTGTACGAGGCCGAGGACACCGGTCAAGGACCGCATCGTCGCGCTGAAGCTGTTGCCGGAGTCGGCGTCTCACGACCCGGTCTTCCGCAAGCGGCTGCAGCGCGAGGCGCACTCGGCGGGCCGGCTGCAGGAGCCGCACGTGGTGCCGATCCACGACTACGGCGAGGTCGACGGGTTGCTGTACGTCGACATGCGGATGATCGACGGCACCGACCTGCGCAAGATGCTGAAGCGTTTTGGGCCGATGACGTCCGGCGCGGGCGGTCGCCATCATTCGCCAGATCGCCTCGGCGCTGGACGCCGCGCACGAAAGCGGCATCATGCACCGCGACGTCAAACCCGAGAACATCATCCTCACCCGCGACGACTTCGCGTATCTGGTCGACTTCGGCATCGCCAACGCGGCCACCGACGAGAAGCTCACCGAACTCGGCACGGCGGTGGGCACATACGCGTACATGGCGCCGGAGCGGTTCACCAACGACGAGGTGACTTATCGCGCAGACGTTTACGCGCTCGCGTGTGTGCTGCACGAGTGCCTCACCGGGTCGCAGCCCTATCCCGGCGACAGCGTCAGCGTCGTGATCACCGCGCACCTGATGCAGCCCATGCCGAAGCCGAGCGAGGAACGGCCGGGGATCCCGACCACCTTCGATCAGGTGATCGCCCGCGGGCATGGCCAAAAAGCCAGAAGAGCGTTTTGCCAGCGCCGGGGATCTGGCGACGGCGGCGAACGAGGCGCTGACCGACCGCGACCAGGACAAGGCCGCCACCATCCTGCAGCGCAGCACGGCCTCGACGCTGCCGAGCACGCCAACGCCCGCTGAACCACCCGCACGGCCGATCTTTCAGACACCGCCCCCGACCCCACCGCCGATGCACCGATCGACGCCGACGCCACCGCCTGCGCGGCCGGTCGCGTTCCACACGCCGCCCCCTTCGACGCCTGGCCCGCCGAGCGGGCCGATGCCGAGCAGTCCGCCGAGCGGGCCGATGCCCAGCGGTACACCGAGTGGACCGATGTGGACGGCACCGCCCCCACGCCCGCCGGGCCCGCCGTCCAAGGGTAAGGGCATCCCGTGGCTGCCGATAGCGGCCGCGGTCGCGGTGTTCGTGCTCGTCCTTGGCGCCTTGGGGATCTGGTTCCTGGTCAAACCGGACGATTCGTCGTCGACGGCCACGCCGACGACCACGACCGCAACCGAGACCGAACCGACGGAAACCACTCGTCGGACTCCGCGAACAACGGCGCCCACCGTGGCACCCGATTCGTTCGACGGGAAGCTGCTCGCCCTGCTGCCGCGCGGCTATGACGACGGCGTGTGCCAGCCGTCTCATCCGCCTGTCCCCGGCGCGCTGGCCACCGTCGACTGCGGGCCGGCCGCGCCGGACGGCGGCCCGCTGAGCACCCGGTATTCACTGTTCGCCGACCAGGCACTGTTGGACAAGGCCTTCGACGAGACGATCGTCCCGTACGCGCCGCTGCTGCGATGCCCGACCAGCGATCTCGATTCGCCAACCACCTGGCACTACACCGAGACACCTGGCGAGGTCGCGGGCCGGATCGCCTGCGGCACCTACCGCGACAAGCCCGGCGTGACGTGGACGAAGAACGCGGATCTGCTGCTTGGCGACGCGATTGGCCAGGACCTCGAGGACCTGCACAACTGGTGGCTCAAGTTCGGCTGATTCGGCTGATTTGTCGCCGCTGAGCAGGCCTTTTCGGCTGCCAAGAATCCCTCAAGAATCCGCCAAGGGCGCTGCCCGAATCTGATGTCAGCCCGGAAAACCACCGGAAAGAACCTGACATCAAGGAGTCCCATGTACGCCTCGCATCGCTTCGCTAAGTTCGCCGCCTCCGCGCTCGTCGCGGGCGGCCTCGGACTTGCCGCAGTCGCTACCGCAGGCACCGCTGGAGCCATCAGCTCGACCGACGACACCTTCCTCGCCGAGATCACCGCCGAAGGCATCACGTTCGACAGCCAAGCGCGAGGTCATCTCCGTCGCGCACGACGTGTGCTTCGCCCTTGACGACGGCGCCGATCCGGTGGACCTCGGCATGGAGCTGCTGGACGAACACCGACCTGACCACCGATCAGGCCGCCGTCTTCGTCCTCGCCTCGGTGGACACCTACTGCCCCGAGCTGGGCTCGGTCTTCGAATAGACCCCTCCCCCAGCGGGGGCCCCGCTGCGGCGGCGGGGCCCCCGCACCACCCCAACCCCGAGAGCCGACGACCATGAACACCTCACACGACGACCCGACCACCCCGCTGCCGGTACCGCTGCCCATCTCGGCGGCCACCGCCCGCCGACGCCATAGCGCCGGTGCGCTTCTCGTTGACATCCGCCCCCAGGTCGCCCGTCATCAGGGCAGCATCACGGGGGCGTTGTGCATCGACCCGGCGGCACTGGCTGAGCGCATCGGCACCGTGGATCGCCACCGTGAAATCGTCGCGTGCAGTGTCACCGGCCGTCGGTAGAGCATCTAGACAGTTCGCTCGCTTTGTGTTTCTGTCGATCGCATGGCTAACAAAGTATTTG
>CAVRIH010000016.1:0-208269 GCA_963721195.1 uncultured Actinomycetota bacterium | reverse complement strand
TTTGGTGGTTTTTGTTTGTTGTTGTTTTTGTTCACCTCTTTTTCCCGTTTAGGGGTGGATGTTTTTTGGATGCCAGTTTTTGGTGTCTTGATGTTTCAGATTTTTCTGATTCGAATTCACCTGCCGCTTTGTGGGTGGGGGGTTTTTGTTTGGAGAGTTTGATTCTGGCTCAGGACAGATGAACGCTGGCGGCGTGCTTAACACATGCAAGTCGAACGGAAAGGCCCTTTCGGGGGTGCTCGAGTGGCGAACGGGTGAGTAACACGTGGGCGATCCGCCCTGCACTTTGGGATAAGCCTGGGGAAACTGGGTCTAATACCGGATAGGACTACGGCCTGCATGGGTTGTGGTGGAGAGCTTTTGCGGTGCGGGACGGGCCCGCGGCCTATCAGCTTGTTGGTGAGGTTATGGCTTACCAAGGCGACGACGGGTAGCCGGCCTGAGAGGGTGACCGGCCACACTGGGACTGAGATACGGCCCAGACTCCAACCGGAGGCAGCAGTGGGGAATATTGCACAATGGGCGCAAGCCTGATGCAGCGACGCCGCGTGAGGGATGACGGCCTTCGGGTTGTAAACCTCTTTCAGTAGGGACGAAGCGCAAGTGACGGTACCTATAGAAGAAGGACCGGCCAACTACGTGCCAGCAGCCGCGGTAATACGTAGGGTCCGAGCGTTGTCCGGAATTACTGGGCGTAAAGAGCTCGTAGGTGGTTTGTCGCGTTGTTCGTGAAAACTCACAGCTCAACTGTGGGCGTGCGGGCGATACGGGCAGACTTGAGTACTGCAGGGGAGACTGGAATTCCTGGTGTAGCGGTGGAATGCGCAGATATCAGGAGGAACACCGGTGGCGAAGGCGGGTCTCTGGGCAGTAACTGACGCTGAGGAGCGAAAGCGTGGGGAGCGAACAGGATTAGATACCCTGGTAGTCCACGCCGTAAACGGTGGGTACTAGGTGTGGGTTTCCTTCCTTGGGATCCGTGCCGTAGCTAACGCATTAAGTACCCCGCCTGGGGAGTACGGCCGCAAGGCTAAAACTCAAAGAAATTGACGGGGGCCCGCACAAGCGGCGGAGCATGTGGATTAATTCGATGCAACGCGAAGAACCTTACCTGGGTTTGACATGCACAGGACGTGCCTAGAGATAGGTATTCCCTTGTGGCCTGTGTGCAGGTGGTGCATGGCTGTCGTCAGCTCGTGTCGTGAGATGTTGGGTTAAGTCCCGCAACGAGCGCAACCCTTATCTTATGTTGCCAGCGCGTAATGGCGGGGACTCGTGAGAGACTGCCGGGGTCAACTCGGAGGAAGGTGGGGATGACGTCAAGTCATCATGCCCCTTATGTCCAGGGCTTCACACATGCTACAATGGCCGGTACAAAGGGCTGCGATGCCGTGAGGTGGAGCGAATCCTTTCAAAGCCGGTCTCAGTTCGGATCGGGGTCTGCAACTCGACCCCGTGAAGTCGGAGTCGCTAGTAATCGCAGATCAGCAACGCTGCGGTGAATACGTTCCCGGGCCTTGTACACACCGCCCGTCACGTCATGAAAGTCGGTAACACCCGAAGCCGGTGGCCTAACCCCTTGTGGGAGGGAGCCGTCGAAGGTGGGATCGGCGATTGGGACGAAGTCGTAACAAGGTAGCCGTACCGGAAGGTGCGGCTGGATCACCTCCTTTCTAAGGAGCACCACGAGACCCGGTCCCGCCCACATCGTGTGGGAGTTCGGTGTATCGGGCGATTCTGTGGATGGCCCCCGTCTGTAGTGGGTGGGGGTCTGGTGCACAACAAACATGTAAGTGGTGGGGAAACACCACTTCGAGGAAATCATCGGACACACTATTGGGCTTTGAGACAACAGGCCCGCTATCTCTTCGTCCCGATCCTGGGATACCGGAGATAGGTTGCGATCCCCGCATGTGTGGGGGTGGCGCCCCGGATACGGTTCGGGGTTGGTTGTTGTTGCCCTGCTTTGGTGGTGGGGTGTGGTGTTTGATTTGTGGATAGTGGTTGCGAGCATCTCGTGACATGGTGGCCGGCGTGTCTTGCCTTTCGGGGTGAGTGGGTTGGTGTTTGTGTTGCGTGGTGATGCAATTTCTTTATTCTTCCGAGAATTTTTTTGTTGTTTTGTGTTGTAAGTGTTTTAGGGCGCATGGTGGATGCCTTGGCACTGGGAGCCGATGAAGGACGTGGGAGGCTGCGTTATGCCTCGGGGAGTTGTCAACCGAGCGTTGATCCGAGGATGTCCGAATGGGGAAACCCGGCACGAGTGATGTCGTGTCACCCACACCTGAATACATAGGGTGTGGGGGGGAACGCGGGGAAGTGAAACATCTCAGTACCCGTAGGAAGAGAAAACAAGTGTGATTCCGTGAGTAGTGGCGAGCGAAAGCGGAGGATGGCTAAACCGTGTGCATGTGATACCCGGCGGGGGTTGTGTGTGCGGTGTTGTGGGGCCTGTGTTCTCAGATCCGCCGATCTGGGCAGCAGTGATAAAGCAGTGTGTTAGGTGAAGTGGCCTGGGATGGTCTGTCCGTAGAGGGTGAGAGCCCCGTAACCGAAAACTCATTGCCTGTTGTCGCAGGATCCCCGAGTAGCAGCGGGCCCGTGGAATCTGCTGTGAATCTGCCGGGACCACCCGGTAAGCCTGAATACTTCCCAGTGACCGATAGCGGATTAGTACCGTGAGGGAATGGTGAAAAGTACCCCGGGAGGGGAGTGAAAGAGTACCTGAAACCGTGTGCCTACAATCCGTCAGAGCCTTCGTGTGAAAGCGTGGGGTGATGGCGTGCCTTTTGAAGAATGAGCCTGCGAGTCAGGGACATGTCGCGAGGTTAACCCGGGTGGGGTAGCCGCAGCGAAAGCGAGTCTGAATAGGGCGTATCCACACCATAGGGTGTGGTGTAGTGGTGTGTTCTGGACCCGAAGCGGAGTGATCTACCCATGGCCAGGGTGAAGCAGCAGTAAGATGTTGTGGAGGCCCGAACCCACTTAGGTTGAAGACTGAGGGGATGAGTTGTGGGTAGGGGTGAAAGGCCAATCAAACTCCGTGATAGCTGGTTCTCCCCGAAATGCATTTAGGTGCAGCGTTACACGTTTCTTGTTGGAGGTAGAGCTACTGGATGGCCGATGGGCCCTACTAGGTTACTGACGTCAGCCAAACTCCGAATGCCGACAAGTCAAAGAGTGTGGCAGTGAGACGGCGGGGGATAAGCTCCGTGCGTCGAGAGGGAAACAGCCCAGATCGCCGGCTAAGGCCCCTAAGCGTGTGCTAAGTGGAAAAGGATGTGCAGTCGCGAAGACAACCAGGAGGTTGGCTTAGAAGCAGCCACCCTTGAAAGAGTGCGTAATAGCTCACTGGTCAAGTGATTGTGCGCCGATAATGTAGCGGGGCTCAAGCACACCGCCGAAGCCGCGGCAGCCAAACCTTGGTTTGGCTGGGTAGGGGAGCGTCCTGCATCCGGTGAAGCCACAGAGTGATCGGTGGTGGAGGGTGTGGGAGTGAGAATGCAGGCATGAGTAGCGATAAGGCAAGTGAGAACCTTGCCCGCCGGAAGACCAAGGGTTCCTGGGCCAGGCCAGTCCGCCCAGGGTGAGTCGGGACCTAAGGCGAGGCCGACAGGCGTAGTCGATGGACAACGGGTTGATATTCCCGTACCCGTGTATCAGCGTCCCTGACGAATCCAATCTGCTAACCACCCAAAACCACGACCACTTGATCCCTTCGGGGTGAGAGGGTGGTGGGGCTGCGTGGGACCCGGTTGGGTAGTAGTCAAGCGATGGGGTGACGCAGGAAGGCAGCCGTACCAGTCAGTGGTAATACTGGGGCAAACCTGTAGGGAGATACCTAGGCAAATCCGGGTATCGCTAATCCTGAGAGGTGATGCATAGCCGAGTGAGGCGAATTCGGTGATCCTATGCTGTCGAGAAAAGCCTCTAGCGAGCAGATACACGGCCCGTACCCCAAACCAACACAGGTGGTCAGGTAGAGAATACCAAGGCGTACGAGTGAACTATGGTTAAGGAACTCGGCAAAATGCCCCCGTAACTTCGGGAGAAGGGGGACCCACACGGTGTGACAGACCCTCGCGGTCTGAAGCACAAGTGGGTGGCACAAACCAGTGAGAAGCGACTGTTTACTAAAAACACAGGTCCGTGCGAAGTCGCAAGACGATGTATACGGACTGACGCCTGCCCGGTGCTGGAAGGTTAAGAGGACCCGTTAACCCCCTCGGGGGTGAAGCGGAGAATTTAAGCCCCAGTAAACGGCGGTGGTAACTATAACCATCCTAAGGTAGCGAAATTCCTTGTCGGGTAAGTTCCGACCTGCACGAATGGCGTAACGACTTCTCAGCTGTCTCAACCATAGACTCGGCGAAATTGCATTACGAGTAAAGATGCTCGTTACGCGCGGCAGGACGAAAAGACCCCGGGACCTTCACTACAACTTGGTATTGGTGCTCGATACGGTTTGTGTAGGATAGGTGGGAGACTAGGAAACACACACGCCAGTGTGTGTGGAGTCGTTGTTGAAATACCACTCTGATCGTATTGGGCCTCTAACCTCGAACCGTATATCCGGTTCAGGGACAGTGCCTGGCGGGTAGTTTAACTGGGGCGGTTGCCTCCTAAAATGTAACGGAGGCGCCCAAAGGTTCCCTCAACCTGGACGGCAATCAGGTGTTGAGTGTAAGTGCACAAGGGAGCTTGACTGCGAGACCTACACGTCAAGCAGGGACGAAAGTCGGGACTAGTGATCCGGCACCCCCGAGTGGAAGGGGTGTCGCTCAACGGATAAAAGGTACCCCGGGGATAACAGGCTGATCTTCCCCAAGAGTCCATATCGACGGGATGGTTTGGCACCTCGATGTCGGCTCGTCGCATCCTGGGGCTGGAGCAGGTCCCAAGGGTTGGGCTGTTCGCCCATTAAAGCGGCACGCGAGCTGGGTTTAGAACGTCGTGAGACAGTTCGGTCTCTATCCGCCGCGCGCGTCAGAAGCTTGAGGAAACCTGTCCCTAGTACGAGAGGACCGGGACGGACGAACCTCTGGTCCACCAGTTGTCCCACCAGGGGCACCGCTGGATAGCCACGTTCGGACAGGATAACCGCTGAAAGCATCTAAGCGGGAAACCCCCTCCAAGACCAGGCTTCTCACCCATCAAGTGGGATAAGGCCCCCCGCAGACCACGGGATCAATAGACCAGACCTACAAGACTCGCAAGAGTCGCAGGGAACTGGCACTAACCGGCCGAAAACTTACACACAACTCGCAACCACACACACCATCCACAAATGCCTACACCAACAGGCACCACACCCCACCACCAAATAACACTTCCCACCACACAGGTGGGCACTTGAAAAGTGAATAAAGTTACGGCGGTACATAGCGGCAGGGAAACGCCCGGACCCATCCCGAACCCGGAAGCTAAGCCTGCCAGCGCCGATGATACTACCCAACCCGGGTGGAAAAGTAGGACACCGCCGAACACACATTAGGATCACCCCCCACAATTGCGTGGGGGGTGATTCTATTTGCCGACAACTGATTTCGAATTCTCAATTGCGGCGTGATCGGGTAGAAAGGCATACGTGGTCCAGGACGGAACCGGCGACAACCGGGGGCGCGGTCCCCGCCGCTCGCCGCCGCGCTCGTCGGGCCCCAACCGGGCCCGCCGGGTTCAGCCGAGGCATGACGCGGACGAGACACCGCGCGACGACGGCCCACCTCTTCCCGCCGACATCGAGGCCAAGCAGTTGGCACCCGAGATCCGCGGCGAACTCACGACTTTGGACCGCAGCACCGCGGATACGGTGGCGCGACACTTGGTGGCCGCCGGCCTTCTCCTCGACGAGGATCCCGAAGCCGCACTGGCCCACGCGCGGGCGGCACGGGCCCGCTCCGGCCGCATCGCCGCAGTCCGCGAAGCCGTCGGAATCGCTGCCTACCACTGTGGGGACTGGGCACAGGCGCTGGCTGAACTGCGTGCCGCGCGCCGAATGGGCAGCAAGTCAGCCTTGCTTCCGCTCATCGCCGACTGTGAGCGCGGCGTGGGACGTCCCGAGCGAGCCATCGAGCTGGCCCGCAGCCCCGAAGCGGCCCAGCTCACCGGAGACGCCGCCGACGAGTTGCGCATCGTCGCGGCAGGCGCACGCTCCGACCTCGGCCAGCACGAGCAGGCCATCGCGCTTCTGTCGACGCCGCAATTGGACAGGACGCGAACTGGCCAGACCGCTGCGCGGCTCTTCTATGTCTACGCCGAAACGCTTCTGACACTCGGGCGAAACGAGGAGGCACTGCAGTGGTTCATCAACGCCGCCGCTGCTGATGTCGAGGGACTGACGGACGCCGAGGACCGGATCACGGAGCTGAGCTGACGTGAGTCCGCTTGTGCAGGAACATGATTGCCTGCTGCTCGATCTCGACGGCACCGTGTTTCGCGGGCATGAAGCAACCGAGGGTGCGGTCGAAACGCTCGCTACCGTCGGCTCTCGCACGCTCTACGTCACCAACAATGCGTCCCGCAGCCCAGCCGAGGTCGCCCAACATCTGCAGGAGCTGGGTTTCGCGGCCAACCCAGACGACGTCGTCACCAGTGCGCAAAGCGCGGCGAACCTACTGGCGGCCCAATTACCTGTCGGTGCAGCGGTTCTCATCGTCGGCACCGACGCATTGGCCGCCGAGGTACGAGGGGCTGGACTCGAACCGGTGCGGCAGTGGTCCGACGGGCCGGTCGGTGTCGTCCAGGGTCATTCCCCGCTGACCGGCTGGGCCGACCTTGCCGAAGCGGCGTTGGCCATCCGGAGCGGCGCGCTCTGGGTCGCAGCCAACGTCGACCTGACATTGCCGTCGGAACGGGGGCTGCTGCCCGGCAACGGGTCGATGGTCGCGGCGCTGCGTGCGGCGACCAACCAGGAACCCCAAGTCGCAGGCAAGCCCCACCCCACACTGATGAACGACGCGTTGGCTCGCGGCACGTTCTCCACGCCATTGGTCGTCGGCGACCGACTCGACACCGACATCGCCGGGGCGAGGGCTGCCGGCCTGCCGAGCCTCATGGTGCTTACCGGTGTCAGCACCGCCGAGGACATGATCCGGGCTGCGGCGTCGGAGCGTCCCGACTACCTGGCGGCCGATCTGCGGTCGCTCTATGCCCGCGCGGACATCCTTCGCGTGGGACCGCACCCCGCCTGGCGCATCGACATCGGCCCGTCCGCGGTGTCCGTCCACGCCACCGGCCGGGACCTCGGCGACCCGCTTTCGGTCGTCCGCGCCACCGCCAACGCGGTCTGGAATGCGAATCTCGACGGCCGCCCGTTCACGATTTCCGCGGGCGATGACACCGCGCGACAGGCCCTGGAGCCATGGTCCGTACTCACCTCCGCGAATCGGCTAGCGTGAACACCGACATGAGTACCGACCCGGACCAGATACGCGCCCAGATCGCGGAGTTGCTGGCAGATCTGCCCGACCCCGCCCAGGAGGGTGTCGAGATTGCCGACTCTGAGATCGACGTCATCGCCGCGCGGCTCGAGGAGGCACACGAGCTGCTGGTCCGAGCACTCGAATCGGTCGAGAAGGGCTGACCACTCGTGGCGCGGCGGGCACGTGTTGACGCCGAGCTGGTGCGACGCGGGCTGGCCCGCTCCCGCCAGCAGGCGGCCGAGCTGATCGGCGCAGGGCGCGTCAGCATCGACGGGATGCCTGCAGCTAAACCCGCCACCGCCATTGCGGCAAGCGCCGCGCTGACAGTCCAAAACGCCGACGAACGCGGCTGGGTATCGCGTGGTGCCCACAAATTGATCGGCGCGCTGGACACCTTCGAGATCAACGTCGACGGCCGGCGGTGCCTCGACGCCGGAGCCTCGACAGGTGGGTTCACCGAAGTCCTGCTCGATCGCGGCGCCCGCGAGGTCGTCGGCGTCGACGTCGGCTATGGCCAGCTGGCGTGGTCGTTGCGCAACGATTCCCGCGTCACCGTGATGGAACGCACCAACGTGCGCGATTTGACGGCCTATGCCATCGGCGGCCCGGTTGACTTGGTGGTCGCCGACCTGTCGTTCATCTCGCTGTCCACAGTGCTGCCGGCACTGACGTCGTGTGCGGACGCCGACGCCGATATCGTTCCCATGGTGAAGCCGCAATTCGAAGTCGGCAAGGATCGGGTGGGCGCAGGCGGCGTCGTCGCCGATCCGCAGTTGCGCGCCGAAGCGGTGCTCACCGTCGCCCGCCGCGCCGCCGCGCTGCACTGGCACACGGTCGCCGTTACCGCCAGCCCGCTGCCCGGGCCGTCCGGCAACGTCGAGTATTTCCTGCGGCTGCGCTCGCGAACCGGCAACCCGCTACACGGGGAGTCGCTCGAACACGCGGTGCGCCAAGCCGTCGCGGAGGGCCCGCAGTGAGCTCCGAGCGCGACATCCTGTTGGTGGTACACACCGGCCGAGACGATGCCACAGAGGTGGCGCGACGTGTCCATAAAGTACTCGGCGACAATGGGATTCGTCTGCGAGTGCTGTCCGCCGAGGCCGTCGACCGCGCGCCGGTACACCTGCCACCCGACGACGTGCGTGCCATCGGAGCCGGGATCGAGATCGTCGACGCCGAAGAGGGGGTCGCCGAAGGCTGCGAACTGGTTCTCGTCCTCGGTGGCGACGGTAGCTTCCTGCGCGGGGCCGAACTGGCCCGCAATGTTGAAATCCCGGTGCTGGGCGTGAATCTGGGCCGCATCGGATTCCTCGCCGAGGCTGAGGCCGAGGCCATCGACTCCGTGCTCGACCATGTCGTCACGCGCGATTATCGCGTCGAGGAACGGATGACCCTCGATGTCGTCGTTCGCGCCGAGGGCGAGATCATCGACCGCGGCTGGGCACTCAACGAAGCGAGCCTCGAGAAAGGTCCGCGACTTGGAGTGCTCGAAGCTGTGCTCGAGGTGGACGGACGTCCCGTCTCTGCATTCGGCTGCGACGGCGTGCTCGTGGCGACACCGACCGGTTCGACGGCGTGGGCATTTTCCGCGGGCGGGCCGATCGTGTGGCCTGATCTGGAGGCAATCCTGGTGGTGCCCAACAATGCTCATGCGCTGTTCGCGCGCCCCATGGTCACCAGCCCCGACGCCTCCATCGCGATCGAGGTCGAGGCAAGCGGCCATGATGCACTGGTGTTCTGCGACGGTCGTCGAGAGATGGTGGTGCCTGCGGGGGGCCGGCTAGAAGTGACGCGGTGCGGCACACCGCTGAAGTGGGTGCGGCTGGACAGCGCACCGTTCACCGACCGCCTGGTGCGCAAGTTCCGGTTGCCGGTCACGGGGTGGCGCGGGCAGTAGTGCTATCCGAGATCCGTATCGAGTCGCTGGGCGCGATCAGCACCGCGACCGCCGAATTCGATCGCGGTCTGACCGTGCTCACCGGCGAGACCGGCACCGGAAAAACCATGGTGGTCACGGGTCTGCACTTGCTGGGTGGTGCGCGCGCCGACGCGACACGGGTGCGGTCCGGCGCCGAGCGGGCGGTCGTCGAAGGCCGATTCACGACCAGTGAATTGGGGGAAGACGTCACGGCCCAGATCGAGGAGATCCTGGATTCGTCGGGAGCAGAGCGTGACGACGACGGCAGCGTCATCGCCGCTCGTTCCGTCGCCCGCGACGGCCCGTCACGCGCCTACCTCGGCGGGCGCAGTGTGCCCGCAAAGTCGCTGGGCACCTTCACCACCGAACTGCTCACCCTGCATGGCCAGAACGATCAACTGCGGCTGATGCGTCCCGACGAGCAGCGCGCGGCCCTGGACCGTTTCGTCGACATCGAGAAGCAGCTGAAGCGGTACCGGAAGCTGCGCGAAGACTGGCTGGCCGCGCGTCGTGACCTGGTCGACCGCACACAGCGGGCGCGCGAGCTCGCCCAGGAGGCGGACCAGCTCAAGTTCGCCCTGAACGAGATCGACACCGTCGCACCGCAACCCGGTGAGGACGAGGCACTCGTCGGCGACATCCAGAGGCTGTCGGAGCTGGACACAGTACGAGAAGCGGCGCAAACCGCGCGCGCCGCGCTGTCCGGGTCTGATGACGCGTCGCCCGAAACCGCCTCGGCGATAGGCTATGTGGGGCAGGCGAAGTCGGCAATGGAGGTCACCGATGACTCCGCGCTGCGCGCGCTGGCCGCACAACTCGAGAGCGCGTTCGTCGTGATCGGCGATGTGGCAAGCGAACTCGGCGACTATCTGGCTGCACTGCCGAGCGATGCGAGCACCCTCGAGGCAAAGCTATTACGTCAGAGCGAGTTGCGCACGCTGACACGTAAGTATGCAGCCGACATCGACGGTGTCCTGCAGTGGGCGCAACAGTCGCGGGATCGGCTGGCACAGCTCGACGTGTCCGAGGAGGCGCTCGCCGATCTGGAACGCCAGGTCGGCGCGCTGCACGACGACGTCGTCGTGGCGGCCAACGATCTCACCAAGGCCCGGACCAAGGCGGCCAAGGGGCTGTCGAAGGCGGTGACCGGCGAGCTCTCGGGTCTCGCGATGGCCGACGCCGAGTTCACGGTTTCGGTGGCCCCGCTGGTCGCGCGCGTCGACGATGCCGCACCGTTGACCGTATCCCCGGGCACGACAGTCCACGCCGGCCAATACGGGGTCGACGCCGTGGAGTTCGGCTTCGCCGCGCACCGTGGCATCGACGTCCTTCCCCTGAACAAGAGCGCATCCGGCGGCGAGCTCTCGCGCGTCATGCTCGCACTCGAGGTGGTGCTCGCCGCATCGACCGAGGGAACCACGATGGTCTTCGACGAGGTCGACGCCGGGGTCGGGGGCCGAGCTGCGGTGCAGATCGGCCGTCGACTGGCCCGGTTGGCCCGGACGCACCAGGTCATCGTCGTCACCCACCTGCCCCAGGTGGCCGCCTACGCCGACGTTCACCTGGTGGTCGACAGTGGCGGGCGGGGCAAGGCCAGCGGGGTACGCCGGCTCGACGACGACGATCGCGTGGCCGAGTTGGCCCGCATGCTTGCCGGGCTTGGTGAATCCGATAGTGGTCGCGCGCACGCACGTGAACTGCTCGAAGCAGCGCAACAAGAGCGAGGGGCTGGCGACTAGGACGTCACTGGAAGAACGGTGTCGATCAAGTCAGCGATGAATTCGGCGTCGAGAACGTCAGACGTCATCAGCCGTCGATAGAACACCGCACCGGACAGCGCTACGGAGGCGGCCTCGGCGTTGATGCGTGCAGGAAACTCTCCGTCGTCGACGCCTGCGGCAATGGCGTCGGTCAGACGCTGGCGCCGCCCCGCGGAGTAGCGGTGAAAGAATTCGCGGACGACCGAATCTGTTTCCGTTGCGTGAATCAGCGCGGGGATACACGCCGACACCGGCGAGTCGGTGAGCGCACGAACGAGATGGCCCAACAGCAACTCGACCCGCTGCCGGGCCGTACTCCAGACGAGTTCGCGGTCCGGGTCCGGTTGCACGTTGAGCGTCTCTAGCGCATCAGCGATCAGCGTGACCTTATCCGGCCAGTGCCGGTACAGGGTGCTGCGTCCGACACCCGCCCGCGCAGCCACCGACTCCATCCGAAAGCCCGCGTATCCCGCATTCGCGAACTCCTCGAGGGCGGCGCGACATATCACCCGTCGGGAGTGGCCGACCCGGGGATCGGGCTGCCTTCTTTGGGACATTTATGTATCATAAAGGCTAGGAGGTGGAAAGATGACCAACATCAGCGTTCGCTACATCGTCGACGATGTCGATGCTGCGGCGGACTTCTACACATCCCTGTTCCAGTTCGAGGTGACGATGCGGCCCGCGCCGGGGTTCGCGATGCTTCGCCGCGGAGAGTTGCGGCTGCTGCTGAACTCGCCGGGCGCCGGCGGCGCCGGCCAGACGCTCGCCGACGGCAGTCGACCAGAACCCGGTGGCTGGAACCGGTTTCAGCTTCAGGTGGATGATCTGGACGAGGCTGTAGCCGATCTGCGGAAGGCCGGGGCGGAACTGAGGGGCGACGTGATAACGGGCAGGGGCGGACGGCAGGCGCTCGTGCCGGACCCGGCGGGCAACCTCGTGGAGCTGTTCGAGCCCTATCAGTAGCCGTGTTGCAGATGTGACGAAAGTCGACTTCTGGGGCTAATGTTACGGCGCGCCTCCGACGGATACCCCCAGATCCTCGACAGAATCGGCGCATGAAGATGTCAGCGTTGCTATCCCGTAATGCCAGCTCACGCCCGGGCATCACCGGCACAGCACGTGTAGACCGCGACATCGACCGGCTGCTGCGGCGCATCAACCCGGGCGACATCGTCGTCCTCGACGCCCTGGATCTGGACCGGATCACCGCAGATACGCTCGTCGAAGCCGGCGTCACCGCTGTTGTGAATGCGTCGCCGTCGATCTCGGGCCGGTACCCCAACCTCGGCCCCGAGGTTCTGGTCGCCAACGGCGTCACCCTGATCGACGACACCGGCGACGAGGTGTTCAAGAAGGTCAAGGACGGCGCCCGGGTGCGCCTTCACGAGGGCGGGGTCTACTCCGGCGACCGGCGGCTGATCGTCGGCGCCGAGCGGACCGACGACGAAATCCACGAGCTGATGCACGAGGCCAAAAGCGGGCTCGTGGCACATCTGGAGGCTTTCGCGGGGAACACCATCGAGTTCATCCGAAGCGAGAGCCCGCTGTTGATCGACGGCATCGGCATTCCGGACATCGACGTCGACATGAACCGCCGCCACGTCGTCATCGTGTCCGAGGAGCCGAGTTCGGCCGCCGATCTGAAGGCGCTCAAGCCGTTCATCAAGGAGTACCAGCCGGTACTGGTGGGGGTCGGCACCGGCGCCGACGTGCTGCGCAAGGCCGGCTACCGCCCACAGCTCATCGTTGGCGACCCGGACCGGATCAGCGCCGACGCGCTGCGGTGCGGAGCGCAGGTTGTGCTGCCCGCCGACGCCGACGGGCATGCCGCGGGCCTCGAGCGGATTCAGGACCTCGGTGTCGGGGCGATGACTTTCCCGGCCGCCGGATCGGCCGCCGACCTTTCGTTGCTGCTCTGCGATCACCACGGCGCTTCGCTGATCGTGACCGCGGGCCACACCGCGAGCATCGAGGAGTTCTTCGACCGGTCGCGCCAGCAGAGCAATCCGTCGACCTTCCTCACCCGGTTGAAGGTCGGGGAGAAGCTGGTCGACGCGAAGGCCGTCGCCACGCTGTATCGCAGCCGGGTCTCCGGCGGAGCCATCGCGTTGCTCGTGCTCGCCATGCTGGTTGCGGTGATCGTCGCGCTGTGGGTGTCACGCGCAGATGCGACGCTCGTGGATTGGGTCGTCGACTACTGGAATCGGTTCTCGCTCTGGGTCCAGGGCTGGGTCACGTAGGGGATCGATGAGCGCTTGCGCGAAGAGCAGAAGGTGAAGTCGTGATTTCATTACGTAGCCACGCGATTTCACTCGCGGCGGTGTTCCTGGCGCTGGCCATCGGGGTCGCGCTGGGTTCCGGACTGCTGTCAAACACCGTGCTGTCCGGCCTACGTGACGATAAGCACGAGTTGCAGAACCAGATCGATACGCTCACCGACGACAAGAACGCACTCAATGAAAAGCTGAGTGCTGCAGGTGAATTCGATTCCCAGATGGCGCCGCGGATCTTACGTGACTCGCTCGCCGGGAAATCGGTCGTGCTGTTCCGGACGCCGGATGCCACAGACGACGACGTCGACGGGCTGGCACGCCTGGTGACTCAGGCGGGCGGAACAGTCACCGGGACTGTGGGGCTGACACCCGAGTTCGTCAACGCCAACTCGGCCGAGAAGCTGCTGTCGGTGGTGAACTCGCCGATCGTGCCCGCGGGGAAACAGCTGAGTACCACGTCGGTGGACCAAGGGTCGCAGGCCGGCGATCTGTTGGGCATCAGCCTGCTGGTCAACAGGGACCCGAAGGTTTCGGTCGTCGACGACACACAGCGCGACACCGTGCTGGCAACGCTGCGCGACACCGGCTTCATCACCTACGACAACGAGCGCGTCGGGGCGGCCAACACCGCGCTGATCGTGACTGGCGGCGCACTGGCGGACGACGCCGGGAACCAGGGATCCACCGTCGCCAGGTTCGCGGCCGGGATGGCTCCGCACGGCTCCGGAACGGTGCTGGTCGGCCGCGTTGGGTCGGCCTCCGGCACCGCCGCGGTGGCCGTGGCGAGGTCCGACGCCGCGCTGAGCACCGCCGTCAGCACCGTCGACGACATCGACTCGGAGTCCGGCCGGCTCACCTCGGTGCTGGCCTTGGCCGACCTGACCGCAGGCGGCAAGCCCGGTCAGTACGGCATCGGCCGGGGCGCCGCGTCGGTAACCGTCCCGCAATAAAACCGCGGCGGCGCGTCAGCGACGGCTTGTCGGCGTCGGTGTTAGGGTTGGGTTCCGTGGGTCGGCAGGCCCCAGCTAAACACAGCGAGCCCCTGCCGCGTCGTCACGGAGGTTGCTCTTGCCAGCGCTACGCAAGCACCCGCAAGCCCCCACCAAGCACATGTTCGTAACGGGCGGCGTGGTTTCCTCCCTCGGAAAGGGCCTCACCGCATCCAGCCTCGGACAGTTGCTGACGGCGCGCGGACTGCAGGTGACGATGCAGAAGCTGGACCCCTACCTCAACGTCGACCCTGGCACCATGAACCCGTTCCAGCATGGCGAGGTATTCGTGACGGAGGACGGCGCCGAAACCGACCTCGACGTCGGCCACTACGAGCGATTCCTCGATCGCAACCTGTCCGGGTCGGCGAATGTGACGACGGGACAAGTGTATTCATCTGTGATCGCCAAAGAGCGGCGCGGCGAGTACCTCGGTGACACCGTGCAGGTCATCCCGCACATCACCGACGAGATCAAGCGGCGCATCCTGGCGATGGCCGAACCGGACAGCGGCGGGCACCGTCCTGACGTGGTGATCACCGAGATCGGCGGCACCGTCGGCGACATCGAGTCGCTGCCCTTCCTCGAGGCGGCCCGCCAGGTGCGTCACGAGGTCGGCCGCGAGAACTGTTTCTTCCTGCACTGCTCATTGGTGCCCTACATGGCGCCGTCCGGCGAGCTGAAGACCAAGCCGACGCAGCACTCGGTGGCCGCACTGCGCAGCATCGGTATCAGCCCGGACGCGCTGATTCTGCGCTGCGACCGCGACGTGCCCGAGCCGTTGAAGAACAAGATCGCCCTGATGTGCGACGTGGACATCGACGGTGTGATCTCCACGCCGGACGCGCCGTCGATCTACGACATCCCCAAAGTCCTGCACCGTGAGGAGTTGGACGCCTACGTGGTGCGCCGGCTCAATCTGCCGTTCCGCGACGTCGACTGGACGCAGTGGAACGACCTGCTCCAGCGTGTGCACGATCCCCAGGAGACGGTACGAATCGCTCTGGTGGGCAAGTACATTGACCTCTCCGACGCGTACCTCTCGGTCGCCGAGGCGCTGAGGGCGGGCGGTTTCAAGCATCGCGCCAAGGTCGAGATGCGGTGGGTGGCCTCCGATGACTGCGAAACCGAAAGCGGTGCGGCGGCCGCGCTCGCCGACGTCCACGGCATATTGATTCCCGGCGGGTTCGGCATCCGCGGCATCGAGGGCAAGATCGGTGCCATCCGCTTTGCGCGTAAGCGGGGTCTGCCGGTCTTCGGGCTGTGTCTCGGATTGCAGTGCATCGTCATCGAGGCGGCGCGCTCGGTGGGGATCACCGAGGCCAACTCCGCGGAGTTCGATCCGAAGACCCCCGACCCCGTTATCTCCACGATGGCAGACCAGCGCGACGCCGTCGCCGGAGACGCCGACCTCGGCGGCACCATGCGACTGGGTGCCTACCCGGCGGTGTTGGATCCGAATTCGATTGTGGCGCAGGCCTACGGTGCGAGAGAGGTATCCGAGCGGCACCGCCACCGCTACGAGGTGAACAACTCCTACCGCGACCGTATTGCCGAGAGCGGACTGCGGTTCAGTGGGACGTCGCCGGACGGTCACCTGGTCGAGTTCGTCGAGTACGCCGCCGAGGTCCATCCGTTCATCGTCGGCACCCAGGCGCACCCGGAACTGAAGAGCAGGCCGACCCGTCCGCATCCGTTGTTCGTCGCGTTCGTCGGCGCAGCGCTGAGCTACAAGGCCGAGGAGCGACTCCCCGGGATGGACATTCCGGAGCACGCGAACGGGTCGGAACATCCCGACGAGGTCTCCCAACCGCTGCGTGATGCCGAGTTGCAAAAAACTGAAGCCCGTGGCTGAACACGATTTCGAGACCGTCGACTCCGAAACCATATACATCGGAAACATTTTCGCGCTACGCGTCGATGAGGTGCGCATGCCGGGCGGCAACGTCGCCAAGCGTGAGGTAGTGGAGAACTTCGGGGCGGTGGCCGTTCTGGCAATCGATGAAGAGAACAACATCGCGCTGGTGTACCAGTACCGGCAGCCGCTGGGCAGGCGGTTGTGGGAACTGCCCGCGGGGCTGCTTGATGCCGGTGGTGAACCTCCGCACGTGACCGCCGCTCGCGAACTGCGCGAAGAGGCGGGTCTGGCCGCGCAGGACTGGCGGGTGCTGGTCGACCTCGATACGGCGCCGGGGTTCAGCGACGAGAGCGTACGGGTCTATCGGGCGACGGTCCTGTCCGACTCCGGAAGACCCGATGGCCACGACGAGGAAGCCGACCTGATGGTGAAGTGGTTCCCACTGGTCGACGCCGTCCGGATGGTTTTCGACGGTGAGATCGTGAATTCCATTGCAGTGGCAGGCATTCTGGCTGCACATGCGATGCCTGACACGGATGCACTGCGGCCCGTCGATGCGCAGTGGACCGACCGGCCGACATCCTTCCCGCGCAGGAAGGCTCACTGATGACGACCTTTCGGTCCGCCCTCGATAATCAACTCCAGGGCTACCTCGATCATCTGACCATCGAGCGCGGCGTCGCGGCGAACACCTTGAGCTCATATCGACGGGATCTGCGGCGTTACTCCGAGCACCTGACACTGCGTGGCATCGACGACTTGGCGACGGTGACCGAGTCCGACGTCAGCGACTTCCTCGTCGCCTTGCGGCGCGGCGACCCCGACGCTGGAACTGTTCCGCTGTCAGCGGTGTCCGCCGCTCGTGCCTTGATCGCCGTCCGCGGGCTGCACCGCTTCGCCGAGGCAGAGGGTCTCACCGCGCTCAACGTCGCCTCGGCGGTCAAACCGCCGACACCGAGCCGGCGGTTGCCCAAGAGCCTGAGCATCGACGAGGTGCTCGCGCTGCTGGACGGGGCCGGCGGCGACAGTGAGGCGGACGGGCCGCTCACGCTGCGCAACCGGGCACTGCTCGAACTGCTCTACTCGACCGGGGCACGCATCTCGGAAGCCGTCGGCCTCGACGTCGACGACATCGACACCCGAGCACGGTCGGTGCTGTTGCGCGGCAAGGGTGGCAAACAGCGACTTGTGCCCATCGGCCGACCGGCGGTCACCGCCCTGGATGCGTATTTCGTGCGCGGACGCCCCGAGCTGGCCCGCCGTGGCCGCGGTACTCCGGCGATCTTCCTCAATGCCAGGGGTGGGCGGTTATCGCGCCAGAGCGCGTGGCAGGTGCTTCAGGACGCCGCCGAACGGGCGGGCATCACTTCGGCGGTGTCGCCGCACGTGCTGCGGCATTCGTTCGCCACGCACCTGCTCGACGGCGGAGCCGATGTCCGCGTCGTCCAGGAACTGCTCGGCCACGCGTCCGTCACCACGACGCAGATCTACACGATGGTGACTGTGACTGCGCTGCGAGAGGTCTGGGCCGGAGCCCATCCGCGGGCGCAGTGAACGATCGAGCGGCGACGATCGTTGGATCCGGCCCTCGCCCATCGGCTACATGGCCACGCTGTCCAAACGGATGGCAAAGCAAAACGCCCGCGAACTTTCAGCTGCCTAGGTACTCCGACTCGAGCACAATGTCTGGCACCAGCGTCTGATACTCGCCGTGCGTCTTGTGCTCGGAGGTGGCGAAGAGCTTGCCCTGCTGCTCGCGCATGTATTCGCGGTATTTGGGGGAGCCGGGGATGAGTATGTTGTCCGCGACCACGATGGATCCCCGGTGCAGCCATCCGCGCTCGAGGATGCTTAACAGGTCGGGCAGGTAGGCGGCCTTGTCGTGGTCGATGAACAGCAGATCCAGCTTCCCGGCGGAAAAGCCATGCTCATTGACCAGCGCGTCGAGCGTTTTCCCGCCGTCACCGATCGTGCCGACAACACACGACACCCGATCGGAGATTCCGGCGTGGTCCCAGATGCGTTGTGCTACTTCGGCATTGGCGGCGGAGAGCTCGACGGAGTACACCCTGGCCGCAGGTGCCGCGCGGGCGATCCTCAGCGAGCCGTAGCCGCAGTAGGTGCCCAACTCCAACACCAGTTCAGCGTTCACCCGGCGCACGGCGGCGTCCAGCAACTCGCCCTTCTCGTCGCCGACGTTGATGAGGAACGACTTCTCATAGGCGAACTGGTCGACCTTGGCGATCACGTCGTCGATGTCGCCCTGGCGCGCATTGGCCACCACATAGTCGGCGGCGAGGGCCTCTCGTCCGTCGCCGATCTGGCCGGTCTTGGTGATGTTGTGGGATCCGATCGCCAGCCGCCAGAACGACCAGCGCAGGAAGGGAATGCGGCGTTTCAGGCTCACCCGCGCCAGCCTAGGCGGGATCGCGGAAAAAGTTGCCCGCGGGTCTGGCAGACCAGGCAGTCACCTCCCGTTAAACTTGCCCGGATGTTCGCCATGGCTATGCGTTGCCTGACCAGCGACGGTCTTGTATGACCGACGACGGCGAAGCCGCCCACCTCGGCCTTACCGGCCGTCAGCCACGAACCATTCCCGTGCCCGAACCGAAGACGTCGCACGGTCCGGCCAAGGTCATCGCGATGTGCAATCAGAAGGGCGGGGTCGGCAAGACCACGTCGACGATCAACCTCGGCGCCAGCCTGGCCGAGTACGGACGCCGCGTCCTGATGATCGACCTCGATCCCCAGGGCGCGCTGTCGGCAGGCCTCGGTGTACCGCACTACGAGCTCGAGCACACGGTCCACAACCTGCTGGTCGAGCCGCGGGTGTCGATCGACGACGTCTTGATCAGCACCCGCGTCAAGAACCTGGACCTGGTGCCCAGCAACATCGACCTGTCGGCTGCGGAGATCCAACTGGTCAACGAGGTGGGCCGCGAACAGTCGCTGTCACGCGCGGTTTACCCGGTGCTGGACCGCTACGACTACGTCCTGATCGACTGCCAGCCGTCGCTGGGCCTGCTCACCGTGAACGGGTTGGCCTGCAGTGACGTAGTGATCATCCCCACCGAGTGTGAGTTCTTCTCGCTGCGTGGCCTGGCGCTGCTGACCGATACCGTGGAAAAGGTGCACGACCGGCTCAACCCGAGGCTGTCCATCGGCGGCATCCTGATCACCCGATATGATCCGCGCACCGTAAACTCCCGCGAAGTGATGGCCCGAGTCCTGGAGAGATTCGGCGACTTGGTGTTCGACACCGTCATCACCCGGACGGTGCGCTTTCCCGAAACCAGCGTCGCCGGTGAACCGATCACCTCATGGGCGCCGAAATCCGTTGGTGCCGAAGCGTATCGGTCATTGGCGCGCGAGGTCATCGACCGGTTCGGCGCGTGACTGAGGCGGTGACCGAGACCGGAGCCGACGAAACTGCGACATCGAACACCGGAGCCGGCCCGGCGGTGACATCGAACCCAGACCAGTCGCAGCGGGCGGGCTTCCAGGTTCGGCTGAGCAATTTCGAGGGCCCGTTCGACCTGCTGCTGCAGTTGATCTTCGCGCATCGTCTCGACGTGACCGAGGTGGCGCTGCACCAGGTCACCGACGATTTCATCGCCTACACCAAGGCGATCGGCCGCCAGCTCGAACTCGAAGAGACGACCACATTCCTGGTGATCGCGGCCACGCTGCTTGATCTCAAGGCCGCCCGCCTGCTGCCGGCCGGAGAGGTGCACGACGAGGAGGATCTCGCACTGCTCGAGGTGCGTGACCTGCTTTTCGCCCGGCTACTCCAATACCGGGCGTTCAAGCATGTCGCGGAGATGTTCGCCGAACTCGAGGCCGCGGCGTTGCGCAGCTACCCGCGGGCGGTGGCGCTCGACGAGCGCTACCAGGAGCTGCTGCCCGAGGTCATGATCGGGGTAGACGCCGAGACATTCGCCCAGATCGCGGCGTCGGCGTTCACGCCTCGCCCGGTGCCGACGGTCGCGACCGAGCACCTGCACGAGGCGGCGGTGTCGGTGACCGAGCAGGTCAGTAATCTGATGGCGTTGTTGGAAGGCCGTGGGATCGGCCAATGGGCGTCGTTCCGCGATCTCGTGGCCGACTGTCAGGCACCGATCGAGATCGTCGGCCGGTTCCTGGCGCTGCTCGAGCTGTACCGGGCCAGGGCAGTAGCATTCGAACAACCAGAACCGCTTGGTGCGCTCCAGATTTCGTGGACCGGCGAACGGCCTACCCATCAACACCTGGCGGTGGAAGAAGACCACTATGACGGATAACACTCCGAACCACGTCTCGACCGACTTCCCGGCCGAGTCGCCGGAGGCGGACACACCGACGGACCTCGACGAGCCCTCGGATCTGGACTCGGGGCTAGGTCTGGGCATCGATGTCGCCAACGCGCCGGAGCTGGCGGATTCCGAACTCGGCGCGGTGCTGGAGGCGCTGCTGCTGGTGGTGGATACGCCGGTGACCGTCGAGCAGCTCGCGGCCGCGACCGAGCAACCCGCCTATCGCGTCGGGGCCAAGCTGACGCTGATGGCCGAAGAACTGAGCGCCCGTGACAGCGGTATCGATTTGCGCGAGGCGGCCGGTGGCTGGCGGATGTACACGAGGGCGCGGTTCGCGCCGTACGTGGAGCGGCTGCTGCTCGACGGTGCGCGTTCCAAGCTGACGCGTGCGGCGCTCGAGACGCTCGCCGTGGTGGCCTACCGCCAGCCCGTCACGCGGGCACGGGTCAGCGCCGTGCGCGGAGTCAACGTCGACGCGGTCATGCGAACACTGCTCGCGCGCGGGCTGATCACCGAGGCAGGCGTCGATCCCGACTCCGGTGCGGCGACATTCGCGACCACCGAACTGTTCCTCGAGCGGCTCGGTTTGACTTCCTTGGCCGATCTTCCGGACATCGCGCCACTGCTGCCTGACGTCGATGTGATCGACGACCTGAGCGAAACACTCGGCGACGAGCCGCGTTTCATGAAACTCAGTGGCGCGCCTGCCGCAGAAGCCCCGATGAACTTCAACGTGGATCAAGACGCAGATGGCTGATACAGACGGCGTGCGCCTACAGAAGGTGTTGTCGCAGGCCGGGATTGCCTCGCGCCGAGTCGCCGAGAAGATGATCCTGGACGGCCGCGTGGAGGTCGACGATCGGATAGTGACCGAGCTGGGCACCCGCGTGGATCCCGACGTTTCCGTGATTCGGGTCGACGGCGCACGGGTGACCGTCGATGACACTTTGGTGCACCTCGCGATCAACAAACCCAAGGGGATGCACTCGACGATGTCCGACGATCGGGGCCGCCCGTGTGTGGGCGACCTGGTCGAGCACCGTGTTCGCGGTAACAAGAAGCTGTTTCACGTCGGCCGCCTGGACGCCGACACCGAAGGACTGATGTTGTTGACCAACGACGGCGAGCTGGCACACCGACTGATGCATCCGTCATACGAAGTGCCCAAGACCTACCTGGCGACGGTGCTCGGCAGCGTGCCGCGAGGGCTGGGCCGCAAATTGCGCGACGGGATCGAACTGGACGACGGACCCGCACGCGTCGACGACTTCGCCGTGGTGGACACAGTGCCTGGCAAGACACTGGTGCGGGTGACGCTGCACGAGGGCCGCAAGCGCATCGTGCGACGAATGCTGGCTGCGGTCGGGTTCCCGGTGAAAGAGTTGGTGCGCACCGATATCGGAGCGGTGTCGTTGGGGGACCAGCGGCCCGGCAGCATCCGGGTGCTGAGTCAGAAGGAGCTCGGCACGTTGTACAAGGCGGTGGGCATGTGAACGCACCGCTGGTGATCGCGGTTGACGGTCCTGCCGGAACCGGAAAGTCCTCGGTGTCAAGGGGGTTGGCACGATCCTTGAGCGCGCGCTATCTGGATACCGGAGCGATGTACCGCATCGTCACACTGGCCGTGATACGAGCGGGCGTCGACCTGGCCGATACGCCGGCGATCGAGGTTGCTGCGGCCGATGTCCCCCTCTCGGTGGGCTATGACCCCGATGAGGACAAGGCTTACCTTGACGCAGAGGATGTTTCGCGCGAGATCCGTGGCGACGACGTGACCAAGGCGGTGTCCGCGGTGTCGGCGGTACCGGCGGTGCGGGCACGGCTGGTCGGGCTTCAGCGCGAGCTCGCGGCGGGGCCGGGGAGCGTGGTGGTCGAGGGCCGCGACGTCGGCACGGTCGTGCTGCCCGACGCGGACCTCAAGATATTTCTCACGGCGTCGGCAGAAGAGCGGGCACGCCGACGGAACGACCAGAATGTCGCGGCCGGACGGGATGATGACTACGAGGCGGTGCTGGCCGACGTGAAGCGGCGGGATCATCTCGACTCCACGCGCGCGATGTCCCCGTTGCGTGCCGCCGATGACGCGGTGGTGGTCGACACCAGTGACATGTCCGAGCCCGAGGTGATCGCGCACCTGACGGAACTTGTCCAGCAGTGCGCCGGTGCGCGGAGATGACCGACGGCACGTGGGCCGACGAGAGCGATTGGGAAGTCGGGGCAGAGGCCGTCGCGGAGGCGATTGAGGAGGCCGCGGCGCCGCCGCCGGTAGTGGCAGTGGTCGGGCGGCCGAACGTCGGTAAGTCGACGTTGGTCAACCGGATCTTGGGCCGCCGCGAGGCGGTGGTTCAGGATGTTCCCGGTGTGACGCGGGATCGGGTGTCCTACGACGCGAACTGGTTGGGGCGGCGCTTCGTCGTGCAGGACACCGGGGGTTGGGAGCCCGACGCCAAGGGACTGCAACAGCTGGTTGCCGAGCAGGCGTCGGTGGCGATGCGGACCGCCGACGCGATCATCTTCGTGGTCGACGCCGTGGTGGGTGCGACGGCGGCCGACGAGGCGGCGGCGAAGCTGCTTCAGCGGTCCGGCAAGCCGGTGTTCTTGGCGGCCAACAAGGTTGACAACGAGCGCGGGGAAGCGGACGCCGCCGCCTTGTGGTCACTGGGGCTGGGAGAGCCGCAACCGGTCAGCGCAATGCATGGCCGAGGTGTGGCCGACCTGCTCGACAAGTTGATCGATGTGCTGCCGACGGTCTCGGAGATGGCATCGGGCGGGGGTGGACCACGCCGCGTCGCACTCGTGGGAAAGCCGAACGTCGGCAAGAGCTCCTTGTTGAATCGCCTTGCAGCAGAAGAACGCTCGGTGGTCCATGACGTCGCGGGCACGACCGTCGATCCGGTCGACTCGCTGATCGAAATGGACGGCAAGGTCTGGCGTTTCGTGGACACGGCCGGGTTGCGGCGCAAGGTGGGGCAGGCCAGCGGGCACGAGTTCTACGCCTCCGTGCGCACACACGGCGCGATCGATTCCGCGGAAGTGGCGATCGTGTTGATCGACGCATCACAACCGCTGACCGAGCAGGACCAGCGCGTGCTGACGATGGTGGTCGAGGCGGGCCGGGCACTGGTACTGGCGTTCAACAAGTGGGATCTGGTCGACGAGGATCGCCGCTATCTGCTGGAACGCGAGATCGACCGCGAACTCGCGCAGCTGCAGTGGGCGCCCCGGGTCAATATTTCGGCGATGACCGGGCGGGCGGTGCAGAAGCTGGTGCCCGCCCTGGAGACGGCGCTGGAATCGTGGGACACCCGGGTGCCCACGGGTCGGCTGAATACATTCTTCAAGGAGATCGTCGCCGCCACTCCGCCTCCGGTGCGCGGCGGTAAGCAGCCGAGGATTCTCTTCGCCACCCAGGCGACGGCGCGGCCGCCGACGTTTGTGCTGTTCACGAGCGGTTTCCTCGAGGCCGGCTACCGCCGGTTCCTTGAGCGGCGGTTGCGTGAGACGTTCGGATTCGAGGGCAGCCCGATCCGGATCAACGTCCGGGTGCGCGAGAAGCGCGGGTCGCGCTCTCGGTGATTTCGCCGCGACGAGGCGCGCTGATCAGGCGCTGAATCGCGGGCACTAGCGCTGAAAATTGCATACAGGGTCGTGACTGGGCGCTTGGTCACGGCCCTGAGCGCAATAACCGGCTCCTATCCCGCCGAACGGGGGTGCGCGAAACGCCGCCGGGCGCGGGGACGGTCACGGGTTTGCGGCCGGATATCGTTGGTCAAGTGCCCGTTTTCGACATGATCCTGATCGCCCTGGCGGGCGTCGGGGCGGGCGCAATCAACGCCGTCGTCGGGTCAGGAACCCTCATCACGTTCCCCACCCTGGTCGCACTGGGTTATCCACCGGTCACCTCGACGATGTCCAACGCCGTCGGCCTGGTCGCGGGAAGCGCGTCGGGAACGTGGGGATACCGGCGCGAACTGCGCGGCCAGTGGAATCGGCTGAAGTGGCAGCTGCCGGCCTCCTTCGTCGGCGCGGGGCTGGGCGCGTGGCTGCTGCTGCACCTGCCGGAGAAGGTCTTCACGCAGGTCGTTCCGGTTCTGCTCATCCTCGCTCTGGTGCTGGTGGTGGTCGGGCCGCGGATTCAGACTTGGGCCCGGCGGCGGGCCGAGGCCGGCTGGCGAATCGGCGGAACACGTGTCGCCTCAGAAGATGGTGATGCTCGTTTTCGCGACGTTCGCGATCGGCGCGTATGGCGGATACTTCACCGCCGCACAGGGAATCATGCTGATCGCCGCCATGGGCGCGTTGCTTCCCGAGGACATGCAGCGAATGAACGCGGCCAAGAATCTGCTGTCTCTTGTGGTGAATATCGTTGCGGCAGTGGCATACACGGTTGTCGCCTTCGACCGGATCAGCTGGCTGGCCGCAGGACTGATCGCGGCGGGGTCGCTGATCGGCGGATTTCTCGGCGCGCATTACGGGCGGCGGTTGTCACCGAACGCATTGCGCGCAGCGATCGTGGTGGTGGGCCTGATCGGGCTGTGGCGGTTGTTGACCGTTTAGAAGGACACCCGCAGTCTGCGGTAGGCTCACGTGCTGCCGCCGGCGATCCCGGCGGCGCCGCGGGCTGTGGCGCAGTTTGGTAGCGCACTTGACTGGGGGTCAAGTGGTCGCAGGTTCAAATCCTGTCAGCCCGACGCAAAAGCAAAGGCCAGGACCGGCGGCAGCCGGCCTGGCCCTTTGCGTTGCGGAGGGCGGAGAGGATGCTGGCTCCTGTCAGCCCGACCAGGATTCACGCAGGTGGAGAGCGGTTTCGAAGAAATCCGTGGCCGCTTTCATACCGCTCGGGGGTATGTATACCAAGGAATACAGCAACGGCCCGAAATCAATGAAGTCCCAGTTGGTCCGTTAGGCCGTTCACAGCGAATCGAGCAATATGGTCGCTCGTATGCCCGTATGTGTCGCCGGTGATCGCGATCGACAGATCGGCGACCGCTTTGATGTGGACGCCTGCTTCAAGCCGGGCCACTGCCGCGCTGTGACGGAGGGTGCGCACACCAACCCCCGCCACGCCTGCCTTTCGGGCCGGGATCTGAACCGTACGCAGTACGTTGCGCGGATCGACCGGCGTGCCAACTCGGTCGCGAATACCAGGCCGTGATCCCGCCATTGGTCACGGGCGGCCTACCGTTCGACATCTTGCGCAGTATGGTGCTCCGGCAGCATCGCGACCAGTGGAGGTGCTAGCGATACGGGTCGGCGAGAGCGGTCAGTTTTTCGGTTCGGAGATCACAGCCTCCCCTTTCAACCTGCCGAGGGTGCCCCGAATAGCGAGCACCCCACGGTCGAGGTCGACATCGGACCAGTGGAGCGCGAGGGCCTCCCCGCGACGGATGCCGGTGGCGGCATTCAATGTCAGCAGGTCGCAATATCGGAGTCCGTCGGCGCATAGGAGGACCTTCGTCACTTCGACCACGCTGGCGTGCTTAGCCTCCAGGTCCAAGCGGTCGCGCACGCCGATATCTCAGCTCATCGCCCGGCATCGAACTGGTTCTGCAGAACTGCTTGCATCCAGCCAGCACCTGATCGCGCTCTAGCAAACAAAACATAGGGAAACACCTGATTCCTTTGCGAGGACTCGCGCGCAGACTTGGTGTTGTGCGCGGACCCCGCTGGGGGCGGACCGCCTCACCTTCAAGATCAAAAGTGGGCTACGCCAAACGATTTCGACCCCCGTCCTAGCCGCGTTTACCGAGGCAGCAACAGCCATCGGGTTGGCTCCAGCGACAAGTGCAGCAGCCCTTGACATCAACGACAGAGGGGCAGGGCTTGGCATGTTGAAACGGTTATTGATGGTTGGGATGGTCGCGGCCTCGATCGGCGTTGGCGGCGGCATGGGTATGGGGGCTGCGTCCGCCAACCCCGCTGTGTGCGGAGTGCCGGGGACACCGCCTTGCGCGCCGTCTCTAAGTCCCGAGCAGCAGTGCGCTCTATTCGCGTGGCGGACCTGGACACCGTGCAATTGGGTAGGTATGCAGGTTCCGATTGGTACACCGGGCAGCGTCGGCTGATGATGTGCCGGGACACCACGGTCATCAAAAGAACACTCGCTGCCGTCGGCATCGGTGCGGCACTATCCACCGCACAGCTCGTCGTTGCTCCTGCCTCCCCTGCCTCCCCGGCGGGCTTCCTAGCCGAGATGCATTCCGGGGGCTTTTGGAACACCGGAGGCGACCTGGGAATGCTCCAGATGGGCTACTGGGTCTGCACTCAGCTCGATTCGGGCTGGACACCGGCAGCGGCTGTCGCGGCGATCAGCGCGGGCAACTACTTTGGCGACGGTTCGGCAGGCACCTTCGCCGCGCTCGCGACGTTCGAGCTGTGCCCGTTCCACGTGGGCCAGGACTTCTACGAGTCCCGGCCAGCCTACGGATCATCTCTGGCGGCTTGACCCAGATGGCGCAGTTCTGGCACGCCGACGTGCGGGCATGGATGCACATTCCACGCGTTCCTGTACAGCTATGACCTGCCCTATCGCTATCAGCAAGATTTCAAGGCCGCCGAGAACGATGCCCGCTCCCATGACCGCAGCGGGCTGTGGTCGCCGAGCGCCTGCGCGGCGGGACTTTGGGGGCCGAGTGGCTCTGAGAGAAAGAGAAACAATGAAGAAGATTCGCCTACTAGTTCAGCCGACCTGACATGGTGAGCGGCCCCAACGACGTCGACCCCGACGCCGAGACCCAGTACGGGTACAGCAGGTACGACGACTACGAGGACTACCCCTACAGTCCCGAGAGCGCTCCCACGGCCATCGTGACGACCCGCTCGGATTCCTCGTCGGTGATCGCGATGGCCATCTTGGCTGCGGCGGTGATGATTTGCGCGGTGATTGTCGTGGTGGTGGTGATGACCAAAACTCCCGACACCGTCACGTCGACACCCGCCCCGACGACCATCATCAGATCGACGGTCACCGCCGCACCGGAGCCGTCGTCGCCCACGCCGCCCCCGACACGCATGCCGACCGCCGCGCCACCGACCGTGCAGAACACCGCTGTCCCCGCGCCGGCGGTTCCGGTGTTTTCCAGCCTGCAACGGCTGCGGAACCAGGCCACCCTCGACTTCCGCGCCGGCCTCAACGCGGGCAGCTTGTGGGTTCCGCAGTTGAGTTCCAAGCGACCGGGCACCGTCGATGACGGGATCGTCTGGGACCACGACGACATCTGGGTGGAGCACATGCGGCTGCGGCAGCAGTACGGCGCGATCCTGCTGTGGTCCGCGGACTGGAATTTTGGTGCCGACGACCTCTGGGTGACGGTGGCGACCACGGGCTTTCCCACCGCTGACGGGGCACGACAGTGGTGCCTCAACCACGGTCGTGACACCTGGCACTGCTTCCCGGCTCAGCTACGGTGATTGACGTCGGGCTGGCGACGTAGAGAAGAGATGAGCCGCAAACGCGTAATCACGCCGCTGCGCATCGTCCATTTTCGCGCGTTTTTCCTCGGCCGACATCACGGCTTCTTCCACGATCCCAAAAGGTGGTGAATGTAAATCGGTGATCAATTCGTCTTCGGTGAGGTCGCTTGGGATCCTGTAGCGCCACATCGAGTATGGCTTGCCTGGTTCATGACTCAGCGTCAGAAGCAATCCTCGCCAGTGAATGTGGCGCGGACAGACTCCAGCATTCCACTGTTCGGCTCGGAGTCGAACACGCGCTGCGCCTCTTCTTCAGTGAGTCTGACAAGCGCGCTGTAGTTGCGGAGCGCCGAAAGGATGCGGGGCGGGAGCGCCCGGCGCGTCGGCGGCGGTCACGACGGCGGCTCCTGTCAGTCCGACAAAGTAGGCGCAGTTCAGAGGAGCTTCACGGTGTTGATGATCAACACGATGTTGTCGACGTGGGTGCCGGGGCCATGGACGCGCGGCCCAACCCGCGTTAGAGCCTGCCGGCGATGAAGCTGGCGGCCTGGTCGATCAGTCCGGAGCCGAGGTATGAGGGCTGCAGATGCGACGGCCAATTCGTGCCTCGCCCACAGATGGGATCGCCGTCCGCGCACTGGTCGATCGTCCTACCGGCAAAGGCGGGAGCCGGGCCGAGTCGCTTTCCGGCGTTGCCGAACAGCGCGACCGCTGCGACGTGCTGCGCCGCCCCCCGCGGCCAGTCCATCCTGGTCGCAAGATCAGCCGCCGTTGCCCCGAGGGAATAGCCGCCGATCACCATGCGGGTGTTCGGGCAGCTTCCCGCCATGGATTGAGCGTGGGCGATTATGTCGTTGGCTCCGGTGCTGGTGGTCAAGTTCGCGGGATAGTTGACTCCGTACACCCCTATCGACAGACCAACCTTGGAGCGCAGCGCGTTGACGAGCGCATCGCCGATGACACCGACGCCGGGTGGTTCCTGTCGGCCGCGAGCGAAAACCACTTCGGCATCGGGGCATGCCGCCGACGCCGAAGGGATCAGCGCCATTGGCAAAAGGGGCCCCGCTGCCGGGGCAATCAGTAATGCGGCGGCGATCGGGACGGCGACCGCCACGCTGAGGACACGCCTGGTAAATCCGAAATATCGCACCATAAGGGCTTATCGCGATGAAACCGCGATGTGTTTCTCCTCCCACGGCGTGCACCAACCGGTACAGCAGCGCAGTGAATTCCGGGGGAGTGCGGGATGGTTCGTCCGTGTGCGGAATCCGCCAGAGTTCAGCAGGTCAAGAACGGTATCGGTACCATCGGCGGGTCTTTTCGGGACCATCCGCCTGTCGTTGGTCGTGAGTGGGCAACCGAAGGCGATGTCGAACAAGGCCGGTGAACAGCACGGCGAGCACCACGAGCATCGCCATGTCGAACAGCCACCATGACCCTTTGTGTGACCACAGCGTGTCTTCGATGGGCAGCAACGGTGAGACCGTCATCAGGTCGACCGTCGAAGCCGACGCGGCGAATCCCCATCGGCCCGGCAGCAGCCAAGAAATCTGATCCAACACCAGCCGACCATTGATCTGAATGAGCCCGTTGCAGAACACCATCGACATCATGATCACCACCACGACCATCGGCAGGATCTGCTCGGGGGACCTCGCCAACGAGGACAGCGCGAGTCCGGCGATCGCCGACACTATCGCGGTCCCGGCCAACGTCAGATACAACTCGATGCTGCTGTTGCCCAGCAGCACCGCGCCCTGAGTCGGTCCGCCTTTTCCTATGACGACGATCGTGGTGAGGATCGCGGCCTGGATGGCGGCTGCCACGCTGAACACCAGGATCTTTGCCGCGAGATACGCCGACGCCGACAAACCCACCGCTTGTTCGCGCCTGAAGATCGCCCGCTCGCCGACGAGGTCCCTGATGGTCAGCGCGGTGCCCATGAACACGGCCGAGATGTTGATCAGGATGAGAAGTTGCGTCGGTTCATTGGGAGTCTTGCCCTGCGGATCGGCTGGGCCGAAGCCCACATTCCCGGGTACCACCAGAGCCAAGACACCGACCACGAACGGCACCGCAGCCAGAAACACGAAATATCCGCGGTCGGCGATGGTCAGCCGCACCTGGCGTCGCGCGACTGTGGAGATCTGGCGCCACAGACTGGTGCCGGTCGGCTCGCCCGGCGGTCCAGTGGAGGTCGGCGATGTCTGCGGCGGCGGCTCAGATACGTTGTGGCGGGCCAGAAAAGCTTGATGAGCGCCTTCGGGATCGGTGCTTACCCAGGCGAAGATGTCGGCCCAGTCAGTGGAATTCATCGCCGGCCATACGTCTGCAGGTGGGCCCACGAAAGCGGTCTTTCCGCCAGACGCCAGCAGCAGGACCTGGTCACACATCTTCAGGTAGGCCAGCGAGTGCGTCACCACGATGACCACGCGGCCTGCGTCGGCGAGTTGGCGAAGCATCGTCATCACCTGCCGGTCCAACGACGGATCGAGTCCCGAGGTCGGTTCGTCGAGGATCAGCAGTGAGGGACCGGTCAGCAACTCCATTGCCACGGACGCGCGTTTGCGCTGGCCGCCCGAGAGCTTGTCCACGCGGGTCGAACGATGCGCCGTCAACTCCAGCTCGTCGAGCACCCGCGCCACAACGGCGCGCCGGTCGGCAGGGGTGGTGTCTGGCGGGAGCCTCAGCTCAGCGGCATAGTCGAGTGCCTGCTCGACCGTGAGCTGTCGATGGACGACGTCGTCCTGCGGCACGATCCCGATCCGTGACCGCAGCGACGCGTACTCGCCGTGCACGTCGCTGCCGTCGAAACTGACCCATCCGAAGGTGGGTTGCGTTGCGCCGCCGAGCATTCGAATGAGAGTTGACTTGCCGGCACCCGACGGGCCGATCACAGCGGTGACTGTGCCGGGGCGCGCCGTGAACGAGACGTCGGTCAACAGTTTTCGGCCGTCGACGACGTAGCCCACGCCGTAGGCCTCCAACCCGCCCGTGTCAGCTGTGGTAGTGGCAGTGCGTGGCTCGAGACGGTTTCCGGCGACGGTGAAGTCGGAGTTGCCTACGGTCACAATGTCGCCCGAGCGCAAGAGCGCCCGGGTGACGAGGCAGCCGTTGACGAACGTGCCGTTGCTGCTGCGGTTGTCGCGGATCTCCAGCCCCGCCGGTGTCGGAACAAGGATGGCGTGTACGCGAGAAACCAGTGCGTCGTCGACCACGATTTCGTTTTCCGGTCCCCGGCCGATCGAGGTGGCACCTGACGGCATCGGCGGCGGACGTTGCGTCAGAAGATTTCTGACACCCGCGTGGACGCGAGTCGGATACCTGGCGCCGAGAATGGGCGGCGGCCGCCGTGGCGGCGGCCTCGACGGCGCGGGAGGAAGTACGTGCGTCCGCGCAAGAGACGATGCCCGCCGCGCGGGAAGCTGCGCCCTGGACAACCGGAAAGTCAACCGAGGCCCGCGCGGCTCGCCGATCGTGATGTTGGCGCCGTCGCGAATAGTCACAATGTCTGCCCGCTTGCCGTCGACGAATATCCCGTTTTGGCTCTTGTCGACGGCAAACCAGTCGGCTCCGTCAACACGCAACAGCACGTGCGTGCGCGAAACCAATCCCAGGCCGGGGCCGTCGAGGTGGATGTCGGAATCCGGAGAACGACCGACTGTGACATCACGTTCCGGGGGAAAGGTGTACACCGCCGATCCGAGGGCCACCGTCAACGGTGGAGCGGTCACCGGCGTGGACACGCAAACATTCTTTCAGCGGAGGTGGCCACCCGCGGATGCAAACTCCAGATCCGTGTTTCGTTGATCATTGGCCAACCAACTGAACGACGTGCCACAGCGCGAATGCGACGAGCAGAGCGCCCAACCCCTGCAACAGCCTTCGAACCCCCGGTCCCTCCATTCGCCCGCTGTGGCGCCGTAGGAATCGGACGAGGAGCACGTATCCCAGCGTTACTCCGGCCGCTGCCGCAAGTGGGAAGATGATCCGATCCAGCATCGAGGGTTGCAGTCCAGCCACCGACACCGCGATCGCCACGATCGCCGACCACGAGAACAGGTATTGCGGGTTGAGCGCACCGACGACGAAGCCGGCGGTGAAGCCCCACCTATTCGTTCGTGGCGCGGCGGCAACCGTGTCGGGGCTTGCGGGTGCCGGAGTGGCTCTGGCCACGAGCAGCCACACACCGACCGCCAGGAGCGCCACGATGCCAAGCACCTCGATGCCGGTTCGCACTCCTGGAAAGCGCTCGAGCAGAGCGACCGTGCCGAATGTCGCCAGCGCGCAGTAGATCATCTCCGCGGGCACGCGGCCCAGCCCGAACCGCAGCGCTCCCGAAGGATCACCGGCGAGCGTCCGGTGCACGACGAGTACGGTCACCGGGCCCAGCGGCAGCACGGCGCTGAGGAACCCGAGAAAACTGCCGCCCGCGACCACCGCGACGGTGCTACCCAGCATGCAGTGCCCCTTATCCGGCTATCGTCGGTACCGGGATACCAGCGTCTCCGCCTGACGGTGGGCAAGGGCCATCGCCGTGAGCATCGGGTTGGCCGACGGGCTTGCCGGGAAAACCCCTGTGTCGCATACGTATACGTCGGTGAGTCCGTACACCGCACCCGAGGAGTCAGTGACGTGCCGGCGCGGATCTGAGCCCATCGCCGTAGATCCGAAAACATGATTCGCGACGATACGAAAGTCCTGCGGACCCAGTTTCGCCGCGCGGATCGCGTCCGCGGCCTGTGCGGCTTCGTACCGCGGCGCCAAGCCGTGCATGCCCGGTAGGACAGCGCGTGCGCCCGCCGCGACATACATCTCGGCAAGCCGCGCCGCGCCCTCCTGCATGCGGGTGACGTCGCCCGCGCCGAGGTCGTAACGCACACTCACCGCGCCGCCAGGCAGCGCGCGAACTCGTCCGACCGAATCATGCCCGTTCACCCACGCCGTCCAAGTCGCCACATGTCCGTAATCTGCCAGCGACCGCACAAAGTCCTCGCCTATGCCGGGGTTCATCATGCCGAGAATCGATGGCGTCGCCCAGATCGACTCGAGCTTGATGCCCTCCTCGAGGAATCCGGTGATGTGGTAGCCCTGCGTCGCGCCGTGCCAGGGCGAGACCTGTTCGTCGAACACCCCCAATACGACGACGCCTGGATGCATCCGGACATTGCGTCCCACAGGAGCCGTACCGTGGCGGCTGCGCTGCAAGATCTGCGGCGACGCGAAAGCGCCCGCGGCGAGCACCGTGCATTTCGCCGCCACCCGCACCCGATGTGTACGCCGGCCGGTGACCGGATCCACTACTTTGCCGCGCACTCCGAGGACTCGGTCACCTTGTCGCAGAAGATGATCGACTTGCACAGAGGTGTACACCCGGCCACCGGCTTGCAGCAGTTCCGGGACGCCGCGACGGTCCATCGACTGCTTTGCCCCGGTCGGGCATCCGGTCATGCACTGACCCGAGCCGCGGCAGTTGTGCTCGTTGCGCCGCAGAGATTCGACCTGGTAACCGAGCGCCTCGGCCCCGGCCCGGAACAGGTCGTTGCGTCGGCCCTGCACCTCCGCCTGGACCGGTCGCACTCCCATGAATCGCTCGACGACGTCGTAGTGACGGCCCATCTCATTCGGTGTCACCCCGTCGACGCCGTGCTCTGTCGCCCACTTCTGGAACACGAAGTCCGGCGCTCGCATGCAGATGCCCGAATTGATCACCGAACCGCCGCCCAGACAACGCGCTTGCAGCGTCGGCACGACGACGTTGCCGCTGCGTGGTGCGCTGACCTCCGTCCCAGAACCAGCGGGCCAAAGTCTCACCCGACTCAGCGCCCGTGTCACGCTGACGCATCGCTGCGCCGGCTTCGAGGACGACGACGTCGAGTCCCTCGGTCGCCAACTGATGAGCGAGCATCGTGCCTGCCGGCCCAGAACCGACCACGCAGACGTCGCAGTCCAGGGTCAGCGCGCGGTCGTAGTCGGAATACTCTTGTACGCGCTTGCCTCCGTTGGTCTTTGGGCCGCCCGAAGGCATCGGCCTGCGGGCCTCGATGCGGATCCGCGCTTCCCTCAAGACGTGCCTCGTTGCACCGGCGGCCATCCCGACGACCGGGCCGGATACTGGTCGACGATAGTCCGCCAGCACCTCCTCGAAGGCGCGCAAGAACCAGCGCACATCGTCGTCTGTCGAGAATCAACGGCGGCAGGATCTTGATCATGTTGAGGTTGAATCCCGGGATCTGCACGAGGATCCCGCGCCGATGCAGATCGATGTGCACCGCGGCCGCGAACGCTCCCGGATCAACCGATGCCCAGGATCCTCTGCTGCACACGCAGCGCCAGGTTCGCCGAAGATTTGAATGCCACGCCGATGATCAGGCCCTCGCCGGTGATCCGGTCGATCACGTCGTAACGATCGGCGAGATCGCTGCAGACCGCTACGGATCTTGTCCGACAATTCCCGCGCACGGTTTGGCGCATCGAGTTCTTCGAGCACGTCGAGTGTCGCGAGGCCGGCGGCCATCGCGAGATTGTTCTCGGCGAATGTCGAAATGTAGATCGGCCCGGACTTGAAGGCTGCATACACGCGGTCGTAGAGGTCCTGGGTCAGCAGCACCGCACTCACCGGAGCCTGGCCGCCGGACAGTGTCTTGCTGACGGTGAGCATGTCCGGCTGGACACCCGCGCCATGGCAGCCGAACCAGTGGCCGAGACGCCCGAGTCCCGTCTGCACCTCGTCCATGACCAATGCCGTGCCGTATTGCGCGCAGAGCTTCTGCGCCTCGCGGAGGTATTCCGCCGACACGACTTCACACGTCATGCCTTGGACCGCTTCGACGACGAAGGCGGCGACGTCCCCGTAGGCCAGCTCGCGGCGCAGAATGTCAATGTCGTTGCGCGGCACCGGTGTACACGTCGGCATGAGCGGGTCCGCGGTGATCTTCATCTCGTCGAAGCCGCACATCGAGATCGCGGCGTAGGTGCGACCGTGAAACGCGCCATCCAGATAGAGATAGCGACGGCGGCCGGTGGCCTGACGGGTGAATCGGACACAGATCTCAGTCGCCTCCGCGCCCGAGTTGGCGAACACCACCTTCTGGAAGTGCGGGCCGGCCAGCGAGATCAGCCGCTCGGCCAGCAGGCCGCCCAGCACCGACGCGTTGGCGATAGAAAGGTTGGGCAGATCCATATCAATGACGTCGTGCAGAGCTGCGCGGACATGCGGGTGGTTGCGTCCGATGAAGTGGACGCCACCGCCGCTGAGCAGATCGAGGAATCGGCGGCCGTCCTCTGTCCAGAGGTACGCGCCGTTGGCCCGGGTGAAAACCGCGTCCATGCCGGCGATCTCGTACATGTGCAGCAGCTTCGGATGCACATGGCGCTTGGCCAGGTGTGTGCTCGACTGCAGGTGATCGTCGACGAACTCACCGAACGTCATGATCGATGGTCCAAGGAGTAGCCGTACTCGTCGAACACTGACTTCCAATGGTCGCGAACCAATTCGGCGAGTTCGTCGTCGATACTCAGTGTGTTGGTCCGGTACGTACCCAGGCTGTCCAGGTAGCCGCCGATCGTTGCGTCGTAGCGGTCGCCCTGCGGAATCTGGAGGTGACGGTAGATGCCGTCGAGCACCTCGCGCGGGCGCGCGACCAGATCGTTGTAGGCGACCTCGATGAGGTTCTCCGGCGGGATGAGGGCGCGGTCTTCGAAAAAGCGCTCGAACAGCCGTTGCCCGACGACAGCAACCTGAGTCGGCCGGTTTTGGATGAAGGCCGTCTCAGGCACCTGCAGGAAGTTCTCCCAGTCGGTCTGCTTGCGCATGTGGATGGTGGACGCCGCGACCGTGAACGGATTGCGGTGAATGTGAACAAATTTGGCGTCAGGAAAGACATCGAGCAGCATCCGAATCCGGGCCATGTGTGCGCAGCTCTTGATGACCGGGCGTCGTTCCCCGGAGTGCAGTCGGATCTTGCCGACGAACCAGCGCAGCGCCGCTTTCCACTCTTCCCGCTCGTCCTCGCGTGCATGAAGGAAGTCGAAATAGCGTTCGTAGCGGGGCAGCAGGTCAGGCAGCATGAACGCCAGGTATGGCGAGAGCCCGGTCAATTTGGCAAGCGCGATCTCGTCTTCGGCCGCCTCGCCCCAGCCCTGCGCAACGTTGTCGTATCCGCGGGTATCCGGCAGCAGTCCCGCGGTCAACGGGGGAATCGTGTTGCCGGTTGTGATGAATGCGGTGGGAAATATCACCTGATAGACGGTGGGATATGTGTGGTCGGGGTCTCGGCCCAGCAGGTTGTGGAGGTGGGTCGTGCCGCTGCGCCAGTGCCCCAGGACGAAGATCGGCGGCGGATCGATCGGGGTCGAGGCGATGCGCCTGTCGTAGCGGCGACGCTCGGTCGTGCCGACGGCGGTCGCACCGAGGCTGAACCCGGTGATCCACGCAACCCGGTGCAGATACCGGGCACTCACCCGGAAACGCGCCCCGGCGAGCATGCGGTACCACTTGGGGATCTCGATCCCGAGAATGAGCTGATCGGTGCTGAAGTGCCGCTCGACTCGCTTCATCCGCGGAGCGCGACGAAGCCGCTGTGGTCTGCCGGGACGTCGCAGCGAGGTCGGCGGACGCGCGGCGGACTGCGGCAGACCGATGCTCTGTTGGACTTGTGGGTCGGCGAGATAGGCCATCGTGAAAAGCCAACGCAGCGCCGAGTGCAACGCACGCAGGGTATAGCGGTCGGCTTGTTGCCACGCCTGGAGCCGCGAGACCCGTTCGGGCAACGGAGCGGCCGAGAACAGGGCTCCGCGGTTGGTGATCGCCGTCCCCACCTCGAAGACCAGCAGGAGACCTCGTATCCGGATGCGCTGCGGCAGCGCGAGCCGGGCCAGCATCGTGTCGACATAGGTCACGGCGCCCGCAGCTTCACCTCCGATGCCGATCGGCTCACACGCAGGGAAGAACGCCTCGGCGATCGCAGCGACGACCGCGCCTTCCCTGGTGGTCAGCACGTGCAAAGGGCCCCCTTTTCGGTTGCTGCGCAACTGTATCGCGGATCACAGGCCCCCGATGGCTGGAATGCGACGTCGTTCGCTGCGCGGGCGCACTTCCGCAACCCAGCGGCGTTCCCGAGCGACGCCGCTGTCCATCCGAGTTAGCTCCGCCCTGGATCACGCCATCGCCATCTCGAGCATGATGGCTTCGCTGGGAAGCCGCTTGCGCACCTAGGCAAGAGCGGGGCGTGGAGGCAGCTCGGCGGCAGTTCGCCGGTATACGACTGCCAACGCGCCTCGCTCCGGCGCGAAGGTGACGCCGCGATCGCGCGGCCGTTCACCGGGCGCTTCAGTCGGCACGAGCCGAAACTCCCGCAACACCGTGCTCAACGTCACGTCCATCGCCATGTTCGCGAACGTCGCGCCGATACAACGCTGGAATCCGCCTCCGAAGGGAATCCATCCCACGGGCTTGCTGCCCAGGAATCGGTCCGGATCGAACGACTCCGCATCGGGGAAGCTGTCTTCAGACGAGTGGGCCAGTGGGACGTTGATCATCAACGTGGTGCCTTCGGGTATGACCCACTGTCCCAAGCGGATTCGTGTCCTGGCGCGTCGAAGCACGATGTCGGACACAGGGCGCGCGCGCTGCACTTCCCAAATCGTCGCCTGCCGCCACCTCGAACCGCCCGCATCGGCTTCAGCTGTCAATCGCGACAGCAATTGCGGATGCCGGCGCAGTCGCTCCACTGTCCAGGCCAGCGTGGTGGCCGTCGTCTCGTACCCGGCCGCCAGCAGACTGAGCAATTCGTCGGCGATGTAGGCATCCGACATCGGTTCCCCGTTGTCGTAGCGAGCCTGCAACAAGATCGTGAGTACGTCACTGCGCTCCGCGAAAGCGGGGTCGGCTCGTGTCTGCGCCATGATCGCGTAGACAGCCGTGTCGAAATTGCGGCGGTGTCGAAGAAGGCGCGCACCCGGACTCCATGCGCCGAAGTCCTTCCGCACGAGCGGTGGCAGTAGACCGATGCGGGCTCCGAGCGCGACTGCAGTGGGCAACAGCGTGGACAGTTCGTCTACCGCGCAGCCGTCGGCGCCGAGTACGGAGCGCAGGAGCCCACGAAGGGTGATGCGCGTCATCGCAGGCAGCATCTCGAATTCCCGCCCTTCGGGCCAGTTCGCGGATTCGCGCATCACCTCCTCTTCGAAGATGTGTCGGTACTGCGCGACGTACTTCGAATGAAACGGCGGGGCCAGCAGTCGGCGCCGGCTCAGGTGTTCGTCACCCGAAAGGTTGAACATCGAACCGGGCCCGAAGATCCTGCCGAGGTTGAGCGTCGAGCGGCCCAACAAATCCCTGCTGGTGCCGAACAGGTCCATGATCTGATCAGGATCGCCGATCACCACCGTCCGCCCGAACCCGGGCAAATCGAGGGTGAACATGTTCGCGTGCCGCCGGGCCAGAGACGCGACAAGCCTGCGCCTGGCCACCAAGAACGCGAGGCCCTGTACGGCCTTCGGCAATCGGAGCGCGGGCGGGAGGCGTGTCGCCTCGGTTGACGCTGTCGCCATGATCGCCCCCGTGCGCACCGGCGTCCGCCACCAGAGCACTTGTCCTTCTGTCGCCGTCATCGTTTGATGACGGCGTTTTATCGAAGTATGCAACGGCTACGGCTGACTGCCGCTTACCACCGAGAATTCGTGGGGAAGTTATCGGATGTCGAGAATGTGGCGCCGGCTCCGTCCTAGGGAATGAGCGGTCACGACAGGCCGCGCGACCAAGAAGGAGAAGACGATGAAGTACCTGCTGCTGAAGCACTACCGCGGCGCCCCGGCTTCGGTCAACGACGTCCCGATGGACCAGTGGACGCCGGAGGAGGTCGACGCGCACGTGCAGTACATGCGCGACTTCGCGAACCGCTTGCAGGAGACGGGGGAGTTCGTCGACAGCCAGGCACTGAGCGCCCAACGGCGCGTTCGTGCGGTATGACGGCGAGGGGCGCCCGCCGGTGACCGATGGTCCGTTCGCCGAGACCAAGGACCTGATCGCCGGCTGGATGATCATCGACGTGGAGTCGTGGGACCGCGCGGTCCAGCTGGCCGGGGAGCTGTCCGCCGCCCCCGGCGCCGGCGGCAAGCCGATCCACGAGTGGCTCGAGGTTCGCCCGTTCCTCACCGAGTCGGCCAAGTTCACCGAGTGAACGAGTCGCTGCTGCGGGAGCTCGTGCCCGCGGTGATCGGTGTCCTCGTCCGGCGCGGAGCGGACTTCGCGTCGGCCGAGGATGCCGTGCAGGAGGCCCTGATTCGGGCGCTCGCAACCTGGCCGGACGATCCACCGCGCGATCCGAAGGCATGGCTCGTCGCGGTCGCGTGGCGCAAGTTCCTCGACGCCGCCCGCGCCGAGACGTCGCGGCGGGGAAGGGAACTCGCTGTGGAGGTCGAGCCTCCCGCCGGCCCGGTGCCCGCCACGGACGACACGCTGCAGCCTCTACTTCCTGTGCGCGCACCCCATCCTGCCGGAGAGCTCGGCCGTCGCCCTGACGCTGCGCGCGGTCGGTGGCCTGACCACGCGGCAGATCGCGACGGCATACCTCGTCCCCGAGGCGACCATGGCGCAGCGGATCAGCCGGGCCAAGCGGCGGATCGCGGGTCTGCCGCTCGACCAGCCCGGCGATCTGGCGACGGTGCTGCGCGTGCTCTACCTCGTCTTCAACGAGGGATACAGCGGAGATGTCGACCTGGCGGCCGAGGCGATCCGCCTCACCCGTCAGCTCGTCGCCCTGACCGACGAGCCCGAGGTCGCCGGCCTGCTCGCGCTCATGCTGCTGCACCATGCGCGCCGCGCCTCTCGCACTGGCCCGGGAGGTCGTCTGGTGCCGCTGGCCGAGCAGGATCGATCGCGCTGGGACACCGGCCTGATCGCCGAGGGAGTGACGATTCTGCAGGCCGCACTGGCCCGCGACCGGCTGGGCGAATATCAGGCGCAGGCCGCGATCGCCGCCCTGCACGCGGACGCCCGGACGGCATCCGAGACGGACTGGGTGCAGATCGTCGGAGTGGTACGACGAACTGCTGCGCCTCACCGACAGCCCGGTGGTGCGGCTCAACCGCGCGGTGGCGGTCGGGGAGGCCGACGGACCGCAGGCCGGCCTGGCGGCGCTGGCCGACGTGAACCCCGACCTACCCCGCTACGCCGCGGTGGCCGCATACCTGCACGAACGCGTCGGCGACCTTGAGCACGCCGCCGAGCTGTATGCCGAGGCGTCCCGCGCCGCCACCAGCGTGGCCGAGCGCGACCACCTCACCCGAGCAGGCCGCACGGGTGCGGCAACTGCTACGTCCCTGAGTGCGGCCCGCCCACACCGGTGTTCGCAGGTTCTGGCTGATCAGTTTTTCGGCCTGGGACTCATTGATCCGATGTAGTAGGTCTCGTCCCCTGTCGGGTATCCGCCTCCGTTGGTCGAGATGTGTACGTGGTCGAAGTGGTTGGCGGTCTCGTTGCCGTAGTCCGCGGTCCAACTCGGTGCGCCGATGCCTGGGTAGAAGCCCTGGCGCCAGATCACGTGGAGGATGCCCCACCGCTCCGCGTTGGCCAACGCCAGCCCGGCGATCTGATTGCCCAGCTCGATGCCTTCTTCGCTGCCGTGGTTCGGGATCATCACGTCGATCGCCAATCCCTCGGGATGCCACCTCAACGGATCCTGCCGATACCCCCCGATGGTGGTGATTTCGGGAAACATCACACTGATGGCGCGGGCGGCCCAAATGGTCTTGACCTGCAACCCGTTCTCGGGCGCCACCCCTTTGGGCAGTGCGAACGGAAGCTCCCGCGCAGCGGCTGGGGCGCTCGCCGCCAGCAGTTCGGCCTCCGCGGGGATGGGGATCTTCGGTGCACTGGGCAGCGCGGACTCGGGGGAGGACGGCGCAACTGCCGCGGGCTCCTTGCCGGCTGGCGCATCGGTGTTCTGGGCATAGAGCATGGCGCCGGAAACGACTAGCGAAACCACGACTGCCAACCAGCGGCCTCGGCCGTTAGCTAACAGGTTTTTCGCCACGGGTCTGCACTTTACTGGCGTCTCGGCAGCCGCATCGCCGTCTTTGGTGGTCTCTTATGGTTTCGTGCCCGACTGTCACGTCGACGGCCAGCAAGTTCTACGCCGGCGAAAGCCCACAAAAATTCCCCGGCTCGGAGTGTTGGGCCGCCAAGCGCGTAGTACTACTCATCCGCGGTCGCCTACGGCACGGCATCCTGAACCCATGACGCTCACCAAGCCCGTGTCCGGTGCTGGCAAGGTCGCTGCTGAGACTCCTCCCGATCGCGACCGCGCTGTCGACGTTGCCCGGCTCGCCGCCCTTGTGGTGGTGATGTTCGGGCATTGCGCGCTGCTGCTGTCCACCATCGACGACACCGGTCTGCGGATCGGAAACCTGCTCGGCGAGCTGCCCGCGATCGCACCGATCACGTGGATCGTCCAGGTGATGCCGTTGTTCTTCCTGGCCGGCGGTGCAGCAGGTGCATACGGCTGGCATCAGAGCTCGTCGTGGGGCACGTGGTTGTTCAAGAGAGCGCAGCGACTCTGCCGGCCAGTGTTCTGGTACCTCGCCGCGTGGTCGATAGGCATCCTGGTGACCAATCAGATCCTCGGAGCCGACTCCGCCGCCAGCATTGGGCGCGAGTGCGTGGCGCTGCTGTGGTTCCTCGGCGTGTACCTCGTCGTGCTGGCCTTCGTTCCGGCGCTGACCCGCATGTCGACTGGCCGCACTGTCGCTGTCGCAGTCGGCTCGCTGATTGCCGCCGCTGCGGGGTTCGACGCGATCCGGTTCGCCGTCGGCGCGCCGATGGCGGGCGTCGCGAACTTTGTGATCGTCTGGCTGATCCCGATGGTGATCGGGGTGGCCTACGCACGACGCCTCATCGGCCCGCGCGCGGCGCTAGCCGTTGCGGCATCTGCGTTCGCCGCGCAGGTTGTGCTCGCAGCCGTCGGACCCTACGACGTCTCGCTGGTCGTCACTGGGACAGAGCGGATCTCGAACGTCTCACCGCCGACGCTGTTGCTCGCGCTGCACTGCACCTGGATGTCATTTCTGTTCGTCGCCGCCGCGGGCGCGATCCAGCGGTGGGCCCGGCGGCCCCGCGTCTGGTACGTCGTTGCCATGGGCAACGGGGGAGCGATGACGCTCTACCTATGGCACATCCCCGCCATCGCGGTGGCCACGTTCACCCTGCATGCCTTCGGACTTGATGCCTATAACGTTGACGCACAGGGGTTCTGGGGAGTGCTTGCGCTGCGGGCGGTGGTGTTCGCGGTCGTGATGCTCGCCATGTTCTGGATGCTCTCGCCACTTGAGCATCGTCGACTTCCGTGGTGGGATGCGCCCGTCGCAGCCACCGGCGCCCGATCGACCGCAGCCGGCGTGCTCATCGTCCTCGCGGGAGTGGCGCTGGTTCTCCTGGCCAAGAACGGTTTAGGCGATCTGGCGGGGCTGGTGACGCTCGCATGCTTCATCGCTGCGGCCGCGGCCGCGCGGCTCTGCGCCGGTTCGAAACAGCCGTCGCGCCAGCTGGCTGCCTAACGTTCTACGAGTTGCTGCGGCGGCTTCGGCCACGGCACTGGTCTGGGCCGGGCGCGCACCACCTGCGGCCACCAGAACCACTTACCCAGCAGCGCCGCGATCGACGGGGTCATGAAAGCGCGGATCACCAAAGTGTCGAACAGCAGGCCCATTCCGATCGTCGAACCGACTTGCGCGACCACCGTCAGCTCGCTGACAGCCATCGAGATCATCGTGAAGGCGAACACCAGACCTGCCGAGGTCACCACGGACCCGCTGCCGCCCATCGCACGGATGATCGCGGTGTTTATCCCCGCGGGCAGCTCCTCCTTCAATCGGGCGACCAGTAGTAGGTTGTAGTCGGCGCCGACGGCCAACAGGATGATCACCGCCATGGCCATCACCATGAACTGCAACTCGACGCCGAGCACGTGCTGCCAGATCAGGACTGACAGACCGAACGAGGCACCCAGCGACAACACCACGGTGCCGACGATGACCGCGGCCGCGACGACGCTGCGGGTGATGATCAGCATGATGGTGAAGATCAGTGCCAGCGCCAGGATAGCGGCGATGAGAAGGTCGTAATTGTTGCCTTCCTGCATGTCCTTGAAGGACGCCGCGGTGCCGCCGAGGTAGATCGTGGAGCCCTCCAGCGGCGTGCCCTTGATCGCCTCCTTGACCGCGTGCTTGATCGCTTCGATCCGTTCGATACCGTCGGCGCTGAGCGGGTCCCCTTCGTGCTGGATGATCATCCGGACTGCGTGACCATTCGGGGAAATGAAGCTGTCCATGCCCCGTTTGAACTCTTCGTTGTCGAAGATCTCCGGTGGTAGGTAGAAGGTGTCGTCGTTCCAGGAGTCGTTGAAGGCCTCGCCCATGGCCGACTGGTTCTCCGCCAGCGCGGCCTGCTGATCCTGCAACCCGCCCTGGGACGCGTGCATGGTCAGCATCATGTTCTTCATGGTCTTCATCGTCTCGATCTGCTGCGGCATCAAGGCCAGCAGTTGCGGCATCAGCGAGTCGAGGCGCTCCAGGTCCGGGAGCAACGCCTGAACGTCTTCGGTCATCGTGTCGACACCGTCGATCGTGTCGAATACCGAACGCAGCGCGTAACAGCCCGGAATGTTGAAGCAGTGCGGTTCCCAGTAGAAGTAGTTCCGGATCGGACGGAAGAAATCGTCGAAATTCGCTATGTAGTCCCGTAATTCGGCGATGTCAACGGTCATGTTGCGGGTCTTGGCGACCATGCTGTGCGTGGTCGCGCTCATCTCGCCCATCAGGTTCGACATTCGGGTCATCGTGTCGATGGTGACCTGCATCTCGTCGGCCTGCTTCAGCATGTCGGCCATGCGGTCCTGCTGGTACTTGCGGTTCAGGTCCTGGCCGACTCCGCCGAGACTCATCTGTGCCGGGATCGTGCTGAACTCAACGGGTTTGCCGGTGGGGCGAGTGATCGCCTGGACCCGACCGATGCCAGGGACTCGGAAGATGGCCTTGGCGACCTTATCGATGACCAGGAAGTCCGCTGAGTTCCGGAGGTCGCGGTCGCTCTCGATGAGTAGCAACTCCGGGTTCATCGTTGCAGGTGAGAAATGGCGTTCGGCCGCTGCGAAGCCCAGATTCGCAGGCAGGTCCTGGGGCAGGTACTGACGGTCGTTGTAGTTGGGTCGATACCCGGGCAGGGTGAGCAGTCCGACGAGCGACAGCGCAACCGTCGCGAGCAGGACCGGACCCGGCCAGCGGACAATCGCCGCACCGATCTTTCGCCAGCCTCGAATACGCATGGCACGCTTGGGTTCCAGCATCCCGAACCGACTTGCCACGGTGATGATCGCCGGGCCCAACGTCAGCGCGACGAGCACTCCGGTGGTCATACCGACGGCCAGCGGAACGCCCAGCGTCTGGAAGTACGGCAACCGGGTGAACGACAGGCAGAAGGTCGCGCCCGCGATCGTCATCCCCGAGCCCAGCACCACGTGCGCAGTGCCGTGAAACATCGTGTAGAAGGCCGACTCTCGGTCCTCACCGATCGTTCGCGCTTCCTGATACCGGCCGATGAGGAAGATGGCGTAATCCGTCGCCGCGGCGATCGCCAGCGTGACAAGGAGGTTCGTCGCGAATGTCGACAATCCGATCAGCTCGTGGTAGCCGAGGAACGCCACCACACCGCGCGTGGCCGACAACGTCAGAACCACCATCACCAGCACGAGCAGGACAGTTCGTATCGATCGGTAGACGAGCATCAGCATCGTGATGATCACCAGGAAAGTGACCATCTCGATGATCCGGATGCTGCTGTCGCTCGCGATCTGCTGGTCGGCCACCAGCGCGGAGCCTCCGGTCACGAACACCTTCACGCCCGATGGCGGAGGAAGCCCGTCGACGAGCTTCTTGACCTCCAGCACCGACTCGTTGGACAGCGCCTCACCCATGTTTCCGGCGAGATACACCTGCACATATGCGGCTTTGCCGTCGCCGCTCTGCGCGCCGGCCGCCGTAAGGGGATCGCCCCAGAAGTCTTGAACATGCTCGACGTGGGTGGGGTCGGATTCGAGTCGGTCGACGAGTTCGTCGTAGTACCGGTGCGCGTCGTCGCCGAGCGGCTCGTCACCTTCGAGAACGATCATCACCGCGCTGTCCGACTTGTACTCTTCGAACACTTCGCCAACGCGCTTCATCGCGATCACTGACGGCGCTTCGGCAGGGCTCATCGACACCGACCGCATCTGGCCGACCACTTCGAGCTGCGGCACCGTGGAGTTCAGTACGCCGACGATGACTACCCAGACGATGATGATCGGCACCGCCAGCCGGCGGATCCACTTGGCCACGCCGGTGCGGCGGTCCTGCACCGGTGGCGCGGCGGGTTCGCGAGCGGGAGCGCTCATCGGGTTGTCATCGCCAGCGACGGGGTTGTTCCACGGATATTGCGCCCAGCCCTAACACAGTTGGGCACCTCGCGGAGCTCCTCCCTAGAGTGTTAAGCCTGTCTTAGTTCCTACCAGATCGCGCCGGATTGCGGTCACCTACAGTAGGCCCGCCGCGAATGAGGCCGCCTGGTTGACCATTCCCGACCGGACGTAGGCGCCGTGCGCACCCCAGTCCCGTCCGCCTTCGAAACAGATCGGATCGTTGGGCACGCATAGTTCAACGGTCTTGCCGGCGTAGAGGGGACCGACCGCCGGCAGTGGGCCCGGCGACAGTGAATCCGCGAAACTGCTCCTCGGACCGCCGAACAACGCAGCCGCGGCAACATGGTCGGCGACCCCGGGTGGCATTGCGGCGGTGGCCAGATCGACGACGGCTGCGCCCTGGGAGTAGCCGCCCAGCACCATCCGCGTATTCGGACAGCTGGCAGCCATCGATTGCACGTGAGCGCTCACATCGTCGCGGCCAGCGGGTGCGCTGACGCCGAAATTGCGGCTTGCCGGGTAGTTGACCGCATAGACCCCGACAGAGCGGTCACCGAGTTGTGAACGCAGCGAGTCGACGAATGCCTGCCCGGTCCCACCGACGCCGGGCGGTTCCGTGGTACCACGGGCGAAGACGACTTCGACGTCCGGGCAGGGCGCTGCGGCGACCGGTTGGACGGTGGCCAGGGTGATCGGCAGGGCGGTGGCGATCAGTCCGAAGAGCCCGAGAGTGCGCAAGATCGTCGTCATACTCCTACGTCGCTTCGGCGGCTGGAAACGTCACATCTGCGGCGTCGAACAGTTGCCGGCCCCCCGCTGGCGCCAGGAGCTACGACGCGCGGTTTTGCGGTAAGTGCCTTAGCGTGTGGGTCGTCGCAGGCCACGTCGAATGCGCCGAGCGGCACAAGCAAAGTTTCGCCGACGAAAGTGGGAAGCGGTGGAGCCAATACTGGGACTGTCGATGACGTCTAGCAAGGTCGGCTGGGTCGTGCTCGACGGATCCGGCGTCGACGCAGCGACCCTCGATCACGACGTGTTCGACCTCGCAGGCGGTTCTGCTGATGACGATGACATCTCCAAGCAGGTCGCTGCCGTGCGCGGGGTGCAGGCGATCGCAGCAGCGGGCGGCCAGGACCTGAGGTCGATCGGCGTCACGTGGACAGCAGACGCTACTGCGACGGCGTTCCAAATGTTGAGTTCGTTGCCCGATCTGGGATTCGACACGGTCGTAATGGCGCGCCTCGCGGAGGCGACCATGCCGTCGAACGACGCGCTCTTGACGCTCGCGAGGGGTGCGGCGCTAGCCGTGATGTCGAACGCGGAGACGGTCGAGGCTCCGCCGCCCCACCAGCGGCCCGTCGCTGAAGTCGCGATGAAGAAACAATCGTGGTTCTCCTCGCCTGCCCGCGCGGCCGTACTTGTCGCGGGCGTGACTGCGCTGTTCGTAGTGGGTCCTGAGCTCGGAAGGCAGCCGGAATCTCCGGCGACGGAGATCCAGCCGGCGTCCGGTTCGTCGGCTAACTCGGTGAGTGTCCAGGCCATTCCGGCACCCTGCAGCGGCACCGCCGGTCGCAGAACCCGTCCAGCTGGTCGTGGGGCGTCCCGGACCGGAGCCGTCTGCGCCCGAATCGCCCGTCACCGCAGAGCGTGTGGCTGTTTCGCAGGTACCGGTACAGCAGGCACCGACAACAGGCACCGCACCGCTGGCACCGGTACAAGATCCCGTTGTGGCGCTGTCAGCCGAGGTTGCGCAGCTGCCCGTGGCCGGCGAAGTCGCGCCGCAACCGGCCCCCGCCTCACCGCTACCAGGGGCAGCTCCAACACCATTGCCGACGGTAGTGCCCGTTGCGGCGCCCGCACCGTTGCCGACGGCAGTGCCCGTTGCGGCGCCTGCACTACCTCCGCCCGACCCCGCTCAGATCGTGCTCAGCCCGCTGTTGGGCGCTCTCCCGTAATCAGGCTCTAGTGGTCACCAGTTCCAGACGGACGGATCGCTCGGCGGGTAGTTCATGCAGACCTCCGTGGCGTGTGCGACCACACCCTTGTTGTTGAAGAACAACTTGGCCCCGTTGCCCCAGCGGGTCGCCATGAACTCGTAGTACACGTTGGTCGCGGTGTTCTGCGAATACTGCCGACGACCTGCGTAGTCCAACGAGAAGAACCAGTAGATCCGATTGCGGGCGCCGGTCTGAGCTGACATGTTCGCGTCTTTGTCGAGGCCCTTGGACAACCGATTGCACGTGATCTTGCCGATCCAACTGTTGTAATCCTTCTGCCCATAGATGCCGTATATCTGCAGCTCATTGGAGAAACCGCTGTCAACCTCGGCTTGTGCGGGCGCTGCCACCACCAATGCTGCTGCGGCGAGACAAATCCACACAAACTTGCGCGGCGGGTTAGAGCGCAGCCGCCCAGCAAAGAAGGATCAGTTACGTATGAGCATTCTCGTGACAGCAGGGACCGTCGTGTTGGGTGATCTTGAATGGACTTTCCGGGGGCGAGAGGGACGCCTATTCGGTCGCTGCGGCCATTTTCGGATCGGTGAACTGGTAAAACATCGTGCCATACGGCGTAATCTGCCTTAGTTTATGAGTTGCCGCACGTCACCTTGACTGCGTCAGTAGGAACAAGCAAATACTGCCCAGTTATCTTCGCGCGCCGGGCGCGGCACCTGGGCTGCGGCCGAATCAGATTCGCCGACGAAGGTGGTGGGGAAGCGTGGAGACGGTACTCGGACTGTCCGTGACGTCGAACAGCGTCGGCTGGGTGCTGCTCGACAGACCCGGCGTCGACGCTCCCACGCTCGATCACGGCGTCTTCGACGTCTCGGTCGGTTCGGTCGATGACGGTGACATCTCCAAGTGCATAACCGCCGTCCAGGGGGTGCAGGCGATCGCAGCTACGAGCGGCCACGAACTGAAGTCGATCGGCCTCACGTGGACCGCCGACGCCGCCGCGACGGTGAACCAGCTGCTGACTTCGTTGCCCGACCTGGGCTTCGAAAAGGTGGAATCCTTTCGACTTTCGGAGGCCGCCTCAACGTGGGCGCATGTATTCGGCGCTGCTCTCGGATTCGAGAGGGCGGCGGTGTGTGTCGTCGAGCCTTCGGCCGCGACGCTGTTGTCTGTCGGCGACGGCGCGGTTCGCACTTTCGCCACCCATATGCGGGAAAGCGACGACGGCCTGAGCCGGTGGCTGAAAGACGCATTCGAAATCAATCATGTCGACCCCGAGCATCTGTTCCTCATCGGGTCGCGCGGAGACGTCGAACTGATCTCGGGGCGGCTCAGCGAAGCGCTGGACATGTCGGTCGTGACATCGAACGAAGCACAGTTGATCCTCGCGCGGGGTACCGCGCTGATGGTGAGGTCGAACGCCGAGGCGGTCGCCGTGCCGTTGTCCGGCGAGCAGCCTGCGACCCTAAAGCAAAATGCCGCCGCCCTCGCGCTAATGGCCGTGGCTGCGTTTCTCGTGATGGGCCTCCCGATGCTCATCAGTCATCCGGAGTCCCCGCCGACGCCGGATCAACCGGCATCCAATTCGTCGGAGACCTCGGTGAGTATCCAAGCCGTTCCGGCATCGCCCGCGCCACCACCCTCGAGGCAAGTCATTGAGCCGATGGTGCAACCCGCACCGGCGCCAATTCCTCACAGCGCACCGTCGCCACCCGTCGCGGAGGTGAGGGCACCGGAGGCGCCGGTCGAACCGCTAGCCATTCCGGAGACACCAATCGCCGCGGTGCCACCCGAGGCGCCAGCCGTGGACGTGCCGGCCGAAGGAGCACAACTGCCGGCGCCGGCTGAAGTCCCACACCTGCCAGCGCAGACTGCGGATGTTCCGGCCGAGATTCCACACCTGCCGGCCGAAGGCGCGCCGCACTTACCTGGGGAAGCTCCGGTACTGGCAGCAGAGGCGCCGACAGCCGAGGCCGCTCCCGCGTCGACAACGCCTACGCAGGCAACGTCGAGCCCGCTGTTGGGCGCTCTCCCGTAATCAGGCTCTAGTGGTTACCAGGTCCAGACGGACGGATCGTTCGGCGGGTAGTTCATGCAGACCTCCGTGGCGTGCGCGACCACGCCCTTGTTGTTGAAGAACAACTTGGCCCAGTTGCCCCAGCGGGTCGCCATGAACTCGTAGTACACGTTGGTCGCGGTGTTCTGCGAATACTGCCGACGACCTGCGTAGTCCAACGAGAAGAACCAGTAGATCCGGTTGCGGGCGCCGGTCTGCACATCGATGGGCCGGTTCTTGTAATCGATCATGTACCGCTCGTAGTAGAACGGATCCTGGTCGCGAACGGCTGCCATGTACTGGTCGACGGTGCAGGTGGTTCTCATCAGCCGATTCGGGATCGGGTAGTCGTCGGTGGCGTCCGCCGAGGCGACGCCAGGAAAGATCATCGCCGCACATCCGAGCGTGGCTACCGCAATGCTCGCTTCGCGTAACATGTCGTCCTCCTTGCTATCGTGCCGCTTGGTCGAGAATGGGTAGCTTCTCGGGGCAGTAGCTGCGCAACGCGGCACCGAGGAACTGCCACGCCTGCTCGGTGGTGCTGTGCCTCACCAACTGATTGTGAACGAACTGGGCTGACATGTTCGCGTCTTTGTCGAGGCCCTTGTATAACCGCTTGCAGGTGATCTTCCCGATCCAGGCGTTGTAATCCTTCTGCCCGTATATGCCGTATATCTGCAGCTCATTGGAGAAATCGGTGTCAACGTCGGCTTGCGCGGGCGCTGCCGACACCAATGCTGCTGCGGCGAGACAGATCCCCACCATTAAACGTTTCACTGCTGTCCTCCCTCAGGGCCTACTGGCGCCAACTGCTGCGGTGGTCGGGGCCACGGGGAGGGCACTGGCCGTGCCCGAACCCGCTGTGGCCACCAGAACCACTTGCCCATCAATGCCGCAATGGACGGTGTCATAAATGCCCGGATGACTAGCGTATCGAACAACAGGCCGAGTCCGATGGTGGTTCCGACTTGTCCGATAACTGTGAGTTCGCTGACCGCCATCGACATCATCGTGAAGGCAAACACCAGACCCGCTGATGTGACCACGGATCCGCTGCCACCCATCGCGCGAATGATCCCGGTGTTGATGCCGGCATGCAACTCTTCTTTTAGCCGCGATACCAGCAGCAGGTTGTAGTCGGCGCCGACCGCCAACAGGATGATGACTGACATTGCCATCACCATCCAGTGCAGTTCGATCCCGAGGATGTGCTGCCAGATCAGCACCGAGAGCCCGAATGAGGCGCCCAGCGAGATCACCACCGTGCCGACGATGACGGCAGCGGCCACCACGCTGCGGGTGATGATCAACATGATGACGAAGATCAAGCCGAGCGAAGCGATTGCCGCGATCATCAGGTCGAAGGCGCTGCCGTCGGCCATGTCCTTGAACACCGCCGCCGTGCCGGCCAGGTAGATCGTCGAACCCTCCAACGGTGTGCCCTTGATGGCTTCCTTGGCCGCCTGCTTGATCGCATCGATCCTCTCGATGCCCTCCGGCGTCATCGGATCGCCGTCGTGGGCAATGATGAAGCGCACCGACTTGCCGTCCGGCGAGATGAAGTTCTCCATGCCTTTCTTGAACTCGGCGTTATCGAAGACTTCCGGCGGCAGATAGAACGAGTCGTCGTTCATCGACGCGTCGAACGCCTCGCCCATCGCAGACGAGTTGTCCTGCATCGCGGCCATCTGATCCTGCATGCCCTTCTGCGTGGCATACATCGTCAGCATCATGTTCCGCATGGTCTTCATCGTCTCGATCATCGGCGGCATCAGCGTGACCATCTGAGGCATCAACTCATCCAGGCGCTCCATGTCGGGAATCAGGTTCTGGATGTCGTCGGTCATCGTGTTGATGCCGTCGAGGGTGTCGAAGATGGACCGCAGCGCCCAGCAAATGGGGATGTTGAAGCACTTCGGTTCCCAGTAGAAGTAGTTGCGCAGCGGCCGGAAGAAGTCGTCGAAATTCGCGATGTTGTCCCGTAATTCGGCCACATCGATGGTCATGTCCTTCATCTTGGTGACCATCGAGTGCGTGGTGGCCGCCATCTCCTCGGTGAGGGCGGACATCTTTTCCATGGTCCCGATGGTGGTGTTCATCTCGTCGGCCTGGACGAGCATGTCCGCCATGCGGTCCTGCAGATACTTCTGATTCATCTGCTGGGTGGTGCCCTGCATGCTGATCTGGAACGGGATCGACGTGTGCTCGATCGGCTTGCCGTCGGGCCGGGTGATCGCCTGGACCCGCGAGATGCCAGGTACCCGGAACACCGCCTTCGCGATCTTGTCGATGACGAGGAAGTCGGCGGAGTTGCGCAGATCGTGGTCGCTCTCGATCATCAGCAACTCGGGGTTCATCCGCGCTTGCGAGAAATGCCGATCGGCCGCTGCGTAACCCTCGGTCGCCGGCAGGTCGGCAGGCAGGTAATTGCGGTCGTTGTAGTTGGTGCGATACCCGGGCAGCGTCAACAGGCCGACCAGCGAAAGAGCGATCGTCCCCACCAGGATGGGACCGGGCCACCGAACGACGGCGGCGCCGAGCTTTCGCCATCCGCGCACCCTCAACGCGCGCTTGGGCTCGAGCACCTTTCCGAACCGGCTCGCCACCGTGATGATCGCGGCGCTGAGCGTCAGCGCGGCCACGACACCGACCGTCATACCAATCGCGAGAGGGACACCGAGCGACTGGAAGTAAGGCAGCCTGGTGAAGCTCAAACAGAACGTGGCACCGGCGATGGTGAGACCGGAGCCCAGGACCACGTGGGCCGTCCCGCGGTACATGGTGTAAAACGCCTGTTCCCGGTCCTCGCCCGCCGCGCGGGCTTCCTGATATCGGCCGATGAGGAATATCGCGTAGTCCGTACCGGCGGCGATCGCGAGCGTGACCAGCAGGTTGGTGGCGAAGGTCGAAAGGCCGATGATCTCGTGGTAGCCCAGGAACGCGACGACACCGCGCGCCGCGGCCAACTGGAGCACGACCATGGTGAGTGTCAGCAGGACCGTGACGATCGACCGGTAGACGAGCAGCAGCATCACGATGATCACCGTGAAGGTGACGGCCTCGATAAGCTGCATACTTCGGTCACCGGCGAGTTGCTGGTCGGCGGCAAGAGCGGCCGGACCGGTGACGAAAACCTTCACGCCGGGCGGCGGTTGCATGCTGTTGACGATGCTCTGAACGGCCTCGATCGACTCGTTGGCCAGAGACTCGCCTTGATTACCCGCGAGATACGCCTGGACGTAGGCGGCCTTACCGTCGTTGCTCTGCGCACCCGCCGCAGTCAGCGGATCGCTCCAGAAGTCCTGAAGGCTCTGAACGTGCTTCTTGTCGGCCTCGAGCTTGTCGATCATCTCGTCGTAGAACGCCCGAGAATCATCCCCGAGGGGCTGTTCGCCTTCCAAAATGATCATGGCCGAGCTGTCGGAGTCGTACTCCTGGAACACATGGCCGACGCGCTTCATCGCGATCATGGACGGCGCATCTTGGGGGCTCATCGAGACCGCCCGCATCTGCCCGACCGTTTCCAGCTGGGGCACAACGACATTCAGGACTGCGATGACCGCGATCCAGATCAGAATGATCGGGACGGCCAGCGCGCGGATCATCCGGGGGATGAACGGCCTCGCAGCGTGCTCGGCGGGCGGAAATGCGTCGGTGGGCGCTTCGCTCGTCGGTGTACTCATGCGGACTTAACAAAGCAGAAGGTTTGTGCGTTCAAGCCGTCGGAGGTTCTCTCGTCTTTGATTTCGTCGTCGACGGTGATGCGGCAAGTGATGGACGACCCATCACCCTGCGCGACGATATTCGGTGCGGCCGACGGTGCAGTGGTCTGCAGCGTCAGCGACCACGGCAGTCCGGCGCCGTCGATGCGCTGTGGTTTGGCGTCCAGATCCAGATAGTTGATATCCGCATACGAGCCCGAACCGAAGATCTCGTACTTCACGACCTTGGGGTCGAAGGGCTCAGGGTCGTCGGCGAAGACCTTCGGGGTGACGATGATGCCGTCGGCGCCGAAGAAGGTGCGGATGCGGTGGACCGTGAACCCTGCGATTGCCACCACGATCACGATGACGAGCGGAATCCAGATTTTCTTGGCGAGGCCGATCATGCCGATCGTCCCCGACCCATGCCACCCATATATGTGCCCTCGAGTTCCGTATCCGTCGCCGCAGTTCAGACATGCGTAACTTAGCCCGTATAAGTTCTCACCCGCCACAGGTTATCTCAAGTTTTTGTGCTGCTGCTCACTACCTGTGCGAGCATGCGGTTTGGGTCACGGCGCAGGTCGCGATCATAGACATCACCACCGACGGGTGCCCTTGACCGCTGGCTAACGGTGCTGCTAGACATAGCCGCAGCCTAATGTTGAGCGATCGCCCAGCAACAAGGAGTGTCTGCATGGCTGGTCGGGTTGAGGGCAAGGTCGCGTTCATCACCGGGGCGGCGCGCGGCCAGGGCCGCAGTCACGCGGTGCGGTTGGCCCAGGAGGGCGCCGACATCATCGCGATCGACATCTGCCGGGGGTTCGAAGACTCGACAGCGCCGGCTGCCACGCCCGAAGACCTCGCCGAGACCGCCGACATGGTGAAGAACCTGGACCGCCGCATCGTGACAGCCGAAGTCGACGTCCGCGACTACGACGCGCTGAAGGCCGCGGTCGACAGCGGAGTCGACCAACTCGGTCGGCTGGACATCGTCGTGGCCAACGCGGGCATCGGCACCACCGGCGTCAAGTTGCACAAGATGCGCGAGGACATCTGGGACGAGACCATCGACATCAATCTCGGGGGTGTGTGGAAGACGGTCAAGGCCGCGGTTCCGCACCTGCTTGCCGGCGGCGGCCTCGGTCATCATCACCAGCTCCGTCGGCGGTACCAAGGCGTATCCGCAGGTCGGTCACTACATCGCCGCCAAACACGGAGTCGTCGGCCTGATGCGGACATTCGCAGTTGAACTCGGCGCCAAGAACATTCGCGTCAATACGGTGCACCCGACCCATGTGTGCACACCGCTGCTGATGAACGAGCCCACCTACCGCCTGTTCCGGCCCGACCTGGAGAATCCGGGACCCGACGACCTCGCGCCGATCTGCCAGTCGTTCCACTTCCTGCCGATCCCGTGGGTGGAGCCCGTCGACATCAGCAATGCAGTGCTCTTCCTGGCCTCCGATGAAGCTCGCTACATCACCGGTGTCACCCTGCCCGTTGACGCCGGCAGCCTGCTGAAATAAGGGAATTCACGTGACGACCACCAACGACACCCGGCTCTACTACGACCCGTACGACGTCGATATCGTGGCCAGTCCGTATCCGATCTATGCGCGACTGCGCGCGGAGGCGCCGCTGTATTACAACGAGCGCTACGACTTCTGGGCATTGTCCCGCTACGTCGATGTCGAGAAGTCCCTCAACAACTGGGAGACGTTCTCCAATCAGCGCAGCGACATCCTCGAACTGGTGAAGTCCGACTTCGACATGCCCAAGGGCGTGATGATGTTCGAGGACCCGCCGATCCACACCATGCTGCGAGGTTTGATGTCGCGGGTGTTCACCCCGCGGCGAATGGCCGAGATCGAGGAGCAGATTCGCCGCTACTGCATCAATTGTCTTGACCCCCTCGTTGGTTCGGACAGCTTCGATATCGTGGCCGAGCTCGCCGCGATGATGCCGATGCGGGTGATCGGGATGTTGTTGGGCATCCCCGAGTCCGATCAGGTCGGCTTCAGGGACCGCAATGACGCCAACCTGCGCACCAAGCCGGGCGCGCCGATGAAGGTCGCCAAGGCCGACGCGATAGCCGACGGCCGGATGTATGCCGATTACGTCGAGTGGCGCTCGAACAACCCGTCCGACGACCTGATGACAGCCCTGCTCAATGTCGAGTTCACCGACGAAGAGGGCGTGACACGCAAACTCCACCGGAAAGAGGTGCTGCACTACACCCAGGTGGTCGCCGGCGCCGGCAACGAGACGACAGGCCGGCTCATCGGCTGGCTCGCCAAAGTGCTTGCCGAGCACCCGGATCAGCGCCGAGAAATCCAACACGACCGGTCGCTGCTGAACCCCGCGATCGACGAGACGCTGCGCTTCGAGCCGACAGGTCCGCACGTAGCACGTTACGTGGCAAGGGATTTCGAGGCGTACGGTCAAACCGTTCCGGCAGGGAGCGCGATGCTGCTGCTCTTCGGGGCTGCCAATCGCGACCCCGAGCGCTACGAGGAGCCAGATACGTTCAACATTCACCGCGGCGGCTCACACCTGACATTCGGCAAGGGACTGCACTACTGCCTTGGCGCCAACCTCGCCCGGCTTGAGGGACGGGTGGCGCTCGACGAGCTGCTCAACCGGTGGCCGGAGTGGGACATCGACTACGAAACCGCGCAGCTCGCACCGACATCGACCGTTCGAGGTTGGGAGCGGCTGCGGATCGTCGTCAGCTGACGGGCACACCCCGCGGTTTGAGTTCGTGCAGTTTGGGGCAGGCTGTAGGCATGTCAAAGCTACTTCGTTCGGCCGTCTTTGCAGTTGCGTGCGCCCCGATCGCAGCGCTTTCGATCGTGATGTCGGCAACTGGCTCGGCACAGCCACAGCCCATCAACTGCCCGCCCGGCCAGTACTGGGATCCGGGTTCCAATTCCTGCAAGAACGCGGTGCCGCTCGCCTGCGCACCCGGCCAATACTGGAATCCGATTACCAACTTCTGCCGGCCGCTCGGCCAGTACTAGCCCCCGAGCGATTTGTGCACATTCTCCGGCGGTGAGCGCTCAGCGCCGGTAAACGTGCACAAATCGCCTTAGGCGCGTGCGTAGCGGGTGCCGCGCGGCTCGCGCACCCACAGCTCACCGTCACCGGGGGTCGGGCCCTGCGCCGCGAGTTCCCGTTTGAGCACCTTGTGGGTGGCGGTCGTCGGCAGGCCGCTCGCGATACGGACATATCTGGGCCAGGCCTTGGGGGAGAGATCAGCCTGCGCCGCGAGAAATGACTCGAAACCGTCGGGTGTGAGGGCAGCGCCCTCGTTGAGCACGATCGCCGCCATGATCTGATCCCCAACGTTCTCGTCGGGCACCGCATAGACGGCGACCAGGTTGATGTCGGGCAGCCGGATGAGAATGCGTTCAATCGGCGCGGCGGCCATGTTCTCACCGTCGACCCGCAACCAATCGCCGGCGCGTCCGGCCAGATAGATCCAGCCGTCGGCATCGCGGTATGCCAAATCGCCCGACCAGTACATGCCGTGCCGCATCCGCTCGGCTGTCGCGTCGTCGGCGTTGTAGTAACCCGTGAAAAAGCCGGTCCCTTCGGTGTTGACGAGTTCGCCGACCGCCTCCTCGGCGTTGATCAGTGCACCGTCGGCGTCGAAGCGCGCGGGCGGGCATTCGGTGACGGTCTCGGCGTTGTATATCGCCACACCCGGAAAGCCTTTGCCCAGTGAACCTTTCGGCGTGCCCTCTTCCCGGGTGATGATGACGGCGTTCTCGGTGGAGCCGAAGCCGTCCCACACCGTGCAGTCGAACCGCCGCTGAAACGCCTCGATATCGCGATCGCTGGCTTCGTTGCCGAAAGCGATGCGCAACGGCGTGCTTGCGTCATCGGGCTGTTCGGGAGTGGCCAGAATGTAGGCCAGCGGCTTGCCGACATAGTTCATATAAGTGGCGCCGTAGCGACGGATGTCCTCGACGAACTTCGACGCTGAGAACTTCGCGGGCGCCATCGCCGCGCCCCTGGCCACCGCCACACCCCAGCCCGCAACCAACGCGTTGGAGTGGAACAGCGGCATCGACAGGTAGCAGGTGTCGTCCTCGGTGACCTCGAACTTCTCGACGAGTGCCTGGCCCGACATCAACACCATGAAGTGCGACACCCGCACGGGTTTCGGGTTGCCGCTCGTCCCCGAGGTGAAGATCAGCATGTAGGTGTCCATCGGGTCGACCTCGCGGTACGGCGTCAGGTCACCGGCGGCCTCGACCATGCGCGCCCAGTCGGCGGTCGAGGTGTCCAGGACATGCACCCGGTCGAGGTCGAGACCGTCGAGCAGCGGCCGATGTTCGGCATCGGTAACCACGATCTGACAATCGGCTCGCCGGATATCGGCGGCCAGCGCATCGCCCCGTCGCGTCGAGTTGATCCCGCACAACACGTAGCCGCCGAGGGCCGCCGCGGCCATCTGGTTCAGAAATTCCGGGGTGTTGCCCATCAGCACGCCGACGTGCAGCGGTCGATCGTGGTCGGCCAGCTTCAGCAGCGCGGCGGCCCGCGCCGACGCATCGCGCAGATGCTCGCGCCATGTCCAGCTGTCCTCGCCATACTTCACCGCGACGCTGTCTGACGTTGCACGCTCGCGCAGCATTTGCTGGATGGTCTCGCTTCCCATGCTGGTAGTTCTAGCATCCACCCATGCGGATCATTGACGCCGACGGTCACGTCGCCGAGGGAGCGTCGCTGGCAGTCGAGGCGATGCAGCGCTGGCCAGAACTCATCGTGCCCAGAACAGACGGAAGAGCCCTCGTCATCGAGGGCCGAAACTATCCCGAGGCCGACGGCCCCGGCGCGGGCTGTCCGCGCGAACACGGCCTGTCGAGGGCACCGGGCATCGACTACTCATCTCCAGAAGGCGTGCTGGGCGACGCCGACCGCGACCAGATCGACACGATGGTGCTGTATCCGAGCCTGGGGCTATGTGTACCGACGTTGGAGGATCCCGAGTTCGCCGCGGGATTTGCCCGGCTCTACAACCAGTGGATCGCCGACTACTGCCGTTCGACGGGTGGCCGGTTGCGCGGAATCGCGGTGACCCCGATCGAGCACGGCGCCGTGGCGATCGACGTCATGCGTGAGGCCAAGGAACTCGGGCTCGTCGCCACCCACGTTCCGCCTGCGCTGAAGACGCGCAATCTCGACCATCCCGACCTCGACCCGTTCTACGCCGCGGCTGTAGGGCTCGATATGCCGCTGGGCATCCACGGGGCTCCGGGCATGCACCTGCCGAAGCTCGGTGTCGACCGGTTCACCAACTACATCCAGGTGCATTGCGTCAGCTTCCCGTTCGACCAGATGACGGCCATGACTGCGCTCATCTCCGGCGGCGTGTTCGATAGGCACCCCGGCCTGCGGGTCGCATTTCTGGAAGCCGGCGTCGGCTGGGTGCCGTTCTTCATCGACCGGCTGCACGAGCATTTCGAGAAGCGCGGCGACTGGATCGAAGGCGGCTGGCAGCGTGATCCGGGGGAGTATCTGCAGGCGGGAAATATCTGGACCACCTGCGAACCCGAGGAGCCGATCCTGCCCGGCGTCATCGACGTCCTCGGCGACGACTTCATCATGTTCGCCAGCGACTATCCGCACTGGGACGGCGAATGGCCCAACAGCACAGAACATTTGAGGAATCGGCCGGACATCGGCGAGGAATCGCGCGCGAAGATCGGCGGGCTCAACGCCCAGCGCTTCTACTCCCTTAACTGAGCTACGCAGTCGATCCGCCCCGGCCCGTCTTGCTATTTTTGCTAAGATACCCAAACTAGGCCGCCGCGGCGTGATGGGGTGAGCACATGACCGACGTGGAGTGGACACCGCTCCCGGTGCCGTGGGCCGTGCGCAGCGTGGACCGCATTCCCAAGCAGCGCTATTTCGACCGGGACTTCTATGCGCTGGAGACGGAGCTGTTCTGGCCGCGGGTGTGGCAGATGGCGTGCCGCCTGGAGGAGATCCCCAAGGTCGGCGATTTCGTCGAGTACGAGATTCTCGACCAGTCGATCATCGTCGTCCGCGTCGACGGCGACACCGTGCGCGCCTTCTACAACTCCTGCCGGCACCGCGGGATGAAGTTGGTCGAGGGCAGCGGGTCGCGTCGTACCTTCGTCTGCCCGTTCCACGGTTGGTGCTGGGGTCTCGACGGCGAGAACACCTTTGTGCTGCGTTCCGAGATGTTCGGCGAGGCCAATCTGGACGCCGACGATCTCGGGCTGGCGCCCGTTCGGTGCGAGTTGTGGGGCGGCTGCGCGTGGATCAATCTCGACGACGGCGCACCCTCGCTGCGCGACTGTATCGAGCCGTTCGCCTCCCGGCACGACGAGTTCAAGGTGGAGGCGCTGCGCACGGAGTGGTGGAAGTCGTGCCTGCTGCCGGTGAACTGGAAGCTGGCCACGGCGGCCTTCATGGAGGGCTACCACGTGCCGCAGACGCATCCGCAGCTGCTGCCGTCGGCGTACAGCCCGGATTCGTCGTCGGTGCATCCGGTCGTGCAGGCGAGCCTGTACTTCATGCGGACGCTCGGATCCGGCATGGGCGGTATGACGCACGAGAACGACATCCGGATCGCCGAAGGGCTGCAACACATGTCGCTCCCGGACGATCCCGCCGAGGCGATGGCGACCTGGCGCGGCGCGGTCAACGACGCGGTCACGAAGTGGCACAGGGCCCGTGACTGCGACTTCCCCGACCTCAACGACCTGGATCGCCGCCGCGCGATCGATGCGATCGGGTTCTGCTTTCCGCACTACTTCCTGCTGCCGCAGTACAGCAGTGCGTCGTCGTATCGCATTCGGCCGCTGGGCCCGGAGGAGACACTGTTCGAGGTGTGGTCGCTCACCCGCTACCCGAACGATCGATCGCAGGGAAAGCCGACCCCACCCGAGCCGCTGGCCCCCGACGATCCGAGCTGGCCGATGATTCCCGCACAGGACTTCTCCAACCTGCCCAAACAACAGAAAGGCTTACACGCCAAGGGATTCGAATACATGCGGTTGTCGGATCAGATCGAGGGGTTGATTTCCAACTTCGAACGTGTCATCGACGGCTTCCTCGCGGGCTTGCCGTACGAGAGCTTGGTGCCGGCGATCCAGAAGACGAACACGACGATCGACGTGCCCGTCGCCGACCTCGGACTCTCGGAGACTGTTCCCACATGGTGAATTGGGACAACTCTGTCGACCTTCTGATAGCAGGGAGCGGCGGCGGCGGGATGGTCGCCGCCCTCGCTGCGCTTGACGCGGGGATCGAACCGCTGGTGATCGAGAAGCAGGCTCTCGTCGGTGGATCGACCGGGATGTCCGGCGGCATGGTGTGGCTACCGAACAATCCGTTGATGCGCGCCGACGGAATACCCGATACGTACGAGGACGGTCTGGCCTACTTCGACGACGTGGTCGGCGACATCGGCGAAGCATCGTCGGTCGCACGCCGTGAGACATTTCTGACTGCGGGCAACGAGATGATCGAATCTGCTGGCCCGCAAGGGCGTTCGGCTCGTGCGGTGTCCGGGCTGGAGTGACTACTACCCGAACCACAAAGGCGGCAATGCCGCAGGACGCTCGGTCGAGGGCATCCCGTACGACGCCGCAGCGCTCGGGAGACTGGAGCGACAAGCTCCAGCCGTCGATGGGCAAGAACTACGGCTTCGTGATCAAGACGAACGAGCTGCGGCGTGTGCAGTACATCAACCGCTCGCCCAGGGCGTTCGCGGTGGCCCTCAAGGTGTTCCTGCGCACCTGTGCGGCCCGCCTCCGGAGCCGCGAGGTCCTCACCAACGGTGCGTCGCTCATCGGTCAGATCCTGAAGCCGTGATCGATTTCGACGGCGAGCCGTCGGGGAGGAAGCAAGGATCCGCCAATCTGGATGAACACCGCGATGGACGACCTCATCGTCGAGGACGGTCGCGTCGTCGGCGCCCGCTGAGCCGCGACGGCACCTCGCTCAACGTACAGGCGCGTAAGGGCGTGCTCCTCGCTGCAGGCGGGTTCAGCCGCAACGCCGACATGCGCCGCCGCTACAGCGGCGATCAGCCCAACGAGGGCAAGTGGTCGATCGCCAACGCCGGCGACACCGGCGAGGTGCTGCAGACCGCGATGGCGCTCGGTGCGCAGGACCGACCTGCTCGACGAAGCCTGGTGGCTACCAATGGTCTTCATTCGAGACCCAGGGGCGGCGTCACTCGGATCAGGGCGGCAGCGCCCCGGCGCCATCTACGTCGACGGCAGCGGCAAGCGGTTCTGCAACGAGTCGAACTCCTACGTCGAGGTCGGCAAGGCGATGTATGCGAACAAAGCGGTGCCGTGCTGGCAGGTCTTCGACGAGGGTTACGTCCGACGCTACGTGTCGGGTGCGAATCCGCTGAAGAAGCGCACCATCCCCGAGGTATTGATCGAACAGGGCGTGATCAAGCGCGCCGAGACGATCGCGCGAGCTGGCTCGCCAGATCGAAGTCCCGCCAGACGCTCTCGAACAAACGGTCAAGCGGTTCAACGAGTTCGCCGCCAAGGGACTCGACCCCGACTTCGCGCGCGGCCAGTCGGCGTACAACCTGTGCCTCGGTGATCCCGGGTACAAGCCCAACGCCGCACTCGGTCCGCTCGATCGAGGCGCCGTACTACGCGACCAGGGTGTTCCCGGCCGACGTCGGCACCTGCGGCGGAGTGATCACCAACGAGCACGCCCAGGTGCTGAACGAACAGGACCAGGTCATCGAAGGTCTCTATGCGACAGGCAATATCACCGCGACTGTCATGGGCCGCAACTATCTGGGCGCAGGCGGCAGCATCGCGAACACGATGATCTTCGGCTACGTCGCCGCACGCCACGCCGCGAGCCGCTAACTTGTACGGCGAGCAGACGTGAAAACCCCCATTGCGGGCCATAATTGGGGGTTTTCACGTCTGCTCGCCGGAAGAAGTCTCAGGCTATCGACATTTGAGCCGCGCGTCGCTGGCAACAGGCGTTCAGGCTATCGAGCGCCGGCTGCCAGCCAGTCGTCAAAAGTCGTCGGGGCGATGCGGGCGTTATCGGCCGGCAGCAACACGTTTCCGGCCATCGACACATCGAGCGGCCCCGACCAGGTGGGCACGAGCTTCACGTTGCGACCGAGTACTTCGAGCGTTCGGCGGGCCATGTCAACGAGGTCTTGCGGTTCCGGGCCGGCGACGTCGACATAGCGGCCCTGCGGCGCTCCGGTGGCGACCTCGGCCAGGATGTCAGCAATATCGTTGGGTGCAATCGGCTGAATGAGTAATGGGGCGATGGTCGCGACGCCGTCGCGCTCCGTCCAGCTGACCGCCAGCGCCGCAAAATCGTGAAATTGCGTGGCCGGCACGATCGTCCATGGCACCCGGCCCTCCTCGATCAGGCGCTCCTGCTCGCGCTTGCCCGAGTAGTGGGCAGTTCCGCCTGCGGTCCGGCCGATCCCGACGATCGACAGCAGCACGTGGTGCCGCACACCCGCGCGCTCTTCTGCGGCGAGAAGATTTCTCGTGGTAGTGCCGAAGTATGCGCGAGTCTCCTCGGGACTGATCGGCGGCGAGCTGATGGCATCGATCACCGCGTCGACGCCGTCGAGCGCCGCATCCAAACCTTCGCCCGTAGTCAGGTCAACGCCGAGAGAGCGGCTGATGCGTACAGCCTCATGCCCATTGCGCTCGATGGCCGCGACGGTGCGTGCGCCGATGTTGCCCGTCGCGCCGGCCACTGCGATGCGCATGGTGTGCCTCCCTTGAGGGATCGGTTATCGAACCGAGTATCAGCCCGCGGGGCCAGATTGCACCGCGAAATCGGCTACTCGCCGGAAGAAGTCTGCCCGTCGCCGTCGATGAAATCCCTTGGCTTCAGTCCGGACTCGATCAGCTTTCGCCGACGCTCTTGAACGTCGGTGGCCGCCCCGACCATGTTGGTCAAGATGTGGCTCACCTGAAGGTGCACGCGCATCCCCATCAATTCGTAGGCGCGCTTCACGTTGTTCTTCACCGCCATTGATGTGGTCAGCGGGATCTGGCCGATCTTGCGGGCCATCTCCTCGACGGTCTCCTCGAGCTGCTCCCGCGGCACCACCTTGTTGAGCAGCCCCCACTCCAGCGCCTCCTGCGCGGAAAGCGTGGGGGCCAGCAGAAGCCAATCCATGGTGCGATGCCAGTTCATCAACAGCCATGGTTCGATCATGGTGTGACCGCCGGGCTCACCGAGGCTCTGCGCGAGCGGCATCTGGAAGTAGGCATCCTCGGACGCGACGCAGAAGTCGGTGAGGAGTCCGAGATAGATCCCGCCGCCCATGCAATAGCCGTGGATCTGCGAGATCGTCGGCTTCGGGAACTCCCACAGGTACAGCGTGGGCCACAGGAACAGGTCGGCGGTGCCCTTGTAGAGATCTTCGAACGTGTCGCCGAAGTCGGGGTACGGATTCTCGTCGGGACCCCACCTGGCGACATGTCCGCCGCAGAAGCCTTTGCCGTTGGCCTTCAGGATGACGACCTTGATCTCCTTGTCCCGGTCGGCCTCCCGCAGGCACGCATCGACTTCCTGCACGAGTTGGGCGTCCTTGGTGTTGGCCTTGTCCGGCCGATTGAGGATGATCCGCGCGATCGGCGGTTCACGCTCGTAGATGACCGCTTCAAGCGCCATTTCGTGCCCTCCTAGAGAATCGCGCCGCTGTCCTTGGCCGCCGAGATGTCGTCCCAGTCGAGGTCGAGCTCCAACAGGATCTCCTCGGTGTGCTGTCCATGTTCGGGCGCACGCGCAGGTGCTGGCGGCGATTCGTTGAATTGCACTGGCGCGGCGACGATCTGGTACTCGTTACCCTGATCGTCGACGTTGGGTACGACGTAGCCGTTCGGCCTGACCTGTGGATCGTTGAGGGTTTCCTTGGGTGTCGCCAGCGCGGCCCACACGCCCGGTTCGTCCGCGAGCACCTTGCGCCAGTGGTCGAGGTCCTGGCTGGCGAACTTCTGTTCGATGATCGCGCCCGCCTCCTCGGCATTGGCGATCAGATTGCTGGACGGTACGAAACGTTCGTCGGTCGCGAGTTCCGGCAGGCCGATTCGCTCGCAGAACCCCGCCCAGAATTTGTCGGGCTGCAGAAAGACCAGCTGAATCCACCTGTCATCGCGGGTTTTATAGCGAGCGACGAGCGGGTTGATCATCAGACCCGGTGGTGCACCGGGAATGCCGTCGATGTCGAAGAGGTCGGCGACCGAGATCGATGGAGCGATCGACCACATGGCCTGGGCCAGCAGAGACGAATCGACGATCGACGGCTCGCCGGTGCGTTCGCGGTGGAACAGTGCGGCGCACACGCCGCCAGCCAGTGTGATGCCGCCCTGCAGGTCGCCGAATGCCGGCCCCTGCACCGCGGGCGTCTCAGTGCCGAACGGCGTCAGGGTGTAGGAAACCCCCCCACGCGACAAATAGGTGGCCGCATCGAATCCGCCCCTGTCGCGGTCGGGGCCGCGAACGCCGAGTCCGGTGCCGCGGGCGATGATGATGTTCGGGTTGAACGACCGGATGTCCTCGACGGTCATCCGCGCACGTTCCAGTGCGCCAGGCAGCCAGTTGGTCAGGAACACGTCCGCGGTGGCGAGCAGGCGCCCGAAGTATTCACGGCCGGTGTCGGACTTGATGTCGATGGCGATACTGCGCTTGCCTCGATTGCCGATCTCGAGGATGAAGTCGATGTGCGCCCGCGCATTTTCCTTCGTGAATCCGCCGATGACCAGTGCCCGGCCGGGATCGCCCGCTTTGACGTCCTCCACCTTGATGACATCGGCGCCCCAGTCCGCGAGCGCCGCACCGGCCGAGGGCACGTATGTCCACGAAGCCAACTCGACCACACGCACACCACTGAGCACTCCGGTCATACCAACCCCTTCCCGACTTCCTCCAGATACTTCTCGGGCGCCCCGAGGAATCCGCTCCAGCCCAGAAGTCGCTTCAGATAAAGGTGCGCGTCGTGCTCCCACGTGAAGCCGATACCACCGAACACCTGGATCGCCGTATCGCCGACTTTGGTCAGCTGCCCGGCGAATGCCTTGGCGCGCAGCGCAGCCAGGTGGCGTTCCGCGGGTTCTGTCGCATCGGCAGCCCACAACGCATAGATCACGCCGCTGCGCGCGAGCTCCACCGCCTCATACATGTCGACACACAGATGCTGGACGGCTTGGAAGCTCCCGATCGGCTGGTCGAACTGCTTTCGCACTTTCGCGTATTCGACGGCGAGGTTCATGACGGCGGTGGCCGCACCCAGCGCATCGGCGGCGTATGCGATCACCACATCGTCGACAACCGCGCTGATCGCTTCCTCCGACGCCGACGCGAGGCGTTGCGCCAAAACATCGTCGAACTCGACATCGGCCAGCTTGCGCGTCGGGTCGACATGGGCGCACGGCGTCACAGCCACGCCCGCCGACGATGTGTCGATGGAGTACAACCCGATGGCGTCGCGCTCCTGCGCGAATACCAGGATGACGTCCGCGGCGTCGGCGTCGGGTAGGCCGGTGACGGTGCCGCGCACCGTCGCGCCGTCGATCGCCGTGGGGCGAGGACCGGACAGTGGGCCCACGGTGACGACCGCGGAACCCTCCGCGATTGCGGTGAGCAATCCGGCGGCTACCTTGTCACCGCGTGTGTGCATGAGTGCCCGCGGCGCCGCGACGGCGGTGGACAACCACGGACCCGGGTACAGCGCGGCCCCGAGTTCTTCGGCAACCACCCCGGCTTCGACCATGGACATGCCCGCGCCGTCGCAGTCCTCACCGACGAGCAGACCCGTGACGCCCATGGCCGCCAGTCCGCGCCATACGTCATCGGCGCGGATTGCCGCGTCGTCGAGCAGCGGCCGCACATATGTTGCCAGGCTTGCCTTTTCGGCCAGATAGCGCCGGACGGTGTCCCGTAGCGCGACCTGCTCGTCGCTGAGTTCGAGGTTCATCGTCTGGGCAGACCCAACACTCGGGTCGCTGTGATGCCCTTGTTGATCTGGGTCGTCCCACCGGCGATGGTCAGCGAGCGCGTTGAGAGCCGACGGTCGACCCACCGCCCGGCGTGACGCGGTCCGAGGACATCGAACGCCAGCTCGGCGAGATCCTGACCCAGCTCGGCCCACACACTCTTGGCCAGGCTGGCCGATCCGAGCGCGTCGCGACCGTGCAACGTCGCCGATATCGATCGCTTGCACAACAACTCGAGGTATTTGATGCGCACGGCGACCTCGCCGAGTCGGCATAGCGTCGCACTGTTCTCGAGTGCCGGCCTGCCGTCGACGACGTGGTCTGCGAGATCGGCGACGAGGTCGGAGAGCTGAACTTCCATCTGCGCATACAGTCGCGCCGCGCCCGCCCGTTCGTGACTCAACGTGGTGGTGGCGACCTGCCAACCCGAGTTGAGCGGACCGAGCAGAGCGTCGGCGGGGACCCGGACATCGGTGAAGAACACCTCGGCAAAGTCGGCGGCACCGTTGATCGTCACCAATGGCCGAACTTCGATGCCAGGCAACTTCATGTCGACGATGAGACAGGAGATGCCCTTGTGCTTGCTGACGTCAGGATCGGTACGTACGTACAACTGACACCAGTCGGCGCGATGACCGAGCGACGTCCAGATCTTCTGGCCGTTCACGACGAAGTCATCACCGTCACGAATTGCACGGGTGCGTAAGGATGCCAGATCCGAACCCGCTTCGGGCTCGGACATGCCCTGACACCAGATATCGTCGGCCCGGATCATCCGGGGGAGAAGCCGCCGCATCTGAGCATCGGTGCCGTACTGCATGATCGCGGGTGCGATGTTGTTTATCCCAATCACGTTGAGCGGCATGGGTGCTCGCGCCCGCGTGGTCTCTTCGGCGTAGACCAGCTGCTCGAGTACCGTCGCCCCGCGCCCGCCGTACTCCTGCGGCCAGGAGACCGCGCCCCAGCCTGCGTCGGCCACCATCGCATCCCACGTCCGAAGCGTCTCGAACGCCTGCGTGTCGCGGCCGCGGTGCCGGTCGGCGGTCCGTACTTCATCCGTCAGGTTGGCAGACAGCCACGCACGCAGTTCCTTGCGGAACGGCTCCACCTCCGCCGGATATGAGAAGTCCACGGTGTCCTGTTCGAGATCGATCTGATTGGTTTCTTTATAATTTTAGGTAGTATAGCTACCGCTGTGGTTACAGTTGCAGCGATGTTGCGGCACTGATATCGGGATATTTCGGGGCGGCCGCTTGCCGTCGGGCCGTCACACGCAGAGAGGTTCGGTCATGGGCAGGGTGACGGGCAAAGTGGCGCTGGTCAGTGGAGCTGCCCGCGGGCAAGGACGTTCACACGCACGAACGCTGGCCGCTGAGGGCGCCGACATCATCGCCGTCGACATCTGCGCCGACATCGAGACCAACGACTACCCCCTCGCACGGCCGGAAGACCTCGACGAGACCGCGAGGCTCGTCGAGAAGGAGGGCCAGCGCGCCTACACCGAGATCGCCGATGTCCGGGATCGCGCCGGTCTGTCGGCAGCGATCGACCGTGGAGTCGCCGAGTTCGGACAACTCGACATCGTCGTCGCCAACGCGGGCATCTGTCCGATGACCGCGGGGCTACCGCCGCAGGCGTTCGTCGACGCGGTCGACGTAGACCTCATCGGTGTCATGAACCTCATCCACGCCAGCATGAAACATCTGACGGCAGGCGCATCCATCATCGCTACCGGATCGGTGGCGGCGTTCATGGCAACGGCTGTCAACACGAGCGGAATGGACGGCGGGCCGGGCGGAGCGGGTTATGCGTTCGCCAAACAGGTTGTCGCGCACTACGTCAACGATCTCGCCCGCACGCTGGCGCCGGAGCAGATCCGCGTGAACGCCGTGCATCCGACGAACGTCAACACCGACATGCTGCACAGCCCGCCGATGTACAAGGCATTTCGGCCGGACTTGCCGAATCCCACCCGCGAGGACGCCGAAATCGTCTTCCCGATGATCCAGGGGATGCCGATTCCCTACGTCGAACCCGAGGACATCAGCGAAGCTGTGCTGTTTCTGGCCAGCGATGCCGCCCGCTACGTCACCGGCCAGCAACTGCGCGTCGACGCGGGCGGCTTCCTGAAGATCAAGCCGTGGTCGGGCGTGTAGTGGAGGTGTAGGTATGCCAAGGGGAATCATGTATGTGGAGACGATGCCCGTCTCGTCAGATCGTGAGGCCGAGTACCACGAGTGGTACAACGACACACATCTGGCGCAGATCCTCTCGGTGGACGGTATCGTCTCCGCGCGCAGGTTCGCGCCGAACGACGGCGATGGTCCCTTCATCGCGATCTATGAACTCGACTGCGACGACCTCGATGCGGCAGTGCACCGCCTCGGTGAACTCGGCGCCAGCGGGAAGATGACCGGCCTGGAGAACCTCGCGATGGATCCGAAGCCGATTCCCAAGGTGTACCGCGAGATCGGGTCGCTGGGCCCGTGAGTTATTCGGTCGATCTGCTGCGGCGCATCTATGCGCTGATGGTGTTGATGAAGTCCGCCGACGACCGGCTGTCGAAAGGCATCGGGACCGGCGAGTTCATGTGCGTGTACTGGCCGTCGCGCGGCCAGGAGGCCATCGCGGCCGCGATGGGCGCTGCGCTACGCGACGACGACCAGTTGGTGACCACCTACCGCGGGTTGCACGATCTGATCGGTAAAGGCGTTCCGCTGGAAGAGATCTACGGCGAGATGATGGGCCGCACCGTCGGGGCCGGCCGGGGCAAGGGCGGCACCATGCACATCGCCAAACCCGACAGAGGCGTCATGCTCTCGACGGGCATTGTCGGTGCCGGGCCGCCGGTAGCGGTCGGGCTCGCGATGGCGGCCAAACGCAAAGGCCTCGACCGCGTCACGGTCGTGAGTTTCGGTGACGGGGCGACCAACACCGGGTCGTTTCACGAGGCAGCCAACATGGCCGCGCTGTGGGACCTGCCGCTGGTGTTCGTCTGCCAGAACAACATGTACGCGGAGATGACGCCGACCCACGACACCATGAAGCTCAAGCACGTCGCAGATCGGGCGGCCGGCTACGGCATGCCCGGTATTCGGGTGGACGGCAACGACCCACTTGCGGTTCTGGATGCGCTCGCCGAGGCGATCGGCAAGGCGCGCAACGGCGACGGACCCACCTTCATCGAGTGCGTGACCTTTCGCTTCCGCGGGCACTACTTCGGCGACAGGATGCCGTACATCCCCAAGGAGCAACTCGCGTCGGCCATGGCGGCCGACCCGGTGCCGCGATTCCGCAAACACCTGATAGACAACGGAATATGCACCGACGAGGAGCTCGGCGGGATCGACGAAGGTGCTCTCAACAAGGTCGAATCGGCACTCAAGACGGTCATCGGTGCCGAGGCGCCGTCGATCGACGAACTCGACCGTGACGTGTACGCGTCCCCGATCCGCTATCCCGTCTGAGGAACAGGTTGATGGACGAGACAGAGATGACGATGCGCGAGGCGCTGAACCTCGCGCTCGATCAGGCGCTGGCCGCCGACGACCGGGTGTTCCTGCTCGGTGAGGACATCGCCGACCCGGGTGCCTCGGGTCCGACGGCCGGACTGTCTACGAAGTACGGGCACGACCGAGTGCTGGACACACCGATCTCGGAGGCCGCCATCGTCGGCGCCGCGGTTGGCGCGGCGATCGACGGGCTGCTGCCGGTCGCCGAGATCATGATCATGGACTTCATCGGCATCGCAGCGGACCAGCTGATCAACAACGCCGCCAAGCTGCGGTTCATGACGGCGGGCCGGACGACGGCGCCGATCACCGTGCGCACCCAGGTGTACGGCGGACTCGCCACCGGCGCAACGCATTCGCAGACGCTGGAAGCCTGGTTCATGCACATCCCGGGTATGAAGGTCATCGTTCCGTCGACGCCGCGCGACGGCAAGGGGCTGCTGACATCGGCGATCTTCGACGAAGACCCGTGCCTGTTCGTCGAGACCATCCGTCTGCAGGGTCAGAAGGGCTCAGTCCCAACCGATCCTGGCTTCGTCATTCCGCTCGGACAGGCAGATGTGAAGCGTCCCGGATCGGACGTCACCCTCATCAGCTACGGCCGCAGCGTGCTCGAATGTCTGAAGGCGGCTGAGCAGTTGCAGGAGCAGGGTGTGAACGCCGAGGTCGTCGACCTACGAACCCTGGTGCCGCTGGACATCGAGACCATCGTCGAGTCGGTGCGTCGCACCCGAAGAGCGGTCGTCGTACACGATGCCGTCCAATTTGCAGGCCCTGGTGCAGAAATCGTCGCCACTCTGCAAGCCGAATGCTTCGGTGCGCTCACCGCGCCGATCGAGCGGGTGGGTGCACGGTTCGTTCCGACGCCGGCCGCGGCGGCGCTGGAGGCGCAGCTCTATCCGTCGCCAGCACGGATCGTCGAGGCCGCTGCGCGGACACTGGCGACCGCGGGTGCGCATGGCTGACTTCGTCATTCGTATCCCGCGGGTCTCGGTGGCCGTCTCGGAAGCCGAACTCACCGAGTTTCTCGTCAGCGCCGGAGAGCACGTCGACGAGGGGACGCCCATCTACGTCATCGCGACCGAGAAGGTGGAGCAGGAGATCGAGGCGGGCGCATCGGGCACCGTGCAGTGGACCGGACGAGATCGGAACGACTTACGACATCGGCACCGAGATCGGCGTCATCACTTCATAACGAAAGGTATCTACGGATGGATCTCAACGAGACCCGTGAGCGGATCATCTACCAGAAGGAAGGCGCGATCGCGAAGATCACGCTCAATTGGCCGGAGAAGGCCAACGCCCAGGATCAGAAGCTGGCCGAGGAGGTCGACGCGGCGCTGCTGGATGCCGACCGTGACTACGACATCAAGGTCCTGGTGTTGAAGGCGAACGGTAAGGGCTTTTGCTCGGGGCACGCGATCGGCAACAATGCCACCGACTATCCGGCGTTCGTCGAGAACGCGATGGTTACGGGCCACCCGTGGAAGGCGCAGTCCGATCTGTTCGTCAAGCCGACTCTGAATCTGTGGGAATTCTCCAAGCCGACCATCGCCCAGGTCCACGGCTACTGCGTGGGTGGCGGCACGCACATGGGCCTCACCACCGACATCGTGATCGCCTCCGAGGACGCCTATTTCTCCTATCCGCCGTTGCAGGGATTCGGCATGCCCTCGGGTGAATGTTCCATCGAGCCTTGGGTGTTCATGAACTGGCGCCGTGCCGCCTACTACCTGTTCACAGCTGAGGTGATCGACGCCAAGAGGGCCCTCGAAGTCGGGCTGGTCAACGAGGTGGTCAAGCGCGAGGACCTCGACGACCGTGTCGACGCAATCGCCCGCCACATCGCGCAGGCTCCGTTGACGACGCTGATGCTGACCAAGGCCAATCTCAAACGAGCCTGGGAACTGATGGGGATGCGGGTGCACTGGCAGAGCTCCAACGACCTCGTTGCGCTCGCGTCGATCAGCAAGGATGTGCAGGAGCTCATTCAGCGCGTGTTCAAGGACAAGGTGCTGCCGTCCGAAATGGCCAAGCGCCAGGCCGCCGCGTCCACGGACGGCGCCTCTACCTAGGGCCGCCGTTGAACATCTCCGACCACGCGGCGGTGGCCGCGGACTCTGCAGCCGTGGTCGTCGCGGACGGTGAGACGGTCACATACGGCCAGCTCTACGCGAACAGTCGGCGGGTGGCTGCCCTGCTGTACGAGGCCGGGCTGCGACCGGGCGACGGTGTCGCGCTCATACTGCCCAACCGCCCTGAGTTCTTCGAGATCACCTGGGGATGTCAGCTTTCCGGGTTGTACTACAGCGCGGTGAACACCCATTTCACGGCCGATGAGGTCGCCTACGTCGTCGATGATTGCGAAGCCAAGGCCGTGTTCGTCGACGAGTCGGTGGCCGAACTGGCAGCGCATCTTCTCGAGGCCAACCCACGCGTCGAGGCGCATATCAGCGTCGGAGCGACCCTGCCGGGCTGGACCCCCTACCACGACGCATTGTCGTCCGCGGGTGATGCGCCGTCGGTCTGCGACGGTACCGAGATGCTTTATTCGTCGGGAACCACGGGGCGACCCAAGGCTGTTCGCCGGCCACTGCCCACCGACGGCGAGGGATCGTGGGCGCAGAAGGTGCTCGAGTACTCGCTGGGTCAGCGCTACAACATGACGTCGTCGAGCGTCTACCTCTCGCCTGCGCCGCTGTATCACGCAGCCGGAGTCAACTACACGATGGCAGTCCACCGGGTGGGTGCCGCATCGGTCCTGATGCGAAAGTTCGACGCCGAGGCGGTGTTGCGTCTCATCGAGACGCACCGCGTCACCCATGCGCAGTTCGTGCCGACCATGTTCGTGCGGATGCTCAAGCTGCCCGACACCGTCCGCGATTCCTACGACGTGTCGAGCCTGCAGTGCGTGATCCACGCCGCCGCGCCGTGCCCGGTCGATGTCAAGTACAAGATGATGGAATGGCTTGGACCGATCATCCACGAGTATTACGGGGGGACAGAGGGATTCGCGGGCACCGGAATCGGGCCGGAGGAGTGGTTGGCGCACCCCGGCTCGGTTGGTAGGCCGATCACACCCGTGCACGTATTGGATGAGGACGGTGTTGAGGTTCCTGTCGGCGCATCCGGCGAGCTCTTCTTCGAGGGCGGACCGGCGTTCGAATACTTCAAGGACCCGGCCAAAACCGCGTCGGTCTCCAACGACCGTGGGTGGCGATCGCTGGGGGATATGGGATTTCTCGACGAGGACGGCTATCTGTATCTGACCGATCGGTCGACGTTCATGATCGTCTCCGGTGGCGTGAACATCTACCCGCAAGAGGTCGAGAACCTTCTGGTCATGCACCCGAAGCTCATCGACGCAGCGGTGTTCGGCGTCCCGAACGACGAGTTCGGGGAGGAGGTCAAGGCCGTCGTACAACCGATTGAGTCAGACGAGGCCGGACCGGCGCTCGAGGCCGAACTGATCGACTACTGCCGGGCCCACCTCGCGACCTACAAGTGTCCGCGCTCAATCGAATTCGATCCGCAACTGCCGCGCGATCCCAACGGGAAGCTCTACAAGCGGCGGATACGCGACCGCTACTGGCAGGGCCGAGCGTCTCGCATCGTATGACGGCGCGTTATTCAGCTGTCTCGGCCACGACCTGCGCCAATTGCCGGATTCGTAGTCGCCGGCGTCGGTACGGTCAATGCCGTGGGGGAAACTGCGTACGCAGCCTGCGGCGAACTCAGCCTTGCGTATCAGGTGTTCGGCGAAGGACCGGTCGAGCTGGTCATCGCCGGGCCGTTCGCCACCCACGTGGAGCTGTTCTGGACCCAGCCCGAATTCAAGGCGTTCTTCGATCAGCTCGCGACGTTTTGTCGCGTCCTCGTATTCGATAAGGCCGGTGTCGGGCTGTCGGACCCGGTCCCGCGAGTTCGGTCGCTGGATGATCGAGCGGCCGAGATCGAGGCCGTCATGGACGCCGTCGGCTTCAGAAAGGCCGCCATTCTCGCCTTGAGCGAGGGCGGCCCGGCCGCCATCGTCTTTGCGGCAAGTCGCCCAGAGCGCACGCGGGCATTGGTCCTCGCCAGCACGTTCTCGGTTATGCCAGTTGGGTGGGACGACATCGATCGTGATGCGGGCGAGGTGCGGTTGCGCGTCCTACCGGAGCTGGGTGAGAACTACACGCCGTCGACCGAGCAGATTGCCCGCATGCAGGAACTCGGCCGCGCCGTCCGCTCGGCGTGGGGCAGTGGTGCGGCACTCAAGTGTGTAATGCCGTCGGTCCGGTCGATACGCCAGCTGGGAACGTTGGAGCGCATGAGCGCAAGCCCGGGGATGGCTCGGGCGACCCTCGCAGCGATGTTCCAAATCGACGTCCGGCCGATCCTGCCGACAATCACCGTGCCAACCCTTGTCATCCACGCCCGCAACGACCGCGCCGCCCCGGTGCAATCAGGCCGGTACCTCGCTGACCACATCCCTGGCGCGCGGCTGCTCGAGGTCGAAGGCACCGACCACGCGCCGCAGTTCACCGAGCCCGAAAGGATTCTGACCGGGATCGAGGAGTTCCTCACCGGCAGCCATGCGCCACCGCCGCAGGCCCATCGCGCCCTGCGCACCGTGTTGTTCACCGACATCGTCAAGTCGACGGAACGTGCCGCGGCGACAGGTGACGAGCGGTGGCGGGCGGTGCTCCAGCGCTTTGGTGAGATCACAGCCGAACTCGCGGAACGATTCGGCGGCACGGTGCTGAAGAGTACGGGCGACGGGCATCTCATGACGTTCGACGGCCCGACACAGGCGATCTGCTGCGCCGAGGCCTTATGTGCTGCCGCCGAAACGCTGGGCATCGAGATCCGTGTAGGCATCCACACCGGCGAGTGCGAACTGATGGACTCCGACATCGGCGGTATCGCCGTCCACATCGCGGCGCGGATCCTCGGTCAGGCGGGCGCTGGCGAAATCCTCGTTTCCCGCACTGTCCGTGACCTCGTGGTCGGCTCGGGCACGGGATTCGAGAATCGCGGCACCGTCGAACTGCGTGGCGTGCCCGGCGCCTGGCAACTGCTGGCGGTCGATCGCCAAGGCACGCGGGCGGGATCGGCCGAGGTGAAACTGGCGTCAGCGCCCACCCCCGGCCCCCGCTCCGCGATGCGCCGATCCGACCGCGCCGTGGCCGTGATGGCCAGGCGGACACCGTGGATCCTGCGTGGGATGGCTCGCCTCACTCCAGCCACCCGTCCCAAATAAGAAGTCAGATCTCAGTCGAGGCTGAAATCGATGACGCCGCGGATTATCTCGCCGCCCCGCTGATCGCGGTAGCCGTCGTTGATTTCGTCGAGCCGGTAGCGTCGGGTGATCATCTCGTCGAGTTGCAGCTGCCCCGTTTCGTAGAGCTTGGCGAAGCGGGCGATGTCCACCCTCGGATTGCATGATCCGAACACCGTGCCGACGAGGTTCTTGTTCCACAGGATGAACTCCTGCAGGTTGATCGCGATGGAACTCGTTGTCTGCCTTGTCATCCCGGTCAGCACGCACGTTCCGCCCTTGCGCGTCAGACTCAGCGCAGCCTGCACATCGTCCTCTGTGATGAGGGAGGGCGAGACGATGACGCTATCCGCCATCACCCCGCTGGTCAGATCGCGAACCAGGTCGGCAGCCTCGTCGGTGGACGTGACGGTGTGTGTCGCACCGAAGCCCAGTGCCGACTTCTGCTTGAACTCCACCGGATCGACCGCGATGATCTGCGCGGCGCCGTTGATGCGCGCACCCTGGATCGCCCCGGTGCCGATGCCGCCCACACCGATCACGACGACGGTGTCACCGGTGCGCACCTTGGCGCGATTCTCCGCGGAACCGTAGCCGGTCGGAATGCCGCAGGACAGCAGGGCCATCGGCAGTAGCGGCAGGTGGGGATCGATCTTGATGATCGAATCCGGCGATACCACAGTGTGTTTCGAGAACGCGCCAACCTTGGAAAGGTGGCCGAGGTTGCGGCCATCGGTCGTGTGATGACGGAACGTACCGTCGGTGGGCATGCCGGGGATCATCACCTGGGCGCCCATGTCGCAGATGTACTCCATCCCGGAGTTGCACCACCTGCAGCGCCCGCACACGGCGACAAATGACGTCACGACGTGGTCGCCGGGAGCGAATGTCGTGACGCCATCGCCGACTTCGAGGACGACGCCTGCGCCTTCGTGGCCACCGATCAACGGGAACATCGACGGCAGCCCGTACGACTGCATCATCTCGTTGGATGCGGACATGTCACCGTTGCGGACGTGCTCGTCGGAGTGACACAGCCCGGCCGCGGCCATCTCGAGTAGCACCTCACCGGCCTTCGGGGGGTCGAGGTCGAATTCCTCGACAGACCACTGCTGGCCCATGTCGTGCAGGATCGCTGCGCGCGTCCTCACGCGACAGGCCGGAAGGTCACGGGGAGGTGCTTAGGCGATCGGAACGGCATACCGACGATCTTCGTATCCTCGTCTGCGATTAGCTGGAAATCCGTCAGACGATCGAAGAGGCTGGTCAGCATCGCCTTCGTTTCGACCCTGGCCAGATGCATTCCCAGGCAGCTGTGGATGCCGCCGGCGAACGAGATGTGCGCTCGCCGCGGGCGGTGGATGTCGAACACGTCGGGATCGTCCCATCGCTTCTCGTCGCGATTGGCCGCCCCCATGCACAGGTTGACCTGAGCGCCTTTCGGGATCGTCATGCCGTGCATCTCGACATCGCGGGTGGTGTTGCGTGCCACCAGGACCAGCGGGGTCTCGAACCGGATCCCCTCCTCGATAGCGGCGGGAATGAGGTCGCGATTCCGTTGCAGTGCCTCGAGTTGGTCAGGGTGAGTCAGCAAGAGCTGCAACAGGTTTCCCGATGACCGGTAGGTGGTTTCCAGTCCGGCAGGCAGCAGCAGGCGCAGAAAGGAAATGATCGCTTCGTCGGTCAGTTTCTCCCCGTCTATCTCGGCTGCGACGAGATCGCCGATGACGTCATCGGTCGGTGTGCTTCGCCGTTGGTCCACCTGCTGCTGAAAGTAGGTGCCCAGTTCGACCGAGGCCGTCAGTCCCGCCTCGATGTCCTCGGTGATCGAGATCAGATCCAGGGACAACTTCCGGAACAGCTCCAGATCTTCCTGCGGCAGGCCGAGCAGGGCGGCCGTGACGCGGGTGGGGAACTCGAAAGTCACCGCCTTGACCAGGTCCACCTCGCCGTCGCCGGAGAACTCGTCGACCAGCTGGTCGCAGATCGGGTCGATCACCTCGGGTTCCCAAGCCGCGAGCGCGCTCTGCTTGAAGGCCTTGCTCACCAGGCTGCGGTGGTCGTGATGTTGCTTGCCTGCCATGCCGAGGATCGTCGGCCCGAAGACCAGCCCGATCGTGTTGTTATACATCTCCGAGGCGAACACCGTGTCCTCGCGAAAGGCCGTGAAGACGCTGTCGAAGTCGAACAGCACCCAATTTTCTCCGACTTTGAGCTCCTCGGGCATCATGCTGTGCTCCATGAGCGTGCCGCGCCACACCGGCGCGGTCCTGCGCATCTCTTCAAAGTAGGGGTAGGGATCGTTCACCAGATCGGGGGCGGTCGGCTGGTCCTGCGCATCCGTGCTGGTCGTCACACTTGCCTCCCAGGCAGCAGCATCTAGCGAGTCGGTCGCTCTATCTTTACTATTTTAGTATCCTAGGTCAAGGAAAGGAGGTCACATGGAGCGCCAACCGGTGTGCTCGATCGAAGACCTGCCTCCGGGAACCATGAAACTCGTGCGGGCCGGCAAGTACGGCGTGGGCGTCTACAACATCGGCGGCTCGCTCTACGCGATCGCGAACTATTGCTCACACGAGGGCGCACCGCTGTGCCTGGGCTACGTCAGGGGCACCACCGAGTACGCCCCCGAGATGCCCGACCAGATTCGCCATGTGCGCGACGGTCAGATCGCGCGCTGCCCATGGCATCAGTGGGAATTCGACATCACCACCGGAGAGAGCCTCGCCGATCCCAAGAAGCGGGTGCGCACCTACCAGGTCGATATCGCCGACGGACAGGTGTACCTCACCGCATGATCACCCGAAGACGAGCGCGAGTGAGGATCGCAGCGAGGTACGAGCGAGGACCGGAGCGAGGGGGAGTCGAGGCATGATCATCGACGCGAATGTTCAGCCGCACTTCCGGTTCAACTCCGAGATCCGGCGTTATCTGTCGGCGCCGCACAAGCTGCGCGCCATTCCTGACGTCGAACAGCAGTGGTATCAAGCACCGGGCGGGGACTACCGCCAGGACTTGTACGGCGACGGGTACCCCGGGTCCGACCCCGAGACGTTGGCACGTCATCTCTTTGACGACAACGGCGCCGACTACGCGATCCTCAATCCGCTGACGCGCGGCAACATCGCCGACTACCTGTTGAACAGTCGCATCTGCGCCGCGGTCAACGACTGGCTGCTCGACCGCTGGCTCGATCCCGATACGTCGAATCGGTTCCGCGGCACCATCCGGGTCAACCCCGAGGACGTCAAAGGCGCGGTCGCCGAGATCGACCGACTGGCCGACCACCCGAAGATGGTTCAGGTCGGTGTTCCGATGCAGTCGCGCGAGCCGTACGGCAAGCCGATGTTCGAGCCGGTCTGGGAAGCGGCCGCCGCCTACGGCCTGCCGGTGGCCGTACACATCAACGGCGGCAACGGCGTCGACCACGCGCCGACGTTCGCCGGCCACGCCTACACCTATCCGGGTTACGCCGCGTTCATGCCGTTGAACTCGTTCGTCCACCTGGCCACCCTGATCATCGAGGGCATGTTCGGTCGGCACCCCGACCTTCGGTTCGTATTCGCCGACGGCGGCTACGACATCCTCACACCACTGATGTGGCGGCTGGACACGTTCTGGATGTCGATGCGAGACCAAACCCCTTGGGTCGACAGGTTTCCCAGCGAGTATCTGCGCGACCACGTGCGGTTCTGTTCATCGGCGCTCGACGGGCCGACGGATGAGGGCCAAGCTGAACGATGGATGGAGTTCACCGACAAGACCGACCTGCTCATGTACGGGTCGAGCTACCCGCACTGGTCCACAACCGGGCCCGACGCCGTCGTAGCCGGTCTCAACAGCGCCCAGCGGGACAAAGTGCTGTGGCGCAATGCAAGCGACCTCTACGGGGTCGCCCTCGAAGTCGAAGGGAGCCTGACATGACAGCTGTCCAGGACGTTGCGGACAAGACCGTCGTCCGGGACATCGCGGTGTCGATCGTCGACACCGATGTCCACCCGCTGCCGGTGTCGGCCGAAGTGCTCAAGTCGTACGCGCCCGCGCAATGGAAGGACCAACTCTGGCCGACGGGCAACGCGGTCTCGCCGGTACCGCATTTCTATGACACGCCGGACTCGTACAAGACCAACTCGCTGCGTGTCGATGCCGGGCCGCCCGGAGGCGGTGTCGCAGGTAGTGATCCGGACTTCGCCGCCAAGCAGTTGTTGATCGACGCCGGCGTGAGTATCGCTGTGCTGGAACCGATGTGCGACGCGCAACTGCCACAGGCCGAACACGTACTCAAGGCCACCCACAACGACTGGCTCGCCGATGTCTGGCTCGGCGAGGCCAACTGGCACGGCCGTTGGCGGGGCGCGATCAGTGTCACCGCCCAGGATGCCGAAGCGGCGGCGCGGGAGATCGAGCGGTGGGCGGGGCACCCCTACATGGCGGAAGTGCTGATGACGCCGCAGACCCGTGGGATCCCGTTCGGCAGCCCGCATTTCGATCCGATGTATGCCGCCGCTGCCCGCAATGGACTTCCGGTCGCCACCCATCTGATGGGTCAGACGCCGTTCGAATTGATCCCCATCTACCCGGTCGGCAACCCCGCGCACTGGCACGACTTCTTCGCGTCATGGCCGCTGCTGTACGTGGCACATCTGATGAGCCTGGTGTTCGACGGCGCCTTCGACCGCCATCCCGATCTTCGAGTGGTGTTCGTCGAGGGTGGCTTCACCTGGGCATTGCCCGCGATGTGGCGCATGGACCGAATCTGGGAGCAGCGCAAGGCAGATCTACCGCACGTGCGCCGCAAGCCGTCCGACTACGTCCGCGAGCATGTGCGGTTCACGACGCAACCACTCGAGGAGGTCGACCTCGGCGAGTACCGCCAGTACCTCGAGATGATGGATCTCGGCGACAACATCATGTTCTCCACGGACTACCCGCACTGGAGCTACGACTCTCCGGACTGGGCGATCAGGCGGTTCCCAGCTGACCAGCGTGAGCGAATCGTGCGCGGCAACGCCACGGCGCTGTACGGCCTGCCCGCCACGGTCAAGGCGCTGCCAGGCGAAGACTGACCGCGAAATCATTGATTGGTGGTGCGGCGCTCGGCCTCCAGCGGAATTACGGGATTGCGGGCATTGGGGCCGCGTGTGATTGCGTGCAACCGGATTTCGGGCAAGTCGACCGACGGGTCGAGGGTGTCCAGCCACGCCACGGCCTCGGCCACATCGGCCGCACGGATCGCATACATCTCGAAGGGCACATCCTGCAGCATCTCGGTCTCGACGGGTCCGGGCGTGACGATGTGCACGTTGATGCCGTCGCGGTCGACCTCACGCGCAAGCGCCCCCGCGAACGCATTCATCCCGGCCTTCGAGGCCGAATAGGCCGTCCGCGCCAGCATGGGTTCATGGGCCGCCGACGAGGAGACGAACACAAAGCGTGAGCCTTGCTTCATCTGCGGCAGCGCCGCAGACGTCACCACGAAACACGAGTCCAGATTCGCCGACATCGTCGCGCGCCACTGAGCGAAAGTCTGTTTGCGAGCGTAGGTTCCGCCAAGGATGCCCGCGGCATGAACGACGAGGTCGATCTCGTCAAGTGCCTCCACCGCAGGTCCGAACGTCTCGGGTTGTGCCGCGTCGGCGACGGCGTAGCGCGCACCGATCTCCGCCGCGGCGGCGCGCAGTGGTTCCTCGCGCCTGGCAGTCAGGACGACATCGTAACCGAGCTCGACGAGCTTGCGCCCGCACGCGTTTCCGATTCCACCGCTACCGCCGGTGACCAAGGCGCTACGCACACAGCACCTTTAGAGCTTACGTCGGGCCAGTGCCTGCGGCGATAGCGCCACGATCCGCTGTTCGGGATCGACTGCACTGAAGTAGGTCTGGGTGTCGGCGATGTGGCGGGCCGACAGCTTGCGGGCACGCTCGCCGTCCCCGGCTTCGATGGCGTCGGAGATCTTGTTGTGAACGGACATTGCGATGCGGCGCTGACTCATCGACGGGTACTCGCCCCGCGCCGTCGTCTCCTGGGCCCACCAGTTCAGGTGACCGGTCCACAGCGTCTCGAGGCTCCCCACCACGGCGATCATTGTGTGGTTGCCGCAGCCGCGGACGACCTCGTCGTGGAACTGCCCGCCGATCTCGGTGAACTTCGGTCCGTCCTCGATGTTCTCAGCCATCGATGTGTTGATCTCTTTGAGTTTCGGAACGAGTTCATCGCCGCGGTCGGGGCGCCGCGCCGCGAGGGCCGCGCACGTGGGCTCGAGTTCTTGAAGTGCCGCGCCCAGATCGGAGAGGGGGACGGTGTCGCTCTGTAGTAGCAGTCCGAGCATGTATGCCGCGCTGGCTTTCGCGGGTGCGTGCACGACAGCGCCACCGCGGTTGCCGCGGCGCACCGACACCAGACCCTCGGTTTCGAGGATCCGCAGGGCTTCCCGCAACGACACCAGACTCACCCGGAACTGCTCGACGAGCACCTCCTGGCGTGGCAACAGATCACCGTCGGCGAGCTCGCCGTCGATGATCTGTCTGCGAAGTTCGTCCGCGACGATCTCGGCCGTCCGGCGCGAGCCCAGTCGGCGCCGAGCCTCGGGGCCAATTCCCAACGTGGTCATATCGCCAACAATGCTAACAGTGAAACGCCCGCTACCTGGGGTCTACGGGTTCGCTATCCGACAAAAGTTACTAATATGACAAAGAAACCACGGGAGGTCCCTGGCGCGTGAGTGCCCTCAGTGATTCAGCACCGACTCCGCTGCATGATCTGCGCGTCGTCGAGATCAGCGATCGTATCGCCGGCGCCTATTGCGGGAAATTGCTGGCCGACGCTGGTGCCGACGTCGTCAAGGTTGAACCCACCGCCGGGGACCCGCTGCGCCGTTTCACCGCGACCGGTGCGGTGCCGCCAGCCGGCGAGGACGCACCGCTGTTCGCCTATCTGAACGCCGGGAAGCGCAGCGTGACAAGCATTTCCGCCGAGCTGCTGACCGGCGCGGACATGGTGATCGTCACCGCGACCAGATCCGCGGCAGCCCAGCGCGGAATCGATCCCCAGCGCCTGCTGCAAGAGGCGCCCCGGCTCATCGTCGTCACCATCTCCGACTTCGGCTGGACGGGTCCGTGGGCGGAGCGCCCCGCTACGGAGTTCACACTGCAGGCCGACTCCGGGCTCACGGGTTTCCGCGGAGATCCCGCCGGTCCACCGATCTCGATCGGCGGTGACCTGGGGGAGTACATGGGCGGCGTGTGGGCGGCGTACGGCGCGCTGGCCGCCCGCCGTGGGGTCGGCAACGGTGGTCGCGGAGTGCACCTCGACATGTCGATGCTCGAGGCGATCACGCTGATGCAGAGCAGCGAATGGCTGCACTCGCAACTGCTGAAGGCACCGCACGTCCGGCGTTCCGTCGAGGTGCCGTCGATCGAACCGGCCAAGGACGGTTTCGTCGGCATCAGCATGGTCACCGGGCAGCAGTGGCTGGACTTCGCGGCGATGGTGGATTGCCCGGAATTCACCGAGGTGCCCCAGCTGCGATTCCAGATCGGGCGGTGGGACTACCGCGACTGGATCCGCGAGCGGATCGACCCGTGGATGCGCGAGCGCACCGTCGACGAGATCGTCGAACTCGGGCAGCTGTTCAGGTTGCCGCTGGCCGCGCTGGGGAACGGCGCCACCATCCCCGAGATGGACCACCTGCAGCAGCGCGGCGTGTACGTACAGAACCCCGCCGGGTTCCATCAGCCGCGTCCACCGTGGCTGATGTCGGTCGCCGCGCCGTCACCGATTCGCACCGCACCCGCGATCGGCGATTCGGATGCCGAATCCCTCTGGGAGCCAAGACTGTCCACATCAGGTGCACCGTCAGAAGGGCGCCCGCTCGCCGGGCTGCGGGTCGTCGATTTCACCGCTTTCTGGGCGGGTCCGTCGGCGACGCACTCGCTCGCGGCGTTCGGAGCCGACGTGATCAAGATCGAGTCGATTCAGCGGCCAGACGGAATCCGGTACTCCGGCGGCATGCGCAAGGATGTCGACGATTGGTGGGAGTACGGCTGGGTCTTCCACGCCATGAACACGAACAAGCGGTCGGTCACACTGGACCTGCAGACCGACGAAGGCATTCGCCTGATCAAGATGCTGATCGCAAAGGCCGACGTGGTGATCGAGAACTTCTCGCCACGGGTGATGGACCAATTCGGGCTCGGCGCCGAGGTATTGCTCGAACTCAACCCGCGCCTCGTGGTGGTGCGGATGCCGGCGTTCGGGCTGACCGGTCCGTGGCGCGACAGGGTGGGCTTCGCCCCCACGATGGAGCAGATCGCCGGCCTCGCCTGGGTGACCGGCTTGCCCGACGGACTGCCGGTCGCTCCGCGCGGCGCCTGCGATCCGCTTGCGGGTACACATGCGGCTTTCGCGCTTCTGGCTGCACTCGAATTCACCGAGCGTACCGGTCGCGGCCAGCTCGTCGAGGTGCCGATGATCGAGAGTGTGCTCAACGTGACCGCCGTGCAGCCAATGGAATTCGAGATCTTTGGGTCGATCCTGGAGCGGCGCGGCAACCAGGGCCATCTGGGCGTGAAGCAGGACATCTACCGGTGCGCCGGTGACGACAACTGGATCGCCGTGACGGTGCGCACCGACGGCGAATGGGACGCCTTGGCGACGCTGATGGGCGGTCCGGATTGCGACCCCACGCAGTGGTTCGCCACCCAAGACGCCGCCACCGTCGTCGACCGCCTCGTCGAGGCCGGTATCCCGGCGGCCGTGGTGATTTCGCCGTCCGCGGCGATCGAGAATCCACAACTGGTCCACCGCGGCTTCTTCGAATCCCTGATCCATCCGCGCACCGGACCCGGGCTGTATCCGTGTCCGCCGTTCGCCCGGCCTGACGGCGTAGACAAGTGGCTGCACCGCCCGCCCCCGACACTGGGTCAGCACAACGGTGAGGTCCTGACAGAACTGTGCGGGCTGATCGAGGCGGATCTGGAACGTCTTGCCGCTGACGGCGTCATCGGCACCAGGCCGAAAGGACTCTGACTCAGCGAGGTGTCAGCGAAATCGACATCCCGTCGAAAATCGACATGTTGTTGCTCAGGTTGGGATAGGTGACCTTTGGGGCCCCGAGACTGATATCGCCGGCGCGCAGGAGCAGTTCGTCGAGTACCGCGCGAATCTCGGCGCGGGCGAGCATGGCGCCGAGGCAGTGGTGGGGCCCGCCTCCGCCGAAGGTGACGTGGGGGTTGTCGGTGCGGCCGATGTCGAACGAGAACGGGTCTTCGAAGATCTCCTCGTCGCGGTTGGCCGAGCGCAGCATCGACACCACTCGATCGCCCTTGGGAATCGTGATGCCGTCCAACTCCACGTCGACCTTCGTGCTGCGCGTCCAGAATGCGATCGGTGTCGACCAACGCAGCACCTCCTCGACCGCGCTCGGCCGTATCGCCTCGTCGGTGCGGTACCGCTCGATCTCGCTGGGGTTGGCGACGAACGCCTGCAGTCCTGAGGCCAGCGCGTTCTTCGTGGTGTCGCTGCCGGCGATGGCGATCACGAAGAAGAAGATCTCCAGTTCGTTGGCGGGAATCGACAGCTGCTCACCGTTCTCGTCGGTGACCACCGCGGAGGTCAGCGTGCTCCAGATGTCGTCGGCCGGGTTACGCCGCTTCTCGGCGGTGAGTTCGAGTGCATACGCGAATATGTCCCCGAAGAGCTCGAGTTGCTCCTGCTCGGTCATGTGGACGTCGGGGGAGTTCATCTTCAGGATGCGATCGAGGGTGTCGAAGATGCGGGGTCGGTCCGCGTCCGGAATGCCGACGATGTCGCCGATCACCGACATCGGCAGCACATCGGCGACGTCTTCGATCCAGTCGCCGCCCCCCGACTCGAGCAACCCGTCGATCATCGAGGCGGCGCGCCGTCGGATGCCGTCCTCGAGCTTTCCGATCGCTTTTGGTGTGAACGCGTGTGACATCACCCGACGACGCTTGGTCAGGACGGGCGGATCCATGGTGATGAGGTTCGGAAACGACCCGATCGGCCCGATTCCCTGAATCAATGGACCGTCGGCCGCAGTGAACGCATCCGTGTCACGGTGGATGCGTTGCGCGTGGCGATGCTTGGTCGTCATCCAAAAGTCGCGCTTGACCGTACTGGCGACGCCGTCGGTGAGCTCGTGGTGGAAGATGGGCAGCTCACGGCGCCATTCGGCGAACAAGTCGTCGGGAAAACCGTTCTGCCACAACGCAGAATTCGACAGATCGACCGGAGTCGTCGTGGGCATGCGTTCTCCTCGCGTCGCCGTCCTTGACCTAGAATGCCTAAAATAGTAAAAATAGGCAACGGGCAGGTTTCGCGACCTGCGGTTATTGGGCACGCGAACGGAGAAAGCATGACGGATACGGTTCACGACCCGAAGATCGATCCGTCTGAACGGGAGTTCGGGCCCAGCGGAATCAGCCTTTCGACGTACCGCTTTCCGACGGGGTGGTTCATTGTTGGCTTCGCCTCAGACTTGGCGCCGGGCCAGGTGAAGCGTGCGCACTACTTCGGCGAGGACCTGGTCCTGTTCCGCACCAAATCCGGAAAGGTGAACGTGCTCGACGCTTACTGTCTGCACCTGGGCGCGAACATGGCCGTCGGCGGCACCGTCGAGGGTGAGCACATCGTCTGCCCATGGCACGGCTGGGAGTGGCGCGGCGACGGCACCAATGCACTGATTCCGTACAGCAAGATCGGCTGCAAGCAGAACGTGAAGATCAAGTCGTACCCGACACAGGAGTGGTACGGCTTCATCATCGTGTGGCACGAGCGCCACGGCCGCGCCCCCTACTGGCAACCGCCGGTGCTGCCTGAGCTCGAAACCAACGACTACTACCCGCTGCATCCGCACTCGCGGATGCTCAACCGGGTCAAGGTGCACGCGCAGATGATCATCGAGAACGCGGCCGACCCATACCACGTGCAATTCGTACACAAGGCCGACAGTGCTGCCAACACAACGTCTTTCGACGCCAACGGCTACCACCTGCACGCGACCGTGACGGCGAACTTCGGGGGCGGACGTCCGTCCACATGGCTCACCCCCGATGGGCCGGTCGACGCCGACATCATCTACGACAACTACTCGTTGGGTCTCGGCATCGTGCGCTTTCCCAAGGAGCTCGTCGCGACTATCGAGGTGACGGGGCAGACGCCGGTGGACGAGGACTACACCGACTACTTCTACACCCAGGCGTCGGTGCGCGAACCGGGTGACACCGGCGACGAGCCGGCCGGCCGTGCCGCGAAATTCCTTGCACTCCAACAGGAAGTCATCAAACAGGACTTCTTCACCTGGGAGAACATGAAGTACCTCGAGAAGCCCAACCTGGCACCGGAGGAGGCGCGCGACTACGCCGCGCTCCGGCGGTGGGCGCACAGGTTCTATCCGGGCGAAGAGCCGTCGCCGATCGACTTCGGCTACACCGCCGACGGTCAGCCCGACCCGGCTGCAGCGAGGGTGTGATGCCCCGCGGCCGGGGGGCCCTGGACCCGGCGGCGTTCGGCGTCGAATGCTTCAGTGTGCCTGCGGTGCTCGACCGTCGCGCCGACCAGTACGGCGATGAGGTGATGATGTCGATCGCCGGAACCCCAGTTACTTTCGCGCAGATGCGAGACCGGTCGTGCGCGGCGGCACACCTGCTCAAGGATGTCGGAGTAAATCGCGGCGAATCGGTGGCGCTGTTCACCGGAACTTGTCCGGAGTGGGTGTACTTCTGGCTCGGCGCTGCGCGGATCGGGGCGGTTTCCGCCGCGGTGAACGCGGCCAGCAAGGGAGAGTTCCTCGCGCATGCCCTGAACCTGTCACGGGCCGCGGTGGTGATCACCGACGCCGAGCGCCAACAGCGGGTGGCCGAGGTCGCCGGCGATGTTACGACACTGAGATCCACACTCGCTGCGGATCGTTCGCTGACCGAGGCGCTGACGACCGCATCGGTGACTGCGCCTGACGTCGAGCCGGTCGGACCGGATGAGGTCGGCGCGCTGTTCTTCACCTCCGGCACGACCGGGCCGTCCAAGGCCGTAGCCACTACCTGGCACTACCTGTTCACCGCGGCGGCGACCGTAGCGTCGTCCTGGGAACTCGAACTTGGTGACACACTATGGACGGCGATGCCGCTGTTCCACCTCAGCGCCGCACCCACCGTTTTGGCGCCGATGCTGATCGGCGGGACCAGTGTGTTGGCCGCCGCATTCCATCCTGGCGAGGTGTGGGATGAGATACGAAACTGCGGTGCGGTGGGTTTCGCCGGCGCCGGCGCGATGGTGTCGATGCTCCTGCGCCTGCCGCCGGATCAGCGTGACGCGGAGCTCGGAATTCGCTTCATCTCGGCGGCACCCATCGCCGCTGACATGTACCGCGCGATCGAGGAGCGTTACCGCTGTCGCATCGTGACGATGTACGGCTTGACCGAAGCGTTCCCGATCGCCTACAAGGCGGTTTCCGACGAAGGCAGACCGGGTACTTCAGGTCAGGTCAATCCGGCGTTCGAAGTGCGAATAGTCGATGGCCAGGGTCGGCCGCTGCCCACCGGCACGGTCGGCGAGATTGCCTGCCGGGCGCGGACAACGCATGCGATGAGCGAGGGGTATGCGTCGTTGGCGTCCGGCAGAGCGGAGGGCGTGCCCGGCTTGGAGGTGCAGCCGCATCCGGAGTGGTTTTCCACCGGGGATCTCGGCTCGCTGGACGGCGATGGCAACCTCACCTTCGTGGACCGCGCGAAGGACTCGCTGCGACGACGCGGCGAGAACGTCTCGTCCGTCGAAGTCGAACAGACCGTGATGGGCCATCCCGCCGTCTCGGAGGCGGCGGCAATCGGTGTCCCGAGCGACCTCGGAGAGGACGACATCCTCGTCGTGGTGACGTTGCAAGACGGTGCGACAGTGGATTTCGCAGAGCTGCTGGACTTCTGCTCGGCGCGCATGCCGTACTTCTGCGTGCCGCGATACCTCGAAGTGGCCGACGAGATTCCGAAGAACGTCATCGGGCGCGTCCGCAAGGACGTGCTCCGCAGCAGGGGACTGGGCGCCGACGCCTGGGACCGCGAAGCGCACGGCTACGTGCTCAGCCGGTAGGAGATCAGAAGATGTCAATGACGTACCAACAGCAGTTCGTGCTGGACGGGCTGGCGGGTCGGGCCGCGATCCTGAATCTGGACGCGCGCCACAACCGGCTGTACTCCGCTGGTGATCTCGTCGGCTGGATCACCACGTTTCGTCACGCCGGCGCCACTTATGTGCGGTCAGGGGAGTCGTTCACCGATCTGCGCAAGGCATTCGACGGGGGTGGTGGTGCGCGGCTGGTGACCGTCGACCACGAAATCACCGTCGACGGGGTCGACGCGACCCAGAAATGTGTCGCGTTGTTGCTGCGCGACAACCAACTTCAGGCCTCCGGCACGTTCACCGACCGGCTCATCTACGAGCGTGGCGGCTGGTACTTCACGTCACGCGAACTCGAATGGGATCACGTGCCGTACGAAAGTGCACTACCCGTGTGAGCGAGGGCATTCGATACGAGTTCGCATTCGGTACCTACGAGGACGCCCTGCGCATGGTCGGCACCCGGACAGAGCCGAGATATGCCGGGACTGCGGTGAGCGGAGCGCGCATTCAGCATTTCGCCTCGATGGTTCACGATCCGAACCCCGCCTATTGGGACGCCGATTTCGCTCGCGAGGTGTGGGGCGGCCTGCTGGCTCCGCCGGCGTTGCTGATGGGCTGGCTGATTCCGCCACCGTGGCTACCCACCGACGAGCCGCCCGTGCCCTCGATCGCGATCCGCGTGCCGTTACCCGGTACGACGTTCATCAACGCTTCCAACGATGTCGAGTTCCCCGCGGCCATCGTCGACGGTGATCGCCTCCACGTTGTCGAGGAAGTCGTCTCGGTATCGCCCGAGAAGACGACTCGGGTGGGAACGGGACACTTCGTCGAGACATGCGACCAGTTCCACCGCGCCGACGGGGCGTTGGTCGCGATCAACCGCAACACCTTGTTCCGGTTCACGCCTGCGGTGCAGCCATGACGCCGTATCGCCGGCTGGCGTGGGAAGACGTCGCGGTGCCGACGGAGCTCACAGAAGTCGTCGACACGCTCGACTACCAACGCGTCGTGATGAACCCCGGGGCGACCTGGGACTACTTTCCAGGTCACTTCGATCCGGATTACGCTCAGCGGCACGGCCATCCGACGATATTCGTGAACACCATGCACATCGCGGGTTTCGTGGATCGGATCGCCACCGGCTGGGCTGGTCCCTACAGCAGGGTGGTGCGGCGAAAGGTCTCGCTGCTGGGCTCGTTCTATGCCGGTGATTCGATGGTCGGCCGTGGCCGCGTTGTCGACAAGCGCGTCGACACGGCCGGCGACGTACTGCGACAGCTCGTGGACCTCGAAATCGCCGTCTACAACCAACGCGACGAATTGTGCTGCCCCGCAGAGGTCACCCTGGAACTGCTGAGCTGACACTCGCGAAAGGGCTATGCGAGGTCGGGCAGCTTGTTCGCGCTCACCGTCGACTGCAACTCGACGTACTCCGAGAGGCCCTCGGATCCGAACTCGCGTCCGATTCCCGACTGCTTGAATCCGCCGAACGGTGCGGTGGTATCGAGTGTGTACATGTTGATGCCGTACGTGCCGGTCCGGACCTCCGCGGCGATCTCGAGGCCGCGCGCAACATCCGCGGTCCAGACCGAGCCGGCGAGCCCGTAGTCGGTGTCGTTGGCGATCCGGACGGCGTCGGTTTCGTCGGTGTACTTCAGGACGGTCAGGACCGGGCCGAAGATCTCGTCCCGCGCGATCTTCATGTCGTTCGTCGCATCGGCGAACAGTGTCGGCCGAACGTACCAGCCGCGATCATGCGGTTTGTCGCTGCCGCCCAGGATGATTCGAGCACCCTCGTCTATGCCCGCCTGGATGTATCCCTGCACGCGGTCCTGTTGGCGTTGCGCTACCAGCGGCCCGATGTCCGTGGCGTCGTCGGCGGGGTCTCCCACCTGAAGACCGGCCATCATCTCCGCAAGTGCGTCGACGACCTCGTCGTGTTTGCGCTCGCTCACCAGAATCCGGGTCTGCGCGACGCACGCCTGCCCGTTGTTCATCAGGCTGGCCATCTTCAGGTGCTTGACGGTGTTGTCGATGTCGGCGTCGTCGAGAATGATCGCCGCCGACTTGCCGCCCAGTTCGAGGCTCACGCGCTTGAGCTGTTCACCGCACAGCGCCGCGATATGCCTGCCCGTCGCCGACGATCCGGTGAAAGAAATCTTGTCGACTCCGCGGTGGCGGACGAGGCTCTCGCCGGTCTCCCTGCCGCCCGGGACGATCGACACCACGCCTTCTGGCAGGTCGATCTCCTCCAGCATTTCGGCCAACCACATGGCGTCCAAGGGTGTTTCGGGCGCGGGCTTGACCACAACGGTGCAGCCCGCGATCAAGGCGGGAATCATCTTCGGCATGATCAGGAACTGCGGCACGTTCCAGGGAACGATCGCTCCGACCACGCCGACGGGGGCACGTCGCAGATGAACATCGCCGAACAGTCCCGGCCGTCGCTCGACCCACGGAAACTCCTTGGCAGTCGCCATGTTGAGGTGCATCTGGGCGAGCGCGCCCGCGCCCTGCCCCAACCGGCTGAAGGTCTTGGGTGACCCCATCTCCGCGGTGATGAGGTCGGCGATCGCGTCGGTCTCGGCCATGTAGATGGCGGCGAGCTTCTCGATCTTCTCCATCCGCTCGCCCACGGTCAACCGCGGCCACGGACCTTCGTCGAATGCCGTCCTGGCAGCTGTGACCGCTTTGTCGACGTCCTCGGGGGCCGCCTCCGGCGTCTCGCCGATCGGCTGTTCGGTGTGCGGGGAGATCACGGAGAGCCGTTGACCGGTCGACGGCGCCTGCCAGCGACCGCCGATATAGAGCTCGTCGTAATTGAGGGATCTCACGCTGTGCCTCCGCCGCCGTGATTTCACAGTCTAAAGTTGCTATTAATATAAACATAGCGAAAAAGGGAGGGTCCGTGAACCACCCGCAAGCGGACGATTGGCGCCGGTACCCGTTCCAGCTGGTGCCCGGGGATAGCCAGCTCGACTTCCCCGCAGCCGAGGCCAATCACCCGGACTGCGAGTCCGACACCTGGTTTCTGGCCGGGGAGCTGACCGGCGAAGGCGGACGTGGCTACGCGTTCCTTTCGATCTTCAACAAGAACAGGCCGGGACTCGGCGATTTCGTCGCCGACTTCTACACATTCGCGCTGTTCGACCTCGATGCAGGCACCTACGGGACCTACACCGACTACGACATGCCGCCCGCGAACATGCAACCCGGTGCCGTCCACAAGATGTCGGTCGCCGATGACTGCCTCGACATCGCCTACGACTGCGGCGCGGGAAGAGCGCTCTGGCGGACCTGCCGCGACGAAAAGGGCGACCTGCTGCCCTATACCTACGACGTCACCTTCGTCGGCACCGACGCAGCCGGTGCGCCGATGCGAGTGGACCTGCACGTCACGCCGTCACGGGCACCGGTGCCGTTGGGCGCCGCGGATTTCGGCGGGCGGATCGAGTGCTTCGGCCAGGCCGATACGTATTCCTATTTTCAGACCGGCCTGACGATGACGGGAACGCTCGCGTGGGGCTCGTCGGTTGAACCTGTCAGCGGAAAAGCGGGTCACGTCGACCGGCAGTGGTTTCCGCTGATCGCCAACAGCGGTGGGGCGGACGGCGACGTGCGCTGGCGCGCCCACGAGTGGCGCACCATCAATCTCGACAACGGCGTGGACCTGAGCATCTGGCGACAATTCGACCGCACTGATCGCAATGCACTGCAACCCTTTTCGGGTGCCACCACCAGCTCGCCGACGCCCGGCGTCGACCCCGAGTACGCCGACGACATCGAGGTGTCCATCGACAGCTACGTGCGCTGGCCCGAAGCAGTCCGAACCCTGTACCGGCCGCCGGCGGCCGCGAGATATCTGCCGGACCGGCATCGGCTGACGTCGCGCAAGCTCGATCTCGACCTGACGGGTGAGCCCTTGGTGCCCGCTCCCGGACACGGCTTGCCCCTGGAGTACATGGAGGGCCCGTTTCACTATCGCGGGACGCTGCGCGGAGAATCGGTGAGCGGCTTCGCGTTCTACGAACGGTCCCTGGCGCTGTACCGCGACTGGGAGTTGGTCGATGTACTTGCCAGCGTCGTGGGCGAAGCGCGGGTGGCCACACTGCGGAAACTCATCGCAGGTGGCCGCCGCGACGACGCCGTGGCACGCCTGCGCGACGAGATTCTCCCGTCAGGCGCCGGGATAACTCAGCTCGTCGACGATCTCATCGTTGCGCTGTCAGAGGATTGATCGCCTCGGCCCACGTGGTGTGGCGGTGATGCAACCCCGGTTCGTTGCGGCCAAAGACCAGGTGCTCTCGCACTCCGGACTCCAAGTTGGCCTGTAGCCCCGCGACGAGTGCGTAGTCCTCGTCGCGGACCGTCGAGTGTGCGTAGTCGAACACTGCCGCCGCGCCCGCGGCCGTCGATTCTTCGGATACGTCGAGCGGCGTCGAATTCTGATGCACCGTGATCGAGCGGCCCGGCCCGTCGGCGGGGTAGACGCGGAACAGTTCCCCGTTGGCGATCGTGGCCGACAGCACGATGTTGGGGAACAACGCATAGATGACGACCATGCTCTGCAGCGGTTCCCATTGTTCCTCGGGAACGTCCTCGAGGTCGAGAATTCCGTTGAGCGGGAAGACGAGTCGGTGGTGTGGGCCGAAGGAGTCGAACACCGTGCAGTTACTGCGGGCGATCGTCGCGAAGGTCGTCTTGTGCACCGTTGCAAAGTGGTAGTTCTCCGCGAACGTGTCGATAGCCAGCTTCCAGTTGATCGGGCAGTCGAGCACCTTCTCGCCCAGCGGCGACCACCGGCCGATGCCCCAGGAGTCGAGTTCATCGGCAAGGGGCCCGAGGAATGCGGGGATGTCCAGCGTCGCGTCCCGATCGAGCGAGATCCACAGGAAGCCCGCACATTCGGTCGCCGGCAATTCAGTCAAATGCGGTGTGCCCGACGATGTTTCGGGAAAGCCTTCCTTGCCGGGCACTGCGGCCAGATTGCCGTTGAGGTCATAGCTCCACGAGTGGTACTGGCAGGCGAGCCGGCGCGCGGCACCGCAGCCGTCGGCGATGCGCGACTGACGGTGCAGGCAGACATTCTCGAACGCGCGTACCAGCCCGTCGGCGGCACGGGTCAGCAGGATGGACCTTCCCATCACGGTCTTGGTGCAGTACGTGCCGGGCCGGGGCAGCTCTGAGACGTACCCGACCAATTGAGGGCTTGCCAACAGCATCGCGGTGTCCTGCGCGTGGCGGCCGGCCGACGTATACGTGTCTGCGGCGACCGTGCATTCCGTCGGCATGAGGTCGGTGGTCTTGTCCCGCGCGAGCTTCACCGCGCGGCGGGTGAGATCGATGAGCAGGTCGCGGTCCATCACTGTTCCTCGGTCGTGAGCTGGTTGACCATCTGCCTATTTTTATAATGATAGCGCCGGTATGTCAAAAACCCCTGGTGAGCGGCGTGCGCCGCGTATCGTCCGCAGCGGGGCGGGCCGAGATGCGATGGAGGGTCTTCGATGGCACTCGCGACGACGAAGTCGGCTGGCCGCTTCACGCGCCTGTCGATCGTGCTGGTGGCGGCGGCGCTGCTGCCGGGTCTTGTCGACGTCATAGGTGGATCCGCGTCGGCCACGGCGTTTTCGAATCCGAATCTGCCGGTCGAACAACTCGAGGTTCCGTCGGCAGGGATGGGTCGCAACATCCGCGTCGAGTTCCTGTCCGGCGGCACGGACACGCCCGTCCTTTACCTCCTTGACAGCATGGAAGCGGGAGATGACTTCAACGGCTGGGACATCAACACCGCGGCATTCGACTGGTACAGCGGATCCGGACTGTCGGTCGTCATGCCCGTGGGAGGCAAGTCAAGCTTTTACAGTGACTGGTACAGGCCCGCCGTCGGGAACGGAGGGACGCACACCTACAAGTGGGAAACCTTCCTTACTCAAGAACTTCCGGCGTGGTTGGCGGCGAACAAGCAGGTTCGGCAGACCGGCAACGCCATCGTGGGATTCTCGATGGGCGGCTCGTCGGCGTTGACCCTGGCCGCCTTTCACCCGCAGCAGTTCATCTACGCCGGATCTCTCTCGGGTTTTCTCAACCTGTCCGCTCAGCCGGGCCAGGTCAGCACGGCCATGATGTGGAACGGTGGCTTCAATCCGGACGCCATGTGGGGACCGCCGGGCGACCCGGCATGGGCGCGTAACGACCCCACCGTCCAGGCAGGCAGGCTCGCAGCCAACGGCACCCGCGTCTGGATCTACTGCGGCAACGGCACCCCGACCGACCCCGCACTGGCGAGTCCCGACGCTCCCATCGCCGGCCTGGGCTTTCTCGAGGGGTTCGCGGTCGAGTCCAACCACGCCTTCGTCGACGCATACATCGCCGCGGGCGGCAGCAACGGCGTCTTCAACTTTCCCGACGGTATCCACAGCTGGGGCTACGCGGGGCAGCAGTTGCAGCAGATGAAGCCCGATATGCAACGGGCGCTCGGCGTCACCGACATAGGCCGAACCTGATCTGCGGCAATCGAATTCGCGGTAGGTGATCATGCGTGCGGAGCGGGTGCTGTCTGAGGGCGTGCCTGCGTCGCCGGACGACGTTCGCGCGTTCTACGTCGACCTCGACAACATCAAGGCGGTCCATCCGCTGGTGGTCTCGGTACGCATGACCGCACGGACCGAGCTGGTGGACGGGTACTGCCAGAGCTATCGCGTGAAGGACCGAATTCCGCTGGGGCCGTTGACCTTGCCGACCAGCTATTCGGCCCACCTGAGGGTGGCGTCCAGCGGCCCGGTCATCACCGAGGCACGTCAGTTTCCCCGCGTCCGCCTCTACGGCGTGGTGTCCTTCGAGCCCGTCGGCGCGGGCACCCGGCTCACCGAACGTTTGACGATCCTCGCGCCCCGGCTGCTCGCCGCGATCACCACGCGGGAGGCGGTCAAGGCCCACACCGAGATGCTGGCGGGTATCCGCCGCCACTTCGGCGGTTAGGCGTCGTCAGCCGATGAGTCGTCAGCCGATGACTCGGATGCGTCGAGCACACTGACCGCGATGCCATACGGCAGGAATCGCACCTTACGGACGGGGTCGGTGTTGTTCTTGTTGGCGCGCAGCGCGTCCAGTTCGGACGGATACACCTGCTCGATGTGCGCGCCGCCGTCGCTGTCTACGGTGTAGATCGCCCACACGCCGTCGCCGGTCTCACCGGTGGTCTCCGGTTCCCGTTTTGGCCGTGAATACCGGGTGAACTCGTCGACGAGATTTGCCCAACCTGCGCGTTCGCCGGACGTGTTGAGGAACCTGCCCACGCCGTCCAATGCGTCACGCAGCCCTTCACCCGCCTCGCGGACGACGCGATCGAACTCCTCGGGGTCGATCCCGAATGGTCCGTTCCTGCTCATAGCGGTGCCTCCTCACGCCCGTGCGTCCGTGCACGGCGGCTAATCCCAGTGTGCCTGCAGGTGGCGAAGTAGTCGACTGGGGCCGACGCGGATGGTAGGCAACATTGTGGCCTTCACACGCTCGGATGTGCTGGCGACCGCCGAGCGCTCACCGGCGGCGGCAGGCGCACGCGACAAGAACGGGTGGGTTGGTCTGTTCACCGCCGACGGACGGGTCGAGGATCCGGTCGGCTCGCAGCCCCACCGGGGGCTGGGTGCGATCGGACTGTTCTACGACACGTTCATCGCCCCCCGCCACATCACATACCGAGCGGACGCCGACATTGTGACGGGCTCGACGGTCGTCCGAGACGGCGAACTGGACATCTCGATGGGGTCGGTGGCACTGCGCGTGCCGGTGTACATCCGCTACGACGTGCGGGAGGGCGGCGGCGGACTGAAAATCGCCGCACTGTCGGCCTTCTGGGAACTGCCTGCGATGGTCGGCCAATTCCTCCGGGCCGGCGTCGGCGGTTTACCCGCAGGTCTGCAACTGTCGAAGGCCCTGCTCGTCAACCAGGGCCCCGGCGGGGTCCTGGGCTACCTGGGTGGCCTGCGGGGGACCGGGCCGCAGGGAAAGCGGCGGATAAGGGAGTTCCTCGACGATGCACGGGCGGGCGACGAGGTCGCGGTGCGCCGTTGGCTCGGTAAGGGGGCGCGCGTGACGAGCGGCGACGATATCCCGTTGAGCACCGCAGAATTGCTGTCACGCATCGGAACCGCCCGCCCCCGCAAGATGATCGCTTCGGGATACAGCGTGGTCGTCGGGCTGGACCGCCAAGGGCGGCGCGACGTGCTGATTGCCGACGTGGCAGCCAAGCCGTTCGCCATCCGCAGAATCCGATACTTCACCGAAGACGACACAGCAGAAACGGCCGACGGGTGATTCCGAGCCCCGGCGTTTCGCCCCCGACGGGCTCGGGCAACCGATGGACATGCGACTCACGAATCCCCGCAAGATCGCTGTGGCGGTTGTAGTCACGGTTTTCACCCTCGCCATCAGCTGGGTTTCCTCGGTGTTCGTGGTGGCCTCCGCGCTCGGCGGTACCGCCACCAGCGTGACCATGAGAGTCGTTCTTTACGGCGTCCCAGCGGCCGGCGTAGTGATTCTCGGCCTCCTCGCGCTCAGGCTGGTGCCGGGGCGGTCGGCCGCAGAGCGGCCGTTTGAGCACGTCGCCGGCGGGTAACCGCAGCGCATGACCCCGCGTGACGACAGCAAATCCGAATCCGACGTCGACGACGACGACCACGTCGCCGCATCGCGGGCTGGCAAAGAGGGCGACGACGACGGAACCTATGTTGGCCAGACGGCCTCCGACGATGCGATCGATGCAGGGGAGTCGGGAGCCGAAGCGCGCAGCGAAGAGCATGGCCGCTGACAGCCGGTGTCTCGATTCGGTCGCGTTGGAGACTGTGAGACGGCCGGACGTGAGACGGTATGAGCACCATGCCCGTCGACGATGAAATGACCTACGAGCAATTCGGTCGCCGGTTCTTCGAGATCGCCGTGACCGAAGACCGTGTCGGCGGTGCGATCGCCGCCATCGCGGGCGACGAATTCGAGATGGGACCGATGGCCCAGGGCCCGGGCAAAGTCGCAAAGGTGACTGCCAAAGTCAGGATTCTTCAGCCCCGCCTGACCCGCGAGGTCGGTGAGAAGATCACCTTTGCCATCCGGATTCCTTTGGAGATCGACCTGGTGGTCGACCTGCGGATCGACAAGCCGAGATTCATGGTTTTCGGCGAGATCGCGTTGCGTGCGACCGCCCGTGCCGCCGAGCCCCTGCTGCTGATCCTCGATGTGGAGAAACCGCGGGCATCCGACATCTCCATCCACGTCACGTCGAAGTCGCTGCGGGGTGAGCTACTGCGGGTACTGGCAGGCATCGACGCCGAGATCAAACGGTTCATCGCGGCTCATGTCGCCGGGGAGATCGACAGCCCCGCCTCGCAGAAGGCGAAGATCATCGACGTCGCGGACAGCATCGACGGAGCCTGGTCGGGCGTCTAAGCAGCGACCGCTTCGAGTCGCGGCCGTTTGGGACCGCGGCCGTCACCGGCCGATTTGCCACGGACGTGGTACCAGAGCCACGGCATCAGCATGTTCTGCGTCCACAACACCTGCGAGTACGCCTGTGACCGCAGCGATGGACGCCGCGCCGGGCCCGCCGCCGTCGCCCAGTTATGGTTGCTGCCAGGCAGGCCCAGCGCCTCGGCGGCCGCCGCTGCGAACAGCTTGTGTCCCTTGATCGATCCGTGCACCCGGTCCGCGCTCCAGGTGTCCGGCTGCGTCATCGATGGTGCGTCGTAGAGGTCGACCAACCGAAACCCGTGCCGCAGTGCGGCTTTCCGGATTTCGTCATTGATCTGTTCGACGCGCGACGCGATCACCCGTCCGATGGGCAGGATCTTCGCGATGTCCGGGAACGTCGTCGTCAGGACGGTCGCGCCGGACGCCGCCAGATGCATGTGGAGGGCATCCAGCTCGGCGAGGGCATGACCGAAATGCGGGCCGGGGCGCGTCACGTCGTTCATACCGATGCAGACGGAGATCAGATCCGGCTGCAACGCCAGCGCGGCGGGTAGCTGTTCATCGAGGAGGTCTTTGATGCGTCGGCCGCGGATGGCCAGATTGGCGTAGGTCAAGCCGGGATGGTGGGAGTCGATCATCGCGGCGAGGCGATCGGCGAAGCCGACGAGACCATTCGAGTCGTCGCCGTCCCACAGCCCTTCAGTTTGGCTATCGCCGATCGCGACATATCGGGAGTACCGAGGCACACCGGAACTCTAGCGACGAAGCGCCACCTCGACCGTCCGATGCTCCGGCGTTCGTCGCGACTTCACAGAGGTCGAACCTGTGACGAGCCAGCAAAACGTTCTGACTAGAGAAGGCGAGTCAACCTCGTCAGGTTCAGCGGCACACCGGCGACGCTGAGCTCACCGAGGATGTCCTCCAGCCGCGTGCGCGGCATATCCATCTGCCATTCCGACACCGACGCCGAAAGGCACACCGCGTCGGGCGCGAAGGTGATGCCGGTGAGCCGCAGACCGTGGGGCAGTTCGGGAAGGCGCACGGGATAGGCCGGCGTCTTGGCGGGCAACGTCCAGCGCGATCCGCGGACGGCGAGGACGCGCGGTCGAAGCCACAGCGTCGAACCGTCCAGCCGCGCGTCGACCTCGATGTGGCCGAGAAGCGGGCGCCGCGCCATCCGCAGCCGTGCGATCCCGTCGCTGTCGACCCCACCGGACAGCCGCGGAGCCGCCCACCGGAACAGGTCGTCCAGGGCGGCCGTGGGTACCTCCACCGTGAGCTCCACCGGAGCAGCGACCAGTACGGGCGGCGAGGTCGGTCGCATGTGCACGTTGTGCAGCACCGCCGTCGCACGATCAAACTTCCGGTCCTCCCACCGGATATCGCGCGCGGCGATGCGGACGTCGTTGAGTTGTCCCACCGACAGGCCGCGCACGTCGAGCGTCGAGTCGAACTCCGTGACTGTCAGGGTCAGGGTGCCGTCGTCGAGCCGGATCGCGAGGCGACGGCCAACCACCAGCCTGCGCACGGTCGTGAACAGCGTCCGGTAGGCCATCGCCGCGCCGCTGCTGACCGAACCAACGGCGGCGGATGACCACAGCGACGTCAGCATGTCGATCGGCCGGAACGGATCGAACCGGCGCAGCGGACCCGTCATGGGTCCAGCATCCGCCATCTGCGCCACGGAATGAAATGCACGTCGGGTAAAGCATGATCTCCCATCGAGGGGCACCCCGCCGCACCACGGCTCCGGCGCCGCTTCCGTAAGCCGGCGCCGCTTCCGTAAGGTGGAACCGATGACTTCAGTGGTGGTCGTCGGCAGCGGGTTCACCGGCTTCGAATGCGCCCGTCAGCTGGCGCGAAAGATGCGCAGGCACAACGCTTCGGTGGATATCTCGATCATCTCGCCTGTCGATTACATGCTCTACACGCCGCTGCTGCCCGACGTCGCCGGTGGCCTGGTGGACGCGCGTTTCGTCGCGATTCCGCTCGCCAACGCCCTGCGCGGCGTGCAGGCCATCCGAGGGAGAGTGGACGAAGTCGATTTCGACAGCCGAACAGTGACGTTCACCGACCCTGAAGAGCGCGTCCGCAGCCTGGCCTGGGATCGGCTGGTGCTGACGCCGGGTTCGGTCACCCGACTGTTCGACATCCCCGGACTCGCCGAGCATGCGCGCGGCCTCAAGTCGACGGCCGAGGCGCTGTACCTGCGTGACCATGTGCTCGAACAACTCGAACTGGCCGACGTGGATGACGATGCGGGCCGGGCGGCGGCGCGACGGACGGTGGTGGTGGTCGGTGCGTCGTACTCGGGCACCGAGTTGGCCGTACAGCTGCGGGCCCTCGCCGATTCCGCGGCCAAACAGATGGGCTTCGACCCCTCCGAGGTGAAGTTCGTCCTGCTGGACCTGGCCGAGCAGGTGATGCCCGAGGTGGGCGAAAAGCTCGGGGCTGCAGCTCAGCGGGTGCTCAAATCGCGCGGCATCGACGTGCGGCTCGGTGTGACGCTGGCCGAAGTCCACGCCGAACACGTTGTGCTCAGCGATGACTCGCTGATCCGCACGCACACGGTCGCGTGGGTTACCGGAGTCACCGGCGCGCCGCTCATCGAGAAACTTGGACTGCCCACCGAGCGCGGTCGTCTGAAAGTGACCACTGAGCTCCAAGTTCCCGGACACCCCGATGTGTTCGGTGCCGGCGACGCCGCAGCGGTGCCGGATGTGACACAGCCGGGCAAGATCACCCCGCCCACCGCGCAGCACGCCACGCGGCAGGGAAAAGTGTTGGCCCGCAATGTCGCAGCGAGTCTCGGTTACGGTAAGGCCAAGGCATACAAGCACCGCAACATGGGCCTGGTCGTGGACCTCGGACCCCGCTATGCCGTCGCCAACCCGCTCAACGTGCAGTTGTCCGGCTTCCCGGCCAAGCTCGTGACGCGCGGCTACCACGTGATGGCGATTCCGCGCGGCGTCAACCGCTGGGCGGTGGCGCTGGCCTATCTGACCGATCTGTTCTGGGACCGCTCAGTGGTCTCGTTCGGGCTGTCGACCCAGGAGGACGCGCGGTTCTCCGCCAGCGAAGGCATCCCCATGCCCAAACCGGACTGATTGAATTCGCGGGTAGCGGGAACGTAGACGGTATGGCTACATATCGTGTTCTGAACCCCAAAGGTGACGTCGTCGACAGTAAGGACATCGAGAGCGCCGACGACGCGCATGCCTGGTTCGTCGACCAGAAGGCCGATCCGGAACTCGGATGGCGGATGGAAGTCAAGTCCGATGACGGGGACTGGGCATTCTTCGACAGCAGCGAGGGCGACCGCAAGTACTGACTAAGCTGGCGCGGTGCCCAAACTCAGTGCGGGTCTGCTGCTGTACCGCGTCATCGACGGTGAACTAGAAGTGCTGATCGGCCATCCCGGCGGTCCGTTCTGGGCCCGCAAGGACGACGGCGCCTGGTCAATACCCAAGGGGGAGTACACCGAGGACGAAGATCCGTGGACGGTCGCGCAACGTGAGTTCTGCGAGGAACTCGGCAAGAGTGCGCCAGACGGCCCACGCATCGACCTCGGACCGGTGAAACAGCCCAGCGGCAAGGTGATCACCGCGTTCGCCGTTCGGGGAGACCTCGAGCTGGAGGGCACCTTCTCCAACACCTTCGAGCTGGAGTGGCCCAAGGGCTCGGGAAAGGTCAGGGAGTTTCCCGAAATCGACCGCGTGGGTTGGTTTCCCGTGGCGCAGGCTCGGTCGAAGCTGCTGAAAGGCCAGCGGCCGCTGCTGGACCATCTGATTTTGGCGGTCGGAGGCGACGAACCGGGTGCGTCTCGATCGCGTTGATGGTCAGCGCGCGGCCGTGGATCCGCCAGCCTGCCGGCGTCCGCATGTACTCGTCGTCGTATCGCAGATGCCAGACCAGGTCGGTGATTTGGTTGTCGGCGGCGACCGTCCAGTGATGCGCAATGCAGGTGATCCGGCCCAGCGCGTAGTCGACGCCGTCGCCCGCGGCATACACTTCGCCGACGATCGCATGCTCTGTGCGGGTCACGGCGGCCAGTGCCGCCATCGCAGAGCGGACACCGTCGCGGCCATGGTGCGGACGCACCGGATCCAACGACCGGGGCGGATCCGGCAATCGTAGTTCGGCTGTGTGCGTGAACAATTCGATCACGTCATCGAATCGCCGGTCATCGACGGCCGACGCATATAAATGCACCAGGTCGGTGAGTGCCAGCCGGTCGGAAGTCGTGAGGCTCATGGCAACGGAGGTAACCCGTTGCTTTCCCGGATATCCCTGCGGCATTCGCGGCGGGTCTGCCCGGTCTCTTGCATGCAGACCAGCACAGGGGACTCTTCTGCGACCGGCAACGGCTCTTCGGTCGGCTCGGTGGTGATCGTGGGACTCGGAACGTCGCCTTCGGTGAGCGACCAGATCGAGGTGCCGGTGGTCTGCAGGGTGGAGCAGTATGCGGTGGAGCCGTCGGCCGTCGTGGCCGTGCTGCCTATAGGGGAGCAGTCAGCACCGATCACCGCGGCGGCAGGTGGTGCCGATGTCGTCGTGGTGGTGGTGTCCATAGTGGTGGTCGTCGGAGACGATGGCGGTTCGGGCGGCGGGGGCAGCGGCGTGAAAGCCGTGGTGGAGGTCTCCGACGATGTCGTGGTCGGGGACGCAGCGGGGCGGTCGTCGTCGGCGCGCCGCGCCTCGAAGACAGCCACGGCGATCGCCGCCACCAGCAGTACCGCCAGGAGCGCCGGGACGACGACGCCGGCGCGAACCAGGGATCGTCGAGGTGGATCCTGGTGCGGCACGGCCGAGGCAAGACTGGTGCCGCCGTCGGCAGGTGAACCCGATCCGAGTTGGTGGGCGAGGGCTCGCGCGAAATCGGCGCACCGTTCGAACCGGTCCGCGGGGGCCTTCGCCAAGGCCTTGGCGAGCACCGGATCGAGCGCAGCCAGCTCCGGGTGCTGGTCGCCGATGGCGGGCGGCGCCGCTGACAGGTGTTGGCTGATGACCACCGCAGGATTCGAATGCTGAAACGGCGGCGATCCGGTCAGCAAATGAAATGCTGTGGCGGCCAACGCATATTGATCCGCCCGGCCGTCGAGGCGCTCACCCATCAACTGCTCGGGCGCGGCGTAGGAAACGGTGCCGACCGTCATGTTCGTCGCGGTAAGGCCGCTGATGTCGTTGGCCCAACGGGCGATTCCGAAATCCGCGAGAAGAATCCTTTGGTCGTCCGACTCAGGATTGGCGAGCAGGATGTTGGCGGGTTTCACGTCGCGGTGCAGCAGGTTGCGCTGATGTGCGTAGTCCAGGGCATCGGCCACGGCGGTGATGATCTCGGCGACTTCGGTTCTGGCCATGCCGCCGGGATGGCTCTGACGCAGCAGGCGCGCCGCGTCGGTGCCCTCGACATAGTCCATCGAAATCCAAAGCTGACCGTCGAACTCGCCGCGGTCGTGTACGCCGACGATGTGCGGATGCCATAGGGTGGCGGCGATATCGGCCTCGCGGTCGAAACGTTCCCGGTACTCACCGTCGGCAGACACCGAGGCGGGCAACACCTTCAGCGCGTCACGGCGCGGCAGCCGTGGGTGTTGCGCGAGGTAGACCTCACCCATGCCACCGGCGCCGAGCAGTCGCACGATGGTGTAACCCGCGAATGTCGCACCATCGGCCAACGGCATGGGCGAATAGTACGAGACGCCGCTATAGGTCGAGCGTGAGACGCGACCCCCCGGCGGCCCGGGATATGCAGACCAACATCATCTGGTTCTCGTGCTCGGGGTCCGTGAGCAGCGAGTCGCGGTGGTCGACGGCTCCCCCGACAACATCGAGCACCCGCGTCCGGCACGTCCCGCAGAAGCCCTGCTGACAGGAGTACGGGGCGTTCACGCCCGATCGCTTCAACGCCGCGAGCAGGGTCTCGTCGGCGCCCACGCGGATCTGTTCTCCGGTCGACGCGACTCTGACGGTGAACTCCGAGCCGTCAACCACGGGCGGCGCGGCGAACCGCTCGAAGTGAAGTTCGACTTTGTCGCGGCCGGCCAGTTCCGACCGGATCGCGGTGAGCATGGGGGCGGGACCGCACGCATAGACCGCGGTGCCGTCCGGGCAGTCGCCGAGCAGATCGGGCGCCGTCGGCAGCCCACCCTCGTCGTCGGTGTGGATGCGCACCCCGTCGCCATAGCGCGCGACCTCGTCGAGGAACGGCAGGCTGTCGCGGGTACGTCCGGCGTAGACCATCGACCAGTCGACGCCGAGGCGCCGCGCCAGTGCCAGCATCGGCAGGATCGGGGTGATCCCGATGCCGCCCGCGATGAACCGGAACCGCCGTGTCGGTGAGCCGTAGCCGGGGACGGTCAGCGGGAAGGCGTTGCGCGGACCATGCGTCATCGCTGTCGCACCGACCTCGAGAACGTCATGCACCTCGATGGAGCCGCCACCGCCGCTCGGAATCCTGCGCACCGCAATTCGGTAGATGTCGGGGAGGTACGGGTCTCCGCATAGGGAGTACTGGCGGAGCCGTCCGCTGGGCAGCAGCACATCGATGTGGGCGCCGGGATGCCAGCGCGGCAGTGGTTCACCGTCTGCGGCGGCGAATGTCAGCGCCACCACGTTCTCGTCGTGGGCCACCGTCTGCCGGTCGATCACACGCAACGCCCGGGTTCGGTCAGATGCTGCCGGCAACGTGACCCGCCTGGTGACACCTGACAGCGCATCCATGCCGGAGATCACTGCGTCGGCCAAGCCCATCAGCACGTCGGGGCGCCCCTGCCGGAACGGGTTGGACGGCAGCTGGCGGTAGCGCGCCCGCAGACCCATCAAAGGTGAGCTGCGCGGGCAGCAGGGGAGGTGGCCAGATAGGCAACGGCCTGCGCGGTGGAGCCCATCTCCTCCGGTGTGTACGTGGGCCGGAAGTACGTCAGAGTTTGCGAGAAGAACAACGTCCGGAATTTGGGGAGCAGCCCGAGCTTGGAGTCACGCATCCGCAGGCGCTGCATCTTCCACCAACCCATGTCAGTGGTTGGGTCGGATTTGAACAGGTACCGCGTACCGCGTTGGAAGAATATGAAGATCGCCGTTGCCGACACAGTCATGGCCTTGATGCGGTCGAGGTAGCTGTCGTGGAAGTAGACCGCCACATCGTGGGCGACGCTGCGGTGCTCGACCTCCTCGCTGCCGTGCCACCGGAACACGTCGACCATCGTCGGATCGGCGCGGTGCTCGTCCCAGGTGGAATTGAGCGCGAAGTCGCCGAGCACGGCCGTATAGTGCTCGATCGCCGCGATCAGCCACAGGCGTTCGCACAGGTTGTTCAACCGCCGCTTCGGATCCGTTGAGGTCGTCGGCGCCAAGACCTTTCCGAACAGGTACTCGACCATTTCGAGGATCGGCGCGGGGTCGACGCCGTTGCCGACGAGGAAGTCGCGGATCACTGCGTCGTGGGCCGCCGCATGCGTGGCTTCCTGGCCGATGAAACCGCGGATGTCCTCGGCGAGTTTGGGGTCCTGGACTTTGGGCAGCGCCTCGTTGAACGTCTCGACGAACCAATGCTCGGCGGCAGGCAGCACGATATTGAAGAGGTTGATCATGGTGGACGCAACGGGGTGCGCCGGGATCCACTCCAGTGGGACATCGGAGAGGTCGAAGTGCACCTTGCGGGCCTGGATCTGCACGGGCCCCGGGTCGATCTCCTGGTCGAAACGACGGTGACGCAATGCTCCTGGCCGAGCCGGCGATCCTGCCATGACGCACTCCCTGACGAGAAGGTTGTGCACCGGAGTTTACCGGAAATAGGTGGGAACGCCGGTATCGGGTTCTTGTGTGATCTCGGGTTTGGAGCTCCCGTCCTTTGTCAATATGACCGCTATGGCGGGGCTCGGCGACCTTCTCAACTGGACCCGAAATCAGGTGGCCTCCCGGGTTCCTAAGGCCGATCTAGATCAACGCGACCCCGACTACATCCGCGAGCAGTTGCCCGGACTTTGGCTGCTGGCGTCGCTGTACTTCCGCGCCGACGTCCGCGGCCTCGAACGGATCCCAAAGGGCGGGCCCGTGCTGCTCGTCGGCAATCACAGCGGCGGCAATCTGCCACCGGACACATTCGTCTTCACGCTGGCGTTCTGCTCATACTTCGGCGTCGAGCGGCCGTTCTACCAACTCGCACACAACCTCGTCGTGTCAATGCCTGGCCTGGGATCGCTGCGCAAGTTCGGCACGGTGGCCGCCAACCACGAAAACGCCAGGCTGGCACTGGAATCCGGTGCGGCGTTGCTGGTGTACCCAGGTGGCGACTATGAAGTCTTCCGGCCATCTTGGCAGCGCCACGAGGTGGACTTCGGCGGCCGCAAGGGATACGTCAAGCTTGCTCGCGAGGCCGGCGTGCCGATCGTGCCGATCGCCAGCATCGGTGGGCAGGAGGCGGCATTCTTTATCGACCGCGGGCAGTGGCTGGCCAAGCTACTGATGGTCGACAAGATGGCGCGGTTGAAGAGTGTGCCGATTCTGCTGGCGCCGCCGTGGGGCCTGACCGTCAGCGATATGGTGCCGCGACTGCCCCTGCCGACGAAGATCGCGATCGAGGTGCAGGACCCTGTCGACGCCGACGACATCGCGGTCAGCGACGACGACGTCGTGCACGACAAAGTGGAGGCCGCCCTGCAGGGCGGGGTGGACCGGCTCGCGTCTGAACGCCGATTCCCGGTACTGGGCTGATGAGCGCTTGCGCGAAGAAGAGGCGGGCCTGATGCGGGTACAGCGGCAGTGTGTCGTCGACGCCGATCGCGAGACGGTGTGGAAGGTCGTCAGCAGTCCCGATTGTTACCCGGAGTTCATGGCGAGCCTGGAGCGGTGGGAGCCGGCGGTCGACGGCCCGGCCGGCCTGGGTGCCCGCTATACCGTGCATTGGAAGGTCGGGTCGGTGCCGATCGGTGGCGTCATCGAAATCGTCGAGTTCGATCCGCCGCGCGAGTTGTCCTGGGTCGGCCTCACCGGCGTCTCACAGCGCGGACGGTTCCGGCTGCGCGAGGCCGCTGACGGTAGAACCAACGTCACCTTCCGGCTGGCGTACGAGTCAGCGGGCAACCTGCTCGGACTGGTCGCGGACCGCGTGGCTGCCGGCCAGGTGGGCCGGAACATGGGTGAGACGCTGAAGAACCTGCGCCGGATGGTCGAGAGCTAGGCAGGTGGCGGGGTGCCCGCGCCCGGAGCGCCCTGGATGGGTACCACCGGCGTCGGAGTCACTGTCGTGACGCCGTTACTGCCGACCCGCGGGCCGCCGGACGGGCCCATCTCCTCAAGCCGGTCGGCGGCGGCCTGGCTGCAATCCAGCCAAAGCTGCATCTTGATGCCCGGACGCCCCATGACCATGGATTCGATCTGTTTCTGGTTGTCGACCAGGCAGTCCGATTGCGACAGAACACTGCCGAATTTGCCGCCGAAAGTCGCGGTGATGCCCTGGGCCTTGAGGATCTGCAGCGCCTTGTTATACGGCTCGCCGACGACGTTCAGGTACTGCGAACCGCCCGGCTGGGACATGGCGATCCCGGCGCCGACGAGCGCAGCGGAGCCGACAGCCACGAGCCCCCCGCTCAGCACAACGAGCTTCTTCACGCGAAATGTCTCCCTAGGTCGGTGCGGTGCGAACATATCGCAGACGTGACGATTGTGAAACCGGAGCGCAGCCGCGCAGCGTTACACCTGGGTGTTCACCCCGGCCCGCAAGGCCTCGGCCAACGCGGCCGCGCGCGGATCCATAAGAACATCTTCTAGCAGCATTGTCTTTCCGTCTGGTCCCGCCAGCGGGACCCTCCAGTTCGGGTATTCGTCGGTCGTTCCGGGCTGATTCTGCGTGCGTCGGTCGCCCACGGCGTCGGCCAGGGACAACGCCAACAGCCGCGACCGCGTGCGGCCCAGATACCGATACAGCGCGCGCACCACCTGATCGACCCCGGTTTTGTCCAGATCACCGTCCAACAACCCGACGCGGCGCAGTTCGTCGAGCCAGGCCGCCTGCTGGCGACGATCGGCGGCCAGTTCCTCCTCGGCCGGCCGGGTCAGCAGCCCGAGTTCGTCGCGCAGGCGGACATGCTCGCCCGCCAGATAGCCGGGAGTCGGCGGCAGGTCATGGGTGGTCACCGAGGACAGACAGTATTCGCGCCAGCGCTCGGCGCGCAGCGGTCCGCCGTCACCGTCTCGGTCGAGCTCGAACCACAGGATCGACGTGCCGAACAGGCCGCGCTCGCGCAGATAGTCGCGCACCCATGGTTCGACGGTGCCTAAATCCTCGCCGACGACGACGGCGCCGGCGCGGCGCGCCTCCAGCGCGACGATCCCGATCATCGCTTCGTGGTCGTAGCGCACATAGGTGCCCTCAGTCGGCGGGGATCCCTTCGGAATCCACCACAGCCGGAACAGCCCGATGATGTGGTCGATGCGGACGCCGCCCGCATGCCGAAGCAACGTGTTGACGAGGGCACGGAATGGCTCGTACGCGCGGTTCGCGAGTTCGTCGGGCCGCCACGGCGGCTGCGACCAGTCCTGGCCGAGCTGGTTGAACTCGTCCGGTGGTGCGCCGGCAGTGACGCCGAGTGCCACCACGTCCTGCAGGGACCAGGCGTCGGCCCCGTTCGGATCGACCCCGACGGCGAGGTCATGCATGATCCCCAGTCCCATACCGGCGGCCACCGATGTCGCCTGGGCGGCAGTGAGCTGATCGTCGAGTTGCCACTGCAGCCAGCGGTGAAAGTCGACATCCTCACGGTGCTTGGCGGCGAATTCTGCGACGGTCGGATTTCTCGGATGACGCAGTTCGTCGGGCCACTCATGCCAGTCGGCGCCGTGCTTCTCGGCCAGGGCACACCAGATCGCGAAGTCATCGAGGCTGCGGCCCTGCCTTTCGCGGTAGGCGTCATACGCGAGGTTCCGGCCCGCGGATCGCTTGACGCGGTACACCGCCTCCAGGGCGGAGCGCTTGAGCTTCCATACGGCGTCACGGTCGATCAGGCGCGACTTCTGCGCGCGCGCCTGCGCGTACTCCCGGGCCTTGCGGATGCGCCCGCGCCCAGTGACGTAGGCGAACTCGGGGATGGCTTCCACTCGCAGGTATATCGGGTTGACGAATCGCCGCGAGGTCGGCAGGTACGGCGACGGTTCCATCGGCGCGGTGGGGGCGGCGGCGTGCAGCGGATTGACCAGGATGAAACCCGCACCGTGCCGGGCCGCCGACCACACGGCAAGATCGGTGAGATCGGTCAAATCGCCGATGCCCCAAGATGTTTGCGATCGAACACTGTACAGCTGCGTGGCCAGGCCCCACGTCCGTCCCGCCGGTGGCTCCAACGACGCGGGGGAGACGACGATAGGGGAACTGATGTCGGACGACCCCAGTTGGAGGTGCAGTTCGTGATATCCCAGGGGCAGGTCGGCGGGTAACTCGAAGCTGGCCTCGCCGATCAGGCGACCGTCGAGATCATAAGGGGCCCTGTTGTTTTCCAGCTGACGCAAGCCCGTCCTGACGGACCCGTCCTCCAGCCGAATCCACAACCGCACCGACTCGCCGTGCGTGACGTGCACCCAGAACGACGACGTCGCCCCGGAGCGGCCGACGATCACCGGCGGTAGTGGGCGAGACCAGTGGTCGCGATCGTGTTCTGCCAGTGCGGCGGCGCGGCGGTATTCCGTGGCGGCCGGTACACCGAGGGCGTCGAGCACACCGACCAGCGTGGATTCCCCGACCGTGATGTGCTTACCGGTCCAGTCCTCGTATTCCGTTGCGACGCCGTAGCGTCGCGCCAAATCGACGAGTGACTCCGGAAGGTCGGCCATGTGGCCATCTTGCCCGCCGTCAGTCGATGTCGCGCATCAAAAGGTCATCCCATGTGTCGCGGCGAACCACCAGCCGCGCCGCGCCGTCGCGGGTGAACACCACCGGAACGCGGCGGGCGCCGTTGTATTGGTTGGACATCGTGTAGCAGTAGGCCCCGGTGACCGGCACCGCCAGCAGATCGCCGACAGACGGCTCGCGTAGCGAGACACCGTCGATGAGTTGGTCGCCCGATTCGCAATGCCGACCGACCACGCTGACGGTTTCGCCGCCGCCCACCCGGTTGACGATCGTCGCCTCGAACCGCTGGCCGGTCAGTGACACCTCGAGGTTGTCGCCCATGCCGCCGTCCACCGCGACGTGGGTGACGACACCGCGTTTCAAGGTCGTGACGCGATACAGCGTGCACGCGCTGTTGGCGACCATGCTTCGGCCGGGCTCGACGATGATGCGGCTGCCTTCGGGCAGCAGCGCGTTGGCTTGCGTCACCATCGCATCGGCGTACTCGTCGAGTGTCGGCGGGTGCTCGTCATAGGTGTAGCGCACCCCGAGGCCGCCACCGAGGTCGTAGACCTCGAAGGTGCCGAGCTTGGCGATGGGTTCGACCGCCTGCGCAAGTTGTTCGACGTTGAGCAGTTGCGAGCCGACGTGGGTGTGCACACCGTCGAGCCGCATCTTGGCGCTGCGGTCGATCCGCGCGATCGCGGCACGGGCGTCGTCGGGCATCAGGCCGAACTTCGATCCCGCGTGTCCCGGTCGCCTGTGACGCGTGGGTGGCGGCCGCCACGCCGGGAATCACCCGGACCAGGCACGGCTGCTGATGCCCGATGGGCACGATGCGCTCGAGCCGGTCGATGTCGTCGAAGTTGTCGACCACGACGAGGCCGACGCCGCGGTTCACGGCGAGTTCGAGTTCCTCATCGGACTTGGCGTTTCCGTGCAGCACGAGCCGCGCCGGATCCGCGCCCGCCTTGATCGCTGTCAGGATCTCTCCGCCGCCTGCGACGTCGATGTGCAGGCCTTCTTCGACCATCACCCGCTGAACGGCGGTGCACGGGAACGACTTCGACGCAAACGCCACGTCGCAGCGCGGCCAGCGACTGCGGAAGGACCTCAGATAGTCGCGGGCCCGCTGACGCAATGAGTCTTCGGAGACGACGATCGCGGGGGTTCCGAATCGCTGCGCCACGTCGTCGAGGCGGCAACCGCCGATCATGAGCGTGCCGTCGGCATCGGTCCCGGTGCCCGGCGGGAAGAGGCCGATCAATTCGTCCGCCTGCGCCGGGATCGTCATCGGCTCAGCCTGCCACTGGTTCGTCGAGCGTGAACCGACTGCGAAGAACATCGCGAAATCTCGGAGTGGCTTCCCACTCGCGATGATGCTAGGGTCTGTCTGTAATGATCCTTACAGAGCGTATGCCCACGAAGAAGCAGCAACAGGGCGAACAGTCCCGCGAGCAGATCCTCGACGCGACGGAGAAGCTCATGGGCAGCCGCGGGTACGCGGCGACGTCCATCAGCGACATCCGCAAGGCGTGTGGTCTGCCGCCCAGCTCGATCTACTGGCACTTCGGATCCAAGGACGGCGTGCTGGCAGCAGTCATGGAACGCGGCGCGCAGCGATTCTTCGCAGCGATATCGGCCAAGGCCGACATCGAAGCGCAGTTGACCGAACTGGCGAATCAGCAGGCGCGGCATCCCGACTTCATGCGGTTGTTCCTTCTCCTCTCGTTGGAGCGCAGCGCCGACCCCGCGGTCGCCGACGTGGTGCGCCGAGTCCGCGACACGGCGATAGCCGGTTTCCGCGACGCGGTCCGCCAGCTGCTGCCCGCCGACGTGTCCCCGAAGAAGGCCGAACGTGTCATCGCCGAGCTCGCCGCCGTCGCGGTCGCGCTATCGGACGGAATCTTCCTCGCCGAACATCTCGAACCTGACACCACGGACGTCGCACAGATGTACCGACGGCTGCACCAGACGATGACCGCCCTCATCCCGATTCTCCTGGAGGACAAATGACCACACGAACCGCGATCATTACCGGCGCCAGCGCCGGACTGGGGCTGGAATGCGCCCGGTCGCTGCTGACGCGCGACCCGTCCTGGCATGTTGTCTTCGCGGTACGCGACGCGGCTCGTGGCGCGCAGGCCGTCGAACGGAGTGGTCACCCCGGGCGCTGCACCGTCCTCGAGATGGATCTCGCTTCTCTGACGTCGGTCCGCAGCTTCGCCGACGACGTCCGCAGCCGCGGGCTGCCGCCGCTGCATGCGATCGTCTGCAATGCCGGGGTTCAGGTGGTGACCGGCACCGAGCGGACCGCCGACGGAACGGAGATGACGTTCGGCGTCAACCACCTCGGGCACTTCGCCCTGGTGCAGGACCTACTCGCCGACCTCGCTCGACCGGCACGCATCGTCGTCGTCAGCAGCGGCACCCACGATCCGGCCAAGCACACGGGTATGCCGTCGCCGCAATACACCCACGCAGCCGACCTTGCGCTCGCCGCGGACGTCGACGACTCCACCGAGGGCCGCCGCCGGTACACCACGTCGAAGCTGTGCAACGTGCTCTTCACCTACGAACTCGACCGCCGACTCGGGCGGGGGGCCGACCGCGTCACCGTCAACGCCTTCGATCCCGGCCTCATGCCGGGGTCCGGTCTCGCCCGCGATTACCCGCCAATTCAGCGGTGGGCATGGCGGTACGTGCTGCCATTGCTGCGCGTTCTTCCGAACGTCAACAGCACCCGCACCTCCGGTGCCCGCCTTGCGGCAATGGTCTGCGATCCCGGGTTCGACGACGTCACCGGCGCGTACTTCGAAGGAAAGCGGCCGATCCGATCATCGGCCGACTCCTACGACCGCGAGAAGGCGCTCGATCTGTGGGAGACGAGCGAACGGCTGAGCCGGGTCACCAGCTGAGTGCGGCCGGCGGGTGCGCTCCAAGCCGGCCCGCACCACGCATTTCTGTAGTGTCCGGGGCATGGCGCCCGAACCGCTGGACGTGGTTGTGGCGCAGCATCGAAAGGCCCGTGTCGCCGTCGCGGCGCTGTTCCTGAGCAACGGGGCGATCTTCGCCAATCTGCTGCCGCGCTACCCCGAGATCAAGGCCGATCTGCACCTGTCCAACGCGGTGTACGGCGCGGCGATCGCAGCGTTCTCCGCAGGCGCATTGGTGGCAGGCCTCGCCGCCGCGACTCTGATACGGCGGTACCGGTCGTCGCGTGTGGCGGTCGTCGGCACTCTCGGCATAGCGGTTTTCGTTCTCGTGGCGGGTCTGGCAGGCACCCCGGTGCTTCTGGCCGCGGCGCTCTTCGTCGCAGGAGCGTCCGATGCGATCACCGACGTGGCTCAGAACGCGCACGGGCTGCGGCTACAGCGCACCTATGGCCGATCGATCATCAACTCGTTTCACGCCGTATGGGCGGCAGGCGCCATCATCGGCGGGTTGATGGGCGCCGCCGCGATCGCGCTGGAGATATCTCGGGCAACACATTTGACGTTCGCAGCGGTTGTTTTCTCCGGACTCGTCCTGATCGCCTACCCCTACCTGTTGAAGGGTCCCGATCACGACAATCATCGTTCGGCACGCACCGGCAGTGGGGGAGATGCGGGGATCGCCGTGTATGTGACGCTGCTCGCGCTCGTCGTCATCGCCGTCGCGGGGGCCACCGTCGAGGATGCCGGAAGTTCCTGGGCGACACTGTATTTGCGTGACAGCCTGGGCGCCCCCGGTGCGCTGGCGGTGTTCGGCTACGTCGCGCTGGCTGGATTCATGTTGATCGGTCGGCTGATCGGGGACCGCCTTGTCGACAGATTCGGCGAACGCACGGTGGTTAGCGCCGGTGGCGTCATCACGGCAGCGGGTATGGGTGCGGCGCTGGCTTTTCCGTCGGTTCCTGGCACGATTGCGGGGTTCGCCGCAGCGGGGTTCGGAGTCGCAACGCTGATCCCGGCGGCGATGCATCGCGCCGACCAGCTGCCGGGTCTGCGTCCGGGTAGCGGACTGACGGTGGTGACGTGGCTGATGCGGATCGGCTTCTTCGGTGCGCCGTTGATCGTCGGTGTCGTCGCTGACGCGACGAGCCTGCGGGTCGGGTTGCTGGCGGTTCCTGTTGCGGGACTGGTGGTGATCGCACTCGCCGGTGCACTCAGTGCGCGGCCCCGACCATCTCGATCGTGAGGACGCCGCCGACGATGAGCGCGATACCGAGACCCATCATCGGCGTCAAGGGTTCGTCGAACAGGAACCGCGCGATGACCGCCACCAACGCGACGCCACAAGCCGACCACACGCCGTACGCGATGCCGACCGGCATGCCCAGTCCCAGCGACACCCACAGCAGATAGAAGGACACCAGATAGCCGGCGACGACGGGCACGATCCACGCTTTCTTGCGAAAGCCGTCCGAGGCGCGCAAGGACAAGGTCGCGAACACCTCGACGAGAATTGCGCCCGCCAGCGCCAGCCACATCACGACTCGGCCGCCGCTTCTGCTCGATGCGATCCGAACTCGACAAGCAGCACCCCGGCGATGATGAGCCCGATACCCGCGACGATCGGCCACGTGAACGGGTCACCGAACAGCACGGCGGCGAGCACCGCGGTGACCGCGGTGCCCAACGCGCCCCAAATTCCGTAGGCGACCCCGACCGGTACGCCGGCTCGCAGCACCATTGTCAGCAGGATGAAGGAGGCGACATAGCCGGCGACGACCACCGCGAGCCACGCCGAATGGTCGACAGCTGCACGCAGAGACAGCGTCGCGGCGACCTCGGTGGAGATTGCGCCCGCAAGAAGCGCCCACTTCCGCACGGCACCAAGCTATGCCATCGCTTTCAGATGGCGCGCTCGACCATCGGCGTCAGCACCTCATGTGCGAACCGCCGTAGTTCGGCGTCGTCGCCGAAGTCCGGGTCGGTCGGTGGCAGCGAGATATAGGTGAAGAACAGCCGCGCGAACACGTCCGCGACCCACCGGATCTGTTGCGACGGTCGGCCTGCAGCATCTCCGTGGATGTAGTTGGCGATGAACGCCGATCCCATTTTCAACAGTTCTGCCGAGTCGATCGGGGCCGGCTCGACCTGTCCGGCGCGGCGAAGCATCGGATTCTCGCGCGCGAAGGTGACCGCGGCGATGAACGCCTCGGCGACCCCTTCATGTGGATCGCCGGTGGCGTCGATGGCATCGGCGACCGCGCCGAGGAACCGTTGCGTCTCCCGGCGAACGAGCGCCTCGACCAGATCGTCACGCCGGGGGTAGCGGCGGTAGGCCGTCATCCGTGAAACGCCCGCACGCCGGACCACGTCTTCAACCGTAATCCGTTGCAGCCCAACAGTTGCCGCCTCCTGCAGAGCTGCGTCGAGAATGCGCTGACTGGTCCGGTCGGCCGCTTCGTCCACTCTGCCGCCCACCGACGCGCCTCCGACGACCTCGATCAGCTGGGCGTCGATCACGATGCGGCGACCTTCGGCCGCACACCCGCAGCACGTGCGCGCGCGAGTTGGGCATACCGCGGCGTCCCGAACGCCCAGCGCAATTGGCGTGCGTCGAGATGCAGGGCGGGCTCGATCAGTCGGCGGGTCAGCGCCGATGGACGGTCGTACCCGATGAGCTCGCGCGCCCATGCGGGTGCGCGGCTCATGCCGGCGTAGATGGTGAAGCGGTGTAGCTGGCGATCGACCGGGCCGGGCAGGTCGGGAAAGAACGGCGATGTCATCAGGAAGTCGATGAACTCCCGTGTCTGCGCGTTCACGTTGAGCTTCGGTCGCATCGCCTCGACATAATCGGCGAGTTCGGCGGCCGTCGTCGGCACCCAGTCCGCGCCGCCCATCCTGCCGATCACGGCTTGTTCGGAAAGGTAGCGGTCCTGCTCTTCTCGCGACAGCGGGCGCTTGGTGTGTTCGTACGTCCGCAGAATCATCCACGGGATGCAGGTGTGCACCCAGGCGATCAGCTCGGGATCCAGCGCGCGGTACGGCACACCATCGGGGCGGGTGCCGGTCACGAACGCGTGCACGTGTTTGACGCGCTCGATGAGGCGGGTGGCGGCCTCGGTGTTGCCGAACGTGGTGGTCAGCACGTAGCCAAGAGTGGCGCGGGCGCGCTGGAACGGGTCCTGTCGATAGTTGGACAGATCCTGGACGCCTGCTACCACGGACGGATGGAGGATCTCCAGGACGATCGCGGGCAACCCGGCCTGGGAGACCGAGGCCAGGTCGGCGTTGATCTCCCACGAAATGCTGTCCGGCCCGATCAGGCCGGGGTCGCCGGGCGGCCCACCGTAGACCGCCGGATCGTCGTGACGACCCGCGCCCTTCTCGAAGTCCGCGACGATGCGACGGCGCAGCTTTTCGGTGGTGCGGGTCCGCTGCGGTAGAAATGTGACACTCACACCACCATATATACCATTCCATAGGAACGGCGTGCGGTACTCGCACGTACTGTGGAGTGGTTGTGTCCCATCGGCTTGAGGAGGCCAATCGGTGACGGCGGAGGCCAACACGCGACGCGCTGCAGACGAGCGGCCGGTCGTCGATACCACCTACGGTCCCGTTCGTGGTGTCGACAACGGAACGGTCAAGGCGTGGAAGGGAATTCGCTACGCCGCGGCGCCAGTGGGAGAATTGCGGTGGCGGGCACCCCAGCCGCCCAACCGCTGGTCGGAACCCGCTGACGCGACCCGGGTGGGGTCCGTCTGCCCCCAACCCACCGATCCGAGAATTCCCATCGATCTCGGCGCGCCGCAAGGTGATGACTGCCTGACGCTGAACGTGTGGGCGTCGTCGGACACCGAGGCGGGCGACGGGAAGCCGGTCATGGTCTGGGTGCACGGCGGCGCCTACATCCTCGGCTCGTCGGCGCAGTCGCTGTATCACGGCGGCGTCCTGGCAGGCAGCGGAGACGCGGTGATCGTCACCCTCAACTATCGGTTGGGCGCGTTGGGCTTTCTGGACCTGTCGTCATTGGGCGACGGCTTCGACACCAACCTGGGGCTGCGCGACGTGCTGTCCGCGCTCCAGTGGGTGCGCGACAACATCACCGGGTTCGGGGGAGACCCGGGCCGTGTCACGTTGTTCGGCGAATCCGCGGGAGGCGGCATCGTCACCACGCTGCTGGCCAGCCCAGCCGCGGCCGGTCTGTTCTCCGCGGCGATCGCCCAGAGTTCGCCCGCCACATCGATTTACGACCGAGATCGCGCCGGGCGCGTGGCCGACCTGTTCCTCGACGCGTTGGGCGTCGGACGCGACGGTGTCCAGCGCCTGCCCGAAATCCCGATCGACGCGATTCTCTTAGCCTCCAAGCACGTCTTCGACGATGTGCCGGTCCGCTCGCCGGGGACGTTGGCGTTCGCCCCGATCATCGACGGCGACATCGTGCCCGCCCATCCGGTCAAACTGGCCCGAGAGGGGCGCACGCATCCGGTCCCGCTGATCATCGGCACCAACAAACACGAGGCCGCGCTGTTCCGCTGGATGAAGTCGCCGCTCATGCCGATCACCCCGCAGGCCCTGCGGGCGATGTTCACCGAGATCGCCGCCGAGCAGCCGGCTCTGCAGCTTCCCAATGAAGCTCAGATCCGCACCGCCTACCGCGGCCGGCCCAAGACGATCGGCATGGGAGTGGCACGCGACATCGGCTTCCGGATGCCCTCGATCTGGTTTGCCGAGGGCCACCGCGACGTCGCACCCGTGTACCTCTACCGCTTCGACTTCGCGACGCCGATGTTGCGCCTGCTGCGGCTCGGTGCCGCCCACGCCACCGAGTTGCCGTACGTGTGGGGCAACCTCGTAGCCGGTCCCAAGGACCCCACGTTCAAATTGGGCGGGCTCAAGGCCGGCAAGACGGTGTCGGCCCGAATCCGTTCTCGCTGGCTGAGGTTCGCGGTCGACGGCAAGCCGTCAGCCCCGGCCGGGGATCCGGATTGGCGGCCGTACCGCAAGGATGATCGCGCGACGCTGATGATCGACGCTGCCGACCGGGTCGTCGACGATCTGGACCGTGATCTGAGACTGGCCTGGGGTAACGAGGTACTCAGCTTCCGCTGAGTCAACCTGGTCGTAGACTTCCTGCGGAGGTGTCACGGTGGACTGGTCACGTGTTTTCTCGGACGTGTTGCCGCCGCTGATGCACGACCCGGTGACGTTCGCCATTCCGTTCTTCCTGATCCTGCTGATCATTGAATGGGTCAGCGCAGGAAAGCTGGTGCATGACGAGGCGGAGCGGGCCCCGGCGGGCGCCTATCTGAAGCCCGACGCGTGGGCAAGCATCAAGATGGGCCTCGTATCGATCGCGACAAGCGGTGTCCTCAACGCCGTCGCCCTGGTGGCTTACGCTGCGCTCTACGTTTACGTTGCGCCGTGGCATCTGCCGGCCACCGCCTGGTACACGTGGGTCATCGCCATCGTCGGTGTCGATGTTCTCTACTACTTCTATCACCGGATTGCCCACCGGGTCCGCCTGATCTGGGCGACGCACCAGGCGCATCACTCCAGCCAGTACTTCAATTTCGCGACTGCGCTGCGCCAGAAGTGGAACATCAGCGGCGACGTGTTTCTGCGGGCGCTGCTGCCGCTGGTCGGCGTGCCGCCCTGGATGGTGTTCGCCAGCTTCTCGATCAATCTCATCTACCAGTTCTGGATCCACACCGAGCGCATCGGAAAGCTCTGGCGGCCAATCGAGTTCATCTTCAACACGCCGTCACACCACCGCGTTCATCACGGCATGGACCAGCAGTACCTCGACAAGAACTACGGCGGCATCTTCATCCTCTGGGACCGGCTGTTTGGCAGCTTCAAGGCCGAGAACGTCCGCCCCAACTATGGGCTGACCAAGCAGGTCGACACCTACAACATCTGGACGTTGCAGACGCACGAGTACGTGTCGATCTTCCGCGATGTCCGGCGGGCGTCACGATGGCGGGACAAGCTGGGCTACGCGTTCGGTCCGCCCGGCTGGGAACCGGCCCGAGGCCGCGTCGACGAGGGGTCCGCCAAGGTTCGCGTCTAGGGTTTTTCGACGCCGCCGCCATCAGCGCCGTAGTCTCCGCGATGTGCAGACGGTCTTCGACGCCCCCGTTGACCCCCAGTTGGTCGAACGTTCGCTTGCGGCAAGCACCTTCGGGTCGATGTGGCTGGACCTTCCCAAACCCGCTTACCCATTACTGACCGCACCAGTCGCCTGTGACCTCCTGGTGGTCGGTGGTGGGTACACCGGCCTCTGGACGGCCCTGCACGCCGCTGAGCGCAATCCCGGTAGGCGAATCGTCCTGATCGAGGCGAACCGGATCGGGTGGGCGGCGTCGGGGCGCAACGGGGGATTCGTCGACGCCAGCCTGACGCATGGGGCCGAGAACGGAAAGTCGCGCTGGCCCAACGAGATCTGCCGGCTCGACGAAATGGGCATGGCGAACCTCGACGGCATGCAGTCAGACATCGAGCGTCTCGGGCTGGACGCCGAATGGCAGCGCACCGGGATGCTCTCCGTCGCGACCGAGGCGCATCAGGTCGACTGGCTGCGTCACGCCGCGGACTCCGGAGAGGGCCGCTTTCTCGATACGCAACAGGTGCGGGCGCAGGCGAATTCGCCGACCTACCTCGCAGCTTTGTTCAGCCCGGAAAGTTGCGCCATCGTCCACCCAGCCAAGCTGGCATTCGAACTTGCCCGAGCGTGCACGGATGCCGGCGTGCAGATCTACGAACGCGCCAACGCCACCAGGCTCGACACCGAAGGTCCCGCGCTGCGCGTGCACACCGCAACAGCGACCATCACGGCGCGCCAGGTGGTGCTTGCGACGAACGTCTACCGGAGCCTGCTGCGACGCAACCGGCTGCGCACCGTGCCGGTGTACGACTACGTGCTGGCCACCGAGCCGCTCACCGATACGCAACTGGCCCGCGTCGGGTGGCAGGGCAGGCAGGGAATCGGGGACTGCGCCAACCAGTTTCACTACTACCGCCTGACCATGGATAACCGCATCGTATGGGGCGGCTACGACGCCGTGTACCACTTCGGAGGCAAGGTCGATCCCGCCTACGAGGACCGGCCGGCCACATATCGCCGTCTCGCCGCGCACTTCTTCATCACCTTCCCCCAACTCGACGACCTTCGGTTCACGCACCGCTGGGCGGGGGCCATCGACACCAACACACGGTTCTGCGCGCACTGGGGTCTGGCGCGCGACGACCGGGTGGCGTATGTCAACGGGTTCACCGGCCTCGGGGTGGGCGCGGCCAGGTTCGCCGCCGACGTGTGCCTGGATCTTCTCGAGGGCACTCCCACTCCGCGCACCGAGTTGCAGATGGTGCGCGAGCGCCCGCTGCCGTTCCCGCCCGAGCCACTCGCCAGCATCGGCATCCAGGCGACGCGATGGTCACTTGATCGCGCGGACCATGCGGCGGGACGTCGTAATGTCTTCCTGCGCACGCTCGACGCGTTGGGACTTGGTTTCGATTCCTGACGCAGCCGCCGAGAGATCAGCCGGTGCCGTCGTTGCCGTTCTGTAACGCCGCCGTGATCCTGGCCGATGGGCAACAGTAGGTACGACCGTCGTGTTGTTGCGCCTGGTCGGGCGGGGTTGTCAGTTCTCCCACTCGGCCTGTGGGGCTGGCGATATGTCGGTACCCTTTACAGACTTGAGACCAAGGGGGCGGCGATGCGCCGGAACTGGTTACGCGTATTCGCGACGGTGGCGGCTCCGGTCATCGCGCTGGCTCTACCCGGTGTGCCGGTGGAAGCCGACCCCGGTGTCGTGGTGTTTCCGGGTATGGAGATCGTCCAGGGCACGAATGCGTGCACATTGGGATTCGTCGACCCGGCCGCACGCGTCGCCTTCACCGCAGGCCATTGCCGCGGCGACGGCACGGTGCAGGACCGGGGACGCAGACTCATCGGGCACCAAACTTCTTTCCGCGACAACACTCCCGACGGCGCGACCATCGACACCAATCATCAGATCACCGACTGGGAGGCGATCAACCTGGCCCCCGACGTCGTGGTCAACAACGTCCTGCCTCGTGGCTTGGTGCTGGTGTCCGATCCCGGCGTAGGACCCTCGCCCGGTCTGCCGGTGTGTCATTTCGGCGTGATCACCGGCGAGAGTTGCGGGAACATCCAGGCGGTGTACAACGGCTGGTTCACCATGGCCAACGGTGTGGTGAGTCAGAAGGGCGACTCCGGTGGGCCGGTCTACTTCATCACCCCAGACGGCAGGGCCGCGATCGTCGGAATGTTCAACAGCACCTGGGGGCAGTTCCCCGCGGCGGTCTCCTGGCACGTCGCCAACCAGCAGGCACATCAGGACGTCATCTCCGCGGCGTCGGGCGACATCGGTGCCATGAACGGGGTTCCGGCGCCCTAGGAGATTGCTGAATAATCTGCGCGGCGGGCTCGGCGCGCTTAACGGGCTAATTACCAGCGCCAAGGTGGCGTGCGATCAACCCGTTAGAGCCACATGAACGCCATCACCTACTGCTTAGGTGTTGATCGGTGTCGATATTGAACCAAGGGCTTTGTGACGGGCCGCAATCACAGCCGTAACGCGGCGCTCCTCAAGGTGAGCTGCAAACCGAGATGCTGTCTAAAGAATTCAAGCTTGACTTATATAAGTCACTGCTTTATTTTAGAGGGGTGCACGCGTTCGACGTACTCGGAGACCCGGTGCGGCGGCGCATTCTCGAATTGCTCGCCGCAGGTGAACTGTCGGCGGGAGCCATTGGTGCGCAGATCCAGGGGGAGTTCTCGATAAGCCAGCCGGCAGTGTCGCAGCACCTGAAGGTGTTGCGGGAGAACGGGTTCACCTCGGTACGCCCGGACGGCCAGCGCAGGCTCTACGCCGTCAACGGCACGGCGTTGCGCGATGTCGACGAGTGGCTCGATGGCTTCCGCCGCTTCTGGACACCGCGACTTGACGCCCTGGCAACCGAGATCGCGCGGGGCAAACGACAACGTAGACTCCAAGGGAGGCAACATGACTGAGGTAGACGTCGAGCATCAAATCAAGGCCGTCGAGCGCAAGTTGGGCACTCGCATCATCGATGCCAAGGAGGCGCACGTCGTCACCATCGGTCAGTCCTACGACACCGACCAGGACGACCTTTGGGACGCCGTCACCAACATCGAGCGCATTCCCCGATGGTTGATGCCAATATCCGGCGACCTGACGGTCGGTGGCTCCTACCAGTTGGAGGGTCAGGCGGGAGGAACGGTCCTGACGTGTGACCCGCCGAAGAACTTCACCGCGACTTGGGAATTCGGTGGTGGTGTCAGCTGGATCGACGTCACTGTCAGCGCCGACGGCCCGGACCGGGCACGCTTGGTGATCGAGCACATCGCCGCACGTCGACGACCACTGGGAGCAGTTCGGGCCGGGCGCCGTCGGGATGGGTTGGGATTCGATGCTGCTCGGGCTCGCGATCCACCTGGCCACCGGGGAGGCCATCGATCCGTCGTTCGGCGAACAGTGGATCGTCACCGAAGACGGTCGTCGCTTCCTCGCGCTGTCTGGTGAGCAGTGGTGCGCGGCGAACGTCGAGTTCGGGACGGATCCCGCGGCGGCCCGCGGGATGGCCGAGCGATGCCTGGCGGCATACCTCGGCGAGGAGCCAAACTAGAACACGTTCTAGCCATCGGGCGCGGCCGGGGATATCCTCGACGCGATGCATGCCCAGACACCTGTCCAGATTGCGTGGGTGACGCGGGACCTCGACGCCACCGAGAAAGCGCTGACCACGCTGTTGGGCGCCAAGAAGTGGGTGCGGATACCGGACGTCCACTTCGCGCCCGACACGTGCACATTCCGCGGCCGGCCCGCCGACTTCATCGCGCACGTCTCGTTCAGCTACGCAGGCGACACTCAGCTCGAGTTGATTGCGCCGGTGAGCGGCGAAAGCGTGTACTCGGAGTTCCTCGACACCGCCGGACCGGGACTGCACCACGTCTGTATCGAGGCCCTCGACTCCGCGGCGTTCGACGCTGCGCTGCGCGAAGCGCAACGCAACGGCACGCCCGTCGTGCAACAGGGGGTCATGCCAGGGGGCATGCGGTTCGCCTACCTGTCCGCCGCCGACGCCGGCGTCCCCTACATCGAGATCGCCGATATCCCCGGCGAAATCAAGACGTTTTTCGACTACGTGAAACAGGAGCAACAGTGAGCGGTCTCGACATTCCGGACACCGTCACCGCGGCCAGCGTGGAGTCGTGGTCCGACGAGGTCGATGTCCTCGTCATCGGCTTCGGCATCGCGGGCGGCTGCGCAGCGGTCAGCGCCGCTGCTGCGGGAGCGAACGTTCTGGTGCTGGAGAAGGCGGCTGCGGCCGGCGGTACCAGCGTCGATGGCGGGTGGCCACTTCTATCTCGGCGGCGGCACCGCGGTACAACAGGCCACCGGTCATGACGACAGCGCCGAAGAGATGTACAAGTACCTCGTCGCGGTCTCGGCGGACCCCGACCTCGACAAGATTCGTCTCTACTGCGAGGAAAGCGTCGAGCACTTCGATTGGCTTGAAGCGCTTGGCTTTCAGTTCGAACGCAGCTTCTGGAAAGGCAAGGTGGTGGTGCCGCCAGGCACCGAGGGGCTGTCCTACACCGGCAACGAGAAGGTGTGGCCGTTCTGCGAGCAGGCCAAACCCGCGCCGCGCGGACATTCGGTGCCGGTACCAGGGGAGTTGGGCGGCGCCGCGATGGTCATCGACCTGCTCGTCAAGCGAGCTACCGATCAAGGCGTGCAGATCCGATACGAGACCGGGGTGACCAATCTGGTGGTCGACGACGACAGCCAGGACAAGAAAGTGGTCGGAGTCCGCTGGAAGCACTTCGGCGAGAGCGGGGCGATCAAGGCCAAGGCGGTCGTGATCGCCGCGGGGGGCTTCGCGATGAACGCCGAAATGGTCGCCGAGCACACTCCGGCTCTGGGACAGAAGCGGAAGACCAAACACCATGGTGAGGTGGAGCCCTACATTCTGGGCAACCCCAACGACGATGGCCTCGGCATCCGGCTCGGCGTTTCCGCCGGCGGCGTGGCAGAGAACCTCGACGGGCTGTTCATCACCGCGGCCGCCTACCCGCCGGAGATTCTGCTGACCGGTGTCGTCGTCAACAACCAGGGGCAGCGGTTCGTCGCGGAGGACTCCTACCATTCACGCACATCGGCCTACGTGTTGGAGCAACCCGACCAGCAGGCGTATCTGATCGTCGACGAGGCGCACATGCAGATGCCCGAGATGCCGTTGATCAAGTTCATCGACGGATTCGAGACGGTCGCGGAAATGGAAGCGGCCCTGGGCATTCCGGCGGGCAAGCTCGCCGCAACGCTCGATCGGTACAACGAGCATGCCGCCCGCGGCGAGGACCCCGACTTCCACAAGCAACCGGAATACCTTGCCGCACAAGACAACGGCCCGTGGGCGGCGTTCGACCTGTCACTGGGCGTCGCGATGTACTCGGGCTTCACCATGGGCGGGCTAGACGTGTCCGTCGACGGCCAGGTGCTGCGCGAGGACGGCAGCGCGATCGGAGGCCTCTACGCCGCAGGCGCCTGCGCGTCGAACATCGCTCAGGACGGCAAGGGCTACGCCAGTGGAACGCAGCTGGGTGAAGGCTCGTTCTTCGGCCGCCGCGCCGGCACGCACGCCGCGGCGCGCTAGGCGTCGTCCAGAAACGTCGTATCGTAGCGGCCGTAGAGTTCGGCCCATTCGTCTCGGTCCGGCGGGGCGCCGGTGCGGTCGATGATCTCGGCGAGCTCGCGGAAGTAATCGGCGAACCGGGCTGGCGCGAATGTCCCGACGATGCGGCCGCTCGCGTGGCCCGCGTTATGGAAGGTGTGGGGACGGCCACGCGGAACGTAAAGGAATGCACCGGGTTCGGCGGTCACCTGATCGGTGCCGAAGGTGAACTCATAGGTGCCCTCGACGACGAAGAACGTCTCGTCGTGGCCGTGGTGGACGTGTTGCGGCGGTCCGGTAACGCCGGGCTGCGAGACATACTCGTAGAACGACAGCGCTTCGCCCGTGTCCGCGCCATCGACTTTGAGCCGCATGTGGCTGTCACCAAGAAATCGCAGTTGCTCACCGCCGTCGCGTTCGAGCATTAGGTAGGACCCGATGGGCAGGCTTTCTTCGATGGTCATACGGCGAGTATTCGAGCGGCGACCCCGTGAGCGCATCCCCGAACTCAGCCAATGTCATCGAGTCGGGCCCCCCGAGACGATGCCGGCAAGCTGGACCCGGCTGACGCTGAGTTTCGTATAGATCCGCTTGAGATGCGACTCAACAGTATGCCGGGACAAGCTCAATGCATCGGCGATCATTGGATTGGACATGCCCTGTGCGACGCATTCGGCGACCCGAAGCTCTGCCGCGGTGAGCAGCGTCAGTGGATCGGAGGCAGCGTCGGTGCGGCGACGCAACCCGCCGGCGTGATCCGTTGTACCGACGAGAAATCGCTCCACTTCTTTGACGATCGACCCAACGTCACCGACATAGGGCAAATGGTCGTCGCCGTCGACAACGACAAGACGGGCGTCGGGTATGCCCGATGCGAGGTGCTCGCCGTTGCACAGTGGCACGAAGCGATCACCCGCGCGATGCAGCACGAGCGTCGGAGCCTGCACATCCGCGAGCACCGATCTGGCGTCGTTGCCGAGGTTGAATCGCAGATGCGCCAGCGCGGCGCCGGGCGTCGCTGCCATTCGCTCGAACCTGGCCTGCCCGGCCCGGGCCCGGTCGGCCTGCCTGTGACGCCATAACGACGGAGCTAGATGTTCCAGTGAATCACCTGCACCCCAACGTGTTTCGACAACGTCGATGATCCAGTCGATCATCTGTTCCACTTCGTAGCCGCATGGGAAGTCGGGGCTGCCCGAGACCTTCCCGGCGTGGCTTGCACACAGGACTAGCTTCTCGACACGCTGGGGATACCGGGCTGCGAAGACGGCGGCCATCGTCCCGCCTTCGGAGAACCCGAACAACGATGCAGTCTCGACCTCGGCAGCATCAAGAACGGCGCGAATGTCGTCGATCCGCTCCTCGAGTGTCATTGTGCCGATCACCCGATCCGACATCCCGGTGCCGCGCTTGTCGAATCGGATCAGCATCGTGAACGACGCCAGCGCTTCGTAGAAGCGCCGCGACAGCCCGTTCTCCAGCTCGATCTCGAGGTGCGACACCCAACCAGGCACGTATACGAGGGGGCGCGGTCCGGCGCCCATGACCTGAAACGCGATGTGAACGTCACCGCTTCGCGCGTAGCGCGTTTCGGGCACAGCCACCCCCAAACCCAAGGCATCCCGCCTCAGGCTAGCGCAGCAAACTACGTCGGTAGCGGTTCTGCGCCAGTCGCCGCGGCGGATTAAACCAGGACCGGTTCGTCCCCCACGCGCCCGAGCCGCCACTCGCCGTCCCCGAGCAACTCGAGTTCGTGGGTGTGATGCTGCTCGACTGTGCTGCGGTGACTGACGCTGACCAGGATCGTGTCCGGAAGCTCGGTGCGCACCAGGTTGTAGAGCAGGTACTCCAGACCCTCGTCGAGCGCGGAGGTTGCCTCGTCGAGGAACGCCGCCTTGGGCTTGGTCAACAAGATGCGGGCGAACGCGATCCGCTGTTGTTCACCTGGGGAAAGTACCTTGGCCCAGTCCAATACCTCGTCGAGCCTTGACACGAGGTGTGGCAGCGCCACCTTCTCGAGCATGCTCGTCAACGTCTCGTCGTCGATGGTGCCCTCTTCGTTCGGATAGCTGACGACAGCGCGCAGATCACCAAGCGGCACATACGGCAGCTGGGAGAGGAACATCGTCTCGTTGGGTCCGCAGGGTCGGGTGAGCGTGCCCGTGGTGAATGGCCACAGCTCTGCCAGGCTGCGCAGAAGTGTCGTCTTGCCGGTGCCCGACTTGCCCGTGACCACCAATGTGTCGCCGACCTCTAGGCGGAGATCGAGCGGCTTGACGAGCTGTTTCCCGTCGGGTGTGCGCACCTCGACGTCGTCGAGTTGGACCGTGCCGTCCCGACAGGGAGTTGTCGTGATCTCCGGCAGTGCTCTGCCTTCTTCGTTGGCCGTCACCAAGCCGTCGAGTCGAATGATCGCCGCCCGATAGCCAGCGAAGAGGTCGTAGGCGTTCCGGAACCACGACAACCCGGTCTGGATCTGGGAGAACGCCTGTGAGGATTGGCTCATCGCGCCGAGAGTGATCTCGCCGCTGTAGAACCTCGGGAACTGCAAAATGTACGGCAAGGGCACGATGACCTGGCTCATCGACCAGTTCCACCCGTTGAAAATGACGGATCGTCCCAGATAGCGCTTGTAGTTGCTGACCACGGGCGCGAACAGTTTCCGCAGGCCGGTACGTTCGACGACCTCGCCCCGGTAGAAAGCGACCGCCTCCGATGCGTCGCGCAACCGCACCAGCGCGTACCGGAACGCCGCGTTGAACTTCTCGTTGGCAAACGACAGCCAGATGATCGGTCGCCCGAGCCAGAAGGCGATCACGGAGACCACCAGGACAAAGACGATGCCTATCCAGAACATCGCGCGGGGGAGCTCATATCCGACCAGTGGGAGCGTCATCGGGCCGGAGAGATCCCACAGGATCGCCGTGAAGGAAATCACCGAGAGCACGGCATTGATCGCACCGAACAGCAGTGTGCTCTCGGTACCTGTGTACGGAACGTTGGGCAGCGGCCCCTTGTTGGCGGTGAAGATGTCGATGTCGAACTGGATGCGTTGGTCGGGGTTGTCGATCTTGTCCGAGATGAAGCGGGCCCGGTAGTACGCCTTACCGTCGAGCCAGTCCCCGGTCAGGCGGTCCGTCAGCCACGCCCGCCATGCCAGGCAGAACCGCTGCCACAGATAGAGATCCAGCAGTAGCCGCGCGATGAAGATGGCAGCCAGGATGGAGAAGATCCCCAAGGACATCCAAAATCCCCCCGCCCCGGACTCTTTGACCGCTTCATCGCCGGTTGCGATCCCCGCTGCCACTGCCTGAAACGCGGTGAGCATGTCGCTGCTCTGGTACGTGAACAGCACATCCAGTCGCACGCCGGCAACGACCAACAACAGGAGCCCACCGAGCCAGACCCATACCTTGACGCTTTCGGCGCCTGTGAAATAGGCGCCGGTGATGCGCCAGAACTGCCTGCCCCATGTGGTGAAGCGCCCCAGCAGGAAGCAGATGATCAGGGTGACCGCAGCCGCGATCAACCACGCCCTTCCGATCCAGATCAGCGAAGTCCAGAGCTCATTTCCCCAATCGAGTGTGGGGGCGAACTTTTCCTGCATTCGGGCAACCTACCTCGACAACCTGCGACGGGCGTGCCAGTGGTCTCAACTCTCGGTAGCGAGTCGTTCGAGCTGCCACCGTCCGTCGCCGGCCAACTCCAGTTGTCGGGTGTGGAACTGTTCGAGGGTGGCGCGGTGGCTCACACTCACCACGATCGCGTCGGGCAGTTCGGTGCGCAGAAGTTCGTAGAGCATCAATTCGAGGCCCTCATCCATCGCCGATGTCGACTCGTCGAGGAACACCACGGACGGCTTGTTGAGCAGGATCCGTGCGAAGGCGATCCGTTGCTGTTCACCGACGGAGAGTGTCTTCGACCACTCGTGGACGTCGTTGAGGCGTATCGCGAGGTGCGGAAGGGCGACCTTGATGAGTGCCTCTTGGATCTCCCGGTCGCCGACCGACGCGTTCTCGAGCGGATAGGAAGCCACCGCACGTAGGTCACCGAGCGGAAGGTAGGGAAGTTGCGGCGCGAACATCGCGTCGGTGCGGCCGGTGGGAAATCGAACAGTGCCCGAGGCGAACGGCCACAGCCCCGCGAGGCTCTGCAGGAGCACCGTCTTACCGATCCCGGACGGCCCCCTGACTAGCAGCGATTCGCCAGGATCGAGTTTGAGGTCGAGCCCGCGAACGAGTGGGTCACCTGTGGGAGTGCGGACGTCGACGTTGTTCACTTCCAGCGAATTGTCATCTGACCCTGCCGCCTCGACCGCATTGAACAAGCTTGTTCGCGAGTTCTGATCGGCCAGACCATCCAGTCGGATGATCACCGCCCGATAGCTCGCGAACTGATCGTAGGCGTTTCGGAAGAACGACAGAGAATTGTGTATCTCTGCGAACGCGTTGGATGACTGCCAGACGTCACCGAACGAAATCCGTTGCGCGAACAGCGCTTGCGCTTGCACGATCCACGGAAGAGGGTTGATCGCCTGGCTCATCGTCACATTCCAGCCAAAAAACAGCATCATTCTGTTCAACCAGTTGCGGTAGTTGCCCATGACTTCCGAGAGCCGGCCGTCGAGCATTCTGCGTTCGGCGTTCTCACCGCGATACATGCCGACGGCGGCGCCGGTATCCCGCAACCGCACCAACGCATATCGGAAGCCTGCGTTGCGCAGTTCGTTGAAGTAACTCAACCGGATCAACGGTCGTCCGATGACGAACGCGACCACCGTTACCACCAGAACGTAAGCGATCACGATCCAGAACAGCGCCTTGGGCAGCACCAGACCGCCAATCGTGAGGGGTTCGGAAAGCCGCCAGAGAATTGCGCCGAAGGACAGCACCGAGACCACCGCGTGCACCGCGCCGAACAACAGCGTGTTACCTGAGTTGAAGATCGGGTTGTTCGTATCACCCCCGACGCCCGCGGTGAAACTGTCGATATCCTGCTGGATTCGCTGATCGGGGTTGTCGATGGGTCGGCGGGAGAACTGGGCGCGGAAGTATGCGAAGTCGCCGAGCCAATCGCCGATAAAGCGGTGGCTCAACCAGATTCGCCACCGCATCATGAATCGCTGCGTCACATACATATCGAGTAGCAGCCGTACGAGGTAGCAGCCTGCGAGGACGCCGAATACCGCTATCGATGCCCAGAAGCCGTCGATACCGGTTGACCGCGCCGCATCGTTGGAGCCGCCCTGGAACGCGACCTGCACCGCCGTGAACAAGTCGTTGACGTAATAGGTGAGGAGCACGTTGATGCGAACCGAAACGATCGTCGACAGCAAGAGCAAGCCGACGACGGCCCACACCGGCACGCTCTGCCTGCCAATGAAATAGCCGGACGTGATGCGCCAGAACTGACGTCCCCATTCAGTCAGGCGAGCGACGAGCACTAGTACGACGAGCAGGCACACTGCGGCGATGACGAACGTCTGCAGGATCCAGAGGAGGGAACTGCCGAGTTCGCGGCTCCAGTCGATGGACGACTCGAACTGTGTGTTCAAGCAGCGACACCTCCATCACACCCAAGCAGTCTGCGGCGAAGCTACCGCAGTACGGGCGCGTGAGCGTCGATGCGAGCGGTGCGGCTAACCGAATGTCGTCCGCAGGTGCGCCGTCAGGCCGTCGACGACCGCGACCGCGGCGTGGGCGGTCCGTTCGTAATTCTCGACGTCGGCGGGCCTCAGCACTCCCATGGACTCGAAGACTTCGAGCGTACGCGGTTGCACACCAACGGCTTTCGCATACGGCGGCGGTGCTCAGAGTGGGTCGACGATGCGGCAGTCGATTCCACGCCTGGTCAGCTCGATGGCTGCGGTTAGGCCGATGGGGCCGGCGCCCGCGATGAGTACTTGCGTATGCGAGGCGTTCGGCATGCGCTGATTATGCTGCCCACATGAGCAACGACGCTCCGCAACCTCAGACCGTCAACGCCGGACACCTGATCGCCCGGCGACTACGAGCCAGCGGCATCGACACGATTTTCACTCTGTCTGGCGGCCACCTGTTCTCGATATACGACGGATGTCAGGCAGAGCAGGTCCGTCTGATCGACACCCGGCACGAACAGACCGCCGCGTTCGCCGCCGAGGGCTGGTCGAAGGTGACCCGCGTGCCCGGTGTGGCGGCGCTGACCGCCGGGCCCGGCGTCACCAACGGGATGAGCGCGATGGCCGCCGCTCAGCAAAACCAGTCACCGCTGGTGGTGCTCGGTGGGCGGGCGCCCGCGGCACGCTGGGGCCAGGGGTCGCTGCAGGAAATCGACCACGTTCCGTTCGTCGCCCCGCTGACTCGGTTTGCCGCGACTGCGCAGTCGCCGGACGCGGTCGGTCCACTGATCGACGATGCTCTGCGTGCCGCGGCAGGCGCCGACGGGCAGCCGACGGGGGTGTCTTTCGTCGACTTCCCGATGGACCACGTATTCGGTGCGGCCCATGACAGCGGCGGACCCGGCGCGCTGGCGGGTTCATCGACGGTTGTTCAGCCGGACGGCAATGCCGTGGACGTGGCCGTCCGACTGCTCACCGATGCCCGGCGGCCGGTCATCATGGCCGGCACCAACGTGTGGTGGGGACACGCCGAAACGGCCCTGCTGCGCCTGGCTGAAGTGCTGCGGATCCCGGTGTTGATGAACGGCATGGCGCGAGGCACAGTGCCGGCCGACCACGACCTTGCGTTCTCACGTGCGCGGTCGAAAGCATTGCGCGAGGCCGACGTTGCGGTGGTGATCGGTGTGCCCATGGACTTCCGGCTCGGCTTCGGCGGCGTGTTCGGGGCCGAGACCAAGCTCATTGTGGCCGACCGGGTCGAACCTGAGCGGAAACCCCCGCGCGACGTCGCCGCTGGACTTTACGGGGACCTGACCGTCACCTTGTCGGCTCTGGCGGCCGCGACGCCCACCGATCACGAGGCCTGGATCGCCGACCTGCGCACCACAGAGACCACGTCGCGGGCCGGTGAGGCCACCGAGTTGGCCGATGACCGCACGCCGCTGCACCCGATGCGGGTGTACGCCGAGGTGAGCGCGCTGCTGGACCGGGATGCGATCGTCGTGATCGACGCGGGCGATTTCGGCTCCTACGCCGGTCGGGTGATCGACAGCTACGTGCCGGGCGCATGGCTGGACAGCGGCCCCTTCGGCTGTCTGGGCTCGGGACCGGGCTATGCGCTGGCCGCCAAGTTGGCCCGGCCCGACCGACAGGTCGTGCTGCTGCAGGGCGACGGTGCGTTCGGGTTCTCCGGCATGGAGTGGGACACGTTGGTGCGCCACGGAGTTCACGTGGTGTCGGTGATCGGCAACAACGGAATCTGGGGTCTGGAGAAACACCCCATGGAGGCGCTCTACGGCTATTCGGTGGTCGCGGACCTGCGGCCTGGCACCCGCTATGACGAGGTCGTCGCCGCGTTGGGCGGTCACGGCGAAATGGTGACGACGCCGGCTGACCTGCGGCCCGCGCTCGAGCGCGCGTTCAACGCCGGACTGCCTGCCGTCGTCAACGCACTGACCGATCCGACGGTGGCGTACCCGCGTCGCTCCAATCTCGCCTGACTTGCGCCGCAAAGGGCCGCGTACCGTAAAGCTGTGGCGAAGACCAAGACCCGCACCTCAGGTCGTGTCAGCAATCGGTTCTGGCGGATGCTCGGGGCAAGCACCGACAGGGATCAGGCCTCGTCGATGGCCCAGGTCCGCGATTCGTCAGAGTTCGACGAGAAGGCCGCCGACCTCGATGACGAGCAACTGCTCAAGGCCGCCAAGCTGCTGATCCTGGACGACCTCGCCGATTCCGCCGACATCCCGCAGTTCCTGGCGATCGCGCGGGAGGCGTCCAAGCGGACCACAACGCTGCGACCGTTCGACGTGCAGCTGCAGGGGGCACTGCGGATGCTCGCCGGCGACGTCGTCGAGATGGCCACCGGTGAAGGCAAGACGCTGTCAGGTGCGATCGCGGCGGCGGGCTATGCGCTCGGCGGCCGCCACGTGCACGTCATCACCATCAACGACTACCTGGCACGCCGCGACGCCGAGTGGATGGGCCCGCTGTTGGAGGCACTCGGCCTGACCGTCGGCTGGGTCACCGCCGACTCGACGCCCGAGGAGCGGCGCAAGGCGTACAAGTGCGACGTCACCTACGGCTCGGTCAACGAGATCGGCTTCGACGTCCTGCGCGACCAGCTGGTCACCGACGTGAGCGATCTGGTGTCCCCGAACCCAGATGTGGCGCTCATCGACGAGGCCGACTCGGTGCTCGTCGACGAGGCGCTGGTGCCCCTGGTATTGGCGGGCACCTCACACCGCGAGATGCCGAGGGTGGAGATCATCCGGATGGTCGGCGAGCTTGTCGAGGGCAAGGATTACGACACCGACTCCGACAGCCGCAATGTGCACCTCACCGAGAGCGGCGCGCAGAAGCTCGAGGCCAAACTCGGCGGCATCGACCTCTACTCCGAGGAGCACGTCGGCTCGACCCTGACCGAGGTCAATGTCGCCCTGCATGCCCACGTGCTGCTGCAGCGCGATGTGCACTACATCGTTCGTGACGACGCGGTGCACCTCATCAACTCCTCCCGCGGCCGCATCGCGCAATTGCAGCGGTGGCCCGACGGACTCCAGGCCGCGGTGGAGGCGAAGGAGGGCATCGAGACGACCGAGACCGGCGAGGTGCTCGACACGATCACGGTGCAGGCCCTGATCGACCGGTATCCGACGGTGTGCGGGATGACCGGTACCGCGCTTGCCGCGGGCGAGCAGCTGCGCCAGTTCTACAAGCTCGGTGTGTCGCCAATCCCGCCGAACACCCCCAACATTCGCGAGGACGAGGAAGATCGCGTCTACATCACAGCTGCGGCCAAGACCGACGCGCTGCTCGAACACATCAAAGAGGTCCACGAGACCCGCCAGCCGGTGCTGGTCGGCACCCGCGACGTCGCCGAGTCCGAGGACCTGCACGAGAGGCTGGTCAAGGCGGGGGTGTCCGCCGTCGTGCTCAACGCGAAGAACGACGCCGAGGAAGCCGCCGTCATCGCCGAGGCGGGCGCGCTCGGCTCGGTGACGGTGTCCACGCAGATGGCCGGTCGCGGCACCGACATCCGGCTCGGCGGGTCCGACGAAGCCGACCACGACGAGGTCGCCGAACTCGGTGGCCTGCATGTGATCGGCACCGGACGCCACAACACCGAGCGGCTGGACAATCAGCTGCGCGGGCGCGCAGGCCGCCAGGGCGATCCAGGGTCGTCGGTGTTCTTCTCCAGTTGGGAAGACGACGTGATTGTCGCCAACCTCGAGGCCGAGAAACAGGCGAAGTTGCCGATGCAGACCGATGACGACGGCCGCATCGTCAATCCAAGGGCGGCCAGCCAGCTCGACAACGCGCAACGTATCGCCGAGGGGCGACTGCTCGCTGTACACGCCCAAACGTGGCGCTACAACCAGCTGATCGCCCAACAGCGCGCCATTCTGGTGGAGCGCCGCGACACCCTGCTGCGCACTCCGACCGCGCGCGACGAGCTGCGAGACCTGTCGCCGGACCGCTACGAGGCGCTGGTGGAGGACATCGGTGAGGAGAAGCTCGAGAAGATCTGCCGACTGATCATGCTGTATCACTTGGACCGCGGCTGGGCGGACCACCTGGCGTTCCTGGCCGACATCCGGGAGAGCATTCACCTGCGTGCGCTCGGTCGGCAGAACCCGCTGGATGAGTTCCACCGGATGGCCGTCGATGCATTCGCCTCGCTGGCGGCCGACGCGATCGAAGCCGCACAGCAGACCTTCGACACCGCTCCGTCCATCGAGGACGAGCCCGGCATCGACCTGTCGAAGCTCGCGCGACCGACCTCGACGTGGACATACATGGTCCACGACAACCCACTGGCCGACGACACCTTGTCGGCACTGAGCCTGCCCGGGGTATTCCGCTAGGTTTTACGCATGGAGGAGCCGCCGGGCCGGCGACATCAGACAGCGGCTGCGCCGACGTCACAATCCCGGGTACTCACGGTGCCCAACGTGCTTAGCGCGCTGCGCCTGGTGCTGGTGCCGGTCTTTCTCTGGCTGCTGCTGGTGGTGCACGAAAACGCGTGGGCCGTCGCCGTGCTCATGTTCAGCGGATTCTCGGACTGGGCCGACGGCAAGATCGCCCGCCTGGTCGACAACCAATCATCGAGACTCGGTGAGCTGCTGGATCCGGCAGTGGACCGCATCTACATGGTCGCGATCCCGATTGCCATGGCTATCCACGGGTCGGTGCCATGGTGGATCGTGCTGACCCTGCTCGGGCGCGACGTCGTGCTGGCCGCCACGCTTCCACTGCTGCGCAGCCGGGGACTGACCGCGCTGCCGGTCACCTACATCGGCAAAGCGGCGACGTTCGCTTTGATGTCCGGGCTCCCCCTGATCCTGCTCGGCCAGTGGGATGCGTTGTGGAGCCGAGTGATTCTCGCGTGCGGGTGGGCGTTTCTGATCTGGGGCCTTGCGATGTACCTGTGGTCGGGCGTGTTGTATCTGATTCAGGTTTCAATGGTGATGCGCCGCATGCCCAAAGTAAGGCGTTGAGGCCGCCGATGACCCACCTCGGCGGCTATGACCCAGAAGCCGGACGAAGCGCCCATGTGGCGCACAAACCGACGCTGATCCCGGTGCCGTCGCTGTTGCGCTCGTTGTTGTCAGACCACCTGGATCCGGGCTATCAGGCGGCAGCCGACGCGAAAAAGCAGGGTAAGCAGCGGAAGCGGTGGCAGTCGTGGGCATGGCAGATCGCCGGCGCGGTGTTGATTGCAATGGTGTTCGTCGTCGCGGTCGCCCAGGCCAGGTCAACCGCGCCCGGCGTCCGAGAGTCGCAACAGGTGCTTTCCGGCAGCGTGCGCTCGGCTGAGGCCGCGGTATCGGACGCCTCCAGCCGACGCGACGGGTTGGCGGCCGAGGTGGATACCGAACAGCGCCAACGCCTGGAGGGTGACGCGCGCGGCCAAGTGCTGCTCGGCAAACTTGACGAGTCGAACCTTGCCGCGGCAGCCACCCCCGTGATCGGACCGGGTCTGGAGATCACCGTCACCGATCCCGGGATGTCCGTGGACCTTAGCGACGTGTCCAAGGAGCGCGTTCCCGGCAGCCAGCAGGTGATCCTGGACCGCGACCTGCAGCAGGTGGTCAACTCACTGTGGGTCAGCGGCGCGGAGGCGATCTCGGTTGGCGGCGTCCGCATCGGACCGAACGTGACGATCCGGCAGGCGGGCGGGAGCATCCTGGTCGACAATCAACCGATCAGTAGTCCATACGTCATCCTCGTGCTCGGACCGCCGCACGCGGTGCAGGACCTCTTCGAGCGCAGTCCTGGTTTGCAACGCCTTCGTCTTCTGGAGGCCTCGTACGGTGTGGGAGTCAGCGTGAGTACGTCCGAGGCGCTCACGCTGCCGGCGAGTCCGGTTCGGGATGTTAACTTCGCCAAGGAGATTGGACAGTGATGAGTCCTGACACATGATCGGAATCGTCGCGCTCGTCATCGGAATCGTGCTGGGGTTGGTTTTTCACCCGGACGTGCCCGAGTTCGTCCAGCCGTACCTGCCGATCGCCGTCGTCGCCGCGCTGGACGCTGTGTTCGGTGGGCTGCGGGCCTACCTGGAACGCATTTTCGACTCGAAGGTGTTCGTGGTGTCCTTCGTGTTCAACGTGTTGGTTGCCGCGCTCATCGTCTACGTCGGAGACCAGCTCGGGGTCGGCACGCAGCTGTCGACGGCGATCATCGTGGTGCTCGGTATCCGGATCTTCGGAAACGCAGCCGCCTTGCGGCGCAGACTGTTCGGCGCATGAGCACGAGTCGGGACGTCGTCTGATGAGTGACGAGTCACCGCAGCATTCCGCCGAAGCTGATCAGCACGGCCGTCACGAATTGCCGCCCGATGCGCCGCCGCCCGAGATCGGCGACCTGCACGGCGGTGGCGTTGCCGGTGTCGTTCGGCGCGGCCGGTCGCAGATCGTGTTCGGTGCACTCGCGATGCTGTTGTGTGTGCTGCTGGGCCTGGCGATCATCACCCAGGTGCGGCAGACCGAATCGGGTGATTCGCTGGAGACCGCCCGCCCCGCCGATCTGCTCGTCCTGCTGGACTCGCTGCAGCAACGCGAGGCGGCGCTGAACACCGAAGTGGCCGACCTACAGCGCACCTTGGCGCAACTACAGGCGTCCGGAACCAGCGATCAGGCGGCGATCGAGAACGCGCAGGCCCGGCTCGCCGCATTGTCGATTCTGATCGGCACGGTGCCCGCGACCGGCCCTGGCGTGACGCTGAACATCACCGACACCACCCCGGGCGTGCCGGCCGAGACCATGCTCGACGTGATCAATGAACTACGCAACGCGGGGGCCGAAGCCATCGAGATTCGCGGCGGGGGATCGGCTGTTCGCGTGGGTCTGGACACCTGGATAGCCGGTGCCCCCGGCGCGCTGGTTGCCGACAGCGTGACCCTCAACCCACCGTATTCGGTTCTGGCGATTGGTGATCCGCCGACCCTGGCCGCGGCGATGAACATCCCCGGCGGTGCGAAGGACAGCGTCGAGCGGGTCGGCGGCACCGTGGAGGTGCAGCAGTCCGACCGGGTAGATATCACCGCCTTGCGGCAACCGAAACCTCGCCAATACGCTCAGCCCGTCAAGTGATGATGAGCGCCGTCAGCAAAAATCAAGGAGCGCCGTGAGCGAAATCCCAGCCGACCTGTACTACACCGAGGAACACGAGTGGGTGCAGCGCACCGGCGGCGACACCGTCCGCGTCGGAATCACCGACTACGCGCAGTCGGCGCTGGGGGACGTGGTTTTCGTTCAGTTGCCGGACGTCGGCGCCGAGGTGACCGCGGGCGAGTCGTTCGGCGAGGTGGAATCGACGAAATCGGTGTCCGACCTTTACGCACCTGTCAGCGCGAAAGTCGTTGCGGTAAATGGTGATCTGGAGGGCAATCCGCAGCTTGTCAATTCCGACCCCTACGGGGGAGGTTGGCTGCTGGACCTGCAGGTCGACGCCGGCGTACTGGCAGACGGGCTGGGCAAGCTGCTTGATGCCGACGGCTACCGCGCCACCGTGACCGAATGACGGGTTGTTAGGGTTCTGCAGACCGGATACCAACCAGTGGCGGATCCGGCGGTGGTGGACACAACGAAGTCCACCTCGCGGTACGGTCGACACCAGACGAATTTCGGCTGAGGGTTTGGCTTGATATCGCCACAGCGGCCAGTGAGGAGCAGCGGGTGACGGACAAGGACCAGAATTCTGGGGCGGACCAGACGTCTGACGATGTCACCGTGGAAACGACATCGGTTTTCCGGGCGGACTTCCTCAACGAGTTGGACGCTCCGGCGGCGGCGGGCACCGAAGGTGCGGTCACGGGGGTCGAGGGCCTGCCCGTGGGTTCTGCACTGCTCGTCGTCAAGCGTGGGCCGAATGCCGGCTCGCGGTTTCTTCTCGACCAGCCCACCACGTCGGCGGGTCGGCATCCAGACAGCGACATCTTCCTCGATGATGTGACGGTGAGCCGCCGTCACGCCGAGTTCCGACTCGAAGGCAATGAGTTCCAGGTTGTCGACGTCGGCAGTCTCAACGGCACCTACGTCAACCGCGAACCCGTGGATTCCGCGGTGCTCGCCAACGGCGACGAGGTGCAGATCGGCAAGTTCCGCCTGGTGTTTCTCACCGGGCCCAAAAGTAACGACGACGGTGCCAGCTAGTGGCCGATGAGCGCTCCCGCGAAGAGTAAATGAGCCAGCCCGACACCCCCGCTCTGACTGGGATGTCGATCGGAGCGGTCCTCGATCTGCTGCGACCGGACTTCCCGGACGTGACCATCTCCAAGATCCGGTTCTTGGAGGGCGAAGGACTGGTCACCCCAGAGCGCACGGCGTCGGGCTATCGGCGGTTCACCGCCTATGACTGTGCTCGCCTGCGGTTCATCCTGACCGCTCAGCGCGACCATTACCTGCCCTTGAAGGTCATCAAGGCTCAGCTGGACGCGCTGCCCGACGGAGAGTTGCCACACAGCGGATCCGCTTACGGCGTACCGCGTTTGGTGCCGGTGTCCGGCGACATTCCCGACGCCGACCACGGGCAGGCCGGAGTATCGGCGGTGGCGCCCACGCAGGTGCGTTTGTCGCGCGAGGACCTGCGGACCCGTTCCGGCGTCGACGACGAACTTCTCACTGCACTGGTGAAGGCTGGCGTGATCACCACCGGCCAGGCCGGCTTCTTCGACGAGCACTCTGTGACGATCGCCCAATGCGCCCGCGCGCTCGCGGAGTACGGCGTCGAGCCGCGCCATCTACGCGCATTCCGTTCGGCGGCCGACCGCCAGTCCGACCTGATCGCACAGATCGCCGGACCCGTGGTCAAGGCCGGCAAGGCAGGGGCCAGGGACCGTGCCGACGATCTGGCGCGTGAAGTGGCGGCGTTGGCCATCACCTTGCACACGTCGTTGATCAAGTCGGCGGTGCGCGACGTACTTGATCGCTGAGGATTAGACTCACATTTGCAGGCTATCGGCGTCGAAGGGCGGACACAGATGGGCGAGGTTCGTGTGGTCGGCATTCGCGTGGAGCAGCCCCAGAATCAGCCGGTGCTGCTCCTTCGCGAGTCCAACGGCGACCGCTACCTGCCGATCTGGATCGGCCAGTCGGAGGCCGCGGCCATCGCGCTCGAGCAGCAGGGTGTCGAGCCCGCGCGGCCGCTGACGCACGACCTGATCAGAGATGTCATTGGCGCCCTTGGCCATTCGCTCAAGGAAGTGCGCATCGTCGACCTTCAAGAGGGCACTTTCTACGCGGACCTTATCTTCGACCGCGATATCAAGGTGTCGGCGCGGCCTTCGGATTCGGTGGCGATCGCGCTGCGGGTCGGAGTGCCGATCTACGTCGAGGAGGCGGTGCTCGCCGAGGCCGGCCTGCTGATTCCGGACGAGAACGACGACGAAGCCACTGGTGCGGTGCGCGAGGACGAGGTCGAAAAGTTCAAGGAATTCCTCGACAGCGTTTCGCCCGACGACTTCAAGGCCACGTAGCCTTTTCACAGGCGTTTTCGTCGGTCTTTCGGTGGCTTTGTTCTTTTCAATGTCACGGAAACGTCTCGTCGGCCTCGACACGCGGAGCGGGTTTCTTCCAACCCTCGATCGGGCAGCCATACTTTGGTAGTCGGACCTGCTGATGGGCAGTCGTGGGCTCGGCGAAAGCGTATGCTCGACACATTCGGACTTGGGCAAACGTGCTGCCATGCAGGTCACAGACGCGAGTTCGACCGGCGAGAGGATTCGAAAGTGGGAGACACGCCACGTCAAGAGGAGTTCGACCTTTCCTCGGCCAGCGGTCCCGCCGAATCGGGAATCACCGTCACCAGCGCACCCGTTCAGGCGGGCCTCTTCCCGGACGACTCGGTACCCGACGAACTCGTCGGCTACCGCGGTCCCAGTGCATGCCAGATCGCCGGCATCACCTACCGGCAGCTGGACTACTGGGCCCGGACGTCGCTGGTCGTGCCGTCCATCCGTAGCGCCGCCGGTTCGGGCAGCCAGCGGCTGTACTCGTTCAAGGACATCTTGGTCCTCAAGATCGTCAAGCGACTGCTGGACACTGGGATCTCGCTGCACAACATCCGGGTCGCCGTCGATCACCTGCGCCAGCGTGGCGTTCGCGATTTGGCCAACATCACGCTGTTCTCCGATGGCACCACGGTTTATGAGTGCACCTCGGCCGAAGAGGTCGTTGATCTGTTGCAGGGTGGCCAGGGCGTATTCGGCATCGCGGTTTCCGGCGCGATGCGCGAACTGACCGGTGCGATCGCCGACTTCCCAGGTGAGCGGGCCGACGGCGGTGAATCCATCGCCGCGCCCGAGGACGAATTGGCCTCCCGGCGCAAGCACCGCGACCGCAAGATCGGCTGAGTTTCCCCTACTTTTCTGTCGCCGGCAGACGCAAAGTGCTCCATTTCCCGGCGTGCCGGGGCCTTTTGCGTCTCCCCGCGCAGGTGGGTGACCACCCCGGTAGAATCGTCGGCGCATCGCCCTTGTGCGGGAGAGTTCCGTGACCGCCAGCCACGGACGCCGAAGGAGCAACACCTCTCCGTCAACCTCTCAGGCACCCGGACCGCGCCAGGCCCCGATGCCTCTGGAAAGCGGTAAGCGCACTGTTTACCCGCCCATGGGGAAAGGCGCTCGCGCCGAATCTCTCAGGCACAGACGACAGAGGGAGAGGAACCCAGCGGTCCGCAGCCGTTAGCGTCTGGAGTCCTCGCAGTGCCCGATTACAACCAGCCCGCCTTCGCCGACCGCCACATCGGACCGGACGCCGATGCCGTGGCGGCCATGCTCAAGACGATCGGCGTGGGTTCGCTTGACGAGCTCGCCGACAAGGCGTTGCCCGCGGGCATCCTCGATTCGCTGACCGCAGATCAGGTGGCGCCGGGTCTGGATCAGCTCCCGCCTGCAGCCACAGAGGATGAGGCGTTGGCAGAACTACGGGCGCTCGCCGACACCAACACCGTCGCGGTGTCGATGATCGGGCAGGGCTACTTCGACACTTTCACCCCACCGGTGTTGCGCCGCAACATTCTTGAGAATCCGGCGTGGTACACCGCCTACACGCCGTATCAGCCGGAGATCAGCCAGGGCCGGCTCGAGGCGTTGCTGAACTTCCAGACCATGGTGTGTGACCTCACCGGGTTCGAGGTCGCCAACGCCTCGATGCTCGACGAGGGCACCGCTGCCGCCGAGGCGATGACCCTGTTGCATCGCGCCGTGCGCGGGCCGTCGAACAGGCTGGCCGTAGATACCGACGTGTACCGCCAGACTGCCGCCGTGCTGGCCACCCGCGCCGAGCCGCTCGGCATCGAGATCGTCGCCGCCGACCTGCGGCAGGGCCTGCCCGATGGCGAGTTTTTCGGGGTCATCGTCCAGCTGCCGGGCGCCAGCGGCGCGATCGTCGACTGGAGCGCGTTGGTCACGCAGGCCCATGAACGCGGCGCACTCGTCGCAATCGGGGCCGACCTGCTCGCTCTGACGCTGATCACCCCGCCGGGCGAGTTCGGCGCCGACGTCGCGTTCGGCAGCACCCAGAGATTCGGTGTGCCAATGGGATTCGGCGGGCCACACGCCGGTTACCTGGCCGTGCACACCAAGCATGCCCGACAACTGCCGGGCCGCCTGGTGGGGGTGTCGCTCGACGCCGACGGCGCGCCGGCATACCGACTGGCACTGCAGACCCGCGAACAGCACATCCGCCGCGACAAGGCGACGAGCAACATCTGCACCGCGCAGGTGTTGCTGGCGGTAATGGCCGCGATGTACGCGAGCTACCACGGCGCGGACGGCTTGACCGCGATCGCCCGGCGGGTTCACGGCCGGGCACGGGCCGTGGCGGCGGGGTTGACCGCCGGTGGCGTCGAGGTCGTGCACGACGCGTTCTTCGACACCGTGTTGGCGCGGGTGCCGGCCAGGGCGGCGGAGGTTCGCGATGCCGCCAAGGCGCGCGGCGTGAACGTCTGGCGCCTCGACGACGACCACATCTCGGTGTCCTGCGACGAAGCCACTTCCGCGGAGCATGTCGATGCGGTGCTATCGGCGTTCGGAGCAGCCGCGGCGAACTCGTTCGACGGACCGGACATCGCGACCCGCACGTCGGAGTTCCTGACCCATCCTGCGTTCACGAAGTACCGCACCGAGACAGAGATGATGCGGTATCTGCGATCCTTGGCAGACAAGGATATTGCGTTGGACCGCAGCATGATTCCGCTCGGATCGTGCACGATGAAGCTCAACGCGGCCGCCGAGATGGAGCCGATCACCTGGCCGGAATTCGCCCGGCAGCATCCGTTCGCTCCGGCGTCCGACGCCCCCGGCCTGCGCAAGGTGATCGCCGACCTCGAGACGTGGTTGACGGGTCTCACCGGCTATGACGCGGTGTCACTTCAGCCCAACGCGGGATCTCAGGGGGAGTACGCGGGTCTGCTGGCGATCCAGGCCTACCACGCCGAGCGTGGGCAGCCCGACCGCGACGTGTGCCTGATCCCGTCGAGCGCGCACGGAACCAATGCTGCGTCGGCGGCGCTGGTTGGGATGCGGGTCGTGGTTGTCGCGTGCCGGGCGAACGGCGATGTCGACCTCGATGACCTGAGCGCCAAGGTGGTCGAACACGCGGATCGGTTGTCGGCGTTGATGATTACCTATCCGTCGACCCATGGCGTATACGAACACGACATCGCCGAAATCTGTGCGGCCGTTCACGACGCCGGCGGCCAGGTCTATGTCGACGGAGCCAACCTCAATGCCCTCGTCGGCCTCGCCCGGCCGGGCCGGTTCGGCGGGGACGTCAGCCACCTCAATCTGCACAAGACGTTCTGCATCCCGCACGGCGGTGGTGGTCCCGGTGTCGGACCGGTCGCAGTGCGCGCGCACCTGGCGAAGTACCTGCCCGGCCATCCGCTGGCCGATGAACTGTCCGACCAGTACACGGTGTCGGCGGCACCGTACGGTTCGGCGTCGATCCTGCCGATCAGCTGGGCCTATATCCGGATGATGGGCGCGCGCGGGCTGCGGGCCGCCTCGCTGACCGCGATAGCGTCGGCCAACTACATTGCCCGTCGGCTGGACGAGTACTACCCCGTCCTCTACACCGGCGAGAACGGCATGGTCGCCCACGAGTGCATCCTGGACCTGCGGACCATCACAAAGGAGACCGGCGTCACCGTCGACGATGTGGCAAAACGGTTGGCGGACTATGGTTTCCACGCTCCGACGATGAGCTTCCCGGTGGCGGGCACGCTGATGGTCGAGCCGACGGAAAGCGAGAGCCTGGCCGAGGTCGACGCGTTCTGCGAGGCGATGATCGCGATTCGCGGCGAGATCGACGCGGTCGCCGCGGGCACCTGGCCGGTGGACGACAATCCGATGCGCGGCGCTCCGCACACCGCGGAATGCCTGCTGGTGTCCGACTGGGACCATCCGTACACCCGCGAACAGGCCGCCTATCCACTCGGCAAGACCTTCCGCCCGAAGGTGTGGCCGCCGGTGCGTCGCATCGACGGTGCGTACGGCGACCGCAATCTCATGTGCTCGTGCCCGCCGGTGGCCGCGTTCGCGTAGCGCGCTGTCAGCCGAATCGGTTGACGATCGCCTCGGCGATCCGTTCCGGCGCATCCTCCTGGATGTAGTGCTTGGCGTTCGGCAACTCGACGAGGACGTGATCGGGGAACGCGGTGCGCATGCGCGGGAGGTTCGGCCCTGGCCGGAAGGCGAAATCCTTCATGCCCCAGACCAACAGCGCCGGCTTCGATCCGAGTTTGGCGGGTACGTCGCGGGCAAGCCGTTCGAGAAGCGGACGGGCCGCGAGGATTTCCTTCGGCATGCGCGCCACCCCGGCGCGCGCCTCCGGTGTCGGCTGCACTCCGCGATAGTGTTCCATCACCGCGTCGTCCAGTGTCGTGGCGGTTCCGGCTGGAATCAGCCTCTCCACGAAGAAGTTTCGCTTCGTGATCGCCCACTGCATCGGTGGGCTGCCCATGACCCTGCTGAATATCTGGGTGGACAACTCTGCGGTCGGCCAGAACCAGGTGTTGCCGAGCACGACTCCGCGCACACGGTCGGCCCGGTCCGTGCCGACGGCCATGCTGATCGGGCCGCCCCAGTCCTGGCCCATACTCAGATACTGGTCGAGTTCGAGGTGGTCGACGAGCTCACCCATCACGGAGGCGTGCTCATCGATCCGGTAGGTGAACCCCGACGGGCGCTCGGAGAGTCCGAAGCCGAGGTAGTCGGGGGCGATGCAGCGGAAACGATCGCGCAACCCGGCGATGACGTCGCGATAGAGGAAACTCCACGTCGGATTGCCGTGGAAGAACACGATCACCGGGCCCGTGCCTTCGTCGATGTAGTGCACACGTCCGCGTGAACTGTCGAACCACCGGGAGGTGAACGGGTACAGCGCCGGATCGGGGGTGAATTCACTGTGCAATTTCGGCCCCTTCGGCAACGGTGTTGATACGTCGCACTAGGCCAGGAAGTTGGCGATCGCCGACGACAATTCAGGACCCGTCGAGCTGGCGAGGTTCTGATAGTTGCCGCCGCTGATCTTTGCGACCGCTTCCCAGGTGGCGCGGTCGGAGTCCGAGCCGAAGTCGATCACATTCACCGCGATCGGACGGGCGGGATCGACCGCTCCGCGCATGAACTGCTCGAGCCCTGCGCCGTTCAGCGATTGGTCCGTGTGGGGTCCGGTGGTGATGACGAGGATCGAATTGCTCTGGCCCTCACGGAAATTCGTCTTGGCCTGGTCGTAGATCAACCGAAGTGTGGTGAACGAGACGGCCCCGCCGCCCGAGGCGGTCTGTCCGCTCAGCTCCGCAGTCAGCGCCGACGACCTGGGCGTGCCGTCGACTTGATCGGACAGCGGCCCCATGGACACCTCGGATCGGCCCTCGACACCGTCGAACGTCCACAGGCCGACCGCGGAATTCGGCGGCAAGGCCTGCAGCCGCGCGTTGAGCGCCTCGGCCACATTGGCCAGCCGCGATTCCCCACCCTCGTCGACAGGCATCGACTGGTCCAGCATGATCGTCACCGCGGGGCTCTTCACCGGCGCAGTCAGCGTGTTGGCGAGCGTGACGCGCATCGCGTTGTCACCCACTGACAGTGGAGTCCCAAGCGGCGCGAAGTCGGTTACATCACTCTGCGGCGGCGTGCCGCCTTCGGTGCGGAAGCCCGCCTTCGCCAGTTCGGCCAGTTGATCGGGCTCGCGCATGAACCGCGCGAACTCGCTGGCCGCGGCCACCTGCTCCTGTGACAGCCAATCGCCGGCCAGCAGGGCTGTCGGGTAATCCGCGATCGCCACCGGTCCCGGCGGCAACCACGAGGTCACCACGTTCTTCGCGTCGGGTAGCGCAGCGGCGCGCTGGAAGAGCTGCTGTTCGGTGGTGACGACGGCATGCACCGGTGCAGCCGCGGGATCGGTGGCATTCAGCAGGGCATCCATTGCCGTCGACGCCTTCTTGTCGGCCAGCTTGGGTTGACCCGCCACCAGCGAGTTCACCGCGCCGATACCTGCACTAGCCGGTTCCCCCGCGGGTGCAGACGCCGTCGCCACCGCCTCTGCCGCGAGATAAGAGGCATCGCTGTCGCCGGAGAGCGGTAGCGCCAACCGCAACGAGCCCCAGCCTGGCAGACCCAGCCCGTCCAGCGCGTTGGGATTGGTCTGTAGCAACGGCAATGAGGCCCAGTTCTGCTGCCTCAGAGCAGGTTTGAGTTGTGGCCGGACCGCGAGCAGCACGGGCGAGGTGACCAGCGAGCGGCTGTCGCTAATCGTTTTCTCACCGGCGCTTGCCTCCAGGCGGGCCGCTGAGACCGAGCTCGCCGGGATCCACAGAGCCGGCCGCTCACCGAGTTCGGCGGGCCACTGGCCGATGAATCCGTTGACCACCTGATCGGAATCGGCCGACGTGACTCCGACCTTCACGCAGCGGTCGCCCACCGGCGCAGCGTCACGATTGTAGTTTTCTGCCAGCGTCTGTATCTGGCCTGCGACCGAGCGGTCGGCGACGACTGCAACGGCGAGTTCACCGTTCACACACCGGGCGGCGGCGACATCACTGCGACTGGACAGCGCGTCGCCGAAGAATCGCCACAGAATGACCGCGGCGACGACTACGACGACAGCGACGAGCGCGGCGATCACGCTGATACTGACCCCCCGCCGGCCGGTGGTCACCGCGCGGTGGCTGCCTGTCCATTCGCCGCCGTCCCAGTCACCGCCGTGTTGGGCGCCGGAGCGTGGACGACCGGGTGGCGGAGGCGAGGACCCGACCCGGTGGAGGCCGAAATCGGCGCCGGGGTCGGTGTCTTCGTATTCCCGTTTCCGGTAGCCGGGTTCGTCGAAGGTGAATGGGTCAGGTTCGGGCCGTGCGAAGCCGGGATCGCCGAAATCGTCGCTGCGATAGTCGGGTTCGGAAGACTCCGGCGCGCGGTATTGTGGCGCATCGTTTTCCGGCAAGTCGTATTCCGGCTCGCCGAAGCCGCTCCCGTAATCCGCGTCAGCGCCACGGGTTTCGCCGGAGCGCGTGGTCCGAGGTTCCTCGTGCTGATCTTCGCCGGCCGAGTCCTCGGGGTCGGGAATGCTATGCCTGCCCACGGAAGCCCTTGTGCTCGCTGCGTTGACTGGTCATCGGATCAACCACCGTTGTTTGCTGCCTTGAACTCGCGCCGCTTGCGATGCAAGATCGGCTCGGTGTAGCCGTTCGGCTGCGCGGCACCGGACAGGATCAGCTCCTGCGCGGCGGTGAAGGCCACACTGGCGTCTGGGTCCGGTGCCATCGGCCGGAATTCCGGATCCTTCTCGTTCTGCTTGTCGACCACCGCGGCCATCCGGCGCAGGCTGGCCTTCACGTCGTCCTCGGTGATCACACCGTGGCGGAGCCAGTTCGCCAGTAGCTGGCTCGAGATACGAAGAGTGGCACGGTCTTCCATCAGCGCGACGTTGTGGATGTCTGGCACTTTGGAGCAGCCGACGCCGGCGTCGATCCAGCGCACCACGTAACCGAGGATGGACTGGCAGTTGTTGTCGACTTCTTCGCGGACCTCTTCGGGCGCCCACGCGAGTTCCTTGCCCAGCGGGACGGTGAGCAGCTCGTCGACCGTGGTCCGAGTCTTGCCCTGTAGCTCCTTCTGCACCGCATACACGTCGACCTCGTGATAGTGCATGGCGTGCAGGGTGGCGGCCGTTGGCGACGGCACCCATGCCGTCGTCGCACCGGCCTTCGGCTGACCGATCTTCTGCTCGACCATGTCGGCCATCAGCTCGGTCATGGCCCACATGCCCTTGCCGATCTGCGCCCGGCCCGAGAAGCCGGTGGCCAGGCCGATGTCGACGTTTTGGTCCTCGTAGGCCAAGATCCACGGCTGCGTCTTCATGGCGCCCTTGCGAACCATCGGGCCGGCTTCCATCGACGTGTGGATCTCGTCGCCGGTGCGGTCCAAGAAGCCGGTGTTGATGAACACCACGCGGTCTGCTGCCGCCTTGACGCAGGCCTTGAGGTTGAGGGTGGTGCGTCGCTCCTCGTCCATGATGCCGACCTTGATGGTGTTCGGTGGCAGGCCGAGCACGTCCTCGACCCGGCTGAACAGCTCGACGGTGAACGCCACCTCGTCGGGTCCGTGCATCTTGGGCTTGACGATGTAGATCGAGCCCGTGCGGCTGTTGACCATTGGGCCGTTTCCGTCGCCGGAGCGCAGGCCGTGGATCGCGATCAGGCTGGTGAACAGGGCGTCCTGGATGCCCTCGAAAACCTCGTTGCCGTCCGCGTCGATTATCGCGTCGTTGGTCATCAGATGGCCGACGTTGCGCACGAACAGCAGGCTGCGCCCCGGCAGCGTCAGCTCACCCTCACCGTCGGGGGTGGTGTACGTGCGGTCCTCGCTGAGCACACGGGTGAATGACTTGCCGCCTTTGGCGACTTCTTCGGTGAGGTCGCCTCGGTTCAGGCCGAGCCAGTTGCGGTAGCCGAGCACCTTGTCCTCGGCGTCGACAGCGGCCACCGAGTCTTCGAAGTCCATGATCGTGGTGATGGCCGACTCCAGGACGACGTCTTTGATGCCTGCCGGATCGGTGGCGCCGACGGGAGAGTCGGGGTCGACCAGGATCTCGATGTGCAGGCCGTGGTTGCGCAGCAGCACCGACCAGGCGGGCGAGCCGAGTTCGCCGGAATAGCCGACGAACTGCTCGGGCGATGCGAGGCCGGTGGATTGCCCATCACCCAGCTCGACGAGCAGCTGCCCCTCGTCGATCTTGATGCCGGTCGCTTCGTTCCATGCGCCGGTGGCCAGCGGGGCGGCTCCGTCGAGGAAGCGACGGGCGTAGGCGATGACCTTGTCACCGCGAACCTGGTTATAGCTGGTGCCCTTCTCGGCGCCATCGTCCTCACCGATGACGTCGGTGCCGTAGAGCGCGTCGTACAGCGAGCCCCACCGGGCGTTCGCCGCGTTCAGCGCGAATCGCGCATTGAGAATGGGCACCACCAGCTGCGGGCCCGCGGTCGTGGTGATCTCGTCGTCGACACCGGCCGTTGTGATGGTGAAGTCGTCGGGCTCCGGCTGCAGATAGCCGATCTCGGTGAGGAACTGCTTGTAGCCGTCGGGGTCGATCGGCTCGATGACATGCTGACGGTGGTACTTGTCGATCTGCGCCTGCAGATCGTCGCGGCGGGCCAGCAGGTCCTGGTTCTGGGGGCTCAGATCGGTGACGACCTTGTCGACGCCCGCCCAGAAGCTGTCGGGATCGATGTCGGTGCCCGGCAGCGCCTCGTTGTTGATGAAGTCGTACAACACCTGGGCGACGCGCAGGTTTCCCACCGTCACGCGGTCGGTCATGTTTCCTCCCTAAAGCCGTCGATCCAGCTTACCCAGCGGTAACTGGCGCTATTCGCCAGCGCTGGTGTATGCGCGGCTCGCCGCGGTGGCGAGCAGCAGTTCGCACCTGTCGGCCAGGATTGCCCGAAGAGGTGCGGCCCGATCAGCGACGTTCTGCTGGGCCCGGACATAGTCGGCGCGACCCGCCGCGGTCTCGACGGTGATCGGCTCGAATCCGTAGTCGCGGAGATCATAGGGGCTGGCGCGCATGTCCAACACGCGGGCATCGGCCGCCAGCTCCAGGCAGTCCATCACCAGCTCCGAGGACACCAGCGAACCGAGTTTGAAGGCCCACTTGTACAGATCCATGTTCGCGTGGATGCACGCCGGTTGCTCCGCGGCGACCTGGCCTTCCCGGGTCAGCTGCTCACTGTTGCGCTGGGCTGCCGGCTCGGTGAAGAAGCGATACGCGTCAAAGTGGCTGCAGCGCAACGGCATTGATTCGACAACCGCATCGGTGTCCGCGGCGCCCAGCCGCAGCGGGACCCGATCGTGGCGCCGGGTCGGCGCTCGGTAGACCATCGCCCACTCATGTAGTCCGAAGCAGTTGAGTCGCGCCGGCCGCGACGCTGTCGCACGCAGCAGGCAGGCGATGAAGCGCACAGTTTCGACACGGCTGGCCATGAACTCACGGGTCACGGTGACACCCGCGGGTGTGCGTCCGTAGCCGGTGCGGCCGAGATAGCGCGTCGCGGAGTCACCGGCGAGCACGACGCCGAAGCCCGGGTGCCATGTCCGCAGCTGCCGCGGGCGCAGGCTGTAGTACGTGAACAGGAAGTCCCACACGGGATGGGGCTCGGAGGCCGGCGCGTGGAAGGACCGCAGGAAATCGTCGACGCGCTCGCGGTGCCTGCGCTCTCGAGTGGTCCAGTCGCGCTCGTCGAGCACGACCTCGTCGATGGTGCTATGCGCAGCCTCACACACGGTGTGTTCCGTCACGCACGGTGCCCACGAGGTCCTCGACCAGGTCTTCCATTGCCACCATGGCCGACATGCTGCCGTCGGGCGCGGTGAGAAGTGCCAGGTGAGCGTTGTCCCGCCGCAGCCTCGAGAGCGCGTCGGGTAGCGACATCGAGGCCGGGACGCGTGGCAGCGGACGCACCATTGTCGAATCGACGATCGCTTCGGCGTCGTGGACCAGCGGCAGCACATCTTTGATGTGGACGTAGCCGACGAACTCGTCGCGGTCGTTGACCACGGGGAATCGTGAGTAGCCCGTTTCAGCCAGTGCGCGCTGGATTGCGCCGACACTGGGTCCGACGCCTTCGGCGGCGACGGCGACTGCATGGATCTTGCCCAGCGGTATGGCGACATCTGCCGCCACCCGATCGCGGATCTCCAGCGCCCGAGACAGCCTGTTGTGCTCCTCGGGATCGAGCAGCCCTTCCGATCGCGACTCGGCGATCATCTCGGACAACTCGACCATCGAAACCGTGTTCTCCAGTTCGGGCCTGGCCTTCACGCCGACCATGCGCAGCGAGACGTGCGCGAACCAGTCGTAGAACGCGATGAACGGCCGCGCCGCCCGGATCCACAGCAGGTACGCGGGAACGAGCAGCATCGCCGCCGACTCCGGGCCTGCGATCGCGATGTTCTTCGGCACCATCTCGCCGAGCAGAACGTGCAAGACGACGACGATCGAAATCGCCACGATGAAGGACACAGTGTGCAGCACCGCATCCGGGATGCCTACGAGGGCAAACGGCGTCTCGAGGAGGTGCGCGACCGCGGGCTCAGCGACACGGCCCAGCAGAATCGAGCAGACGGTGATGCCCAGCTGCGCACCGGCAAGCATCAATGAGAGATTCTCGCCGGCACGGATGACGGTCATCGCGCTGTGCTTGCCCTGTTCGGCCAGCGCCTCGAGCCTGTCGCGGCGAGCGGATATCAGCGCGAATTCCGAAGCCACGAAGAAGGCATTGGCGGCGAGCAGCAGCGCCGTCAGCAGCACGCCGAAGAGGTCACCCATCAGTGCCCTCATCCTCTGCGCTGCCGTCAGGGCCAAGCTCACGCAGCTCCAGCAGATCGATCCTGCGGCCGTCCATCCGGACAACGGTCGCCTGCCACCGCACCCGGTTTTCTGACGGCCCGTCCGGATTGAATGCCGTCAACTCCACCGTGTCGGTTCGCTTGGGGATGTGGCCGAGTTCTTGCAGCACCAAACCGCCGATGGTCTCGTATTCACCTTCGGGCGCGCGAAATCCGGTCGCTTCTGAGACTTCGTCGATGCGCAGCAGCCCGGACACGCGCCAGCCGTCGGCTGTCCTCAGCACGTCAGGAGTCGCGTCGTCGTGTTCGTCGCGGACGTCGCCAACGATCTCCTCGATGAGGTCCTCGACGGTGACCATGCCTGCGGTGCCCCCGTACTCGTCGACGACCAGCGCAGTCTGCAAGCCGTTCGCCCGGATCTGAGTCATCACCGCGTCGCCGTCGAGGGTGGACGGCACCTTGGCGACGGGCAGCGCCAGGCTGGACAGCGGGGTTGCGGCCCGTCGCTCCGGGGGCACCTCGAAGACCTGCTTGATGTGGATCATGCCGATGGTTTCGTCCAAGTCGCCCTCGATGATCGGAAACCGTGAGTAGCCGGTCTCGATAGCCGTGGTGATCAGGTCGGCGACGGTGTCATCGGCTTGTAATGCCTCGATCTTCGACCGAGGGGTCATCAGTTCTTCTGCGGTGCGCGCGCCGAACTGCAGTGAGCGGTCGACCAGCGCCGCGGTGGCCGGATCGAGTGACCCGCGGCGGGCGGAGTTTCTGACCAGCGACACCAATTCCTGAGGTGAGCGGGCCGACCGTAGCTCTTCGGCCGGCTCGATGCCCAGCCGGCGCAGGATCCAGTTGGCCGTGCCGTTGGTGAGCCGGATCACCGGCGTGAAGAACATGGAGAACAGCACCTGGGGCGTCGCGACCACCCGCGCAGTCCCGAGGGGGTGGGCCACGGCCAGATACTGAGCCACCAATTCCCCGTACACCATGGACACCGAGGTCGCGATCAGCAGGGACAGGCCCAGCGCCGTGCTCGGCACCCAGTTGTCCGGCAGTCCAGCGGCCAGCAGCGGCTCTTTCAGCAGATTCGCGATCAACGGTTCGGCGAGATAACCCGTGATCAGAGTGGTCAGTGAGATTCCGACCTGGGCACCGGAGAGCTGGAACGACAGGGTGCGATGAGCTCGCTGCACCATTTTGTCGCGTGGTCCGCCGGTGCGGGCGTTGGCGTCAACGGTGCTGCGTTCCAGCGCGGTGAGCGAGAATTCGGCGGCGACGAATACCGCCGTGCCAGCGGTCAGAACGACGAAGCCGAGCAAGGCGAGCAGAGTGAACGCGAGGGTCATCGCGTCCTGGCCGATAGCGCGCCGGGCCTGTTGCCCGGCCGACTAGGGGAGGGCTCGGCCTCGGTCGGCCCGTCGCCGGGCCGCTCGGCCCCCAAGCTCGCGGCCTCAACGGGTGCCTGCGGCACGGGGTCCCTTTCGAGTAGACGCGTCAAGAGTGAAATCCATGTTAGCCGGTGACGACCAGCCGTCGGACTTACCAGCCCGTTGGAAGCGGATGCCCCTCGGCGAACCCTGCCGAGGACTGAACGCCGAGTACGACCTTCTCGGGTAGCTCGGCGAGGGTGGCGGCACCAACGTAGGTGCAGGTACTGCGCACCCCCGACGTGATGTGGTCGAGCAGGTCTTCCACGCCGCCCCGGGACGGGTCCAGACCCATGCGCGACGTCGAGATGCCCTCCTCGAACAAGGACTTGCGCGCCTGATCGAACGGGTCGTCGGCGGCGGTGCGCGCCGCAAGGGCGCGCTTGGACGCCATGCCGTAGCTCTCTTTATAGGCTCGGTCCTCGCGATCGCGCATGAGGTCGCCCGGCGACTCGTACGTGCCGGCGAACCAGGAGCCGATCATCACGTTCGACGCCCCGGCAGCAAGCGCCAGCGCCACATCGCGAGGGTGACGGACACCGCCATCGGCCCACACGTGGCCACCGAGTTGCTTTGCTGCCATGGCACATTCGAGCACCGCAGAGAACTGCGGCCGACCAACACCGGTCATCATCCGGGTGGTGCACATCGCGCCCGGCCCGACGCCGACCTTCACGATCGAAGCGCCGGCGGAAATCAGATCGCGGGTGCCTTCGGCGGACACCACGTTGCCGGCCGCCAGCGGCAGCCCGAGATCCAACGAGGAGACCGACTTGATGGCGTCCAACATCCTGAGCTGATGTCCGTGTGCGGTGTCGATCACCAGCAGGTCGACGCCCGCCTCGGCGAGGCTGCGCGCCTTCGCCCCGACGTCACCGTTGATCCCCACCGCCGCGGCGATCCGCAACCGGCCGTTGTCGTCAACGGCGGGCGTGTAGATGCCCGCCCGGATCGCAGCGGTACGGGTGAGCACCCCGGCCAGCGTGCCGTCCGGCTCGGTCAGCACCGCCACGTCGACCGGCGCGTGTTCGAGCAGATCGAACACCTTCCGTGGATCGGTGCCTGCCGGTGCGGTGACGAAGTCGGTCACGGCGATGTCGCGGACCCGGGTGAACCGGTCCACTCCCACACACCCGGCCTCGGTGACCAGGCCGATCGGCCGTCCCTCGAACAGCACCACAGCGGCGCCGTGGGCGCGCTTGTGAATCAGTGCCGTCGCATCAGACACCGAGTCGTCAGGGGAGAGCACGACAGGAGTGTCGACGACGAGGTCACGGCTCTTGACGAAGTCGACAGTCTGCTGCACTGCGGAGATCGGAAGATCCTGCGGAAGAACGACAATGCCACCGCGACGTGCGACCGTTTCAGCCATTCGCCGACCCGCGACCGCGGTCATGTTGGCAACCACCACCGGGATGGTCGTGCCCGAGCCGTCCGATGTCGCGAGGTCGACGTCCATCCGGGACATCACATCGGAGCGTCCAGGGACGATGAAGACGTCGTTGTAGGTCAGGTCGTAGGCGGGCTTGTGGCCGTTGAGGAATTTCATCTCAGCCCGATTCTAGTTGGCTCGTTTCACCGGCAGGGCCCACGCGAAGCCGGCGAGTAGACGCAGAATCGCACGGAACTGCCCGTGGTAATGCGATTCTCTGTCTGCACGCGGAGGGAAAGCTACGCTTCGACCTCGCTGCGATCCCCGCTCCACAGCGTGTGGAAGCGCGCGGCGGGATCGGCGTCGATGCGGCCGTAGGTGTGAGCGCCGAAGAAGTCACGCAGTCCCTGGGTGAGCGCGGCGGGCAACCGCTCGGTGCGCAGCCCGTCGTAGTACGACAGTGCCGAGGAGAAGCCGGGGATCGGGATGCCCAGTTCGGTCGCGGTCACGACGACACGGCGCCAGCTGTCGATCGCGGACTCGATCGCGCTGCGGAAGTACGGGGCCACGATCAGCGAGGGCAGCTCGGGGGTCTCATCGAACGCCTCTTTGATGCGGTTGAGGAACTTGGCCCGGATGATGCACCCGCCGCGCCAGATGGTGGCCATGTCGCCGGGGGTGATGTCCCAGTCGTATTCGGCACTGCCGGCCTGAATCTGGTTGAAGCCCTGCGCGTAGGCGATGATCTTGGATGCGTACAGCGCCTTGCTGACGTCGTCGATGAACCGGGCTGCGTCGCTGGGCTTCTCGCCGAGATCGCCCGTCGCCAGACCCGTGGTGGCCTTGCGTTGGGCCACCGAACCCGACAGCGCGCGGGCGAACACCGCCTCGGCGATTCCGGTCACGGGCACTCCGAGGTCGAGCGCTGATTTCACCGTCCACCGGCCGGTGCCCTTCTGCTCTGCCTCGTCGAGGATGAGGTCGACGAGCGGCTTGCCGGTCTTGGCGTCGTTCTGCCGCAAAACCTCGGCGGTGATCTCGATGAGGAAGCTGTCCAGGTCGCCGTTGTTCCACTCGGCGAAAACGTCGGCGATCTCGGGTGCCGTAAGTCCGAGCCCGTCGCGGAGCAGCTGGTAAGCCTCGCCGATCAGCTGCATGTCGGAGTACTCGATGCCGTTGTGCACCATTTTGACGAAGTGGCCCGCGCCGTCGGGACCGATGTGGGTGCAGCACGGCACGCCGTCGACGTGGGCCGAGATCTCTTCCAGCAACGGTCCCAGCGACTTGTACGACTCTGCCGGACCGCCGGGCATGATCGACGGGCCGTTCAGTGCGCCCTCCTCACCACCGGAGATGCCGGCGCCGACGAAGTGCAGGCCGCGCTCACGTATCGCCTTCTCGCGGCGGATGGTGTCGGTGTAGAGCGCGTTGCCGCCGTCGATGATGATGTCGCCTTCCTCCATCGCATCGGCGAGCTCGTTGATGACGGCGTCGGTCGGATCGCCCGCCTTGACCATGATGATCACGCGGCGCGGCTTCTCAAGGGCAGCAAGGAATTCCGAAATGGTCTCGCTGCGAACGAAGTTGCCGTCGGATCCGTGCTCGGCGAGCAGCGCATCGGTCTTGGCGATCGACCGGTTGTGCAGCGCGACCGTGTAGCCGTGCCTGGCGAAGTTGCGAGCGAGGTTGGATCCCATCACCGCAAGGCCGGTGACGCCGATCTGAGCAGTGCCGGTCGCGGGATTTTCGGACGAGCTCATACGGGGAGCCTTTCGATTTCGTTGTGCAGAACCGGCCTAATACAGGAAACGCCTATGCAGTGAACAAACGATTCAACTCGGTCAACCATGGCAGCACCACCGCGACGGTGGGCACCACCAGCACAGCCGCGGCGGCCACGTACGCGCAGGCGGCGACGGCCAGGCTGTTGCCGCGACCGCCGAGGCGGCGCAGGCGGACCACGGTGGTCGGTCCACCCGCCGCGAGCGCGCCGGCAGGTGTGCGACCGGTGGCGCAGGCGACCAGCGCGCGAGCCAGGGGAGTGGGACCGGCGGCGCGCACCGCGGCGTCGTCGGCCAGCATTTCGATCAGTAGTCGCACCGCGTCCAGCGCGCTGGCGCTGCGGACGAATCGCGGGAACGCGGCATGCACCGCGGTGAACATCTCGAGCACCAGGTCATGCCGGGCCCGCAGATGCGCGCGCTCGTGCGACAGAATTGCGGCGATCTCGTTGTCCGCCAAGGTAGTCAGCGTGCCCTCGCTGACCACGACGCGACTTCGCACGCCGGGCAGGCAGTAGGCCAGCGGCTCCTCGACGTCGAGGATGCGCAATCCATCCCCAGCTTGCGCGTGGGCCCATTTGTGTGACTTGCCCACCAGATCGACCACCATCCGGTGATGTGCGCGCCGGCGCCGCGTTGCTATTGCAACCTGCACGATGGCAGCGGCGAGCCGCGCCCCGATCACCAGCGTGAGCGCGAACACCGCGAGATAGGTGATCCACAGCGGCCAACCCAGAACGTCGATCTCGCTGGCGATTGTCGCGGTCGGTCTGCCGTCGTGGCCAGGCGCGAAAAGCCTGCTCGCGATGGCTATTCCCGCAGAAAAGGCCGAAAGGACAGCGGCAAGGGCGATGGCCTGCCACAGCACAATGGCAGCCCGCGGCGCCCGCGATGGCCACGATGCCCGCGCCAACATCGCCGGCACCGGTCCGGACAGGACCAGTGCCATGACGGTGAAGGCCAGCGCGGACACGCTGTAAGTGTCTCTCAGCCGGTGCCCGGCTCGCCAGCGGGTGGCGATATCCGATGCTTGCTCTCCAACTCGGACAAGGCGCGGCGCAGAGCCGCCGCTTCGTCGGCATTCACGCGCTCGACGAAGTGCACAAGCGCAGCCTCCCGGCCGCCCGAGTCCGCAGCCTGATCGAGGGCGTCGACCATCAACCCGGCGACGAGTTCGTCGCGCCCATGGGTCGGGGCGTATCGATGGGCGCGGTCATCGCGGTGCTGGACCACCAGGTTCTTCTTCGCCAACCGTTGCAGGACGGTCATGATCGTGGTGTAGGCAAGGTCGCGACGGGCCGACAGTGCCTCGTGCACCTGGCGTACGGTTTGGGGCTCTCGCGCAGACCACAGGTGGTCCATCACAGCGCGTTCAAGCTCCCCTAAACGCGTCAACTTGGCCATTGTTCGTTCATCTCCTAGAGACGGTAGATCCAGCGTACTACGGGTTTACTACCGAGCGTCGTATCCCGCACGGTCTACGTCGTTAGGCGCAGCGCCGCGCGTGCCCGACGAAATGCTTGAGCTCAGTTCTTCCGAGGTCACCGCCCCTTTGTTCACCCTTGTGAGTCCAGTCACAGGGTCTGGCTCCGACGGTCGGTCTGACTATAGTAAGGCTAACCTAAGTGACTTTCGGGAGGTCCCATGACGGTTCTGGTCGACGACCCGCTCATCTCGAGCATGACCATCGCGCAGGCGCTGCCGTTGCACGAATCGAGCCGCCGACTGCGCGAGCTCTACCCCGAATGTCCGCGGGTCTACGGCGTCGCGGTGATAGGTGATCTGTCGCGACGGCGCTGGTGGCCGCTGACGCAGGCGCTGACGACCGACCGGCTCTATTCGATGTTCAAGCTCGCGGCCGAGGAGACCGAAAGCCGCGCCGCCGTGGCCCAGCAACTCGCCGCGACCCTGGCGCACGTGGTCATCGGACGGGTCGTGCCGCTCCTCGCGCTGGAGGGTCGCGCCTGGGACACCGGGCTGGAGAACCTCTGGGTGCATGTCGATTCCGAGGGCGCGATCGACTGGGTCGGGGTCGTCGACCCGACGCTGCGCGCCCTGCCCGATGACCCGTTCTTCGGTGGTCGCTCGGCGGCCCGGACGAACAATCCCGCACGGGACGGGATCGTCGCGCTCCCCAACGAGGCGGCGCTGACGACGTGGATCGCACACCGAAGCCACCGCACGCTGGCGCCCCTGTTCGGAAAGCTCGCCGAGGTCAGCGGTTCGGCGATCTCGATCGCGGCGATGTGGCACATCGTCGGCGCCGCGGTCGTGAGCGCGGCGACACACGTGCCTCTGCTGGCGGGTTCGAGCGAGCTGACCAGCATGCGGCGCGGCCAGGCGGTGCTCGATGCGCTGGTCGGATTCGGTCTGCCGGTGCGGGGCACCACAAGGACCTCAGCGGGAGTAGTGGGGAAGGTCTTGCTTAATTAGGGCAGCCTTGCCTATGCTCTTCAGCAGAACGACGTGAACCACCGGACCGCACCGGAGTCCTGAGGGCTGCAGAGACTCCCGGTCCACACGAAGGACGGGCCCCGCACAATGTGCGGGGCCCGTCCGCATTTTCAGGTCTCCGACCGCAGCGGTCCGAACGTCACCGTGTAAACAAAGCTGGGTGACCACAGACATCCCATCCGGCACGGGAGCCGGGTTCGACTCCGAACTCGGTATCAAATTCCTCGAGCTGACCCCCGACGGCGGCACAGCCGAACTCCAGATCCACGACAAGCTCCTGCAGCCGCAGGGAATCGTGCACGGCGGGGTCTACTGCTCGATCGTCGAGACCCTGGCCAGCGTGTCGGGACACGTCTGGCTCAGCGAGAACGGCGGCGGTCACGTCGTCGGCGTCAACAACAACACCGACTTCCTGCGCGCCATCTCTTCGGGGACGGTGACGGCGGTGTCGGTTCCGATCCACCGCGGCCGTCGCCAACAGCTGTGGCTGATCACCATCACCGACGACAACGAGCGGGTCGTGGCGCGGGGCCAGGTGCGGCTGCAGAACCTTCCCGCCGAGTAACAGCCCCTGCCCTTGGGCTGCTGAGGCGTGCAGGGCGTGGCAGTATCCCCGACTATGCGATTAACGCCGCATGAACAGGACAGATTGCTGCTGTCGTACGCCGCAGAACTGGCGCGTCGACGTCAGGCGCGCGGCCTCAAACTCAATCACCCCGAGGCGGTCGCGTTGATCACCGATCACCTCCTCGAGGGGGCGCGCGACGGACGCACGGTCGCGGAGTTGATGGCCAGTGGCCGTGAGGTTCTCAGCCGCGACGACGTGATGGCCGGCGTCCCGGAGATGCTCGACGACGTCCAGGTGGAGGCGACGTTCCCCGACGGCACGAAGCTCGTGACCGTTCACCATCCGATCCCATGACGGCCGATGGCACGCCGTGGGCACCCGGCGAGATCATCCATGGGCAGGGCGATATCGAGATCAACGAGGGCGCGCAACGGCTCGAGATGGACATCGTCAACACCGGCGACCGCCCCGTTCAGGTCGGCAGCCACGTGCATCTGCCGCAGAGCAACGCCGCGCTGCAGTTCGATCGCGCCGCCGCCCACGGTCACCGGCTGGATATTCCCGCCGGCACGGCGGTGCGGTTCGAACCCGGTGTCGCTCAGCGGGTCTGGCTGGTCCCATTGCGCGGTTCGCGCGAGGTGTACGGACTGAGTCTGCGGCCGCCGGGCAGATTGGACGCGCAATGAGCAGAGGACACCGATGAGCGCTGTTTCCCGCGCCAGATATGCGGCGTTGTACGGGCCGACGACCGGCGACCGCATCCGACTTGCCGACACCGATCTGTTCGTTGAGATCACCGAGGATCGCAGTGGCGGTCCGGGCTTGGCGGGCGACGAGGCGGTGTTCGGGGGCGGCAAGGTGCTGCGCGAGTCGATGGGGCAGGGTCGCGCAACCCGGGCCGACGGTGCGCCCGATACGGTGATCACCGGCGTCGTGATCATCGACCACTGGGGAATCATCAAGGCCGACATCGGTATTCGCGACGGCCGGATCACCGCGATGGGCAAGGCCGGCAACCCCGACATCATGTCCGGCGTACATCCCGACCTGGTGGTCGGTCCCTCGACCGAGATCATCGCGGGCAACGGCCGGATCGTCACCGCGGGGGGCATCGACTGCCATGTGCACCTGATCTGTCCGCAGATCAAGGAGGAAGCGCTCGGCGGCGGAATCACCACGATCATCGCCGGCGGCACCGGGCCCGCGGAGGGCAGCAAGGCCACCACGGTCACCCCTGGGGCGTGGCATCTGAGCCGCATGCTGGAGGCACTGGATTCCTGGCCGATGAACATCGCGCTCCTCGGCAAGGGCAACACCGTCAGCGCCGAATCGATGTGGGAGCAATTGCGCGGCGGCGCTTCGGGTTTCAAGCTGCATGAAGATTGGGGTTCGACTCCCGCGGCGATCGACGCCTGCCTGTCGGTCGCAGACGCGTCCGGCGTTCAGGTTGCCCTGCATTCGGACACCCTCAATGAGGCGGGCTTCGTCGAGGACACGATCCGCGCGATCAACGGGCGGTCGATTCACGCCTACCACACCGAGGGTGCGGGCGGCGGCCACGCGCCAGACATCATCCGGGTCGCCGCCGAAGCGTACGTGCTGCCCAGTTCGACCAATCCCACGCGCCCACACACCGTCAATACACTCGATGAGCACCTGGACATGTTGATGGTGTGCCATCACCTCAACCCTGCGGTGCCAGAAGATCTCGCGTTCGCCGAAAGCCGCATCCGGCCCTCGACCATGGCCGCCGAGGACCTACTGCACGACATCGGTGCGATTTCGATGATCGGGAGCGACTCTCAGGCCATGGGTCGCATCGGCGAGGTGGTGATCCGCACCTGGCAGACCGCCCACGTGATGAAGCGACGCCGGGGCGCATTACCCGGCGACGGCAGCGCCGACAACAACCGGGCCCGCCGATACGTCGCGAAGTACACGATCTGTCCGGCCATCGCACACGGGCTCGACCACGAAATCGGTTCGGTGGAGGTCGGCAAGCTCGCCGACCTCGTGCTGTGGGAGCCGGCCTTCTTCGGCGTGCGTCCGCACGCGGTGCTCAAAGGCGGCATGATCGCCTGGGCGGCAATGGGCGATGCGAACGCGTCGATCCCCACGCCGCAGCCGGTGCTGCCGCGACCGATGTTCGGCGCGGCACCCGCGGCCGCGGCGGCGACGTCGGTGCACTTCGTCTCCCCACAGGCAATCGACGACGGGCTGGCCGACCGCCTTGCAGTCAGCCGCAGGCTCGTCGCTGTCAAGGACGTCCGCGGTGTCGGCAAAGCCGAAATGCCGCTCAACGACGCGCTTCCCGAGATCGAGGTGGACCCCGATACCTTCACCGTGCGCATCGACGGTGACGTGTGGCAGGAGGACCCAGCTGTCGAATTGCCAATGGCACAGCGCTATTTCCTGTTCTAAGGGGTCTGTAGTTTCGATGACGAACCTGGCAACGATGTTGACGCTGGCTGACTCACGGCTGCCGACCGGCGGTCACGTGCACTCCGGCGGCATCGAGGAGGCTGTCACCGAAGGCCTGGTCCGCGACGTGGTGACGCTGCGGGCGTTCCTGTGTCGGCGGATCCGCACCACCGGGTTGATGAGCGCGTCGGTGGCCGCGGCCGTGCACGGCGGCAGCCTGCCCGTCACCCAGGCGGACCACGAGATCGACGCCCGCACACCGGCGCCCGCCGCGCGCCTGGCATCCCGTGCGCAGGGGCGGGGCCTGCTGCGGCTGGCGCGGCGCGTCTGGCCGGCCGAGGGGTGGGAAGCGCTCGGCACCGCACCCCACCTCGCCACAGTGGCGGGTGCCGTCGGTGCGGCCAGTGGGCTGGAGCCTGAACTAACGGCCCTGACGGTCGTGTACACGACGATGACCGGCTCGGCGACCGCCGCCCAACGGCTACTGGCCCTCGACCCGGGTGACGTCGCGGCGCTGACGTTCGAGTTGGCGACGTTGTGCGAGGCGACTTCTGCATCGGCCTGCAAGGAGTTGGCCGACCTGTCCGATCCGCTGCTCGACGTGCTGGCCCAGCGACACAGCCAACGCGAGCGACCCCTGTTCGCATCCTGAAAGAAGCTGGAGGGATTCCCATGCCACCGCAGCCACCGCATTTCCTCGACGGTCAGCCACACGGTCACTCCGATCGCCCGAAGCGTCACCGGGCCGTGGGGGAGCCGCTGCGCATCGGCATCGGCGGTCCCGTCGGTTCGGGCAAGACGGCGTTGGTCGCCGCGTTGTGCAGGCAACTGCGTGACGAACTATCGCTGGCGGTGCTCACCAACGACATCTACACCACCGAAGACGCCGACTTCCTGCGCCGTCATGCCGTCCTGCCCGACAGCCGGATCGCTGCCGTGCAGACGGGCGGGTGCCCGCACACTGCGATCCGTGACGACATCACCGCGAATCTCGATGCGATCGACGACCTCATCGCGGGCAACGAGCGGCTCGATCTGATCCTGGTGGAATCGGGCGGCGACAACCTGACGGCCACCTTTTCGTCCGGGCTTGTCGACGTACAGATCTTCGTCATCGACGTCGCCGGTGGCGACAAGGTGCCACGCAAGGGTGGCCCGGGCGTGACCTACTCGGATCTGTTGGTGGTCAACAAGACCGATCTGGCACCGCTGGTTGGAGCCGACCTGGAGGTGATGCGCCGGGACGCAGCCACCGTGCGCGGCGACCGGCCCGCGGTGCTGATCTCGCTGACCGAAGACCCAAGTGCAACGGCGGTTTTGGCGTGGGTCCGTGAGCAGCTGCGAGTGCCGGTCTAGTGCGATCCGACGTCCTCATCGTCGCGCGTCGCGACCGACGACCGCGCATCGAATCCAGGGGCGGGCTCGCCGCCCGGGAGACCGAAGCCGACACCGTGCACTTGGTATCGGCGGCGGCCACCCCGCTCGGCGGTGACTTCGTAGGTGTGCACATCGTCGTGGAACCGGGCGCGACCCTGCGAGTGCGCACCGCCGCGGCGACGGTGACGCTTCCCGGCCCGGACACGCATGAGTCACACGCGAATTGGACTCTGGAGGTAGCCGGTGGACTCGATCTTGATCCACAGCCGACGGTCGTCGCGGCCGCCTCCCGGCACATAACTTCGACACACCTCGTCATCGACGGAGCGGGCCGCGTCAAGCTACGCGAACGCATTCAGATCGGCAGAAGCGGTGAGCAGCAAGGCTTTTGGTCGGGATCGCTGCATGCAGACGTTGACGGCTCGGCACTGCTGCGGCACCGCATCGAGCTGGGCCGCGGGTCGGTGGCCGACGACGAATTGACCGCGCCGATGGCGTGCATCAGCGAATTACATTATCCCGAAACGGAAGCCGACACCGCGGGGATGGCGCTTGCATTGGCACGTGGCGGCTGCCTGTCGACCTGGCAGGGCGAGCGGCTCTAGACCGCCGCTTTCTCCGGATCCTGCACCAACGCAGCGATCTCCTCGAGCTCTTCGATCCTGGTGCGAGCATAGGCCTGCTGCTCGGTGATCGTGAGATTACCGCGAGCGGTCGACAGGAACGTCACAGTCCATGACAGCAGCGTGGTGATCTTGCGGCGGAACCCGACCAGATACACCAGGTGCAGCACCAGCCACGCCAGCCAGGCGATGAAGCCGCCGAACTCCAGCCGCCCGATCTTGGCGACCGCAGAGAAGCGTGACACTGTGGCCATCGAGCCCTTGTCGAAGTACTGGAACGGCTCACGTTCGGCGGGGTTGGCGCCCTTCAGTTCGGCCTTGAGCGCCTTCGCGGCGTACTTGCCGCCCTGAATGGCGCCCTGCGCCATACCGGGAACGCCTTCGACGGCGGCCATGTCGCCGACCACGAACACATTAGGGTGGCCGGGAACGGTCAGGTCGGGGAGCACTTTCAACCGTCCCGCCCGGTCGACCTCGGCGTCGGACTGGTCGGCGATGTCGCGGCCCAGCGGGCTGGCCGACACACCGGCCGACCAGACCTTGGTCGCGCAGTCGATGCGGCGGAACGTGCCGTCGGGATCCTTGACGGTGATGCCGTTGCGGTCGACGTCGGTGACCATCGCACCGAGCTGGATCTCGACACCCATCTTCTCCAGCCGGGCCCGTGCCTTGTTGCCGAGCTTCTCACCCATCGGAGGCAGTACAGCGGGCGCCGCGTCCAGCAGGATCACCCGGGCGGTCGTCGAATCGATATGCCGGAACGCACCTTTGAGCGTGTGGTCGGCGAGTTCGGCGATCTGCCCGGCCATTTCGACGCCGGTCGGCCCGGCTCCGACGACGGTGAACGTCAGCAACTTCTCGCGTCGGGCGGGGTCGCTGGACCGCTCGGCCTGCTCGAATGCACTGAGGATGCGGGCGCGCAACTCCAGCGCGTCGTCAATCGACTTCATGCCCGGCGCCCATTCCGCGAAATGGTCATTGCCGAAGTAGGACTGGCCCGCTCCCGCGGCGACGATCAGGGTGTCGTACGGGGTGACATAGGTGTGCCCGAGCAACTCGGACCTGACGGTCTGATTGGACAGGTCGATGTGCGTCACGTTTCCCAGCAGCACCTGCGCGTTCTTCTGCTTGCGCAGGATCATCCTGGTCGGGGGAGCGATCTCGCCCGACGCGATGATGCCCGTCGCGACCTGGTACAGCAGTGGCTGGAACAGGTGGTGCGTGGTCTTGGCGATCATCTTGATGTCGACGTCGGCCCGCTTCAGCGCCTTGACGGCGGTCAGCCCGCCGAAACCCGATCCGATGACGACGACCTTGTGCCGATCGGTTGCAGTGGCTCCGGGATGGCTCATGTGCGGGCTCCTCGACGGTGCGTCACGTGCATTTCCTACCCACTACGGTAGTCGCTGAACCTCCGATAGCCGCATCGTTGGGCTGTGTTGTTTCCCACGTGGGAGGGGTGGAATTACCCCGCGAGAAGTGGTTTCAAAGCCTCGCCGACAGCGGTGATGCCCCCGGGCTGATAGCCGTTGAGGCTTGTCACCGGACTCAGGATGACGCCGGTGATGCCCACGTCGAGCACTTTGGTCTTGATCTGTTCGGCGACTCGCTCGGCACTCCCGAACACCGCCTGCTGCTTGAAGTCGTCGGGTATCACGTCTTCGGTGACGTTCTCGTCGATGATCGCGATGACCAGCATGCTCGTCTCGAGTGTGGCCGGGTCACGGCCGATCTCTTCGCAACGTTCCTTGACCACGGCCAACTTGCGGGGCAACTCGTCGAATCCTGCGATGACGTTCAGATGGTCGAAGTGCTTGACCGCCAACGGGATCGTCTTCTTCTCGCCGCTGCCGCCGATCATCAGCGGAATGTGGTCGCGGAAGCGGGGTTCGGCCATGGCCTCCACGGTCTTGTAGTACTTGCCGTCGACCGTCGGCCGCTCGCCCTCGAGCATCGGCAGGATTATGTCAAGCGCCTCGCCGAGTTTGTTGAATCGGTCGGTGAATGTGCCGAATTCGTAGCCGAGTGAGTCGTGCTCGAGTTCGTACCAGCCGGTGCCGATTCCGAGGATCGCGCGGCCCTGACTGACCACATCGAGCGTTGTGATCGCCTTGGCCAGCAGCGTGGGATTGCGGTAGGTGTTGCCGGTGACCAGCGTGCCCAATTGCACACGCTCGGTCGCAGTGGCCAGCGCGCCGAGGGCGGTGTACGCCTCGAGCATCGGTTGGTCGGGGGTCCCGAGGCCCGGCAGTTGGTAGAAGTGATCCATCACGAAGACGGAATCGAAGCCGGCGGCCTCGGCTTCCTGAGCCTGGGCGATGACGGTGGGGAAGAGTTCGGCGACGCCGGTGCCGTAGGAGAAGTTGGGAATCTGGAGTCCGAGTTTGATGGTCACGCCTTCACGTAACCACAACTAACCGGGGCGGTCACCCCGCTTTAGCTTTCGGCGAACGAAGGAATATTTAGCCGAACTTCGCCAGCGCACCATGGCTGACGTGCAGCGTCTGACCGGTGATGTGCCGGGCGGCCGGCGTGGTCAGGAACAATGCGAGCCGACTGATCTCGTCTGCCACCGGTGGCGGCGTCCGCGACAGCCCATCGTAACCAGGTTCGGCATTTCTGCCCGATGCGACCGCGTTCACCGTGATGCCCCGGATGCCGAAGTGCGGGGACTGGCCGGCGGTCCATTCGGAAACCGCTGCCTTGATGGCCGCCTCCGCACTGCCCTCGGCCGGGTTCTCAGGTATGACGTTGATGATCGAACCGCCCGACCGCAGGTGATCACCCAAGATCTGCACGGTCAGCACGGCCGACAGCACCGTCGCGTCGAGCGCATTGCGCCACGCCGTGGCTCGATCCGCGAGGGTGTACGTCCGAGGATCGCCGGCGTCCCAGCGCGGGGCGGGCACGTTGACGACGGTGTCGAGATGGTGGGGAAACTGGTCGCGGGCGTCTTCCAGGCTCGCCGCGTCGGTGTTGTCGAAGACGATGGCGTCGACTTCGAGTTCCTTCGCAGCCACCTCCAGCTCGTCGCGGCGCGCGCCTGCGATCACGACCCGGTGCCCAGCATCACGGAAGCTTTCCGCGATCGTGCGACCTAGATCGGTGTCGCCTCCGGTGACAAGCACCTCCATCGCAACTACCTCCTCCGTGTTCGACGCTGAACCCCAGCCATTGCAACAAATGTTACTGGACAGTAGCTACAGGACGAAACGCGGCACGCGGGCGTGCCACCACATCGCGGCCGAAGTGCCATCGGGTCGTGATCTGTGAAGCCCATCGCGGCACAGTGAAGGCGCAAGAGGTCACTTTTCGCTCGAGCTCGTAACAGCGCGGCTCGTCCTCACGAACTACCAACTGGATCGCCTTGGAAAGCCGTCACCACCGCCGTGGGCGCACCCCGCGCCACGCGTGGGGATGCCGTTGTATCAGCAATCAGCTATTATGGGTATTACCTCGCTGTTTAATACGCACAGCAATGTAACGATTCAGCACTTTTGGAGCAACTCGCACTTGCGTCACGGCGGTAACACGGTAGTTTCTTCCCCATGGATGAGCGAGACGCGATACGCGAACACCGCAAGGGCCTCTCAAAGTCACTGGCGATCGCGGCGCTGACCGGCGCCACCACAATGGCGCTCGCACTGCCTTCGATGGCGCAGGCGCAACCTGAACCCACGCCGGCGCCACCACCGCCACCGAGCGGAAACACGTTCATGCAAGGCCCGCCACCGCCGCCGCCGGGTGCCCCGGTGCCACCGCCCCCGCCGCCAGGCGCCCCAGCGCCTCCGCCTCCGCCGCCGGGCGCCCCGGCACCTCCGCCTCCACCGGTGGATCCCAATGCGCCGCCGCCGCCCGTCGACCCCGGCCGCGTCGACAACGCAGCCGGTGGCCTCAGCTTCGTGGTGCCCGCGGGATGGAAAGTCTCGGATTCCACCCAACTGTCCTACGGCCAAGCGCTACTGACGAAGATCGCACCGGAAGGCGCGGAACCGCCGAACGACACGAGCGTGCTGCTCGGGCGGCTCGATCTGAAGCTGTTCGCCGGCGCCGAGACCGACAACACCAAGGCCGCGCAGCGGCTGGCGTCCGATATGGGCGAATTCTTCATGCCGTTCCCCGGCACCCGGATGAATCAGGAGACGGTTCCGCTCGATGCTGCCGGGATGCCGGGTGTTGCGTCGTACTACGAGGTGAAGTTCACCGACACCAACAAGCCCACCGGCCAGATCTGGGCGGGCGTGGTCGGTGAGCCGGTCGAACCCGGCACACCGCGCGGCCAGCGCACCCCGCAGCGCTGGTTCGTCGTGTGGCTCGGGACGGAGACCAACCCGATCCCCAAGGAAGAGGCCGTCACACTCGCCAACTCGATCCGGCCCTTCGCCGCGCCCGCGGCGCCGCCGCCACCTGACCCGAACGCGCCGCCTCCGCCGCCAGCGGACCCGAACGCGCCGCCTCCGCCGCCAGCGGATCCGAATGCACCACCACCTCCGCCCGCCGCGCCGGGCGTCGGGGTGCCCGTACCAGTGGCACCCGAGGCAGCGCCAGGAATGCTCCCGCCCGCCTGACCGCGGGATGTGCCGCCGCGGGACGGGAACCTAACTGTCAGTTGGTGTTCAGGGACCAACCCACGGAGGCTGGGCGCTGCCGACATTGACGATGTAGCAGTTGCCTCCGCCGAACCCGAGGACTCCGGTGGTCTGGCAGCGCTGGAAGTTGCCGTCGGGTGCGATAGGTCCGTCGCAGATCTCGCCGCCGCCCCACGGGGTCCAACCCGACTGACACCCGGCGTTCGCCGGAGCAGCCAAGGCGATGGCGATACCGCTGGCGGTCATGGCACTGATCGCCAGTGCAACAAGTGCTTTCATGCCTCCACCTCTCCGTCCGGTACCGGTGCGCTGCCCGGTACGCTGCTGGCCCGCGGCACGAACCGCGTTATTTACAGGTTATGCCGTCGTGACACTTTAGGAATCAGGATTTTCCCCACTTCTGACGACAGCTGATCTTGACCTTGGTAGCCGCTGAATCGTTACCCGCGTCCGGTATAGGTAGTGGTGGCCCAGCGGCAGCGCTGAGCCACGGCCAGCGATAGGCAGGAGATTCCTCATGGACATCTTTGCGGCTACCGAATTCCTCGGAGAACGGTCCACAACGCTGACAAGCGTCGGCTGGATCGGCTACATCATCATCGGAGCACTCGCCGGCTGGATCGCCGGAAAGATCGTCAAGGGCAGTGGATCCGGCATTCTGATGAACATCGTCATCGGTATCATCGGCGCCCTGATCGGCGGCTTCCTCCTCAGCTTCTGGTTCGATACGGCCGAGGGTGGTTGGTGGTTCACGTTCTTCACCGCGATCCTCGGATCGGTCATCCTGCTGTGGCTCGTCGGCCTGGTGCAAAAAAAGACCTAGCGTCACGATGGGGTGATGAGCACGCCGACCATGAAGGCATGGCGGGTTCGTCGGCCCGGTCCGATGAGTAGTCGGCCGCTGGAACACGTCACCGCTGATGTACCACGGCCTGCGCCCGGCGAGCTTCTGGTCGCGGTGCGGGCATGTGGCGTGTGCCGCACCGATCTTCACGTCGCAGAGGGCGATCTGCCGGTGCACCGCCGAGGGGTCATCCCGGGCCACGAGGTCGTGGCCGAAGTCATCGAAGTAGGCCCCGAAATCGGGGAGGGCGGCGAGTTCGCGGTCGGCGACCGGGTCGGTATCGCTTGGCTCCGATACACGTGTGGTCGGTGCAAGTTCTGCGAGCGCGGCAACGAAAACCTGTGTGCGGATTCTCGCTACACCGGGTGGGACGCCGATGGTGGATATGCCGAATTCGCCACTGTCCCAGCTGCTTACGCGCACGCCCTCCCGGACCAATACTCCGATACGGAGTTGGCGCCGCTGCTATGTGCGGGCATCATCGGCTATCGCGCACTGCAGCGTGCCGAACTACCCGCGGGCGGGCGGCTGGGGATCTACGGGTTCGGCGGAAGCGCACACCTCACCGCGCAGGTGGCACTCGCGCAGGGCGCCGAGGTGCACGTGATGACGCGCGGCGAGAAGGCTAAGGACTTGGCCTTGGCACTGGGCGCGGCGTCGGTGCAGGGGGTTTCTGACCGTCCGCCGGTGACGCTGGATTCCGCGATTCTCTTTGCCCCGATCGGGGACCTGGTGCTGCCCGCCATGGAGGCACTGGACCGCGGCGGCACGTTGGCCGTTGCCGGCATCCACTTATCCGACATTCCACCGATGAACTACCAGCGCCACCTATTTCAGGAGCGCCAGCTGCGGTCCGTGGCATCGAACACCCGCATCGACGCCCGCGAATTCCTCGCCTTCGCCGGGCGTCATCACCTCGAGGTGACGAGTCCCCAATACCCGTTGGGCAGGGCCGACGATGCGCTCGCCGACCTCGGCGCGGGCCGCATCTCCGGTGCAGCGGTCCTGGTGGTCTAGAGCGCAGCGAGCGCAGCGCCCAGCCGACCCCTCAGATCGCCACGCCCATACCGGTAGAGAGGTCCCGTCCCGTCGCTCAGAATCTGGCGCAGCCGCGCCATCCCGCGTGCGCTCACCGGCCGGGGTGAGTGCAGTCGCAGCGTGACCGCGTCGATCACGTCTTCGGCCGCCGTGATGTTGGGGACATGCAGCGGTACACGGGACGACAGCAGCAGCCCGCGACCGCGGGCATCGGCCAGCGCCGCGCGCAGTGACCGTGCGATCGTCTCCCGCTCCGTCATCGACATCAGGCGCGCCTCGTGGGCGGCCTGCGCACTGCCGACGGGTGCGGGCACGCCGACGGCAATCAGCCTGTCGAGCCGGCCGGCCCGAAGTCGCGCAATCAGCCGCGAAGTCATCGACGGCCGCACAATCGCCTCAGGCCGGAAGTCAGTGTTAGTGGTGGAAAGAACATCGGCTGGGATTTCGTTGTCAGCCATGGGTATCTACCTCTTTTGCCGTGTTGCGGCATCCGATTTTTTAGTGACTGTCTATCACGTTACAGCGGTCATGCATGACCAGTCAAGTTGATATACCGGTCATGCAGACTTACAGTGGATTCATGGTTGCCGAACCGACCCGTTGGCTCGCCGACGATGAATCCAAGCCAGCGCCCGGCCCGCTGCTTCGAGTCCAAGCGCTGGTCAACACCATCGAACTGCCCGCAGGCCCGGACCGACTCGCCGATCCCGACGATGCCCGGCCGTGGCTGATCGACAACGGCCTGATGGCGCCCGACGCCGACGTCGGTGCCGCCGATCTGCAGCTGCTCCGCGACGTCCGTGAGGCACTGCGCGCACTGTTGATGCGCAATGGCGGTGGGCCGTCGCCGACCGAGGCGGAGTTGGCGCCGCTTCGTGCGGTTGCCGCCGGTGGCGCCGCGCGCGCCGAGGTCGACACCGATGGGGTAGTAGGGCTCGCGGCGGCCGGTGATTCTGTCGCCGAGCGCCTGGTCGAGCTGGTCTTGATCATTCGCGACGCGCAACGCGACCGCAGTTGGGCCCGTCTCAAGGTCTGCGCAAACGACGAATGCCGGTGGGCGTTCTACGACAGGTCCCGGAACCACGGCGGAACCTGGTGTGAGATGTCGGCCTGTGGCAACAAGCTCAAAAACCGTGAGTTTCGCGCGCGCCGCCGAAAGGCGAACCGCTGACTATTGGGGCGAGCGAAGCGACGGGATGGACGTCAGGGGCGAGCGAAGCGACGGGATTGATGTCCTTCAGGTCGACAGATGCCACACCAGAGCGGCGGCGAGCGCACCAAGGCCGTTGAGCGACCAGTGCAACGCGATCGGCGCGATCAGGCTCCCACTGCGCCCGCGCAGCCAGGTGAACACGAAACCGGCAAAGGCCGTGGCCGCCACCGCGAGGACAACGCCGGCGACAGTGCCGAGCAGTCCTCCGCCGAACAGGCGGGTGAATCCAACGTTACTGCTGGTCAGGCCGAATGAGGTCGCGATATGCCACAGGCCGAAAAGCAACGATCCCGCGGCTGCCACACCACGGAAGCCCCACGCACGGTTCAGCGCGCCGTGCAGTACGCCGCGGAATGCCAGCTCCTCTGGAATCACCGTTTGCAGCGGAATGATGATCATCGACGCGATCAGAGCGCCCGAGATCGTCGCGTAGTTGTCGTTCATGAACATCGGCCGCGTCCACGGCAGTAGTGCGCCGATCGCGATCACCGAGACCACCAGCCCCACTGCGGCAAGGGCATACCCCGCACCTGAGCGCCAGTGCTCCCTGCCCAGGCCCAGTTCGGTCCAGCCCAGACCTCGCGACCGCACGAGGAGTACAAGGCCGACGGCGGCGGCCGGCACTGTCGCGAAGCTGGCCCACGGGGTGGTGAAGTGCGCGATCAGATTGGTCAGCGCGAGCACCACCACCACCACGGCGATGTCCATATAGATGCGGAAGTGATGGAGTGCGGACAGTTGGTCGATCAACGGGTGCGCATGCTCGGCTACGTCCGGCGGGCTGGAGCGCAGGGCCCACGCGCGAAGCGCAGGGGACGACTCGGGGATCGACAGCGCTTGATCGGACACGGCTGGCGATTCTACCGGCCTTCGCTGAGCGTCTCCTGAGACAGCGAAGGCGCCTGGTAGTTCGGGTCCCATGTCCAGTTCGTGATGGCTGGGTCGTCCTCGCCGTGGTCGCGCGTATAGCGACGGGCGGCCATCCGGGCGTCGACCATGCGTTGCCGCAGCACCGCTGCGCGGTTAGCCAGTCCGTCCACCCGGTCGATGACATCGAGCACCAGATGAAACCGGTCCAGATCGTTGAGCATCACCATGTCGAACGGTGTGGTGGTGGTGCCTCGCTCCTTGAACCCACGTACGTGCAGCTGCGCGTGATTCGTGCGCCGATACGTCAACCGGTGGATGAGCCAGGGGTATCCGTGGTAGGCGAAGATGACCGGTTTGTCGATAGTGAACAGCGCGTCGAACTCGTGGTCGGACAGGCCGTGCGGGTGTTCGGTGTCGGGCAGCAGACGCATGATGTCCACAACGTTGATCACCCGGACCGCAAGGCCGGGCAGTTCGCGGCGCAGAATGTCGACGGCGGCCAGCGTTTCCAGTGTCGGGATGTCACCGGCGCAGGCCAGCACCACATCCGGTACCTCGCGGGCATTGCTGGCCCACTCCCAGATGCCGAGGCCCCTGGTGCAATGCGCGATTGCCTGGTCCATGTCCAGATAGGTCAGCGCCGGCTGCTTGCCTGCCACGATCACGTTGACGTAATGGCGGCTGCGCAGACAGTGATCAGCTACGGACAGCAGCGTGTTGGCGTCCGGCGGGAGATAGACCCGCACGATTTCGGGTCGCTTGTTGGCGACGTGGTCGATGAAACCGGGGTCCTGGTGTGACGCGCCGTTGTGATCCTGACGCCAGACATGGCTGGTCAGCAGGTAATTCAACGAGGCGATCGGGCGGCGCCACGGCAGCCGCATACTGCTGTACAACCACTTCGCGTGCTGGTTCAGCATCGAGTCCACGATGTGGACGAACGCCTCATAGCAGTTGAACAACCCGTGCCTACCCGTGAGCAGATATCCCTCGAGCCAGCCCTGACACAGATGTTCGGACAGCACCTCCATGACCCGACCGTCAGGGCTCAGATGGTCGTCATCGGGTCCGGTCTCTGCCAGCCACGTCTTGTCGGTGGCCTCGAACACCGCGGATAGCCGGTTCGATGCGGTCTCGTCGGGACCCATCACCCGGAAACGATCCGGGTTGCGGCGGATCACGTCGCGCAGGAACGTACCGAGCACCCGGGTGGCCTCGGCGGTCCCGGTCCCAGGCGTGTCGACGGCGACGCCGTAGTCCGGGAACGGAGGCAGATCGAGTTCGTGCAGCAGCAGCCCGCCGTTGGCGTGCGGGTTCGCGCTCATCCGTCGCTCACCTCGCGGCGCGAGCTCCCGGATGTCCGGTCGCAGCGTCCCGTCGTCGTCGAACAGCTCGCCGGGGGCGTAGCTGCGCAGCCAGTCCTCGAGCTGCGCCAGGTGTTCTGGATTGCTGCGCGTTTCCGATAACGGAACCTGATGCGCTCGCCACGTGCCCTCGACCTTGTTGCCGTCGACCTGCGTTGGTCCGGTCCAGCCCTTGGGAGTGCGCAGGACGATCATCGGCCACAGCGGCCGGCCCTCCTCACCATCGAGGCGCGCCGCTCGCTGGATCGCCGCGATTTGGTCGAAGGCCTCGTCGAGTGCGGTCGCCAATTGCCGATGCACGCGGGTCGGATCGTCGCCGGCCACAGTGATCGGCCGGTAGCCGTAGCCGTTGAACAACGACTCGAGTTCGTCCTGGGGAATGCGGGCCAACACCGTGGGATTGGCGATCTTGTACCCGTTGAGATGCAGGATCGGCAGTACCGCTCCGTCGGTGACGGGATTGAGGAACTTGTTGGAATGCCAACTCGCCGCCAGTGGCCCGGTCTCGGCCTCGCCGTCGCCGACCACGCAGGCGACGACGAGGTCGGGGTTGTCGAACGCGGCGCCGAACGCATGGACCAGTGCGTACCCCAGCTCACCGCCCTCGTGAATGGACCCCGGCGTCTCGGAGGCGACATGGCTGGGGATGCCGCCGGGAAAAGAGAATTGGCGGAACAGTTTTCGCAGACCGTCGGTGTCCTCGGTGATGGCCGAGTAGACCTCGGTGTAGGTGCCTTCCAGATAGGCGTTCGCCACCAGTCCGGGCCCGCCGTGCCCGGGGCCGGTGATGTAGATGACGTTGAGTTCGCGGTCGCGGATCACGCGGTTGAGGTGCGCGTAAACGAGGTTGAGGCCAGGCGTGGTGCCCCAGTGGCCGAGCAGCCGCGGCTTGACGTGGTGCGGTGCCAGCGGCTCACGCAGGAGCGGATTGTCCATGAGGTAGATCTGGCCGACCGACAGGTAGTTGGCCGCACGCCAATAGGCGTCGATCAGCGTCAGCTCATCGTCGGACAGAGTGGGGGCGAGTGCCTGGTCGGTCATTCGATTCATCATCGTCGTGGCGGGTGAACATCGCGTTAGGTCCCGGTACCCGAATACCGCAGACCTAAGCATTAGCCTGTCGGACGTGCTGGGATTTGCAGTGCCGCAATACGGGGTGGCGGCCTCTGCTGAACTGGCGCGCTTCGCCTCGACGGCCGAGGAACTCGGCGCCGACAGTCTCTGGGTCGGGGACCGGCTGCTGGCGCCCGTGCAACCCACCGTCGGATACGCGGGCCGCGACACCATCCCCGAGCAGTTCCGCGCCGGAATCGATCCGTTCATCGCCCTGGCGGTGGCCGCAACCGCGACGACGAATGCCCGCCTGGGTGCCAGCGTGTTCGTCGCCCCCTGGTATGCGCCGGTTCAGCTGGCCCGGCAGTTGACCAGCCTGGACGTGGTCAGTGGTGGACGACTGATGCCCGGCTTCGGCATCGGCTGGTCGCCCGAGGAGTACCAGGCGGCGGGCGCACCGTTTCGCCGCCGCGGCGCACAGCTCGACGAGCTTCTGGACGTGCTGGAGAAGCTGTGGACGGCGAATCCCGTTGCGCACCAAGGCGAACGGTGGTCCATCCCGGCATCGTGGGTGAACCTCAAGCCGGTGCAACAACCGCGACCGCCGATCTACCTCGGCGCGTTCACTGAAGCCGGACTGAAGCGGGTGGGCGAGCGCGCCGACGGCTGGGCGGCGGTGGTACAGGTGCCGGGCGGCGTGAATCTCGACATGCTGACCTGGCAGCGGCAGAAGATCGACGACGCGGCCCGCGCCGCCGGACGTCATCCGTCGGCGATCCACACCTACGTCCGGATCAACGTCGCCGAGGGCACACCCGCCAAGCAGGTCGCCGAGGCTTTACGGGTGCTGACCGGCAACGGCTACCCCGACATGTTTGTCGACCTGCTCTACGTCGCCACGACCACCGACGCCCACCTCGACTGGGTGGAACGGCTGCTGGCCCGGTGAGCCAGGGACTACTGGCGTCCGTACGCGTTCTCGACCTGGGCGGCGCGTCATCCGACGGCGTCGGGCGCCTGTTCGCGGACCTGGGCGCCGATGTCTTGAAGGTCGAGCCTCCCGGCGGCAGCGAGGCCCGGCACGCACTGCCCGGCGTCGCCGGGGTAAGCATCGCGTTCGCGGTGCACAACGCCAACAAGCGCTGCGCGGTGCTCGATCCGGACAGTGCCGCAGACCGGCAGCGGTTGATCGAGTTGGCTGGTGCGGCCGACATCGTCATTGACAGTGGCAACCCCGGAACCGCCGCGGCATTCGGAACATCATGCGTCGCGCTCGCCGATCAGTTCGGACACTTGGTGGCGTTGTCGGTGACCGACTTCGGCACCGCCGGCCCATACCGTTCGCGGCAGGCCACCGATGCCGTGTTGTACGCCATGTCGACCGCGCTTTCGCGGACCGGGCCGACGACGGGCAGGCCGGTCCTGCCGCCCGAGGGCGTCGCATCCGGAACGGCGGCGGTGCAGGCCGCGTGGGCGGCGCTGGCCGCCTTGTACCGCCGATTGCGGGACGGCAGAGGCGATTACATCGACTTCTCCCGCTTCGAGGCGGTCCTGCAGTCGCTCGATCCACCGTTCGGGTCGGAGGGTCAGGCCGCCGTCGGCCTCAAGGCGGCGGGCGAGCTCTGGCGGGGCCGGCCCCGCAATCAGCACATCTATCCGATCTTCGCCTGCAAGGACGGCCACGTCCGCATCTGCCTGCTGTCGGCGCGTCAATGGCGCGGAATGCATGGCTGGCTCGGCGAACCCGAGCAGTTCGCGGACCCCAAGTTCGACACCATCGCCGCGCGTTACGCCGCCTCGCGTGAACTCAACGCCGCGATCGCCGAACTGTTCGCGTCGCAGACGATGGACACGCTGGTCGCAGGGGGGCAAGCGCGAGGAGTACCCGTTGCCGCGGTCCTCACCGCGGCAGAGACCTTGGCGTCGGAGCACTTTCGTGCAGTGGGTGCATTGACCGACGTGTGGATCACCGATGACGTGACCCTGGCCGTCCCGGTCGGACCCGTCGTTGTCGATGATCACCACGCCGGGTTGGTGCGCCCTGCACCCGAGGCGGGCGCCGATGACCCCGATTGGGCCGCAGCCCCGTTCGCCGTCGAGCCTCACGACACCGATGTGCAACGGCCCTTCGATGGCCTGCGCATCCTCGACCTCGGCGTGATCGTCGCCGGCGGTGAACTGGGCCGGCTCTTCGCCGATTTGGGCGCCGAGGTGATCAAGGTGGAAAGCGCCGCCTATCCAGACGGCCTTCGCCAAACAGCGCCCGGCATGGCGATGAGCAGATCGTGGGCCTTGACGCACCGCAACGAGAAAAGTCTCGGCCTCGACCTGCGGCACCCCGACGGAGCAGAACTCTTCCGCCGCCTTGTCGCAGACGCAGACGCCGTGTTTGCCAACTTCAAGCCCGGAACTCTTGACTCGCTGGGCTTTTCGTATGAGCGACTGCGGGAGATCAATCCGCGCATCGTGCTGGCGGAGAGCAGCGCGTACGGGGCGACGGGCCCGTGGAGCGACCGCATGGGTTACGGCCCGCTGGTGCGCGCGGCGACCGGCGTCACCTGGCTGTGGACCTCTCAGGATGCCGAACCGGACAGTTTCTTCGATGCGACAACCATTTTCCCCGACCACGTCGCCGCCAGATTGACGGCGGTCGCGGCGCTGGCCGCGATAATCGCGCGGGAACACACCGGAACCGGTGCGCACGTACACATCCCGCAGGCCGAAGCGGCGGTCAACCAGCTCACCACCGCGTACGTCACCGAAGCGGCACGCACCGCGGGAGTTCCGGTCACCGAGGATGAAGCGATTCACGGCGTCTATCCATGCGCAGGAGACGACGAATGGTGCGTCATCTCCGTAAGGTCCGACGCCGAACGCGCCGCACTGACGGCGGTCATGGGCTGTGACGATCTTCCACGCGAGCGGGCGCCGTTCATCACAGCCGTATCGGAGTGGACGAACGCCAAGGACAAGACGGACGTCACCGAAATACTGCAGCGGGCAGGCATTCCCGCCGGGCCGATGAACCGCGCGGTGGACGTGCCTGCCGATCCCCAGGTGGTGTTCCGGCAGCTGTATACCGACATGGCGCATCCGTTGTTCGATGCGCCGATGCTCAGCGAGACGGGACCCGCACCGTACACGGGCATCCCCGCCGCGGAACTCAAGCCCGCCCCGATGCCAGGGGAGCAGACCCGACAGATCTGCCAGGACGTGCTGGCGTTGAGCGCCGACGAAACCGATCAGCTCATCGCCGACGGCGTGCTTTTCACTCAACAAGGGAGCCCATGATGGATCCGCGGACGCCGGTATTGATCGGCCACGGCCAGGTCAACCAGCACGACGAGAACCCAGCGGTGGAACCGGTCGACCTGATGGAGTTCTCCGCCCGAGCCGCCGCCGATCCACGCGTGCTGGAGGCCGTCGACTCGGTGCGCGTGGTGAACTTGTTGTCCTGGCGGTATCGCGATCCGGGACTGCTGCTGGCGCAGCGCATCAGGGCCGACGGTGCCGCCACGCGCTACACCGGCATCGGTGGAAACGTGCCTCAGACGCTGGTCAACAAAGCGTGCCTGGACATCCAGGCGGGCAGATCGGATGTCGTGCTGATCGCCGGAGCCGAGACATGGCGCACCCGCTCACGGCTGCGGAAGGCAGGCGCCAAACCCGACTGGACGAGTCAGGACGACTCCGTACCGATCGCAAAAGGTTCTGATGAAGGCATTGAACTCGCCGGGCCGTCGGACCTCCGCATCAAGCTGGACCGCCCCGCATATGTCTATCCCATGTTCGAACAGGCGCTGAGGATCGCGGCGGGCGAATCCCCGGACGACCACCGGCGTCGCATCGGCGAACTGTGGTCGCAATTCAGCGCGGTGGCGGCGACGAACCCGTACGCATGGAGTCGAGAGCCGTTGTCGGGCAAGGACATCTCGGATCCTGGGCCGAATAATCGGATGGTCAGCTGGCCGTACACAAAACTGATGAACTCGAACAACATGGTGGATCAGGGTGCCGCGCTGGTGCTGACGTCCGTCGAGAAGGCCATCTATCTCCAGATCCCTCGCGACCGTTGGGTCTTTCCGTACGCGGGCACCGACGCCCACGACACGTACGCGATCAGCGATCGTGCCGAGTTCCACACCTCCCCGGCCATCCGGATAGCCGGCAAGCGCGCGCTCGAACTGGCGGGCGCAGCGATCGACGACGTGGCGCTGATCGACCTCTACTCATGCTTCCCGTCCGCGGTGCAGGTCGCAGCCAACGAACTCGGCCTGCCGATCGGTGACCCGTCCCGGCCCCTGACCGTGACTGGCGGACTCACGTTCGCCGGCGGCCCCTGGAACAACTACGTGACGCACTCGATCGCCACCATGGCCGAACGCCTTGTCGCCAACCCGGGTCAGCGCGGTCTGATCACTGCCAACGGGGGGTACCTGACCAAGCACAGCTTCGGTGTATACGGGACGGAGCCGCCGACCCACGAATTCCGTTGGGAGGACGTGCAAGAGGCTGTCGACCGCGAACCCACTCGCCAGGCGGTGGTCGAATGGTCGGGGGTGGGCACCGTCGAATCGTGGACGACGCCGTTCGACAGGAGCGGATCGCCGGACAAGGCTTTCCTCGCTGTCCGCACACCCGACGATGCGCGGGCACTCGCGGTGATACCCGACGACGTCGAAGCGACTGTTCGTGAGGACATCGCGGGAGCGAAGGTTCACGTCAACCAGGACGGCACCGCGACGCTGTTGTGAGCTCAGTCGAGGTCGGCCAGAAGGGCGTTGACGCGCTCTTTGGCCACCAAGTCGGCGCCGGGGCCGACGACGGCGTGTACACGGCCCGACTCGACGGCGTCGATCGCCGCTTCAGCCACGACGGTGGGACTGATCGCGCCGCGCATCGCGTCCTCGTCGCCATCAGCCGGCGTGGCGGTCGCGCCTCGCGGCACGAGCGCGGCCGAGTTGCGCCCCAACGGAGTGTCCACCATTCCGGGGCACAATACTGTCGCGCCCAAATGCTCTGATACTGCTTTCAATTCGGCGTCCAGCGTCTCCGTCAGCCCGACGACCGCGTGCATGGTCGCGTTGTACGGTGCGAGAGTGGGAAGCGGTATCAACCCGCCTGCTGATGCCGTGTTGAGAAAGTGTCCCGAGTCCTGCGCGATGAACAGGGGCGCGAAAGTCCGCACGCCGTGCACGACGCCCATCAACTTGACCTCGATCAGCCATCGCCACGTTTCCAGCCGCTGTTCCCACATCGGGGCCTGTTCGCAAACGACACCCGCGTTGTTGCACACGAGGTCTACCCGCCCGAACCGTTCGATGGTCTCGTCCGCCAGCGCGTCCACATCGGCGTCGACGCTGACGTCGGCGTGCACACCGACAACTCGGCCGGGTTGCCGCGACAGCGCGTCCACGGCGGTTGGGATAGCGTCCTCGCGCACATCGGCGATCATCACGTTCACGCCGCGACGCACCAGGAGGGCGGCAAGGGCCAAGCCGATGCCGCTGGTGCCTCCGGTCACGACGGCGACCTGTCCCGCTTCGATCTTCATGACTACGGGGCCGCCACGGGCACGTCGGTGTACTTCGGCGCGAATCCGTCAGGGGAGAACGTGAAGCCCTTGCCGCTGAATTCGCTGAGGCATGACACGCCCGTGTCCTCCTGAACGTTGCAGCGAAACCCGGCCGCGGCCAGGATCCTGTTGAACGGCAGGACTTTGGCCGGCCCGGGATCGAGTGAGAATTCCGACTGTTCGAGCGCGACGAACACAGCGTCGCCCTCACGTGGAATGAGAAGTGCGTTGGGGCGCGTGGCGTCACCGGAGGTGTCCGGCACCGAGTCCGGCTCGCCGGCGATACCCATTGCGGACGGCCAACTCGTGGCGGACTGGCATCCCGCCTTCACTCGCGGGATGATCGCGCACGCCCACATGCCGCTGGGGGAGGTGAAGTAGTAGCTCGTCCCATCCGGCGGGTGCGCCACGTAGTCGAACGCGTTCGCCAGGTGCGCGTTGCTCGGCGGCGGAGCGGGCGGAGCCGTCGACGTGCCGACCGGGCCCGTTGTCGGTGCCTCGTCCGTGTTCGTGATCGCGGCGTTCGAGCAGCCCGCGGCCGACACCGCCGCCGCCAGTGCGATCAGAAGTGTGCGCACGTCCTATGCGCCGACAAGCCGGTCCGGGTCGACGGGCTCCCGTGACCGGATCACCGATTTGATGTCGTCGAGCCCTTCCCAGATGTTGACGTTCATCCCGGCGAGCACGCGGTTGTCGCTGTCGAGCCAGAATGCCGTGAACTCGCGGCCGGCGACATCGCCGCGGAACAGCACCCGGTCGTAGTCGGGTGCATGCCCCACGTACTCCATGCCGAGGTCGTACTGATCGGTGAAGAAGTAGGGCAGTTCGGTGTACTCCTCCGACTTGCCCAGCATCCCGGCGGCCGCGACGGTCGGCTGCTTGAGTGCGTTCGCCCAATGTTCGGTGCGTATCCGGGCGCCGAACAGTGGATGCTCGGCCGCGGCGATGTCGCCGACCGCGAAGATGTCGGGATCGCTGGTGCGCAGCGAGGCATCCACGAGTACACCGCCATTCCCGGTGGCCAGGCCGGCTTGCTCGGCCAGACCGATGTTGGCGGCCGCTCCGACGGCCACCAGAACCGCATCGGCGTCGATGGTGGACCCGTCGCCAAGTTTCAGCCCCGTGGCGCGGCCTGAAGATGTGGTGATCTCGTCGACGGTCGTGCTGAGTCGGAGATCGACCCCGTGGTCGCGATGCATGGCGGCGAACACCTCACCGGCTTCGCGGCCGAGCGCGGCCATCAACGGCACCTCCGCGGTTTCGACGACGGTGACCGACGCACCGCGTTCACGAGCGCCTGCGGCCACTTCAAGGCCGATCCACCCTGCGCCGACGATCGCCAGTGAAGCCCCTTCTGTCAGAAGCGAGTTCAGGGTTTGAGCGTCGTCGATGGTGCGCAGGTAGTGCACGCCGTCGGCGTCGGCGCCGGGGATCGGTGGTCGACGCGGAGTGGATCCGGTCGCCAGCAGGAGTTTGTCGTAGCTCACCGTGTCACCGTCTGGCAGTGACACGGTGTGGGCTCCGGGGTCGACTGCGGACACCTCGGTGCCGAGCTGCAGCTCGACGTGGTGGTCGCGGTACCAGGCCGATGTGGCGGTCGTGAAGTCTCCAAGCTGCTTCTTGCCGAGGAGAAACTCCTTCGACAGCGGGGGGCGTTCGTAGGGCAGATGCTCCTCTGCGGCGAATAGCACCACGTGACCGTCGAAGTCCTTGTCACGCAATGCTTCTGCGGCCTTGGCCCCGGCCAGGCCGCCGCCCACGATGGCGAATGTCGACGACGTTGTCATGTCATCCGACCTTACTCGCGCCAGGGTGCTGCGGGTCAGGCCAACAGGTCTTTGAGCTTTCGTGCGTTGTGGATGGCGTGTCCGCCCAGGTCGTTGTTGAAATAGACCAGCACACGCCGTCCCTCGTCGTGCCAGCCGGCGATCCTGTCGGCCCATTCCCGCAGGTCGTCATTGGTGTACGAGCCCGCGTAGATCGAGTCCTGCGGCGGTCCGTGCATGCGGATGTACACGAGGTCGCTGGTTGCGCGCGGGACACATGTCAGGCCGGCGCCGCTCATCACCACGTACGCGGCGCCGTGTCGTTCGAGTAGGGCGAAGACGGCGTCATCGTCCCACGAGGAGTGCCGCAGCTCCACGGCCACGGGGATCCAGTCGGGCATCACGGTCAAGAAGTGAGCCAGCCGTTCGTCGTCGCGTTGCAGCTCGGGATGAACCTGAACCAGCAGCGCCTCTCGCCTGTTACCGAGCGCGGTCCAACAGCGTTCGAACCGCTCCACCCAAGGTTCCGGCGAACGCAGTCTGCGGTAGTGGGTCAGTCCCCGCTGGGCCTTGACCGACATCGTGAAGCCTTCGGGCAATCGCTGTCGCCAGCCCTCAAAGGTCGCGTCCTTCGGCCACCGATAGAAGCTGGCATTGAGCTCGACCGTGTCGAACTCCTCGACGTACGTCGCCAGCCGCTTGGCCACCGGCAATCCGGGCGGGTACAACACGCCCGCCCAGTGGTCGTATGACCATCCGGAGGTGCCGATGCGAATCACCGGTATCGGCTAGCCCCAGGAAGTCAAGCCGAAACCTACTTGGATGGCAGGCTCTTCGCGTAGTCGACACCGCGGGTCACCCAGCTCTGCAGCTGTCGTCTCGGTCTTTACTCCGTCGACGGATACCCGCAGCCAGCCCCGCGTTTCGCGGCCGGCCATGATCATCGGTTCGACGTGCTCGCGTGCCAGCAGCTTGTCCGTCTCCGCCGGCGGGACGCGAACCATCAACCCGCCCTGACCACTGACGGCCACCGACATGTTGCCGTTGATGAGGAACGCCAGGCCGCCGAACATCCGCTTCTCCTCGACGCCGCGCTGGGCGCCGAGGAGTTCGCGGATGCGGCCAGCCAGATCTTCGTCATAGGCCATGCGATGACGCTAGCGCTGCCCACCGACATTAGGCAGCAGCCGTGGCCTCAGCCTCCGCAGGCGCGAGCGCCTGCGCGATGATGTCCGCGACGTCGACCATCGGCTTGACCTCCAGCGACTCGAGCACGTCGGCCGGGACGTCGTCCAGGTCGGCCTCGTTGCGCTGCGGGATGAAAACCGTTGACAGTCCTGCGCGTTGCGCGGCCAGCAGCTTCTGCTTGACCCCGCCGATCGGTAGCACTCGTCCGTTGAGCGTCACCTCACCGGTCATACCGACATCAGAGCGGACCTGCCGCCCCGTGGCCATCGACACCAGCGCCGTCACCATCGTCACGCCGGCTGACGGGCCGTCCTTGGGAACTGCGCCCGCTGGCACGTGCACGTGGATGCGTCGGTCCAGGGACTTCGGGTCGACGCCCAGCTGCTCGGCGTGCGCACGCACGTAGGACAGCGCGATCTGCGCGGACTCCTTCATCACGTCACCGAGTTGGCCGGTCAGTTGTAGGCCGGCCTCGCCGTCGGTCGCCCCGGCCTCGATGTAGAGCACATCGCCGCCGAGTCCTGTGACCGCGAGCCCGGTGGCCACGCCGGGCACCGCCGTGCGTTCCGCCGACTCCGGCAGGAATCGCGGGCGACCCAGGTAGTCAACGAGATCGGGCTCGTCGATGGTCAACGGCGAATCGCCAGCTTCGGCCAACTTGGTCGTGGCCTTGCGCAGCGCCTTGGCCAGCAGCCGCTCGAACTGCCGCACCCCGGGCTCGCGGGTGTAGTCGGCGGCGATCTTGCGCAACGCGGCCTCGGTCACGGTCACCTCGTCGGAGGTCAGCGCCGCCCGATCCCGCTGCCGGGGCAGCAGGAAGTCCCGTGCGATCGCGACCTTGTCGTCGGAGGTGTAGCCGTCGATCTGCACCAGCTCCATGCGGTCCAACAGCGCCGACGGGATGTTCTCGATCACGTTGGCCGTCGCCAGGAACACGACGTCCGACAAGTCCAGATCCAAATCGAGGTAGTGGTCGCGGAACGTGTGGTTCTGCGCCGGGTCCAGCACCTCGAGCAGGGCGGCCGCCGGATCGCCACGGTAGTCGGAACCGACCTTGTCGATCTCGTCGAGCAGCACGACGGGGTTCATCGATCCCGCCTCGCCGATCGCGCGCACGATGCGGCCGGGCAGCGCACCGACGTAGGTACGGCGGTGGCCACGGATCTCGGCTTCGTCGCGCACGCCGCCCAAGGCGACGCGAACGAACTTGCGGCCCAATGCCCGAGCCACACTCTCGCCGAGCGACGTCTTGCCGACACCCGGGGGACCGGCCAGCACCATCACGGCGCCGGAGCCGCGGCCACCGACGACGGCCATCCCACGTTGTGCGCGCCGGGCCCGAACGGCCAGGTACTCGACGATGCGGTCCTTGACGTCGTCCAGCCCGTGGTGATCGGCGTCGAGGATCTCGCGGGCCGACTTCAGGTCGGTGGAATCCTCGGTGGACACGTTCCACGGCAGGTCCAGAACGGTGTCCAGCCATGTCCGGATCCAGCCGCCCTCCGGGCTCTGCTCGCTTGAGCGCTCCAGCTTGCCCACCTCGCGCAGTGCGGCCTCGCGCACCTTGTCCGGCAGTTCGGCGGCCTCGACGCGGGCCCGGTAGTCGTCTGATCCGTCGGGCTCACCTTCACCCAGCTCCTTGCGAATGGCCGCGAGCTGCTGTCGCAGCAGGAACTCCTTCTGCGTCTTCTCCATGCCCTCGCGCACGTCGTCGGCGATCTTGTCGGTAACCTCGACCTCGGCGAGATGATCGCCGGTCCACTCGATGAGCACCTTGAGCCGCTCGCCGACATCGGGGGTTTCCAGCAGCTCGCGCTTCTGCACCTGCGTCAGGTACGACGCGTAACCAGCCGTGTCCGCCAGCGCCGACGGGTCGGTCAGCTGGTTGACGAAGTCGATGATCTGCCACGCCTCACGGCGCTGCAGCATCGCCAGCAGTAGCTTCTTGTACTCGCCGGCCAGCGTGCGGACGTCGTCGGTCGGCTCGGCCTCTTCGACCTCGGTCACCTCGACCCACAACGCCGCGCCGGGGCCGTTGGCGCCCGCGCCGATGTGCGCACGCTTGGTGCCGCGCACCACCGCCGCAGTTCCACTACCGCCCGCTATCCGGCCGACCTGCACGATCGATGCGAGCACGCCGTACGACGCGTAACGGTCCTCCAGGCGGGGTGCGATGAGCAGCTCACCGGACTCGGTGGCCTGTGCGGCGTCGACGGCGGCACGGGCCGCGTCGTCCAGCTCGATCGGCACGACCATTCCTGGCAGCACGATCGATTCGTTCAGGAACAGCACCGGCACTGATTTGGCTTCAGCCATGGATCCTCCAAAGTTCAGTCAGATCGACTCAACCTTGACGGCACCCCCTTTGTTCCCGCTCTGCTGGCGTTCACTCTGCGCGTAGGGCAGGTGGTTTTCGCGAGATGTACACCAGGGCTGCGAATCGGACACGACTCACGACCCTGGTGTGGATCTCGCGAAACGGCCCGACACTCAAATGGCCGCGCCCGCACAAATGACAGGGAGCCTGCCGTTCGGGGGTAACGGCAGGCTCCCTGGTGTGGGTGGAACTCAGGCGGTGGCTTGCGCCCCCAGCACCCGCTGGATATCGGGCTTCATCTGCTCCAGCTGCTGACCCCAGTAGCCCCAGCTGTGCGTGCCCTGCGGCGGGAAGTTGAACACCCCGTTGTTGCCACCAGCGGCGACGTAGTTGTCCTTGAAGCTGACGTTGGTGCGCAGCGTCAATCCCTCGAGGAACTGTGCGGCCATCAGGTTGCCGCCACCACCGCTGGTATCCAGATCAGACGGCGTGCCGGAGCCGCAGTAGATCCAGATGCGGGTGTTGTTGGCCACCAACTGATTGATGTTGACCATCGGGTCATTGCGCTTCCACGCCGGATCCGAGGCCGGACCCCACATGCTCTCGGCGTTGTAGCCGCCCGCGTCGTTCATCGACAGCCCGATCAGCATTGGCCACCAACCCTCGGACGGATTCAGGAAGCCCGACAGCGATGCGGCGTAGATGAACTTCTGCGGGTGATAGATCGAGTATGTCAGCGCTGTGGCACCGGCCATCGAGATGCCGACCACCGCGTTGCCGGTCTGCGACACACCCTTGTTGGCCTCCAACCAAGTGGGTAGCTCCTGCGTCAGGAACGTCTCCCACTTATAGGTGTAGTCCTGGCCGTTACCCCGTGACGGCTGATACCAGTCGGTGTAAAAACTCGACATACCACCGACCGGCATGACGGTCGACAACCCCGATCCGTGGTACCACTCGAACGCCGGGGTGTTGATGTCCCAACCGTTGAAATCGTCCTGCGCGCGCAGACCGTCGAGCAGATACACCGCATGCGGTCCTCCGCCCTGGAACTGGACCCGAATGTTGCGATTCATCGACGGGGAGAACACATCCAGATACTCGACCGGCAGACCCGGCCGGGAGAACGCACCAGCCGTCGCCGAACCCCCGACGAAGCCGATCAGCCCGGGCAGAGTCGCCGCCGCAACGGCGCTCACCGCCAGCCTACGGAACCACTTACTCCGAAACCTCTCAATGAACTTCATAACGGCAACCAACCCACCTTTCATTGCGTGCCACAAAGCATTTGCCGTTGCTCTGCCTGCGTAATGAAACACGTGCGTCGGGTGAGTTCGGATGCTCGACACCCGGTTGCGATATCGCGGTTGGCTAACGATTCTGAATCGGCGAGGACTCAGGACCCACGGATTTCTGCTGTGGCCAGTGCGAATGATGTGACTGGAGTGAACTAGCGCGCGGCTACGACACGCCAGGGAAAAGCCGGTGTAGCTGTGTCACGTGCCGGGGCGTCAACTCGTCGAGCGACGTCACGCCGAGCAGCCGCATGGTGCGGCTGACCTGCCCCGACAGGATCTCGATGGCGCGGTCGACGCCCGCCTCGCCGCCGGCCATCAGGCCATACAGATAGGCACGGCCAACCAACGTGAACCGTGCTCCCAGCGCGACCGCTGCGACGACGTCCGCACCCGACATGATGCCGGTGTCCAGCAAAACCTCGGTGTCGCGTCCGAGTTCGGCGGCGACCCGCGGCAACAGGTGGAACGGCACCGGTGCGCGGTCGAGTTGGCGACCGCCATGATTGGACAGCACGATCCCGTCGGCGCCAAGGTCGACGACCGACCTGGCATCGTCGAGGGTCTGAATTCCCTTGACCACCAACTTGTTCGGCCACTGCGACTTTATCCACGCCAGGTCGTCGAACGTCACGGACGGGTCGAACATGGTGTCCAGGTACTCGGCGACTGTGCCCGGCCATCGGTCCAGCGACGCGAACGACAACGGCTCGGTGGTCAGCAGGTCAAACCACCAGCGGGGATGCGGCACCGCGTCGAGGACCGTGCGCAGCGTCAATGCCGGCGGAATGGACATGCCGTTGCGGGTATCGCGCAGGCGGGCGCCCGCGACGGGCACGTCGACCGTGACGAGCAATGTGTCGAAACCCGCGGCGGCAGCCCGCTCGACCAGCGCCATCGAGCGGTTTCGGTCCTTCCACATGTATAGCTGAAACCAGTTGCGCCCATGTGGATTTGCGGCCTTGATGTCCTCTATGGAGGCCGTGCCCAGAGTGGACAACGAGAACGGGATACCTGCGCGGGCGGCGGCATGTGCGCCCGCGATCTCACCTTCGGTCTGCATCAAGCGGGTGAATCCGGTCGGCGCGATGCCGAACGGCTGCGCCACCCGGTCGCCGAGCACGGTGGCACCGGTGTCGACCTTGGCGACATCGCGCAGGATGGTCGGGTGAAATTCGATGTCGCGGAACGCCTGTCGCGCCCGCGCCAGCGATATCTCCTCTTCCGCCGCACCGTCCGTGTAGTCGAACGCCGCCCTGGGCGTGCGGCGTTTGGCTACCCGGCGCAGATCCTCGATGGTGAGCGCGTTATCGAGCCGACGACGCGCGAGGCTCAGTCGCGGCTTGCGGAACTGCAGCAGCGGCGCCAGCTCCTGTCGTCGGGGTAGGCGACGCTTCATGGCCGGCGGCGCTCAGTCGTCGGCCGCGGCCAGCGCCCGCCGCAGGCTTTCACGTCGTTCTTCGATGGTCCGACCGAAGTCCTGCAACAACATCGGCTTTCGCGACACCAGCTCCTCGATGACCTCCCGGTCGATCCGCAGCACAGTAACTTCGTTCAGCGCGTACGCCGCCGCAGTGACGGGCTCCAGCGTCAGCGTCGTCTGCCCCAGGAAGTCGCCCGATTCGAGCGTCCGTACGGGGATGATGCCGCCCGCATGGCCGGTCGCCGCCAGCCTGACTTTTCCATTGACGATGAACGTCATTCGCTTGGGGGTCTGCCCGCTGTACTGGAGGTACTCGTCGGCACCATAACGCGTGAGATGGACCCGGGTCAGCAGGTCCTCCTGGTCCTCGTGGTTCAGCCGCAGCGTCGGCGCGATGATCCGCAGCGAGGTCTGCACCCGTTCGGGCGTAGCGAATTCGTCCTCTGCCTCGTCGAGATGCAAACCGGCTCGTCGCGCTGCATACCAGACCCAGCGCAAAAACTGTGATTTGGCGGCGAAGTCGTCTGCGGCAGAGCGCAGCGGGATTCCGGTGCTGTACTCCAGGGCACCGGAACGGACACTGGACGGCGTCGCGCCGGGCCGCAATTGCGGCAGCATGGTGGCGACCCGAATCAACATCGCGATGACGTCATCGGGTGGGTCATCCACCGAAAAGACGGTGGAGACACTGAGGGAATGGGTGCCGGGTGGGCGGCTGAAGTTCTTGAACGACGCTGCGGCCAACGCCGAGTTGGGCATGATCATCATGCCGCTGCCGGTATCGATATGCGTTGCACGCCAGTTGACTTCGACGACCCGGCCACGCGCCGTCGGAGTATCGATCCAGTCGCCCAACTGAAACGGCTGTTCGAACAAGAGGAGCAGACCCGAGATGATCTGGCCCACGGAGTTCTGAAGCGCCAGGCCCAGCACGATGGACGAGACGCCGAGCGCAGTGAATAGGCCGCCAACGTTGGCGCCCCAGATGTAGGCGAGCATGATGCCGACGCCAACTGCGATCACCGCGAATCTGGCGACGTCGAGGAATATCGACGGGATTCGCTTGCGCCAGCTGCCTTCCGGAGCACCTTGGAACATCGTGGCGTTCAGTCCGGACAGCAGAAGAACCAGGACGACAAAGCCGAACACGGTCGCGACGACGCGCACCGGCGTCGCCTCACCGGAGATCTGGATGGCTTGCACCAGCAGGATCAGCAGTGCACCGAGCGGCAGGATGTAGTTTCGCACCAGATGCACCGGGCGGGCCAGCGCGTTGCCGCGGCGTAGCAGCGCGTTGTGCACCTCGGTGAGGATCACGAGACAGACTGGGAAGCCGACGGCCACTCCGACGGCCCAGTAGAACCACGGAGAATCGAACACGGTGCTCATTGCTACGCCAGCCGCCAGACGGGTTGTTCTTCACCGTCGACGGTGATCACTCCGGCAGAGGCGAAATGACGGCTGTCGCGCATCGCGTCGTAGACCGTCGAGGTGACGTAGACGCCGGGTTGTGGCGAGCCGCTCTGCACTTGATACGCCAGGTTTACCGCCGATCCCCACATGTCGTAGGCGAGGGTGGACCGCGCGACCAGGCCGCTGGTCACCGTGCCGGTGTCGATGCCGGCCCGCAGCTCCAGGGCGTGTCCGGTTTCGGCGTTGAACCGTTCGATGATGCGTTGCATCTCGATCGCGAAATCGACGGTGCGCCTGACGTTGTCGAGGCGCGGTACGCTGAGCCCGCAACTGGCCAGGTAGCCGTTGTGCAGGGTCCGTACCTGCTCGACGCCGAGATTCTCTGCGGCGGCGTCGAATTGGCGCGTCAGCTTGTTGACGATCATCAGCAGCTCGTCGGAGTTCAACTCCGAGGACAGGGCGTCTAGACCGACGACGTCGGCGAAGATCACCGTGACGTCCTGATGGTCCTGTGCGATCGTTTCCTCGCCCTCCCGGTAGCGCTGTACCACCGGCTCCGGCATGAGGGACAACATCAGCCGGTCGTTCTCGCGGCGCTGCTCGGCGAGCAACTCCTCTTTGATCGCGAGGTTGCGGCTCATATCGTTGAACGCGACGGTGAGGTCGCCGAACTCGTCGCGCGAATGCACGGGCAGGGCGATGTTGTAGTCCCCGGAACTGATCTTCTGGGCGCCGGTCTCGAGTCGGCGGATGGGTCGCACGAACAGTCGCGCGAGCAACATCGCGGCGAGACAGACCACGAAGATGATCACGACCGTCGACAGCACCAGCGTGCGGGTGAACGCGGAAACCGGTGCGAACGCCTCCGCAGTGTTGATCTTGGCGATCACGTTCCACCGCAGGCCCTCGATGTTGGCAGGGGCGTAGGCCTGCAACGTCTCCTGACCGAGGTAGTCTTCGGCGATCAGCGTGCCCCGCTGCCCCCGCTGCGCGAGTTTGGTGGCCTCCGTCGGCACCGGCTGTATCAGTGTTGTTCCGCCCCGCTGGATAGCCTCCTGGGCGATGTCGGGCGGCGTGCCCGCGTCGACGACGTCGTGCTTATAGGCCTCGGGATCCTCGAGGAACAGCCGGGAGTCCGATCGCATCAGGTCGTCGGGACCGACGATGAACGTCTCACCCGTGGAACCCATGCCGGACTCCTGCCAGCGCCGGTCCATCGTCATCAGCCGATTGATCTTGGATATCGGAAATTGCAGGGCCAGCACTCCGTCGACCCTGCCCTGCGGGCCGACCGGTGACATGAACCACGCGGTCGGCTCGTCGGCCGGTTCGTAGTTTCCGAAGTCGGTGACGCCGACGTAGTCAACGGCGTTCGAATCGAGCGCCGCTTTGTATGCGGTGGCGATCAGTCCGCCCTTGAAGGGACCGGTGAACACATTGGTGCCGAGATCCACGCCCTTGTATGCGGTGTAGACGACGTTGCCCCGGGTGTCGAACAGCAACGCGTCCTCGAACTCGAACCGCGTGACGATCTCGCGGAAGAAGTCGTTGTAACGGGCATTGGCCGCCGACCAGGCGCTGCCGTCGCGGGCGTCGTCGAACTTGATCGACTCATCCCAGTCCGAGAAAGGCGCTGTGTAATAGGCCTGCAGGTAGCGCTGTGCGTTCGTGTTCGGCAGCACAGCGTCGACATCCACCTCTTCGCCGATCGCCTTCTTCTCAGGTGCGAACTGGTTGGTGTAGTAGTCGACGAGGGACTGCTGTTGGGCCGGGCTGATCGTCGCGGTGTTGAGCTGGTCGAAGCCGGCCGTGAATGCCTGGATGGCCTGAATCGACGTGGCCCCCCGCGAATAGATCACCAGAGAGTCCTTCAGGTCTCCGATGCCTTCTTGCAGTAGCCGGCTCTGTGATTGGCGGATCTCGGTCAGTCGGTCGAACACCGACGCCCGCAACGACGATCGACCCGACTGGTAACCGATCGCGCCGACCACTGCCGCCGAAAGGACACTCGTGACGAGGAGCATCATCAGCAGCTTCGATTGAATGCTGATCCTGGAAGTGACGCGTCGCCGCAGACTTCGGGGTTTTGGGGCCGGCTCGGTCGAGGTCGACGATTCCGGATCGGTAGATGTCGTCATTGAATCGCAAACACTATCCTGCAAAACTTGCAGAAGAGGGGGCTGTGGGCAAATTGTCGTCATCCGATCGCGCAGATCAATTCGATCTGCAGCGCTTCGTCGATGCCCAGGATCGCGTGTACGACAGCGTGCTGGAGGAGCTACGCAACGGTCGCAAACGCAGCCACTGGATCTGGTTCGTCTTCCCCCAGCTGCAGGGGCTCGGCCACAGCCCGACGGCGATCCGGTACGGCATCACGTCGCTGGCCGAGGCCAAGGCTTATCTCGATCACGAGGTGCTGGGCCCGCGGCTGCGGGAATGCACGCGACTGGTCGCCGGGATCCGGGGTTCGTCGGCCGAGGAGATCTTCGGCTGGCCGGACAACCTCAAGGTGCGTTCGTCGATGACGCTCTTCGCACGCGCCACCGGGGACAACGCCGACTTCCGCGCGGTCCTGGATCGCCTTTACGGCGGTGTCGAGGATGCGCTCACGGTCGAGCAGTTGGTGCGATGATCAGCCAGCCGTGTGGCTCGACCTCCGCCGCGGCGACGATGTTCTGTGGCGGCGCACCTGACCCGGCGAGGATCTCGCCTTCGTCGAAGCCGAGCTCGGGCAGCGATAAGGACAACGGCTTGTCGTCGATGTTGAGCGCCACCACCAGCGCGTCGGCTCCGTTGCGTGACTGATAGATGTATTGACGGTTGGCCAGTTGTAGCGGCGACGTGCGCGCTGTGTGCAGCCATGGATGTCGCCTGCGCAAGCCGATCAGATACTGATGTAGCCGGAACGCATCGTGGCCGAGCTGCTCGACGCCTTTTGGTGGAGAACCGAATTCGGGACGCACCGCGTCGTCGCCGCCGAACCGCTCCTCTTTGACGCCCCGATAAGCGGACTCGTCCCCGGCGTAAACGCTGGGCGTGCCTCCGGTGGTCAGCAGAATGGCCAACGCGTGTTCCAGGTGCCTGGCATCATCCAAACGACTGGCGATCCGGGTGACGTCGTGATTGCCGACGAATGTCAACGGTACGAAGGTGTCGAGAAATTCGTTGTGCCGCACCAGTGCCCAGTCGAGCTCGTGAAAGTTCTGATCATTGATGCCGCTCCAGATCGCCTTCCACAATTCGTACTGCGTCACCGAGTCGAAGCCGCTGTCGCGCACCCGCGCCGAATAGTCCCCGTGAATGACTTCCCCGACGAACCAGGTATCCGGAAACGCCGAGCGAACGCGGGGCAGCACCTGCGCCCAGAACTGGTCCGGCGACGGCGTAGGCGGCGTCTAGGCGCCAGCCGTCGGCGCCTCGCGCCAGCCAATGGGTCATGACGTCGACGGTGTAGTCGATGACCTCGGGATTGTCGTGATCCAGAGCGATCAGGTCGCCGTGTCCCTCGAAGGTGTCGAACCCAGAAGTGTTGCTCCGCTTGCGAAACCACGAGGTATTGGCGAAGTCGGTGCCCACATGGTTGAAGACGCCGTCGAGCAGCACACGTAGCCCGCGGCCGCGCGCCTCGGCGACCAGATGGTCGAAGTCGGCGTCGTCGCCCAGTCGGGGATCGACGCGGTAGTGGTCGGTGGTGTCGTAGCCATGGGTGCGTGATGCGAATATCGGGCCGAGGGCCAGCCCCGACGCGCCGAGTTCGATGGCGTGGTCGAACCATTCGACGATGCGGCGCAGACGGTGCTCGTCTGCGGTCGGACGCGTGTCGGCCGGGTAGGCGCCGACGAAGCCCAGCGGGTAGACCTGCCACCAGATCACGTGCTCGACCCACGCCGGATCCGTCACGCGCGGTACTTCGCCGCGTAGAGTGCCCTCATCTCATCGGCGTACTCGAGCGCCGGGCCGTCGACGTCGACGCGCGGGGCGACAGTGGTGATGGGCAGCGGCGCCACCGGCGGTGGGGAAGCGCCCCACTCGGACAGCCAGCCCGTCAGTTGTTCCGACGATGTGGCGTACACGATGCGGCCCAGACCAACCCATGCGTGGGCAGCGGCGCACATCGGGCAGTGCTCACCGGAGGTGTACACCGTCGCCGCGGATCGCTCTGCCGGGGTCAGATTGTCGACAGCCCAGCGCGCGATCGCGAACTCGGGGTGGCGGGTGTGGTCGCCGTCCTTGACACGGTTGCGGTCTTCGAAAAGCACCCGGCCGGCGTCGTCGACGAGAATCGAGCCGAACGGTTCGTCACCATTGTCGAAGGCTTCACGCGCCAATTCCACACAACGGCGCAGGCGGGCGTGGTCGTCGTCGCTGATAGCCATATGTGGTGAGTCTACGGTCCGGCTAGCTTTGCGACCTCGAGTCGGCACGCACACGACGCCGTGATCGGCACATCGGCTCGCGCGAGCATCAGGTCCAGTTGTTGGCCGATGATCGCCGCCTCGGCGGTGCGTCCGAGACGGTGCAGGCATTCGCGGTAGCCGTGCAGGCTCCACACATTGCCCGGATGTTGGCACGGCCGGGCCAACGTCGGGTCCAAGCCGAGGTCGGCGGCGTACACCGCGGCGGCCTCCTCGATGTGGCCCTGCTCGAGCAGCAGTGCACCGTAGGCGTGCCTGGTCGGCTGCATCCACCCCCACGGCTCGTCGTAAGGAAGTGAGTCGTCGAGCTCGATGGCCCGCCTCAGATGGGCGAAGGCCTCATCGAATCTGCCTTCCCGGTAGGCGATTTCGCCGTCCAGCATCGCGGCGGCAACCGCCAGGATGTCAAGGACGGTGTTGTTGAACATGTACCGGGTATCGGGGATGCGCGCGTACGCGGCGGCGAACGCCTCGCGTTCGGCGTGCGCCTGCGCCAATTGGCCCTTTGCGGCGTGCGCGACGCCCCGGCCATAGTGGATGGTGGCGGCGGTACTGCAGTACAGCTCGGGATCTTCGGGCAACGGCTCCGCGATCAGGTCATCCCACCGGCCGAACCGGACGAGCACGTGAATCCGCAACGGCACGAACGCCTCCAGCCAGTCGGCCATCGGCGGCGACTCGATGACCAAAAGTTCAGGCGTGAGCTGTTCGGCGAGTTCGGCCGCGGCGTCCAGCGCCGCCCGCGAATTGCCTTCGAACATCGCGGAGTACACCACGAAATGCAAGTTGTGCGCGCGGTATAGCGAGTAGAAGTTCAGGGGTCCCTCACGCTCGACAAAGCGCCGATCAACTTGCACCGCCGCGAGATTCGAGACCACCGAATCGCGGTAGTTGCCGCACAGCACGTCGATATGGCTGGGCATGTGCCGCAGATGTCCAGCATCGGGCACCAGGTTTCGCAGCAGGTCCGCGGCGGGGAGCGCGTCCTGCGGGCTGGCCGACATCTCCATCGTGTGTACGTACAGGTGCAGGACCCCGGGGTGCTGGCGGCCCGCGGCAGTGGCCAGTGCATCATCGAGAATGCGTTTGGCCTCGAGCACGCGTGAGCCGGGGGCAGGCTCACCGGTTCTGGTGTCCCACAACGCCCACGCCGTCAGGTTGACCAGTGCGTCCGCGGCCAGCGTCTGCACATCGATGTCGTCGGGATACGCCGTGGCCAACGTCGCCATCGCGTCGGCGTAGTCGGCGCTGCCGCGCTGCAGGGCGTCGGCGTCCGTCGGATCGTCAGTGGGAAATCGGGTCTGCAGCGCCTCGATCAGTCCCTGTTCGAGCGCCGACGTCCGACTCGTCGCCGCCAGGCTCAGTTCCATCCGCGCGCGGGCCAACGACGCCGCGAGGTCAACCGGGTCGAACGCCTCCCATGCCTTGTTGTAGTTCGGTCCGATCGCATATGCCACACCCCAGCGCGCAAACGCGAGGTCGGGGTCGAGTTCCAATGCACGATCGAAGCAACGGACCGCCTCTTCGTGGTTGAACGCATATGACCAGTTGAGCCCCCGGTCGCACCACACCTGTGCCTGCGGCGACGGCGTGTCAATCCGCCGGTGATAGGAGCCGAGGTCGTAGTAGGTGTCGCTTTCGCCCGGCAACATCGGGGAGGAAACGCTCATGGAGGGCACGATAATTCACGCGTGACGCCGTGGCGAGGACTGGCGGAAGGCACCCGCCGCACAGCCGTGACGTCAGAACGTGTGAAGGACCGCGGCGGCGATGGCGAGTGCAACACCGATCACGGCCGGTGCGTGTTCGGCGACGCTGTCGGAGTGCCGCACGTGGAAGGCGATCGCTCCCACCGACAGCAGGGCGAGCCCGATCGCGGCGGCGACTGCCGATCGGCGCCCAGATCAATCCGACGAGCACCCCGGCGACACCGGCCAGTTCGCACGCACCGATGAGCCGCCACTGAAGCGGCTTGACCCCGAGGTGATCGCGGATCTCGAGAGACTTCTGGACGCCGAGCAGTTTGATGCTCGCCGAGAACGTGAAGAGCACCGCGAGCAGCGCAGTGACTATTACCGTGGCGGTGTCCATCACCAGCAGGGTAGGAGACCCTGTCGGCTACGAAGACTGGTTTTGGAAACGAGGCACCAAATGATTGGCGGTGATGTACATCTATATCCGCCGGTCTGTCTACGACCGTGGCGCCTCGGAGAGGGAATTCATGGATATCGCACGTTTGTCCGCCACGAGCCTGGCCGTCGCGGCTCTGGTCATCGGCGTCACCGCCAGCGGCTGCAGCAAGGGGGAGGACTCCAAGTCCGAGCCGGCGACGTCGGCCGCATCGTCGAGCACGACCGCCGAAGCCAGTGCTTCGGAGGAGAGCCCCACCGAGGAGACCAGCACGCCCGCTGCGGAGCCGAGCGACTATGGCTCGCTTCTGATTCCCCCTAGCGATGTGGGCGACAACACCACCACTCCGGGCGGCATCCAGTTGAATCCGGGTGGCAACCCGGGCGCGGCCCAGGTCTATGCGAGTCCCGACGGCACCCGGCAGATCATCGACACCATTCTGGTCTTTCCTGACGTCGCTGCCGCTGACTCGAATTTCCAGAGCAACTCGGCCACGCTCAACACCGTCGTGACCGGTCCACCGGAGCCAATGGAAATCGGTGACAACGGCGTGATGGCCGCGGGTACATCGCCTGACGGAAGCAAAGCGGTGACTGTGATCATGTTCAGCCAGGGCAAAGCACTGGTGGAACTGACCTTCGAGAGCGCACCGAATGATCCGGTGCCGCCTGAGATCGCGAACGACATCGCCCAGAAGCAAGCCGCTGCCGTTGAGGCGGGTCTGCCGAGGGAGTAGCCGACCTACGGCCGGTCAGTGGCCCGCGACGATATCGGATTCGTCGACCTCGACGGGGTCCTTGGCGCCCGGCAGGAACGAGTATGCGATGCAGACGACTCCGAACAGTACGTAACCCAGCGCGACCGCCGGACTGGCCGCCCACGCCACCTCGGGTGCGTGGATGAGCCCGATGAACGAGAGGACAGCGCCGACGGCCGAGGCGATGGCGGCGTAGAGGAACTTCTTCTCGAGGATGAACGTCACCATCGTGCCGAGGATCAGTCCGACGAGCACCGCGCCCTCGCCGAGGGTCTTGAGGCCCTCGTAGACGACACCGGCACCGTTGAGAGCGTCCATGCCGACCTGGGTCGCCGACGTGCCCGCGGCGTTCAATGCGTTGTCGATCAGGCTGTGGGCCCATTGAGCAAGGTTGGGCAGAATCGCGGCGACCACTGCGATGGCGTGCAGCCGAGGAACAGCCTGGAACGCCTGGGCGCCGATCAGCAGACCGATGTAGAGCAGGATCGGCACGATAGCCGGAACCGGTAGCAGCGCGTCGAGTATGCCGAAAAGGCCTAGGAAGCACAGGATCCCGATCACGACGCCGCTGGCCAGCGAGTAGCCGGCCCGGCCACCGGCGTCCTTCCATCCGGGGTGGCCGATGTACACGGCGGGAGGGAACGGTGAGCCGAATGCCGAACCGATGATCGCTCCCGCACCGTCGGCCAGCAGAACGCTGCGCAGATTGAAGTTGTCGCCTGCCGCCGCAGCGCTCTCCACGTTGCTCATCGCCTCGGTGAAGTTGTAGACCCCAAGCGGAATCGCGGTTCCGAGGAGCGGCGCGAGATCGGCCAAGCCGTTGAATAGCAGGTCGATCCGCAGGTCCGGTATGCCGATGGCGATATCCGAAACCGCCTGTCCGACATCGGGTGCCGACATATAGCCGCCTGCCCATCCGATCGCAGTGCCGATCAGCAGCGCGGCAAGCCCCACCGGTATGTTGCCCGGAAGCTTCACGTTGGTGAAAAATCCGATCAGGATGATGGCCATCACCGGCAGGCCGATCCAGGCCACCTCCCACATCTGCGCGGCGGGCCGCATCGAGATGAACGTGATGGAGATGCCGGCCAGCGTGCCGAGCATCGCCGCGCGAGGCGTCAGTTTCCGGATGTACGGGCCGACGAACGCACCGATCATGACAATCACGCCGATGAGGAACGCCCACGCGAGACCGGCCTGCCAGGCTTGAATCGGGTCGTCGGTGTTCAGGTAGACGGGCAGCATCACGACGAAGATCACGATGAACATATGGGGCACGCTTGGTCCGTAGGGCAGCGCCGTGACGTCGGTTCTGTTCTCGCGCCGGGCAAGTCGGCGCGCGAGGAACGTGTAGTACAGGTTGCCGAGAATGAGCGCGACGCCGAGGGCGGGCAGCACCGTGCCCAGCACATCGCCCGCCGGAACGGCGATGACGCCGATCATCAGACCGGTCAACGTGAGAACGTTGACCAGGATGTTGAATCCGAGTCCGAAGAACGCGTTGAGGTCGCCGCGTGTCCACCATGGGATCGAAAACTTGTCGGGGGTCGGGGGATCGACCGACGGGTCGGCGGGTGTATTGGTGACGTCGGTGCTCATGGCGGGTCCCTTCAGGCGGCCGCGGCGGACAGTGTCTGCAACGCGGGGATGACGGCGGTCGTGTCGGCAACCCAGCCGAAAATGCCGCCCTGCGCTTTGATCATTTCCAGCCCAATGCGCTGGAATTCGGGGAAATACGAACCCACACAATCGGATACGATCAGGCACTCGAAGCCGCGGTCGTTTGCCTCGCGGGTGGTGGTGTGTACACAGACCTCGGTGGTGACTCCGGTGATCAGCAACTGGGTGATACCTGCGGCGGCGAGCACGTCCTGCAGTTCGGTGGCGTAGAACGCACCTTTGCCGGGTTTGTCGATGACGAGCTCACCTTCGACGGGCGCGAGCTCGTCGACGATGTCGTGGCCGTACTCGCCGCGGATCAGGATGCGCCCGTACTTGCCCGGATCGCCGATCCGTTTCGATGGTGCGCCGCGGTTCAGCTTGGCTGGCGGACAGTCCGACAGGTCGGCCTGATGGCCTTCGCGCGTGTGGATCACCTTGATCCCCGCCGACCGTGCCGCTGCGATCAACGCGGTCAACGGAGGTACGACCTTGAGCAGTCGGCTGACGTCGTTGCCGAGGCTTTCACCAAAGCCCCCGGGCAGCAGGAAATCCCGCTGCATGTCGATGACGATCAGTGCCGTCTTACCAGCGATGAGCGGGAACGGCGACGGTTCCGCGATGACTTCGACGGGCTGGTTCATGCGTGCTCCTCGACGTCGGCGGGTTGGACGGGCACGGGGTACGACGATTCGCGTGGTTCGTCGAGCAGGTTCGCCGCGAACTGGAGAACGGTGTCGTCGGTCTGTGCGGCGCCGAGCAGCATCGCGCTGTAAGGACGGCCGTCCGGCGTCGTGCCCAAGGGAATCGCGACGCCGAGCAGGTCGAGCAGATTTCCGAAATGCGTGTAGTGACCGAGCATGGTGTTGCAGTCGATCGGCGCCGCAACCACCTCCGCGACGGTGAACGTGGTACCGATCGTCGGCACCACCAGCACATCCATGCACTGCCACAGCCGCGCCGCTGACGCCTTCAGTTCGGCCAGCCGTTGTAGCGCCGCGAATGTCTCGACTGCCGTGTACCTCTGTCCACCCCGCAGGATCTCGCGCACCACTGGATGGATGGAATCTGGTTGCGCGGCAAGAAAATCCCCGAACTCCACGAGACGCTCGGCGACCCACGGGCCCTGATACAGCAGCGAACCCGCCGCCAGGAACGGCTCCAGCGAGACGTCGATCACGGTGCACGCACGCGACATCTGTGCGCGAAACGCCATGTGCGCGTCTCGCATCGCGGTGTCGCCGAAGAATTCAAGTTCCCCGACCGGCGGTAAGCCCACCCGGATCGGGTCGCCGCCGTAGCGCGGTCCGCGGTCTCGCGACCAGGCGTCGGCGTCGTCGCGGCCGGCCATCACGCCGAAAACGCGGTCGACGTCGTCGATGGAGCCCGCCATCACGCTGATGCAGTCGAGCGATTTGCACGCAGGCACGAGGCCGACCGTGCTGATCAGACCGCGCGACGGCTTGAATCCGACGACTCCGTTCAGCGCTGCAGGGACGCGCCCCGACCCCGCGGTGTCGGTGGCTACGGCGAATGGCACCTGCCCCAGCGCGACGGCCAGCGCCGAACCCGAACTCGAGCCGCCGCAGATCAAGGCGCCCCCGTAGACGCTGCGTGGAACCGTGTACGGGGTGCGGGTGCCGTTCAGTCCCGTGGCGAACTGGTCGAGGCTGGTTTTCCCGACATACAGTGCGCCGGCGTCGAGCAACCGCTGCACCGCCGGTGCGGTCGCCGTCGCGACATAGGCGTAATCGGGGCACGCCAAGGTGGTCGCGACGCCTTCCACGTCGATGCTGTCCTTGACCCCGAACGGCACACCGTAGAGCGGCAAGGTCCTTGCACCGGGGCGCTTCTCGATTTCCTCGGCGGCGGCGAGCAACTGTTCGCGAGGGACGGTGGACAACCAGGTGCCGTCATCACCCCGGGCCGCGATGGCGTTGGCAACCCGCGCGGCGGTCTTGGTCGGTGAACCGGTTCCGGCTGCGTGCGATGCCAGGATCTCGGCCACCGAAGGTCCGATGGACGGTCCGTGCGCATCATCAGCCATATCTGTCGATTGTCGACAGAATGATGGCGATCTCGGGTCGGGTGTGTGTCGTTTGTGTTAGCGATGAAGTTGCGGGCCGAGATAGTCGAGATGGCCGTGTTCATTCAGCGCGGCGATGACGATCGACTGGTCGTTCGTCGCGAGCGCGGTGAGTATCGCTCGATGCCGTTCGATGCCGTCGCGCAAGCGACGGTGGCGGGCTTCGGCCCGCATGTTCATCGCCATCGGCAGCTGAAGTTTGAGCAGGATCGGCTCCAGCGCGATGTCGAGTTGGCGGTTACAGGCAAGCCCCACCACGGCCGCATGAAACACGCGATGCGCGTCGTCACGGTTGAGGTCGTCGGTCGCGGTGCGCATTGCGTCGAGTGCGGCACGAACCGGTTGTAGAGACGTGTCGGGATCGGCGAGCGGCAGCGCCGTCTCGATCGCGTGACGCTCCAGCACGTGGCGCAGCGCGAAGAGTTGAAGGATGTCGGTGGATGACCACTCGGTCACGCGTGAACCGCGGCGCGGGAAGCGTTCGACGAGACCTTGTTGAGCGAGCAGCCGCAACGCCTCCCGCAGCGGTGCTCTGCTGATTCCGAGGTCGGCGCACAGTTGCTCTTCGACGACCTTCTGTCCGGGCTGCAGCGCTCCGCTGAGTATGGCGTCGCGCACGCGGTGTTCGGCCACTTCCACCAGCGTCATGGGCAGCGCGCTGCGCGGATCGTCGATCCGTGGCGCGGCCATGGCGGTCAATCGTAGGAACTTCTCGTCGGGTTCGCTTCGCTGTCGGCGGCTGGGGACCTCATCACCACCTCGCCGAGCCTGCCCGACCAGGCCGAACGCCGTGTGCGGCATCCACGAATGGCAGCACCGTGTCCAGCCAGGCCGTCGGCTCCGACGAGAACACGACGTGGCCCGTTTCAAACACCTCGAACGTCGACCCCGGGATCGCCTCGGCGACCGCCCTGCCCCAGCGCAGTGGTGCGGTCGGATCCTTGGCGCCCCAGGTGATCAGCACCGGTGCGGTGATCCGGGCGGCCCGCGCTCGCAAGTCGTGCCCGGGCTCGGTGAAGCTCTTCCACAGCGCGGCAGCGGTTTTCGCGCCGTCGTCGGTCTTGGCGCGGTCGACTACACGACGCACGACGGCCCTGTCGGCGGAGGTCTTGGACTGCATGTAGGCGCGGACGAACGCTCCGAACACCGTCCTGACAACGGCTGGCCGACCCATCGCGGAACACAAGACGCGGGTGAACACGCTGTGCGGCGTGAAACCGCCTGTGTTGATCAGAATCACGCCCGAGACCCGACTTTCTCGTTCGAGTGCAAGCCGGCACGCTGCGTATCCGCCGACGGAGTTCCCGACGACGACGAGATTGTGCAGATCAAGCAGGTCGGCAAACTCGACCAACAGATCGCCGAATTGAACGGCACGCAGCGGTATCGACGCCAGGGGAGAGGCGCCGTGTCCCGGCCAGTCGAGAGCGAGCACACGACGTCCGTGGGTGAGGCCTGTGCGCACGGTGTCGAAATCAGTGTGATCGTGGAGGGCGGCGTGCAATAGCAGGATCGGCGGACCCGAACCCTCGTCGGTGTAGAACACGGTTCCGAGTGAAGTCTGAACGGTGGGCATCGGATCCCTTTCGCTGACCGGGCGGTCGGTCAATTACACTAAGCTCGAATCGACGTTCTGGCAAGGAAGGCATCGTGGAGGTAGCCAACAAGCGGGTGGCCGCGGCCCAGCAGACACGCGCCAACCTGATAGAGACGGGGCTGGTGCTTGCTGAGGACCTCGGGCTCGAGGGCCTGAGCGTCAATGCCGTCGTCGCCGCCGCAGGCGTGTCGAAAGGCACGTTCTTCCACCACTTCCCGGACCGGGTGTCCTACCTGGTCGCCCTGCACCGTCGATTTCATGACGTGCTGTTCGATGAGGTGACGGCGGCCATCGGCGATCTGAAACCCGGCAAGGACCGGCTGGCCGCCGCCGCGCGCACCTATCTCGATGCTTGTCTGCGCGATCGTGGAGTCAAAGCCCTGCTGTTGGAAGCCCGCGGGCATCTCCCGATCGCCGACGAGGTGACGCGGCGCAATCGGATGAATGTCGACGTCGTGGCTGACGACTTCGCAGCGCTCGGCCGGACCCACCCCCGCCAGGCGGCGCGATTGTGGGTCGCGGCGACCGCGGAGTGCGCGCTGATCGAACTTGAACAGGGCCGCCGCGACACCGGCGCCCGCGCGGCTCTCAACGAACTGGTCGGATAAGCCGCCGACTCCTCTGCGATACCCGGCCCGCTCTGGCGGCCCCGCTCCCGGTTGACTCGACAACTTTCACTAGAACGTGTTCTAGTGCACAGGTGGTGCAGTTCACCGATATCGGCGACGTCTCCTCTGCGGAGGTCGACCGCATGCGCGCCCTCTATGAGCCCCTCGCCGAGTCGGTCCGCGAGCTCATCGACGCGACGATCCGTACCGAGGTCGACGCCGGCGCCGTCGCCGCGGCGAAGGCCGAGATCGATGCGGTGACGGCACGGCTGCGGTCCAAGCAGTGCGACGGACCATTCGGGGTGCGCTACACCACCGGTGGCGATCGCATGGCGTGGGGAAACCCGGTGATCGGGATCCGCAATCCCATCGCACCACCGCTGACGATCCAGCACGACACCGACGGCCGGGTGTTCACCGACTTTCACCTGGGTGCAGCGTATGAAGGTCCGCCAGGACACGTGCACGGGGGTGTCTCCGCGCTGGTCCTCGACCATGTGCTCGGGGAAGTGGCGGCCAACGCCGAGAATCCACGCTTCACCGGCACCATCACGCTGCGCTATCTGCGTCCCACCCGGTTGGGAGCGCTACACGCCGAAGCGAGAATCACCCGCACCGACGGGTTCAAGGCGTACGCGGCCGGCCATCTCGCCGACGAGGAAGGCGTCACCGTCGAGGCTGAGGGCGTCTTCATCCAGCCGAAGTGGGCTCGCGGCTAGGTGCGATGCCGACGAGGCTGCGTGTGATGGCCGCGATCTCGGAGACCAGCACCCGCGCTGCGCCGTTGTCCCCGGGGAGCAGCGCCGCCTGCCCTCGCACCAGCTTTTCCGCCGCTGCCAGCGCTGCGACGTCGACCGTCCACGGCAGGGCCGGATTCGGCGGTGCGCCCCGCAACGCTTCGACATAGTCGTCGACGGCTGCGATGAAATCAGGCGTCAGCGTGGCGGGCGACTGCGTCGGCAGACTGCGTTCCAGCGATGTACATGCACTGGTGACCGCGTTGAGCGCCGCGCGGTAGGACCGCAGCCAGCGACGAAGTTCGCGCGAGTCCATCCGTGCTGTGCCGGACGCGGCTTCGAACGCGGCGCGAGCACGGAACGCGCGTTGCCACGCCGCCGACATCGCATCGGCAGGATGATCGAGTTCATGGACGAAAGCTTTGACTACCGTTGCCGCATAATCTATTTCGGTCTTGAGTAGTTCGCCGGCGCGTTGCTGCAACCGTGTCCACGCGTGGTCTGGCAACAACACGTGTGCTACCACCGCCAGCCCGCCGCCGATCACAACCGAGAACAGCCGGTCTTCCACCGTTGCTCCGGCCGCGGCGGCGTTGACGTCGAGCAGGAACACCACTGCCGCGGCCACCCCCGCGCTCGTCGCGATGTAGCCGAACCGCACCACCCAGAAGGTGATGGCAAGACACCCCACGGTCAACGCCGCGGCGACCGCACCTGTCGGTTGCCAGATCATGGTGATCAGCGACGCGGCGATGATGCCGCCGGCGAGGCCCGCAACGCGCCCGACGCAGCGGGTGTAAGTGTGCGCGGTCTCCGGCCGGAGAACGAAGAGGACCGTGAGAGCGATCCAGTGACCGTGCGCGATCGGGGCGAAGCGGTCGGCGGCCGTCCCAAGGGCGACCGCCGCCGACAACCGCACTGCATGGCGCAGGATCGGCGAGGCCGAGTTCAGATGCTTGGAGACTTCGGTTGCGACCGTCCGCAGTGGACTGATCACGTCCGGTTGAAGAAGATCCGGAAACCGGAACTCGGCTGCTTCCTGCAGTTGCTTCGAGAACCGTTGCGCCGCCGCCGCTTCCGGCCCCTTCATCGCGGTGACCGCGGTGTCGACACGGACCAGGGCGTGTTCGGCTTCGCGCCGCGCGTTGTGCTTGTTCTCAGCGATCGCGTCGAGTGCCACCGCCGCGTCGTTCAACATGTGCGAAACACGGTCCCGCTCATCGTCTTGAGCCCCACGCAGCGCGAGCAGTGCCTCCATCAACCGCTCTGGCAGCCGATGCCCGCCCTGATAGGCCTCCGGTCTCCTGGTGGCCTGGGTATCTGCGAACGCATCCCGCAGCCACGTCAGTTGGGCCGCCTCCAGCGGCGAGTCGCGATTCGCGGCGATACGCCGGGCGTCGGCGGCCAGCGACCGATAGGCCCACGCCAACGCATCGCTCTGCGTTCGCCAACGCTGCGGCGGCCACACGGCGATCAGCGCTGCCTGCATGCTCCCCGCCGCTATCGTCAGGATCGTCGGCAACGCGACGGACGTCACCGACGGCATGTCCGGCGGCGCAACGACGAGTAGGGCACTGCCTGCGGCCGCGACCAGGCCCGCATTGCGCCCGAGCGCCCACTGCATTCCGGCCGCCAGACACCACACCGCGACGACGACGATGAACACGATGCTGTACGCCGACGTCAGCGAGCCGACCAGGACGGCGCCACCCATCTGCAGCGCCACGATGACGACGAGTTGCACGCGTCCACCGGGGCTGTCCTGCAACGCGATGGCTCCGCATACCAGTCCGGCCCCCGCCGTCCATACCGCCGCGGCACCACTATCGAGAGCCAGGGCGAGGATGGCCATGGCCACGACCCCGAGCAGGCTGCGAACCACCGCGCCGATGTCGGGCGTGGGCGGCCTCAAAGCGTCGAAGACCCGGCTGCCGGTGGTCACTCACCCATTCTGACGCCACCGACCTCGCTCAATGGTCGAACTCGCGCCGAGTCGCCGAACAAACTCGCCAACGTCGCAACTCGGATAGCCGACTCAGGTGCCAAATCCGGACGCCAGATCGCCTGCGGCACTGGACATGATCGCCCCGCTTACGTATCCGTCAGGCAATTCGGTGCCCGATCGTCTTCAATTCGGCTGTCTAAATTCAAGTTGCCCGATAGAGTCGGCACCGGCTCAAGGGAGCAGCCCGGAGGTGCCAATGACCAACAATGCTGTCGTATTCGACGGCGTTGCTGGACTCTGCCCGCTGCACTGGATTCCGCCAGATTTCCCCGATCACACTCGCCGATCAGCATCGCGTGCCGGCGTGTCCGGCCGACGAAGGGAGCCTCGATGAGCACAGCAGCAGAGCGCGCGGCTCAATTGGAACTGACGTCCCGACTGAAATCGGCATATCCCGAACTCCCCGATGCGCCAACTCCGGACATGTTGGACCACGGTCGTATCACCGCGTACCTCAAGCCAGTCCACGACGTCGGTGGTGAGCCGGACGCGCCGATGAAGTACGAGAACAAGCAGTACGAGCTCTGGGAGCACATGACCTACGTCATCTGCGAGGTCCTGGGCTGGCGCGGCATCTGGCTGTCCGAGGAACGACGCCGGATCGGCAATGTCGATGTCGGGCGGGCGCAATACCTGGGGCTGCCGTACTACGGCCGCTGGCTGATAGCCGTCGCTCGCGTTCTGGTCGAGAAACACCACATCGGGCTGACCGAGCTGAGCGAGCGGATGGCCGAGGTCAAGGAGCGCTACGCGGACGGCCTGGCCGGAAAGAAGCTGGAGGCCAAGCCGAAGTCCGAAGGCGACGGATCGCAAATCAAGCGCAACGAGCATGCCGAGGAGGCGACCGGCAAGGGCGATCCGCAGTGCTATTCCGGCCAGGCCCCCGCGCCGCAGTTCAAGGTCGGCGACCCTGTTGTGGTGCGCGAACTTCCGGTGATCTTCTACACCCGCACACCGGAATACGTCCGCGGCGCGAAGGGCGAAATCGAGGCCGTCGCATATGAAAGCCCCGCCGCCGAGGACGAGACCTGGGACCGTCCTGCGCGACCGGAGTGGTTCTACGTCGTCCGATTCACCATGGCCGACCTCTGGTACGGCTACACCGGAACGGCCGACGACGTCATATCCACTGAGATTCCCGAACATTGGCTCGAAGCCGCCAAATAGGCTCGGAGAAAGGATTGCGCATTGTCTGACCACGGTCACGATCACGACCACGACCGGACCGTCGCCCCGATGGTCGACGAGATCACCGACTTCGAGGTCTTGGAGATCGCGCTGCGCGAGCTGTGCATCGAGAAGGGCATCTTCACCGCCGAGGAACACCGCCTCATGACCGAATTCGCCGAGCAGATCGGCCCGACGCCCGCCGCCCGTCTGGTGGCCAAGGCGTGGCTCGATCCGAAGTTCAAGGAACTCGCCCTCGCAGAGCCGATGACGGCGAGCAAGGAGGTCGGTGTCGACTGGCTGCACCCAACGGGATGGGGCACCCCGAGCGACTTCACCGCGTTCCAGATCCTCGCGGACACGCCCACCGTGCACAACGTGATCGTCTGTGCGCTGTGCTCGTGCTACCCGCGGCCGATCCTCGGGAACTCGCCCGAGTGGTACCGGACGCCCAACTACCGTCGGCGCCTGGTCCGCTGGCCGAGGCAGGTGCTGGCTGAATTCGGGCTCTATCTGCCGGACGAAATCACGGTGCATGTGCAGGATTCCAACCAGAAGCATCGTTTCATGGTGATGCCACTGCAGCCCGAAGGCACCGAGGACTGGACCGAGGATCAGCTTGTCGACATCATCACCCGCGACTGCCTGATCGGTGTGGCACTGCCGAAGGCCGGCGTCACCACCAACATGATCGTCGATACCCGCCCGGCGATGCACCCGGGCAACGCCGGATGAGCGCCGCGGAAGGTCCATCGTCGGTCGAGTCCGCGCGCATCGCACCGCTGGAGGAAATCGTCGAGCGCGACCAGGTCTGGCCGCGGATGGCCGCCAAGTGGGGCGTGGAAAACCCTGTGCCGCCGTGGAAGACGAGTCTGGACGGCATGTGCGACGCGCTCGATCGAGCATCCTGTGACGAGAACATCCCCGATTTCAAGCAGCGGCGCGATGAAGAGGATGCGCTGTCGGCAACGCTGTACTCGAACCTTCCCTACCCGGAGAACCAGCTGATGTCGTTGGCGCACTCGCTGGTGGCCCGGGGCGTCATCGACGAGGCCGAACTCAAGCAGCGGCTGGCGAGCATCCGCGCGAGGCTGGAAGCCTAGCCACGTAGACGCGCTAGGTTCGCATCGTGGAGAAAGTCATCATCACGCTCAGGGGAGCCGACGCGGATGACGCATGGTGCGCGCGCATGCGAACTCAGGTCGCGGCCGATCTTCTCGATATGGATGTGCCCGGTCTGGCCATCAACGTGCGCGACGACGCCGTCCGCGACTCCCTGATGACGCTGACGACGATGGACCCTCCGGTGATCGGATTAGTCAGCCTCTGGATACAGCAGTCGTACGGCGAGAGGGTTCACGCGGCGATGGCGAGGCTGGAGAAAGAGTGCGACGGCCCCAACCTTCTAGCCGCCTACCTGGTCACCGAATCCGTGCCGCTGCCTCCACCGGACACAGTGTCGGGGCAGCGCACCCGAGGCCTCGCCAACGTCGCCCTGCTGCGCCGACCGGACGACCTTGACGAGGAGACGTGGCGGACGCGGTGGCATATCGACCACACGCCGGTGGCGCTCGAAACCCAGTCGACGTTCGGGTACACCCAGAATGCTGTGGTGCGCGCGTTGACACCGGGGGCGCCTGTCCTTGCCGCGATCGTCGAGGAGCTCTTCCCCGACGAGGCGATTTCCGATCTGCACGCGTTCTTCGGCGCCGCCGATGACGATGACCTGCGCGACCGGATGGAACGCATGGTGGCCAGCACCGCCGCTTTCGGCGCGAACCGCGATATCGACACGGTGCCGACGAGCCGCTACGTGTTCCGAACACCGTTCGCTGCCAACAATCCCCGACGTGAGGTGACTCGATGACGACGCTCGACGAGGCTGTGGGCCACAGTCGAGGGCCGCGCGGAGCAGCGCAGCACCGTCGTGCTTGTCGCACCCACCCGGGTGTACAGCAACCGTTAGCGCATACGCTGCTCGCGTGATTCTCGAGATTGCCGACGACCAGCGGGTGCGGACGCTGACGCTGAATCGGCCCGATGTCCTCAACGCGTTCAACGAAGAGCTGTATCACGCCACCGCGACCGCGCTGAATGACGCGGCGGCCGACCCGGAAGTTGCCGTGGTGCTGCTCACCGGCGCGGGGCGCGCGTTCAGCGCGGGCAACGACCTCAACGAAATGCAGAGGCGCATCACCGATCCCGGATTCAATGAGCAGGGCAGCCATTTCTCGACGATGATCGACGCGCTCGCGGACTTTCCCAAACCGCTGATCTGTGCGGTGAACGGGGTCGGGGTGGGCATCGGCGCGACCATCCTCGGTTACGCCGACCTGGTGTTCATGTCCTCGACCGCACGGCTGAAAACCCCGTTCACCAGCCTTGGCGTGGCGCCTGAAGCGGCGTCGTCGTATCTGCTGCCGCGTTTGATGGGCCGCCAGAACGCCGCGTGGTTGCTGATGTCCTCGGAGTGGGTGGACGCCGACGAGGCCCACCGCATGGGACTTGCCTGGAAGGTGTGCGAGCCCGAAGACTTGTTGGCCGAGGCAGGGCGGCACGCCGAAATTCTTGCCTCCCGGCCGATTTCGAGCCTGATGGCCGTCAAGCAGACAATCATCGCGCCGACCCGCGAGGGGATCAACGCGGCAACCGCCAGAGAAATCGAGCAGTTCACCGTGCTGATGGGCGCCGCCGCCAACGCCGCTGCGCTGGCCGAGTTCACGGGTAAGCGGAGTCAGTAGCTCACAGACTTTTTGGTG
>CAVRIH010000015.1:0-197088 GCA_963721195.1 uncultured Actinomycetota bacterium | reverse complement strand
ATGCCGGCATGAACGACCTGCTGGTGGTGCGCAACAACATTGACGCCATGATGGCGCGCTACGCCGATGCCCTGAAGACCCTGCAGCAGAGCGGCGCGGTGGTGCTTACCTTCACCGCGGCCGACCTCGGCACGGTGCCGCTGTTCCGCCGGCTGCGCGGCCGCGCGGCGATCTACAACGAGCTGCTGCGAACCGTCGTCGACGACCTCGGACTGCAGCTGGTCGACTTCTGGCGGTTCTCCGAGTTTCGTGATCCGCGGCTGTGGGACGGCGACCGGATCCACCTGTCACCGCTTGGCCACGAGCGGATGGCCGCGAAAGTCCTTGACACGCTGACCGTTCCACACACCCTCACCTCGCGGTCGGCCGCACTGCTGGCATCATCGCCGCCGGTGCGCAGTTGGTGGCAGAACCTGCGGTGGGCCACAGCCTTCGCCGCACCGTGGGTGGCCCGTCGGCTTCGACGCGTGACACCCGGTGCGGGCATCGAACCGAAGTTGCCAGCGTTGACCGAGGTTCTCCAGCCCGCGCGCTAGCCCCGCGCTTAGAGGCCCCGGCGCTGGCGGGCGATTTCCGCGAGTATCACGCCTGCCGCCACCGACGCATTCAGCGATTCCGTGGGGCCGGCCATCGGGATTGACACGATGGCGTCGCAGTTCTCCCGGACCAGCCGGGACAGCCCCTTGCCCTCGGAGCCGACGACCACGAGTATCGGACCCGAGCCGTCCAGCTCGTCGACCGTGATGTCGCCACCGGCATCGAGACCGACCACCTGCAGGCCGGCGTTCGCCCAATCTTTGAGCGTGCGATTGAGGTTCGTTGCCCTGGCGACCGGGAGCCGCGCCGCCGCACCCGCGCTGGTACGCCAGGCGACCGCGGTAACCGAGGCCGATCGCCGCTGTGGGATCAACACGCCGTGGCCACCGAATGCGGACACCGACCGCACGATCGCGCCGAGGTTGCGTGGATCAGAAATGTTGTCCAGTGCAACCAGCAGTGCCGGCGACACGTCCGTCGTCGCCGATTTCAGCAGGTCGTCGGGATGCGCGTAGTCATATGGCGGCACCTGCAACGCGATCCCCTGGTGCAACCCGTTGGTGCTCATTCGGTCGAGATCGATCCTAGGTACCTCCAGGATGGCGATTCCGGAATCGGCTGCTCGAGTTACCGATTCGGTCAGGCGTTCATCGGAGTCGGCTCCCAGTGCGACGTAGAGGGCGGTGGCAGGAACACCCGCGCGAAGGCACTCCACCACGGGATTACGCCCGAGCACCAGTTCGACGTCATCTGTCTTGCGGGGGCGGCCGCGCTGTTGTCTGGCCGCCTTCGCGGCGCGTTTCGCTGCCGGATGGTGCGCGCGGTCCTTGGCGGGTGGCGTCGCGCCCCTACCCTCGAGACCACGACGGCGTACCCCGCCCGACCCTACGGTCGGTCCTTTCTTGCTGCCCGGTTTGCGCACCGCGCCACGGCGTTTGGAGTTTCCGGCCATTATTTGGTGTAACCGTCCAGCAGAGTCCATTGTGGGCCGTCGCCGGTGTCGGTGACTTCGATCCCGGCCTCCTTGAGGCGGTCGCGGATCGCGTCGGCCTCCGCCCAGTCACGTCGTGTCCGCGCGTCCGCGCGTCGCTGTACCTCGGCCTGCACGAGGACGTCGACGGCCGCGAGGGCGGCCGAGGTCTCGTCCTTGGACTCCCAGCGTTCGTCGAGCGGATCGGCGCCGAGGATGCCCATCATCGTCCGGATCGACATCGCCTGCGCCAGTGCCGTTTCGTGGTCACCAGCGTCCAGTGCCCGGTTCCCCTCTGCGCGTGCAGCGTGCACTTCGGCCAGCGCGATCGGTACCGCAAGATCGTCGTCGAGGGCCGCAGCGAATTTCGGAGTCCACTCACCGGGCACCACCGCGCCGACCCGGTTGCGCACCCGGTGCAGGAAATCCTCGATCCCCGTGTAGGCCTTCGCGGCGTCTTGCAGCGCAGTCTCGCTGAACTCCAGCATCGACCGGTAGTGCGCGCTGCCGAGGTAGTAGCGAAGTTCTGCAGCCCGAACACGTTGCAGCACAGCCGGAATGGCCAGGACGTTGCCCAGCGACTTGCTCATCTTCTCGCCGCCCATGGTCACCCAGCCGTTGTGCAGCCAGAACCGGGCGAACGGATCTCCCGCGGCTTCGGCCTGCGCGATCTCGTTTTCGTGGTGCGGGAACACCAGATCCATCCCGCCGGCATGAATGTCGAACTCGGCACCGAGGTAGTTCTCGCACATCGCGACGCATTCGGTGTGCCAGCCCGGACGCCCGCGTCCCCACGGCGTCGGCCAGGACGGTTCGCCCGGTTTCGCGCCCTTCCACAGCGTGAAGTCGCGCTCGTCGCGCTTGCCGGTCGCGACACCTTCACCCTGGTGCACGTCGTCGATCCGGTGGCCCGACAGCTTTCCGTAGTCCGACAGGCTGAGCACGTTGAAGTAGACGTCGCCGCCACCGACATACGCATGCCCGCGGTCGATCAGGCGCTCGATCAGCTCGATGATCTGGGTGATGTGGCCGGTGGCGCGTGGCTCAGCCGACGGCGGAAGCACGCCGAGCGCGTCGTAGGCGGCCGAGAATGCGCGCTCGTAGGTGGCGGCCCATTCCCACCATGGCCTGCCCGCATCGGAGGCCTTGTTGAGAATCTTGTCGTCGATATCGGTGACGTTGCGGATGAACGCGACGTCGAAGCCCTTGGCCATCAGCCAGCGCCGCAGAACGTCGAACGCCACCCCGCTGCGGACGTGTCCGATATGGGGCAGTCCCTGCACGGTGGCGCCACAGAGATAGATCGATACGTGGCCCGGGCGCACCGGCACGAAGTCGCGGACGGCGCCCGCCATCGTGTCGTATAGCCGCAGGTCGGTCACGACGGGCCAGCTTACCGGGCCTATTCGGCCGAAATGACCAGTGCCGTCGCGATCGCGGCCAAACCTTCACCCCGGCCGGTCAGACCCAGGCCGTCGGTGGTGGTCGCCGACACCGATACCGGGGCGTCGAGGAGTTCGGACAGCAACTTCTGCGCTTCGGCCCGGCGCGGACCCACCTTCGGCTGATTGGCGATGACCTGTACGGCGGCGTTGCCGATGCGAAAGCCCTCGGCCTGGAGCAGATCATGCACGTGGCGCAGCATGTCCGTGCCGCTGGCATCGCGCCATTGCCGACGTCCGGTGCCGAACACCTCTCCGAGGTCGCCGAGCCCGGCAGCCGAAAGCAGTGCGTCACACAACGCATGAGCCGCGACGTCACCGTCGGAGTGCCCCGCACAGCCGTCGGCGCCAGCGAACAACAGACCGAGCAGCCAGCATGGTCTACCGGCCTCGATCGGGTGTACGTCGGTGCCGAGCCCGACTCTGGGCAGGCTCGTCATGGCCTTCAGGAGGCGGCAGCAAGTGCCTCGTCGAGAATGGTCGCCGCCTTCTCGTCGTCGGTGTTCTCCGCGAGTGCGAGCTCACCGACGAGGATCTGACGCGCCTTGGCCAGCATCCGCTTCTCGCCGGCGGACAGGCCACGCTCCTGATCCCGACGCCACAGATCGCGGACGACCTCGGCCACCTTGTTCACGTCGCCGGAGGCCAGCTTCTCGAGATTGGCCTTGTAGCGGCGCGACCAGTTGGTCGGCTCCTCGGTATGCGGTGCACGAAGCACCTGGAAGACCTTGTCGAGGCCTTCCTGTCCGACGACGTCTCGCACGCCCACGTATTCGGCATTCTCCGCTGGGACTCGAACGGTGAGATCGCCCTGGGCGACCTTCAAGACGAGGTATTCCTTCTGTTCGCCTTTGATGGTCCGGGTTTCGATCGCCTCGATCAACGCGGCACCGTGGTGTGGATAGACGACGGTGTCTCCGACCTTGAAAATCATCAGATTAGAGCCCCTTTCACAACCCAATGTTAGCACGGGGTCCGGACAGGCGTGGATCAACGGTGCAGGTCAGGGGCACTCCAGGTGGAGACTAGGGGTTGACAGAGTGATGAATACGTGCCACACGCTGGTGCCATCGAGAAATCTGCCGACCGTCCGTCGGCCCTCAGCTACCGCCTCCCACGCACACCTACTACTCTCCATAGTCGAACCCCGCGGCCGGTCTCTCGGTCGCCTTGCCAGTCGAGCAGGAGGCACGTGTGGACCGCTTCAAACTGGCCGCCGCTGCGCTGGCAGCCGCTCTCGTGCTCGGCGGATGTGGAGTCGGGCAGGTCGCCCAGACGGCCACCCAGGAGCCCGCGGTGAACGGCACCAGCGCGAACATCGGGAAGATCGCGATACGCAACGCTCACCTGCGGGCCACGCAAACGACGGATTACATCGAACCGGGCCGTGAGGTCGAACTGCTGTTCGTCGCCTCCAACGACTCGCCGGACGTCAACGACAAGCTGGTGTCGATCACGTCCGACGTCGGAACGGTGTCACTGACCGGAGACACCGCGCTGCCCGCGGCGGGCACGCTCGTCGTCGGGTCCCCCGACGGGCAAATCACCGCGCTGGAAGGTGTTGAGAGGGCCGAGGCGGCGAAGGCCATGGTTGCGTTGTCGAAGCCGATCACCAACGGATTGACGTACAACTTCACTTTCAAGTTCGAGCAGGGCGGCGAAGGTACGTTCGCCGTGCCGATCTCGGCCGGTGAGAGCCCTCGGCGCGAAGAAGCCGGCAATGTGGGCCACTCGGGCGGCGGCGCCGGCGGTCACTGACCGCAGAACTACGCGACACGGCACGTCACCACGGAGTTTCTGTCGGTCGCTGCGGCTACCGTCCAGTCGTGGCCAAGGCGCGTTCGCAGTATCGCTGCTCGGAATGCCACCACGTCACCGCGAAGTGGGTTGGCCGCTGTGCTGACTGCGGCACCTGGGGCACGGTCGACGAAGTCGCGGTGCTCTCCGCCGTCAACGGCTCATCGATACGGCGTGCGGTCGCCCCGACCTCGGCGGCGGTACCGATCAGCTCGATTGATCCCGGCCACACCCGGCACGTCCACACCGGAATCACCGAACTGGACCGGGTTCTCGGGGGCGGGGTCGTCCCCGGCTCGGTGACGCTGCTGGCGGGTGACCCGGGAGTCGGGAAGTCGACGCTGCTACTGGAGGTCGCGCACCGGTGGGCGCAAGCAGGCAAGCGCTCGCTGTACCTCTCGGGCGAGGAATCAGCGGGCCAGATCCGGATGCGGGCCGAGCGCACCGGTTGCACACACGACGAGGTCTTTTTGGCCGCCGAATCGGATCTGCAGATGGTGCTGGGCCATATCGACGAGGTGCGGCCCAGCCTGGTTGTCGTCGACTCGGTGCAGACCATGTCCACGACGGAGGCCGAGGGCGTCACCGGCGGCGTCACTCAGGTGCGCGCGGTAACGACGACACTCACGATGGCCGCCAAGACGTCTGGAGTGGCGATGATCCTGGTCGGCCACGTCACCAAGGACGGGGCAATCGCCGGGCCGCGCTCACTCGAGCATCTCGTCGATGTCGTCCTGCACTTCGAGGGTGACCGTCAGTCGTCGCTGCGCATGGTCCGCGGTGTCAAGAACCGCTTCGGCGCGGCCGACGAGGTCGGCTGTTTTCTGTTGCACGACAACGGAATCGAGTGTGTGTCCGATCCCTCGGGGCTGTTTCGCGATCAGCGACCCAAACCGGTGTCGGGTACGGCGGTCACGGTCGCGCTCGACGGTAAGCGTCCACTCATCGGTGAGGTCCAGGCACTGATCGGATCGCCCGCCAGCGGGTCACCGCGACGCGCGGTCAGCGGTATCGACTCATCACGCGCGGCCATGATCACCGCCGTGCTGGAGAAACGGACGAAGCTACCCGTCGGTGCCAACGACATCTACCTGTCCACCGTCGGGGGCATGCGGTTGACGGATCCGTCCGCGGACCTTGCGGTCGCGTTGGCGATGGCGTCGTCGTGTATGGATCTGCCGATGCCCGCGACGGCCGTGGCGATCGGTGAGGTCGGTCTCGCCGGCGATCTGCGCCGTGTCACCGGCATGGATCGGCGCCTGGCCGAGGCCGCACGGCTGGGTTTCACCTCGGCCTTAGTGCCTCCCGGCGTGACATCCGTGCCCGCCGGGCTGCGCGCGATTCCGGCCGACGATATCGGCTCGGCTTTGCGGGTACTGCGGGAAATCGGCCAAGGTTTGAGAGAATAGCGGCCGATCCTAGGAGGGGGCGATGGCCGTGAAGGCGAGTGGCAGGTCCAGCCGCACTGTGGTGCAGCTGGCCCGGCCGACTCTGCGCGAGACGATCTCGCGGCTGGCCCCTGGTACCGCACTGCGCGACGGGCTCGAGCGCATCCTGCGCGGCCGCACCGGCGCCCTGATCCTCGTCGGGTACGACGACAGCGTCGAGTCGATCTGCGACGGCGGCTTCGAGCTCGACGTCCGCTATGCACCGACGCGGCTGCGCGAGCTGTCGAAGATGGACGGCGCTGTGGTGCTGTCCAGCGATGGCAGCCGCATCCTGCGGGCCAACGTCCAGTTGGTGCCCGATCCGTCGATCCCCACCGAAGAATCCGGCACCCGGCACCGGTCGGCGGAACGCACGGCCATCCAGACGGGCTACCCGGTGATCTCGGTGAGTCATTCGATGAGCATCGTGACCGTCTACGTGGCCGGGGAGCGCCACGTGATCCCCGACTCGGCGACCATCCTGTCGCGCGCCAACCAGACCATCGACACGTTGGAGCGTTACAAGGCTCGGCTCGACGAGGTCAGCAGGCAACTGTCGACGGCCGAGATCGAGGACTTCGTGACTCTGCGCGATGTGATGACGCTCGTGCAGCGGCTGGAGATGGTCCGGCGCATCAGCCTCGAAATCGATTCCGACGTGGTCGAACTCGGGACCGACGGGCGCCAGGTCAGGCTGCAACTGGAGGAGCTGGTCGGTGACAACGACACCGCCCGTGAGCTGATCGTTCGTGACTATCACGCCAACCCGGACCCGCCGACCGCTGCCCAGGTGAGCGCAACGTTGGAGGAGCTGGACCACCTCTCCGACAACGAGCTCCTCGACTTCACTGCTCTGGCAAGGGTTTTCGGCTATCCATCGACAGCCGAGGCGCAGGATTCTGCGATGAGTTCACGTGGCTATCGCGCCATGACGGGCATTCCGAGGTTGCAATTCGCCCACGTCGACCTGCTGGTGCGGTCGTTCGGCTCGTTGCAGGGACTGCTGGCCGCCAGCGCGACCGATCTGCAGAACGTCGAGGGCATCGGATCGATGTGGGCGCGCCACATCCGAGAAGGGCTGTCGCAGTTGGCCGAATCGACGATCGCCGACCGGCTGGCTTAGCCCACCGCGGCCGGCGGCGGTGCTCCCTCACCCGGCGGTGGCGCCGGGGCGGGCTGGGCAAGCATGAACGGAACCGTCGCCGAGCGCAGGTTGCCCAGCTGGACGACCAGGTTGTACGTCCCGGGCCCGATGGGTTGACGTGGCAACGGGCAGTTCGGCGCCGAGCCCATTCCGGTCCAGGTCACTTCCGTCGTCACCTGCTCGCCGGGCTGGAACGTCTTGACCAGTGTCTCGTTGGACGGCGCGCAGTCGAGGTTCGACCACAGCCGAGCGTTGTCCAGCGAGTAGACATAAGCGGCCAAGACCGCGGCGCCCACATCGCGCTTGCACGCCACCAGGCCGATGTTGGTCACGACCATGGTGAACTTCGGCTGATCGCCGACGACGTACTGCGGCTGGTTGGTGATGCCCTTGACGGCCAGCGTCGAATCGGGGCAGTCGTCGCCCTCGTTGAGAACCGGCGGCGGCGTGACGGCCGCGGTGGGCGTGGGGGTGGGCGGCGGGGCGTCCTGTGCCGGCGGCATCACCGGCGTCTTGACCTCGGGATTCTCGCCCGGCAGCGGCGTCGGTGTCGCGGCGGGTGGGGCGGGCTGTTCGGCGCTCGTGTTCTCAGTACCCGTCGTCGTCTTCACGACCACGACTGCGAGGGCAGCGATCACGCCGATCACGAGTACCGCAACGCCCAGCGCCAGTGCCCTACGGCGCCAGTAAATCTGCGTGGGTAGCGGGCCCTGCGGTTCTAGATCCAGCACAATTCACACGGTAAGCCCAGGTCATGCCCAGTTGTTCGAGGTCGCTCGGCGTGTCGCCGGTCAGCTTTCACCGATGTCGCCGAGATGGTCCCGCAAAACCACCCGGCCGTCGGCAAGCTGGTAGGTGAGGCCGACGATCGCGAGATCTCCCGCGGCGACCCGTTCGGCGACGGCCGTCGAGCGCGCCATCAGCTGCGCCCCGGTCTCGGTAACGTGCCTGGCTTCGAATTCGTCGACCCTGCTCAAGCCCTCACGGCGGCCCGCCAGGATCGACGGGATCACCCGTTCCACGATGTCGCGAACGTAGCCACCGGGCACCACACCCTCGTCGAGCGCAGTCAGCGTCGCCTTCACCGCACCACAACTGTCGTGACCGAGGACCGCGATCAACGGCACGTTGAGCACCGTGACTGCGTACTCGATCGAGCCGAGCACTGCGGAGTCGATGACGTGGCCGGCGGTGCGGACGACGAACATGTCCCCCAGGCCCTGGTCGAAGATGAGTTCGGCGGCCACTCGGCTGTCTCCGCATCCGAATACCACCGCGGTCGGCTTCTGCGCCGCCGTCAGGCTGGCGCGATGCTCGACGCCCTGGCTCGGGTGCTCGGGCGTGCCCGCGACGAAACGCTCGTTACCCTCTTTGAGTGATTTCCACGCGGTCACTGGGCTGGTGTTCGGCATGACCGACATTGTGCCGCAGGTGCTCGATTGGTATCGCAGCGAGCAGCGCGATCTGCCCTGGCGGCGCCCTGGCGTCACGCCGTGGCAGATTCTGGTCAGCGAATTCATGCTTCAGCAGACACCCGTCGCGCGAGTCGAGCCGATCTGGCTGGCGTGGATCGCGCGTTGGCCGACCCCGTCGGCGACCGCCGCCGCCGGCCCTGCTGACGTGCTGCGAGCGTGGGGAAAGCTCGGCTATCCGCGTCGCGCCAAGAGGTTGCACGAGTGCGCGACGGTGATCGCCACCGTGCACGACGACGTGGTCCCGTCCGACGTCGAAACGCTGTTGACGCTTCCCGGGATCGGCGCGTACACCGCGCGGGCCGTTGCCTGCTTCGCCTACCGAAAGCGGGTGCCAGTCGTGGACACCAACGTCCGCCGGGTGGTAGCCAGAATGGTGCACGGCCGAGCGGACTCCGCGGCATCGGTTCGCGACCTCGACGACGTCGCAGCCCTGTTGCCCGATAGTCCTGACGCGCCAAGGTTTTCGGTTGCATTGATGGAACTGGGCGCGACGGTGTGCACGGCGCGCTCACCTCGGTGCGGACAGTGTCCGTTGAGTGTCTGCGCGTGGCGGTCGAAGGGATATCCGGAAGCGGCGGCACCGGTCCGACGGGTTCAGAGGTATGCCGGAACCGACCGCCAGGTACGCGGCCGACTGCTGGATGTGTTGCGCGGCAACAGCTCTCCGGTTCCTCGCGCGCAGCTGGACGTGGCGTGGCTGACCGACACCGCGCAGCGGGATCGCGCGCTGGACTCGCTACTGGTCGACGGGCTCGTCGAGCAGACCGCAGACGGGCGTTTCGCTCTTGCGGGAGAAGGCGATTAGCTAACCTGGTGCAGTGGCTGTGACCGGTTCGGGAGCGCCGCGGACTCGCTACGCATCGCGCGGCGATCTGGACATCGCGTATCAGGTACTGGGCGATGGCCCCCTGGACGTCGTCGTCATGCCTGGGCCCTTCATCCCAATCGACTCCATTGACGCTGAGCCCTCGATGTACCGCTTTCATCGTCGGCTGGCGTCGTTCTGCAGGCTGATCAGGTTCGATCACCGCGGCATGGGGATGTCTTCGCGGATCGGGACCGACAAGATCACGCCGGCCTGCTGGGCCGAGGACGTCGTCGCGGTGATGGACGCCGTCGGATCCGAACAGGCGACGGTGTTCGCATCGGGGTTCACCGCTATGAGCGCGCTCTTCCTGGCCGGAGACCGACCAGAACGGGTGTCCAATCTGGTCATAATCAACGGCGCGGCGAGGGCATTGTGGGCGCCGGACTACGACGTGGGATCACGCGCGAACTTGGCGAGTCCGTTCACCACGGTCGCGCTCGAACCCGACGCCGTAGAGCGGGGATTCGATGTGCTGGCCTACCTTGCACCGTCGGTCGCGGACGACGTTGCATTCCGGACCTGGTGGGACGCCGCAGGTAATCGGGCAGCTTCGCCGAGTATGGCCCGCAGATCGAGTCAAGCGCTGGCCGACGGTGACGTACGGGACAAGCTCGCGCAAATCACCGCGCCGACTCTGGTGCTGCATCGCAGGGATGCGGCGTTCGTTCCGGTCGGCCACGGCCGATATCTGGCCGAGCACATCGCGGGTGCCCGCTATGTCGAATTGCCTGGCGCGGACGCCCTGTACTGGGTGGGCGACAGCTCGCCGATCGTCGATGAGATCGAAGAGTTCATCACGGGATCCCGCGGCGGTGCGGAATCCGAACGCGTGCTGACGACAATCGTGTTCACCGATATCGTCGGCTCGACTCAGCGCGCGGCGGCCCTAGGCGACGACCGGTGGCACGCCCTTCTCGACAATCACGACAGCGTCGTCCGTCGCGAGCTCGAGCGGTTCCGGGGAATCGAGGTGAACACCGTCGGCGACGGATTCGTCGCGATGTTCCCCAGTCCCAGTGCGGCCATCCAGTGCGCGTCCGCGATCGTCGACGCCGTCCGGCTGCTCGGCATCGAGGTACGGGTGGGCATCCACGCCGGGGAGGTCGAGGTGCGCGGTGACGACATCGCAGGCATGGCGGTGCACATCGGCGCGCGGGTGTCGGGACTGGCGGGGGCGAGCGAGGTGCTGGTGTCCTCGACGGTCCGTGAGATCGTCACGGGTTCACGACATGCCTTCGACGACCGCGGCGAGCACGACCTCAAGGGGGTGCCGGGCCACTGGCGGGTGTACGCGCTGGTGCGCGACTAGACACGACGGCAGTCAGTGCGATGCTCAGGCGGTGGCCGCGGCCTCATCGCCTGTGCCGGTGCAGCAGAACCTGCGCCGGTAGTCCGACGGCGTCACCCCGATGATCCGGCGGAAATGGTGCCGAAGGAGCGTGGCCGTGCCGAAGCCGGAACGCTCGGCGATGCGGTCGACGTCGAGATCGGTCTCCTCCAACAGCCGGCGGGCATAGAGCACGCGCTGGTCGGTGACCCACTGCATCGGGGTGCGACCCGTTTCCTCCACGAACCGACGGGCGAACGTGCGGGCCGACATGTTCACCCGGCGGGCCAGCGTGGCGACCGTGAGCGGCTTGTCGAGATTCGACAGCACCCAGTCGAGATGTGGTGCGAAGCCCTCGGAACATCGGACCGGGATCGGCTGGTCGATGTACTGCCGTTGGCCGCCGTCACGCTGCGGCGGTACCACCATCCGGCGCGCGATCTTGTTGGTGACCTCACTGCCGAGCTCGCGACGGACCAGATGAAGGCATGCGTCGATACCCGCTGCCGTACCCGCGCTGGTGATCAGATTTCCGTCGTCGACGAAAAGCACATTGCGGTCAACTTCCGCCGTCGGATACATGCGGGCGAGTTCGTCGGCGTGCATCCAGTGCGTCGTGCACGGCCGGCCATCGAGTAACCCGGCGGCGCCCGCGACGAATGCTCCCGAGCACACCGTGAGGATGATCGACCCGGATTCAGCGGCGGCCTTCACAGCCTCGAGCGCTTCGGGCAGATACTCCGATCCGCCGATCGCGGGGATCGCCACCAGATCTGCGCCGATCAGATCATCGAGGCCGTGATCTGGGGTTATGGTCGCGCCGACCGAGGTCCGCAGCGGCTTTCCGGGCTGGGGCCCGCAGACTTTGAAATCGAAGTTCGGTACCCCGTCCGCGGAGCGGTCGATGCCGAAGACCTCGCAGATCACGCCGAACTCGAAAACCGCTAGACGGTCCAGTACCAGCACGGATACGCTCTTTATCGCCATGGCAGCATTTTATCGCAAGGTGTCCTTCCTGCCACTGTTGGCGGGATATTAATCAGCGGAGCATTACTGCCATGACCACTGCACTCACCTTTTTGATCCTGATCGCCCCGCTCGCGGTGGCAGTGGCCCTCAGCTGGGCTGCGCACCGCACCGGTTCGCTGCGACTACGGCTCGACCAGTTCCGGATGGCCGGCCCCATGTCGGGCCGGTACTTCGAGGATGACCGCGACGCCTTCCGCATCGACCATGACGTCGACGCCGTGCGCACGCGCTTCGAGAAGCAACCGTTCTGGCCGGCCTCAGGTTCGTTGAGCGAGGGTCGTTGAAAACGACTCGACTGCCTGTTGGTAGATCTGCGGCGCATCGTCGTGGATCAGGTGACCGGCGCCTGGCACGTGCAAATACGTGGTCCGGTAGCCGGTTTCCGCCATTCTGCGCATCTGTCCCGCGGGCGTGACGGAATTGCCCGCCTCGATCAGCAGGGAGGGCGCCCGCACCAGCGACCATTGGTGCCAGTAGTCGCGGGTGCCCCATTCGGCGGCGATCTCGATCCAGATCTTGGTGTGCCCGTGCAGCCGCCAGCCAGTGGCGGTCCGGTCGAACGCTTCGAGGAAGTACTGCCCGGCGACGGCCCCGAACTCGTCGTAAACCCTTTGGGCCGTATCGAATTCGACCGGCAGCGCATGGAGCCACGGTTCCCACGGGCCGGTGGTGCGACCTTGGAAATCCGGAGCCATGTCCTCGACGACGAGTGCGCGCACCAAGTCGGGCCGGCTCGCGGCCAGACACCACGAGTGCAGCGCGCCCATCGAGTGACCGACCATGAGGGCCGGAGAGCCCAGCGCCTCGACGGCATCGCCGAGGTCGGCGACGAACCTCTCGGTGCTGATCGGATGCGGATCCTCGACGTCGCGGCCACGGTGCCACGGCGCATCGTAGGTGTAAACCTGACCCAGCCGGGTGAGCCACGGCAGTTGCCTGGACCACGTGCTGCCCCGTCCCATCAGGCCATGTACGAGGACCAGCGGGTCGCCCTCCCCGCCGTGGGCGGTCAGGTATTGCATGCAGCAATAATGCCTTCGGAAATGCCAACGGCCGGTTCGGTAGCCTGAACCGCATGTCCTCCCCGAACACTGTGGTGAAGATCAACGCAATCGAGGTACCCCCCGACGCCGGTCCGGAGTTGGAGAAGCGATTCGCGCACCGCGCGCACGCTGTCGACAATCAGCCCGGTTTCCTCGGCTTTCAACTGCTTCGCCCGATCAAGGGCGAGGACCGCTACTTCGTGGTGACGCAGTGGGAGTCCGAGGAGGCATTTCAGGCCTGGGCGACGGGCCCGGCCATCGAGGCACACAAGGGACAGGCCGCCAACCCCGTGGCCACCGGCGCATCGCTGCTGGAGTTCGAGGTTGTCCTGGACGTTGCGGGCGAAAAGGCGTAGCGCGCGCCGCGCGACGGGCCTGCCGGTTGCCGTCGCGGTGGTCGTCGCGCTGGCAAGTGGCTGTACCAACAGCGCGATCCCGGCCCCAGCGGCGGACGCGACCTATGGCGTGCCCATCGAGGTCAACACCCCACAGGGCCTGCGCGCCAAGCAGACCATCGACATGCTCAACTCCGAATGGCCCATCGGAACCGTCGGAGTGCGTACGCTGGCGGCCCCTCAACAGGTCGACGGCGTCACGTCCGCCATGGGCAACCTGTGGTTGGACCGCCCGATCACCGTCGCTGGGATCGACATCGGAGCGGGACAGGCGACACTGCATGTGCTGACGTCTTACGGTGTCGCACAGGACATTGCGCTTCGCACCAATGCCGAGGGCCTTGTCGACCGTTTCGAGGTGTCGCTGAAGCGACCGGTGATCAAGACGTGGCGCGACATCGACACCGAACTCTCGAAGACGGGCGCGCGGTACTCCTTCCAAGTCTCGAAGGTGAACGACGGCAAGTGCTCGACGGTGGCAGGTGCGAATACCGAGCTTTCGCTGCCGCTTGGCGTCGATCTTCAAACTCTATGTGCTGCTTGGGGTTGCGGACGCGGTGAAGGCAGGCACCGTCCGGTGGAGCGATCCGCTCACGATCACCGAAGAAGCGAAGGCCGTCGGATCCGCCAGTCTCGAGGAGCTGCCGCCCGGTGCGCAGGTGTCGGTGCGCACGGCGGCGCAGGAGATGATCTCGGCGAGCGACAACATGGCGACCGACCTGCTGATCGAGCGATTGGGCCCCGGCGCCGTCGAGCGCGCCCTGGTCGCCGCCGGCCATCACGACCCGGCGAGCATGACGCCCTTCCCGACCATGCATGAGCTGTTCTCGATCGGCTGGGGCCAGCCGGACCTTCGCGAGCAGTGGAAGCAGGCCTCTCCGCAGGGTCGCGCACAGCTGCTGGAACAGACGAATTCCCGTCCGTTCCAACCAGATCCAGTGCGCACCAGCACACCGGCATCCGAGTTCGGCGCCGAGTGGTACGGCAGCGCCGCCGACATCTGCCGCGTACATGCCGCGTTGCAGGCAGCCGCCGTCGGTGAAGCGGCCCCGGTGAAGGACATCCTTTCAGCGGTTCCCGGTATCTCGCTGGACGAGTCGAAGTGGCCCTACATCGGCGCCAAAGGCGGGAACCTGCCGGGGGACCTGACTTTCAGTTGGTACGCCGTCGACCGCACCGGCCAGCCCTGGGTGGTCAGCTACCAGTTGAACTGGCCCCGCTTTCGCAGTCAGACCGCCGCCGGCTGGCTGTTGTCGATCGCGCACCAGACCTTCGACCTGGTTCCGATGGGCTAGCGTCGCGAGTCGTCAATTCGGCTGCAGCGCACCGTGGCGGATGCGTCCGACCCCGCCCACCCATTGTGACGTGTGCCAACCTCACAGCGACTTGGTCGCTGAAGTACTACCAGCCGAATCAGGTTCAGCGACTTTGTCGCTCAGAGTTTGGCGGAGTGTTTAGTCCACCCGGGCCCAATCCGCCCGCTGCGTGCGAATTAAGGACTCACGAGGACTCACGACGCTAGTTGTTCGAGCGCAATGTCCAGGCGTGTCCACGGAAGTGCATGACTGTCCGGCTCACGGGCGCAATGTCGATGCGCCAGAACGACTTCGGTGGTGCATCCAGCGCGACGAGGATGGCAGCACGGATCACGGCCGGATGGGTGACGGCGACCAAACGGGCCCGCCGCGCGGTCAGCGAGTCCATCCAGTCGCTCACCCGCTCGATCAGATCGATTACGGATTCGCCGCCGTGCGGTGCGCGCGTCGGATCCGTCAGCCAGATCGCCAAGTCGGCGGAGTCCACCCCGCCGAGTACATCGCCGCGCCAGCGGCCGCAATCCAAATCCGCCAGCCGAGTGTCGATTTCCGCGTGCAGCCCGAGCAGTTCGGCGGTCTGCCTCGTCCGCTTCTCGGGTCCGCAATACGCCTGCTCGGTGGCACCGACCTCTATCCAGGCGTCGACCTGGCGGTGGCCGACCGAATTCAGTGGCTCGTCGGTGGGAAACCGTCCGGCTGCCATCGCATCGGTCATTGCATGCGACACGAGGGTCAGCCGGACGACCTCACTCATGGCTCACGACGAAATGCTCTCCTGCCGCCTGTTCTCGCCCAGCAGCCTCGCCGCCATCACACCGAAGGCCAACCCGATCGTCGCGTAAATGACGATTTGATTCCCGAGTGAGAACAACCGGAAGTCGTAAAGAAGATCAGCAGGGAAGCCCTGGTAAACGATGGCGCCCGCGTCGTCGAGCAGCGGTCCGGGCGTCTCGTCGATGGTCGGAAGCACGAGCATCACGATGGCGGACGCCACAATGTAGAAGCCCGCGGCCACGAGCGTCGCATTCCACGCGCCGAGCTTTTCGGCCAGACGTCTGCCCAGATACACCGCGGCCACGAGCAGTGCCGCGGACAGCACCACCATCAACAGATAGAGCAGCGTGCGCTGACGGATCGTCTCGTCGAGGCTGAGTGCAGGCGGACTCGGCGGATACTTCAGCGCCGGCACGATGAAGAGGCTCAACAGCATTCCACCCGCGACGTACAGCGACAGCAGCCGCGCGGAGACATTGCCGACCCGGCCGTATACGACCGCGAACACGACCGCGAACAAGGCACCCATTGCGGCGCTGAAGAGCAGCACACCCAGGCCCATGCCGATGTTCATCTGCACGGCGCGGGTGAACCCCTCGAATCCGCCTTCGGCGCCATGGTCATGACCGGCCGCGCCTGTCGATAGAGCCTCGCGCGCGGCACCGATGCCGTCCTCATATCCGATGGCCCGGTCGATGACCGGCTCGATGAAAATCCGGGAGAAGATGAACGAGAGCACCCCCGCGGCGGCGCCGGCCAGCAGGCCACGCCAAATGATTTGCTTTTCCATTGTGTGAGTTCCGCTGCCCGATCAGTGGCAGGGGAAACCGAGCAGGTGCCGGGCGTCGTGGACGAACTCGTGGATGACGGTGTTGTTTCCGAGCACCGACGTCGCGCCTTGGTCCATCCCGATGAAGTAGATGACCAGCAGGGCGAAAAACGCGGTGAGCGTCAGCCAGACCGCCGCCTTGGTGGCGGAGAAGTCGATCGGCGGCGCAAGCGTCTTGCGGGCCTCTGGAGATGTCATTGATCAGATTCCTTTCCGGGATTGTCGCGTCCCAGCTTCAGGTGTTGACGACGGACGTCGGGTCTGACTTCACAGTGGCGCGACCGTTCTGGACTCTCACCAGATTCCTTCGCCCGTCGATTACATCAGCATCCTAAGCAAACGGTCCAGCGTTCGGGCGAGGAGGACATACAAGGACCCCGAAACCGTGATGGTTTCGGGGTCCCTGTGTCGTTCGGTTATTCGGTTGCTGCGCTCGTCGCTCCGGCGGCACCGGCCTGAGCCAGGTCCGGCTCCTCCACCTTGGCCGGCTTCTTGGTGCCGGTGAAGGTGAAGACCGCGTCCTCGCCCGATCCCTCGCCGTCCCAGTTGTCGACGTCAACCGTGACGAGCTGGCCGGGACCGACCTCCTCGAAGAGGATCTTCTCCGACAGCTGGTCCTCGATCTCGCGCTGGATGGTCCGGCGCAGCGGCCGCGCACCGAGCACGGGATCGAAGCCACGCTTGGCCAGCAGCGACTTGGCCTTGTCGGTCAGCTCCATGGTCATGTCCTTGGCCTTGAGCTGCTTGGACACCCGGCCGATCATCAGTTCCACCATCTGAACGATCTCGTCGCGAGTCAACTGGTGGAAGACGATGATGTCGTCGATGCGGTTGAGGAACTCGGGCCGGAAGTGCTTCTTCAGCTCGTCGTTGACCTTCTGCTTCATCCGCTCGTAGTTGTTCTCACCGCCACCCTGGGTGAAGCCCAGCCCGACCGCCTTGCTGATGTCGGACGTGCCGAGGTTCGACGTGAAGATCAACACAGTGTTCTTGAAGTCCACCGTGCGACCCTGACCGTCGGTCAGACGACCATCCTCGAGGACCTGCAACAGGCTGTTGTAGATCTCCTGGTGTGCCTTCTCGATCTCGTCGAACAGCACCACGGAGAACGGCTTGCGGCGCACCTTCTCGGTGAGCTGACCGCCCTCCTCGTAGCCGACGTATCCCGGAGGGGCGCCGAACAGCCGCGAGGCGGTGAACCGGTCGTGGAACTCACCCATGTCGATCTGGATGAGCGCGTCGTCGTCGCCGAACAGGAAGTTGGCCAGCGCCTTGGACAGTTCGGTCTTACCGACACCGGACGGGCCGGCGAAGATGAACGAACCGGACGGACGCTTGGGATCCTTCAGCCCGGCGCGGGTACGCCGGATCGCCTTGGAGACCGCCTTGACGGCGTCCTCCTGGCCGATGATCCGCTTGTGGATCTCGTCCTCCATGCGCAGCAGCCGAGTGGTTTCCTCCTCGGTCAGCTTGAACACGGGGATGCCGGTCCAGTTGCCGAGCACCTCGGCGATCTGCTCGTCGTCGACCTCGGCGACGACGTCGAGATCGCCTGAGCGCCACTGCTTCTCGCGCTCGGCGCGCTGTGCGACAAGTTGCTTTTCCTTGTCGCGCAGGCTGGCTGCCTTTTCGAAGTCCTGCGCATCTATCGCAGATTCCTTCTCGCGACGTGCCTCGGCGATCTTCTCGTCGAACTCGCGAAGGTCCGGCGGTGCGGTCATCCGCCGGATTCGCATCCGCGCTCCGGCCTCGTCGATCAAGTCGATCGCCTTGTCCGGCAGGAACCGATCGTTGATGTAGCGGTCGGCCAGTGTGGCCGCGGCCACGATCGCGGGATCGGTGATCGAAACGCGGTGGTGCGCCTCGTAGCGGTCGCGCAGTCCCTTGAGGATCTCAATGGTGTGCTCGACGGTCGGCTCACCGACCTGCACCGGCTGGAAGCGGCGCTCCAGGGCGGCGTCCTTCTCGATGTACTTGCGGTACTCGTCGAGCGTGGTGGCGCCGATGGTCTGCAGTTCGCCGCGCGCCAGCTTGGGCTTCAGGATGCTGGCGGCATCGATGGCGCCCTCGGCGGCACCGGCACCCACGAGCGTGTGCAGCTCGTCGATGAACAGGATGATGTCGCCTCGGGTGTTGATCTCCTTGAGCACCTTCTTCAGGCGCTCCTCGAAATCGCCGCGGTACCGGCTGCCGGCCACCAGCGAACCGAGGTCAAGCGTGTAGAGCTGCTTGTCCTTCAGCGTCTCGGGGACCTCGCCGTGCACGATCGCCTGCGCCAGGCCCTCGACGACGGCGGTCTTGCCGACGCCGGGCTCACCGATCAGCACCGGGTTGTTCTTGGTGCGGCGGCTCAGCACCTGCATGACCCGCTCGATTTCCTTCTCACGGCCGATGACCGGATCGAGCTTGCCTTCCATCGCAGCGGCTGTGAGGTTGCGGCCGAACTGGTCGAGCACCAGCGACGTCGACGGGTTGCCCGCCTCGCCGCCCCGGCCGCCGGTACCGGCCTCCGCGGTCTCCTTGCCCTGGTATCCACTCAGCAGCTGGATCACCTGCTGACGCACGCGCGTCAGCTCGGCGCCAAGCTTCACGAGCACCTGAGCGGCCACGCCTTCGCCCTCGCGAATCAGGCCGAGCAGGATGTGCTCGGTGCCGATGTAGTTGTGGCCGAGCTGCAGCGCCTCGCGCAGCGACAGTTCCAGCACCTTCTTGGCGCGCGGAGTGAACGGAATATGCCCGGACGGCGCCTGCTGGCCCTGGCCGATGATCTCCTCGACCTGGCTCCGAACACCTTCCAGCGAGATGCCTAGCGACTCCAGCGACTTGGCGGCTACACCCTCGCCTTCGTGAATGAGTCCCAACAGGATGTGCTCGGTGCCGATGTAGTTGTGGTTGAGCATCCGGGCCTCTTCTTGGGCCAGGACGACGACCCTGCGGGCGCGGTCGGTGAATCTCTCGAACATCGGTGGTTACCTGCTCTCCATCAATAGACTCGGCGCCTTGCACTTGACGAAGTGCACCGCACCTGCCGTCCACTCTAATGGGCGGCGGTCCCGGGCGCCCCGCCTCCCGGTCTGCTGTAAGCGGACAGCGGCGCCACCTGACGGCTCGGCGGGTGTACCCAGTGCTACCGGATGTCAACGCACGAGCGCCACGATTGTTTCCGTAAACCGCTGCTGGGAGTTCGCGTCCAGCGAACGCGAGCATCGGGGCGGCTTCGCAGGGGAAATGCCGCCCGTCAACCTTTGCGACTATTTACGTCGCCGCGTGGAATGCGTCGATGACGTCGGCCGGAATACGCCCGCGGGTGGACACATTGTGTCCGTTGCGGCGGGCCCAATCCCGGATCGCGGCGCTCTGTTCGCGATCGATTGCCGCCCGTCCGCGACCCGATCCCGCCGAGCGCCCGCGGCGACGACCGCCGACCCGGCGTCCGGCCTCGACCCATTGCTTCAGGTCGTTACGCAGCTTCGCGGCATTTTTCGAAGAAAGGTCAATCTCGTAGCTGACCCCGTCGAGCCCGAATTCAACTGTCTCGTCGGCTGCCCCTTCGCCGTCGAAATCATCGACCAACGTGACGGTCACTTTCTTCGCCATTAGCCCACTCTGCCCTTCTCGGGAGCAACCTTGATGATTAGAAAATCCCCCGCATCAATGTGCCATATTAAGACACACCATTCAACAATGTCGGAAATCTGGCAGATCAGTTGCCATGCCGTCGAACTATCGGGAACAAAACTGTATCCCGAATCGACAGTCCCGTCAAAGCCATCAACAATCTATCGATGCCCATTCCGGTCCCTGTCGAGGGCGGCATCGCATACTCCAGGGCTGCCAAAAAATCCTCGTCCAGAACCATTGCCTCGTCGTCGCCCGCGGCAGCTGCACGCGCTTGGGCTTCGAACCTTTCGCGTTGGATAACGGGGTCGATGAGTTCGGAGTAGCCGGTCGCCAACTCGATGCGCCGCATGTAGAGGTCCCATTTCTCGGTGACGCCCTCGATGCTGCGGTGTGCACGGGTCAAAGGAGTTGTCTCGACAGGAAAGTCCCTGACGAAGGTGGGTGCCCACAGGGTGTTTCCGACGGCATGCTCCCACAGCTCCTCGATCAATTTCCCGTGCCCGTAACCGCGGTCGGTTGGAATCTCGACATCCAGTCTGTGGGCGATCGCCCATAAGTGTTGGGCCGACGTATCGGGAGTGATCTCTTCACCGAGCGCTTCCGACAGCGAGGGATACATTTGTATTGTCTGCCATTCGCCATCGAGATCGTAGACACTGCCATCTGGCAATGGCACCTTTCTGGTGCCGATCGCCTCGTCGGCGACCTCCTGAATTATCTCCCGGGTGACGACAGCGGAATCGTCGTACGTTCCGTATGCCTGATATGTCTCGAGCATCGCGAATTCTGGTGAATGCGTCCAATCTGCGCCTTCGTTTCGGAACACGCGATTCAACTCGAAGACCCGCTCGAATCCGCCGACGAGGCAACGCTTTAGGAAAAGTTCCGGGGCGATGCGAAGGAAGAGATCCGCGTCGAGTGCATTGGAGTGGGTTACGAACGGCCGAGCCGCCGCGCCTCCGGCCAACGTCTGCAGCATCGGTGTTTCGACCTCGAGAAAACCGCGTCGTTCGAGCGCCGAACGCACTGCGCGGACCACTGCTACGCGCTGGCGCGCGATGGTACGAGCTTCCGGCCGCACGATCAGATCGACATAGCGCTGCCGCACCCGGGACTCTTCGCTCATCTCTTTATGGGCAACGGGCAGGGGGCGCAGGGCCTTGGAAACAATTTGCCAAGAATCCGCAAGCACAGACAATTCTCCGCGCCGCGAACTGATCACCTCACCGTGAACGAAGACAATGTCGCCGAGGTCGACGTCGGACTTCCACGATTCCAGCGAAACCTCGCCGACCCGATCAAGGCTGACCATTATCTGCAGTTGCGTGCCGTCGCCCTCCTGCAACGAGGCAAAACACAACTTTCCGGAGTTGCGGGCGAACATGACGCGGCCTGCAACGCCGACGATGAGCCCCGTCTCGACGTTCGCCTCCAGATCGGGGTACGTCTGGCGGATCTGGGCGAGCGTGTGCGTGCGGGCGACCTCGACCGGGTACGGTTCGCGTCCTTGCGCCAGCAGACGTTCCCGCTTGTCCTGGCGGATCCGGTACTGCTCAGGGATGTCGGCCTCAGGCGGGTCAGGTGCGGTCACGACAGGCCAGCTTAAATCAACTCATGTCTGCCCCCATCAACGCAGCGGCCGTGGCCGCGCTGGCCGATGAGTCGCTGGACTGGCGGTTCAAGGGTTTACCCGGGTCGTGGTGGGGTCGCACGTCTGCGGACGTGTGCGCCGAGTCACCCCGCCTATTCACCGACGGCGCCGTCGGCCCGGTCTGCGTACTGCACGCCGAGGCGCTGGATCACAACCTCGCCACGATGGCGCAGTGGTGCGCCGAACGTGGTCTGGAGCTCGCGCCACACGGCAAGACGCATATGTCACCTCAGCTGCTGGCACGCCAATTCGACGCGGGCGCGTGCGCGGTTACGGCCGCCACCATCAGCCAGGTACGCATCTTCCGCGCGTTCGGAGTGCGCGATGTCGTACTGGCCAATGAGCTGGTCGACCCATCCGCGCTGCGCTGGCTGGCCACCGAACTCGACACGCATCCGGACTTCACCTTGGTGTGCTGGGCCGACTCGGTGCGCGGGGTCGAGCTGATGTCGTCGACGCTGACGGCGGCAGGCGCGGTCCGGCCGGTGGACGTATGCGTCGAGGTCGGCATGGCGGGCGGCCGCACGGGTTGCCGCGGGGCGGACACCGTCGACGAGGTGGCCCGCGCGGTGGTCGCATCCCCGCGGCTGCGCCTGATCGGCGTGGCCGGCTACGAAGCGGCGCTCGGACATGACGTGTCTCCCGACGCCGTGGCCGTCGTCCGTTCGTATCTGGCCGACGTCCGCGCCGCGGTGCTGCGGCTGGCGCCGACCTTCGAAACCGACCGCATCATCGCGACGGCAGGCGGCAGCACGTATTTCGATGCGGTCGCCGACGTCCTCACCGGATGGCCCGCCGATATGACCGTGCGCACGGTCCTGCGCAGCGGCTGCTACCTGACGCACGACGACGGCCTCTACGGCCGCACCTCGCCGCTGCGGGCAGGGCTGCGTCCGGCACTGCGGGTGTGGTCGCAGGTCGTATCGCAGCCCGAACCGGACCTCGCGGTGCTGACGATGGGGCGCCGCGACGTGTCGTTCGACCAGGACCTGCCGATCCTCTATGGACTGACGAGCGCCCGCGTCGTCAAGCTCAACGACCAGCACGCATACCTGCGACTCGGCGACGACCGGGTGGAGGTCGGCGACTGGCTGGAGTTCGGGATCAGCCATCCGTGCACGGTCTTCGACAAGTGGCCGATGATCCCCGTGCTCGATGAGGACGGCCGCGTCGTCGAGCTGATCCGCACGTTCTTCTAACGGGCCGGTTTGAGCCGGCCGCGCTGGCTGTCGCGGTTGCGTTCGAACACCAGCCGCAGACCGTCGAGGGTCAGATGCTGGTCGTAGTGCTCTACCGTGTGCAGATCCGGCAGCACCAGCGGCGCTCCGTGCCCGGTGGCCACCACCGTGATGTCGTCGCCGCCGAATCCGTCGACGTCCGCGCGGATACGATTCACCAATCCGTCCACCAGACCCGCGAATCCGAACACCGCGCCTGCCTGCATGCATTCCACGGTGTTTTTGCCGACGACCGACCGCGGCCTGGTCAGCTCGACACGGCGCAGCGCGGCAGAACGTTCCGCCGCCGCATCGGAAGACACCTGCACACCGGGGGCGATTGCGCCGCCGAGGAATTCACCTTTGGCCGAAACCACGTCGACGCAGATCGACGAACCGAAGTCGACCACGATTGCCGCGGTGCCATATTTGTGGAAGGCGGCCAGGCAGTTGACGATTCGGTCGGCGCCGACCTCCTTGGGATTGTCGACAAGCAGCGGAACACCGGTGCGCACGCCCGGTTCGATGAGTACATGCGGCACCGACGGCCAGTACTGCTCGAGCATCAGGCGCACCTCGTGAAGGACCGACGGCACGGTCGACAACCCGGCGGCTCCTGTCAACTGCTCAGCGTCGTCTCCGATGAGACCGTCGATCGTGAGTGCCAACTCGTCGGCGGTCACCTCAGATTCGGTGCGAATCCGCCAGTGTTGCACTACTTTTGCGTGATCGCCGGCGCCCGACACCAGTCCGACGACGGTGTGGGTGTTGCGAACGTCGATGGCCAGCAGCACAGGTTTACCGCGGCGACATCAGCTCGGCCGCGTCAGCCGGCACATAGGCTGGGTCGTGACCGAGGTCGATCTGCTTGTTGTCGGCATCGACGAAAACCACTCGCGGCTGGTATGCGCGCGCCTCGGCATCCTCCATCGAGCCGTATGCGATCAGGATCACGAGGTCGCCTGGGTGCACCAGATGCGCTGCTGCACCGTTGATCCCGATCACACCGCTGCCGCGCTCACCGGTGATCGCGTAGGTCACCAGGCGCGCGCCGTTATCGATGTCCACGATCGTGACCTGCTCACCCTCGAGGAGGTCGGCCGCGTCCATCAGGTCGGCGTCGATCGTCACCGAGCCGACGTAGTGCAGATCGGCCTGGGTCACCGTGGCACGGTGAATTTTGGATTTCAGCATTGTCCGTAACATCAATTCCTCCAAGGTAATTCGTGTTCGTCATACTCGACGTGAGGACCTGCACCGGATGGCATTCCAATGTCGATGGCGATGTTGTCCAACAGTCGGGTTTGTCCGAGCCGGGCCGCGACCAGCATGCGCGCCATGCCCACGGTGGGCACCGGTCCCAGCATCGGGTCGCGCACCTCCAAGTAGTCGAGGTCGATGGCCGGCACCTCGTCGAGCACAGCGCGGGCCGCATCCAGCGCCGCCGCCGACCCCTCTCCGGCCGCATACATCCCTGCGAGTAGCGCCGCCGACAGTGCGCCCGCCTGTTCGCGTTCGACCTCGTCGAGGTATCGGTTGCGCGACGACATCGCCAGCCCGTCGGGTTCGCGCACGATCGGCACACCGACGACCTGCGTGCCGACGTCGAGGTCGGCGACCATCTGCCGGATCAGCGTCAGCTGCTGGTAATCCTTCTCACCGAAGAACGCGCGGTCCGGGTGGACGATGTTCAGCAGTTTGAGCACGACCGTCAGGACACCGGCGAAATGGGTTGGCCGCGCTGCACCTTCGAGTTCCTCGCCAAGCGGGCCCGGGTGGACGCAGGTGCGCATGCCCTCTGGATACATGTCGGCGACCGTCGGGGTGAAGGCGATCTCGATACGTTCGTCACGCAGAGCGGCGAGGTCGTCATCGAGCGTGCGCGGGTATGCGCCGAGGTCTTCGTTCGCACCGAACTGCAACGGGTTCACGAAGATCGACACCACGACGACCGCACCCTGGACTCTCTTGGCCGAACGGATCAGCGTCAGATGGCCCTCGTGCAGAGCGCCCATGGTCGGCACCAGCATGACTCTGCGACCGGTCGCTCGAAGTGCCCTGGTGACATGCGAAACGTCCTGCGGTGCGGAGTAGACGTTGAGTTCGCCCGCGTTGAACTGCGGCTTCGGGGCGGTCATCATCGGCCGGCTCCAAGCACTTCGAACACCTCGTCGGGGGCATGCGCACGCTGGGCAGTGCGCAACGAATTGGCCCGATATGCCTGCGCAAGTCGGGGATCGGTCTCTTTCAGCGCCTCCAGGTGGCCTGCGACCGCGGGAGCGTCGCCACGGGCGACCGGACCGGTCAGCGCACCCTGGCCGCGCACCAGCGCATTCTCAAGAGACGCCCGCGCCAGCGGACCGATGACCCGCTCGGCGATTCCGCCGGGTGCATCGCCGACGATCTCCTGCCCCAGCAACTCCTGACCCCACAGTGCGGAGCGCAGCGCCTCGACCGCGTCGAGCAGCACGGTCACGAGGTGATTACTCGCATGCGCCAGCGCTGCGTGGTAGAGGGTCCGCGCGTCTTCGCGGATGCGGAACGGTTCGCCGCCGATCTCCAAGACCAGCGACTGTGCGATCGCGTATCCGACTTCGTCGGCAGCTGTGACCCCGAAGCACGCCTCGGGCAGGCGCGCGATGTCCTCGTCAGCTCCGGTGAACGTCATGGCCGGATGAATCGCCAGTGGAATGCAATCCTGCTCGGTCAGCGGCGCCAGCACACCGATGCCGTTGGCCCCCGACGTGTGCGCGACGATCGTGCCCGGGCGTACCGCCCGCGTCGCCGCGAGCCCGGAGATCAGCTCTGGCAGGACCGCGTCGGGCACAGCCAGCAGAAGTAGTTCGGCGCGGCCGGCGACCTCGTCGACCGGCAATACCGCGGTGTCGGGCAGCCGGCGCTGCGCGCGTTGGCGGGATGCGTGCGATATGGCGCTGCACGCGACGACGACATGCTCGGCGCGCTCCAACGCGACGCCGAGCGCCGTACCCACGCGACCAGCAGAAATGATGCCGATCGTGAGCCGCGCCGGGCGGAATCCGTCGGGGGTCCCCATGCAGACGACCTCGCTGAATGTCGAAAATATCTTCGTTCCGGTCCTGCGATGCGGGTACCGGACGGTCAACAAAGCCTAACTCACTCGTCGCGACGACGGCGACGGCCGCCCCCGGACGGGGTGGCCTGAAGCCGCGCCAGAAGCTCGGCCACCGACTGTCCACCCGTCGCCGCCTCGTCTGAGCTGTGGTGTCGTGACGTAGCCGGTTGCTCGGACGCGTGCGGCTCCGCATGAGGCGGTGGCTGGGCCGATTCGGCGGCCAAGGTTGGTGGCGCGGCAGGCCTGCCCGGGTCCATGGCCTCAGCGGGCGCCGAATGCCGGCCGCGCCGCGGCGGCTCCAGCGGCGGTGTCGACATCGTTGGCTGCGAATGAGGAGCACCTGGTGCCGCTGCACGTCGCCGGCCGACGTACTCACCAGAGGAACCGTTCTCAACCATCGGCTGGTCCGTCGGAGTCGTCTCAGGCGTCACATTCGGTGCCGCCCAATTACTGCCCGGTGTCCCCGCCGGAATCCATAGCCCCTCAGCGGGCGCGGGCTGCCAGTCAGACAGCGGGACGGCTGTGCCGACCCGTTCGCGCTCTGCCGGAGGCGGCGGTGGTGGCGGTGGCTCAGGCCTCGCCGGAGGTGGTGGTGGCGGTGGCTCAGGCCTCGCCGGAGGTGGTGGTGGTGGCGGTGGCGGTGGCTCAGTCGCCGTCGGGGGTTCAGGAGGTTTCGGGGTCTCTTGTGCTGACGGCCACGTGAACTGGGTGGTGCGCTCATTATCGGTGGGCGGCGGGGTGGACGGCCTCGCCGGAGTCGGCGGCGGTGACCACGCAGGCGGCTCGTCGGCCGCATAGCGCCGGCTCTCCCGTTCGGCCTCCGCCGCGCGGCGGTGCGCTCCTCCCGCACTCGCGGGCGGCGTCCACTCGTACTCTGGCGGATGCGGTTCCTCGCGCACATCGATGATCGGGCTTTCGTCCGTGCGGAAGTCGGTGTCGTCGCGATCTTCGGTGTCGATGCGGCTGGCGGTCACGCGGCCGGCGGTCTCCGGGGTCGGCGACCAGTCGCCGTAGGACCGGGCACCAGCCCGGTCGGTTTCCAGCGCCGGCCGGTCCGACAGGTCGGTGTCGAACAGGATCTCCAGGTTGGCACGCAAAGCGGCCAGCTCGGCTCGCAGACCCGCCACTTCGTCGGCCGCCTGGGCGCGCAGTTCCGAGACCAGCTCGCGGCGCAGTTGCGTCTCCACCGACAGCTCATACTCCCGGCGCGCGGAGATCTCACGATCCAACTGGAGGTCGTAGACGAGCTTCAGGTCACGGACCTTCGCCTGGTCGATATCGCTCTGTCTGCGGTAGATAACCGACACGAACGCCGCGACGACCGCGGCCCACAGCGCGAGGATGACGGCTAGTTTCAGCAACTCCACGCGATCGGTGAACACGAGCGCCGAACTGGACCCGATGGCAAGCACCAGCAACACCGTCAACAGCATCCAACCGGGCCGGCGCCCGCCGCGCCGAGACCTGGCGCTGCGGGTCGGTTCGGTCATGGGGCGACAATACCCGCCACAGGTCACCTCGCGTGTCGACCTCTTCGGCGATTCGGCGGGCGGGCGGCCAAAGCAGTTACTCCGTTGCGCCGTCAGGGTTGTCGGGCGGTTCCGCTGGAGACTTGCAGCAATGCTGTAGCCATAGGGCCGCCGCCACCAGTGCGAGTGCACATACCGCGGCCACTACGGCGCCGGCGGTGTCTTCGCCGGCGACTTGCAAAGTCGAGCGCCGAGGTAAGAGGTACGCAAGCACGCCAAGCCACCAGCCGAGCACCAGTGCGCCCACCCACGCCGATGCTTTGGCGATCGAGACGGATCTGGCGACAGCGAGCGGATGCAGCCAACCGGGACCGTCGCCGATGTGCCCGTCGTTGATCTTGGCCCGCACGTAGAAGGCCCAGCCCGCCTCCACCATCGCGACCGCCACCAACGACACTCCGGACAGCAGGGTGATGGGCGGAAAGAACCGGTACAACAGCAGTACGAGCAGGTAGGCCGCCACGGCAGCAAGCACGGTCGCGGCGGTGAGGTCACGCTTGCGGGTGGGACCCATCAGCTCAGCGCCAAATCGGTCAACCGCACGCCGTCGCGGTCGGCGGGGCCGAGTTCGGCGAGCAGCTTCTCGACGGACCGCCGCTCGCCTGCAACGGTCAGGACGGCAGCGGGGTCGACGGCGAGCCATGGCACGAGCACGAACGCGCGCTGATGCGCCCTCGGATGCGGCAACGTCAGTTCGTCATCTCCACACGTGACCTCACAACCGCCCTCGCTGCACATGACAAGGTCGACGTCGAGGGTGCGGGGCCCCCAGCGCTCGTCGCGCACGCGGTCGGCGGCCTCTTCGAGTTCGTGCGCACGATGTAGCCATCCGCGGGCGTCGAGGGCGGGATCGTCGCCGAGCACAACGGCGTTGAGGAACGGGCCCTGTTCGACGCCACCCCACGGATCGGTCTCGTACACCGGCGACACGGCGCGCACAGCGTCGCCGAGGCCGTCGACAACCGACTGCAGTCGCGCCAACCTGTCGCCGAGGTTGGACCCGATGGACAACACCATTTGAGTCACGGGCTGTTCCGTCCGCCGCGCCGCGACCGTCGTGCCACCACCGCGACGTCGGCAAAGGTCAGCGGGATCGGCGCGGCGGGTTTGTGCACCGCCACCTCGACGGCGTGCACCCGCTCGTCGGACATGATGTCATCGGCGATCTCGCGGGCCACCGTCTCGATCAGATTGCGCGGCGGACCCGCCACGATGTCGGCAGCCCGGTGCGCCAGCGCGCCGTAGTCGAGAGTGTCGGCCAGGTCGTCGCTCGCGGCAGCATCGACGAAGTCGACCCAGACCGTGATGTCGACGACGAAGTCCTGGCCGTCGCGGCGCTCGTGCTCGAAAACTCCGTGGTGGCCCCGAACGATCAACCCACGCAACTCGATTCGATCAGCCATCGGACCACGCCTCGAGCACCTTGATGGCGTCGACCGACGCTCGTACGTCGTGCACCCGCACACCCCATGCCCCGTGCAGTCCGGCGAGCGCGGAGATCACCGCCGTCGCGGTCTCCCTGCCGTCGGGCGGCCGCGGTTCACCGTCGGGGCCGGCGAGCAATGTACCCAGGAAACGTTTGCGAGACGCACCGACCAGCACGGGGACCCCGGTGCCGACGAACTCGGGCAGCGCTCGCAGCAGCGCCCAATTGTGTTCTGCGGTCTTCGCGAAACCCAGGCCGGGGTCGATGATCACGTTCGCCGGATCTACCCCGGCCGCCACCGCGGCGTCGACACTGGCCATGAGTTCGTCGCGGACCTCGGCGACCACGTCACCGTACGCGGGCGCGTCATGCGGTCGGGCCGCTCCGACCGAGCGCCAGTGCATCAGCACCCATGGAACGTTTGCGTCGGCGAGCAGCGGAGCCATACCGGGGTCGGCCCGGCCGCCGGACACGTCGTTGACTATCTGGGCTCCGCTTTCCAACGCGGCTTGCGCGACTGCGGCATGCATGGTGTCGATACTTACCGTAAGACCTTGTTCGGCAAGCTCTTTGATCACCGGCACCACTCGTGATGTTTCCACCTGCGGGTCGATACGCGTCGCACCCGGCCGCGTCGACTCGCCTCCGACATCAACGATCGCGGCGCCTTCGGCTGCCAGCGTGAGGCCGTGGGCGACGGCGCGGTCACGGTCGAGGAACAGTCCACCATCGGAGAACGAGTCGTCGGTGACGTTCACAACCCCCATGACCTGCATCCGCGTCGGACTCACCTGCGCAGGATGAGATCCAGTGCTTCCGACCTGGACGCGTTGTCGGTCTTGAACTGTCCACGCACCGCCGACGTAGTGGTGACGGCACCGGGCTTACGCACGCCGCGCATCGACATGCAGAGGTGTTCGGCCTCGACCACGACGATGGCTCCTCGTGGATTCAGCTTGCGCATCAGCGCGTCCGCGATCTGCGCGGTCAGCCGTTCCTGCACCTGCGGCCGCTTGGCGTACAGATCCACCAGCCGCGCGATTTTCGACAGTCCGGTCACCCGCCCGTCCTCGCCGGGAATGTAGCCGACATGCGCCACCCCGTGAAACGACACCAGATGGTGTTCGCAGGTGGAGTACATCGGTATCTGCTTGACCAACACCAGTTCGTCGTGCTGTTCGTCAAAGGTGGTGTCCAGCACCGTGTCCGGATCGGTGTAGAGACCGGCGAACAACTCCCTGTACGCGCGCGCCACCCGGGCCGGGGTGTCTTCAAGCCCGTGTCGGTCAGGATCTTCGCCCACCGCGATCAACAGTTCGCGCACGGCCGCCTCCGCCCGCGATTGATCGAACTTTACGGGTTCGAATTTGACAGAGTTGTTCTGCGACTGCGTCATTGAAGCCTCCTGTGAGCCTGCAAGCCTGTCAGCCGTGCGGATTCTGCCGGCTGTTCTCCTGCCCCGAATCATCGTTCGGGCTCGGTCGGCCACCTTGCGCGGGATGGCCGGGCTGCGGGTAGGGCTGATACGGCGGGTAGGGCGGCGGCGGATACCAGTAACCGTGCGGTTGCTGCTGGTGCGGCTGCGGTTGCTGCTGGTGCGGCTGCGGTTGCTGCTGGTGCGGCTGCTGCGGTGGCCAGCCCGGAGCGTGCCACCCTGCGGGAGCACCGTAGTCCGGTTGCGTCGGCGCTGCAGTTCCGTTGGAAGCGGAGGGATTCGAGCCGTTGGTGCCGTTCTTCCCCGCCTCGGCAAGCCTGGTGGCCTCCGCGGCCTGCGCGATGGCGGTCTTGAACGCGGGTTCGGGCACCGGCTTGGGCCACGGCTCTCCGCGTTCGATCGCCAGCTCGCCCGGCGTCTTGATCGGCGGCTTGTCCGAGGGCACGCGGCCACCGAAGTCGTCGAACATGGTCAGGCGCGGCCGCTTCTTGACGTCCTCGAAGATGGCCTGCAGCTCCGCGCGGTGCAGGGTCTCCTTCTCCAACAGCTCCCCGGCCAGGATGTCGAGCACGTCGCGGTACTCGGTGAGAATCTCCCAGGCCTCGGTGTGCGCGGCCTCGATGAGCTTGCGGACCTCGTCGTCGATGATCTGCGCGACCTCGTGGCTGTAATCCGCCTGCGTACCCATGGTCCGGCCGAGGAAGGGGTCACCGTGCTCGGTGCCATAGCGCACCGCGCCGAGCTTGGAGCTCATGCCGTACTCGGTGACCATCGCGCGGGCGATCTTGGTGGCCTGCTCGATGTCGGACACCGCGCCGGTGGTCGGCTCGCGGAACACCAGCTCCTCCGCGGCGCGGCCGCCCATTGCGAACACCAGTCGGGCGATCATCTCCGAGCGGGTCATCAGACCCTTGTCGTCCTCGGGCACCGACATCGCGTGTCCGCCCGTGCGGCCGCGGGCCAGGATGGTCACCTTGTAGATCGGGTCGATGTCGGGCATCGCCCACGCCGCCAGGGTGTGCCCGCCCTCGTGGTAGGCGGTGATCTTCTTCTCGTGCTCGCTGATGATGCGGCTCTTGCGGCGCGGCCCGCCGACGACGCGGTCGACGGCCTCCTCCAGCGCGGGGCCGGTGATGACGGTGCCGTTCTCACGGGCGGTCAGCAGCGCGGCCTCGTTGATCACGTTGGCCAAATCGGCGCCGGACATACCGACGGTGCGCTTGGCCAGCCCGTCCAGGTCGGCGTCCTGCGCGATCGGCTTGCCCTGCGAGTGCACCTTGAATACCGCGCGGCGGCCGGCGAGGTCCGGGTTGGACACCGGGATCTGGCGGTCGAAGCGGCCGGGCCGCAGGAGGGCCGGGTCCAGAATGTCGGGCCGGTTCGTCGCGGCGATCAGGATGACGCCCTGACGCTCGCCGAAGCCGTCCATCTCCACGAGCAGCTGATTCAAGGTCTGTTCGCGCTCGTCGTGGCCACCGCCGAGGCCGGCGCCGCGCTGGCGGCCGACGGCGTCGATCTCGTCGACGAAGATGATGCAGGGGCTGTTTTGTTTGGCCTGCTCGAACAGGTCGCGCACGCGGGATGCGCCGACGCCGACGAACATCTCGACGAAGTCCGAGCCGGAGATGGTGAAGAACGGCACGCCGGCCTCCCCGGCGACGGCACGTGCCAACAGCGTCTTACCGGTGCCGGGTGGTCCGTACAGCAGGACGCCCTTGGGGATCTTGGCGCCGAGCGCCTGGTACCGCGTCGGGTTCTGCAGGAAATCCTTGATCTCGTAGAGTTCCTCGACCGCCTCGTCGACACCGGCGACGTCGGCGAACGTCGTCTTGGGCATGTCCTTGGACAGCTGTTTGGCCTTCGACTTACCGAAGCCGAAGCCCATCCGGCCACCGCTCTGCATGCGGGAGAACATCACGAACAGGCCGACGAGCAGCAGGAGCGGCAGTAGGTAGATCAGCAGCGAGCCCAGCATGCTGCCCTGGTTCACGACGGTGTTGATCTTGGCGTTCTTGGCGCTCAACGCGTCGAACAGCTGCACTCCGTACCCGGTGGGGTATTTGGTGATGATCTTGTCGCTGTCCTGGGTGTCGCTGTTGCCGTCCTTCAGCTCCAGCCGTAGCTGCTGCTCACGGTCGTCGATCTGAGCGCTCTTGACGTTGTCGCTGCTGATCTGGGACATCGCGACGGAGGTGTCGACGGGTTTGAATCCGCGAGTGTCGTCACTGAAGTAGTAGAACGACCAACCCAGCAACAGCACCACCGCGATCACGGTGAGCGTGCGGATCACATTTTTCCGGTTCATTCAGTAAACGCCGTCCAATACTCGCAGCTGGGATATATCAGGCTACCGCTAGTCCAACGAACCAAAGTTCCCGACGGGTGCTTGAGGGTCGTTTCACCGAACGTGAACCTTTGGTCGAAATCTCGAAGAATTCTCGATCACAAGGTGACGTTCAGCGTGCTCGAGGCCTTTTCGAGGCGGCCGCCCTGTGCTTGGGTCATGGTGTGCTCACGTCGACCGAGCGGATCGTTGAGACGAATGGGGTGGCGCTTCGGGTCACCGAAGCCGGCGAACGCGGTGCGCCGGTCGTCGTCCTGGCCCACGGATTCCCCGAACTGGCGTACTCGTGGCGGCACCAGATCCCGGCGCTGGCCGAGGCCGGCTTCCATGTGCTGGCGCCCGATCAGCGTGGTTACGGCGGGTCATCGAAGCCCGACGCGGTAGATGCCTACACCGTCGTCGAGTTGTGCGCGGACCTCGTCGGTCTGCTCGACGACGTCGGCGCCGAGCGCGCCGCGATCGTCGGCCACGACTTCGGCGGGGTGGTGGCGTGGGGCGCCCCGCTGCTGCATCCCGACCGGTTCACCGGGGTCGCGGGTCTGAGCGCGCCGCCCGTCCCCCGCTCGCGAGTGCCGACCACTCAGGCATTCCGCAGGGTCTTCGGCGAAAACTTTTTCTACATCCTCTACTTCCAGGACGTCGGTCCCGCCGATGCCGAGTTGAACCGCGACCCCGCCACGACCGTTCGCAAGCTGATGGGGTCACTCACCGCGTCGGGGGATTCGCTGACGGGACAGCGAATGCTCCAACCCGGCCCCGAGGGATTACTCGACCGCATTCCCGACGCCCACGGCCTGCCGGACTGGATCACCCAGGACGAATTCGACCACTACGTCGACGAATTCACCCGCAACGGCTTTACCGCGCCGCTCAACTGGTATCGCTGCTTCGATCGCAACTGGGAACTGACCGAGAATCCCCCCGCGGCCACCATCGACGTGCCGGCATTGTTCATCGGCGGCGACGCAGACCCCACTTTGGCCTACACGCCTCGCGACCGGGCCCGCGAAGTCGTCACCGGCGACTACCGCGAGGTGATGATCGAAGGCGCCGGGCACTGGGTTCAGCAGGAGCGACCCACCGAGGTCAACGAGATACTCCTGCAGTTTCTTTCGGGTCTGGAGCAGAATTGATGCGCGCCTCGGTCCTTCGCGGCGGGCGAATGGTGCTGCGCGACGACGTGCCCGAGCCTGTTCCGGACCAGGGTCAGGTCCTCGTCAGTGTGACGGCATGCGGGATCTGCGGCTCGGACCTGCATTTCGCCAAGCACGGCGACCAGATGGTCAGGCTCACAAGGGAAATGACAGGTATGCCGATAGAGGGCGGCTTGGCGGTCGACGTCTCCGGGGATGTCTTCATGGGCCACGAGTTCAGCGCCGAGGTGCTCGAAGCGGGGCCCGACACCGACGCCCCACCGCCCGGCACCGCGGTGACATCACTTCCGGTGTTGTTGTCGCCGAAAGGGTTCGAGCCGATTCTGTCCAGCAACACCACCATCGGAGGCTATGCCGAGAGGATGCTGCTCTCAGCGCCGCTGCTGTTGCAGGTGCCAGACGGGATGGATCCGCGACACGCGGCTCTCACCGAGCCGATGGCGGTCGGACTGCACGCGGTGAACAAGTCCTCGATCCAGCGGGGCGAGGAGGCCCTGGTCATCGGATGCGGACCGATCGGCATCGCGATCATCGCGGCCTTGCGCCACCGCGGTGTGGAAAGCATTGTGGCCGCGGACTATTCACAGATGCGCCGCGAACTGGCGGCTACGATGGGCGCTGGCCGCACAGTTGACCCCGCCCGGCAATCACCATTCGACGGCGCCAAGCCTGCCGTGGTTTTCGAGGCGGTCGGCGTGCCGGGCATCCTCAACGACGTGATGCGGCGGGCACCGATGAACACCCGCCTGGTCGTGGCCGGGGTTTGCATGGAGCCCGATACCGTGATGCCGCTGTTCGGCACCGCCAAGGAGATCAGCGTCCAGTTCGTGAATGCGTATGACCACAACGAGTTCGCGGAGTCACTGCGCGCCATCGCAGAAGGCGACATCGACGTCGGCCCGCTGATCACCGGCGAGGTCGGTCTTGAACGAGTCGGGCAGGCGTTCAATGACCTCGCTGAGCCGGACACACACTGCAAGATTCTGGTCATGCCCTGACGGTATGGTGCCTGTCATGCCGATCGCAGCGAGAGCGAAGTTGCCCACCCGACTCCTCGTCCTCGCCGCCGCGGCACTGGTCGCCACACTGTCAGGATGTGACGCGTCGTCAGGCCCGACAGCGAACCCGGCAGCAGACTCCGAACTCCGGCAAGTCACCGTCGTGGGCGCCGGTGAAGTCAGAGGCACCCCGGACACGTTGAATGTCAACGCCTCGATCGAGGCCGTGGCCCCCGACGTCACCGGGGCGATGAACCAGACCAGCGATCGTCAACAGGCGGTGATCAACGCACTGGTCGACGCCGGCGTCGACCGCAACGACATCAGCACCAGCCAGGTGAGCCTGCAGCCGCAGTTCGCGCCGACAACCGATAGCACCGCCATCGTCGGCTACCGAGCGAGTAACTCGATCGACGTGAAGCTCCGCCAGCTCGACGCCGCGTCGCAGGCACTCGCGCTCATCGTCAGCACCGGCGGCAACAGCACGCGGATCAATAACGTCAACTACTCGATCGACGACGATTCGCAACTCGTCCGCGACGCGCGCGGCCGCGCCTTCAACGACGCCAGGGAACGGGCCGAGCAGTATGCGCAACTGTCGGGTCTTTCCCTTGGCAGCGTGATTTCGATCTCGGAGGTCGCGGGAACTGCGCCGCCCGTCCCGATGCAGCGCGACGGTGCGGAGATGGCCATGGCCGCGCCGGTACCGGTCGAACCCGGCCAGCAGACCGTCGGGTTCAGCGTGACGGTGGTCTGGGAGCTCACCTAACCTGCGGGAGCGATGTCGACCGGAATCCCGTTCAGCACTGCGGTGCCCGACAGCGGGTCGAGCTGATTGCCTGCGTTGAGTTGATTGACGTTGACGCCGGGATGGCGCGCCGCGACCTGGAGGCCGGTGCCGCCGCGGTCATGACCCCACCCGTGCGGCAGCGACACCACGCCGCGCCGCATGCCGTCGGTGATCTCGATCGGCGCCAGCAATTCGCCGCCGGGGCCCTTCACGACCGCGATGTCGGTCAGGCCGAGTTCGGCGGCGTCGTCGGGATGGATCCGCAGCGTGCATCGGTTTGTGCCGCCCGCGAGTGCGGGCACGTTGTGCATCCAGCTGTTGTTGGAACGCAGATGCCGTCGTCCGATGAGCAGGAATCGTTCCGCGCGCTTCTCGAGTGACTCACGAAGCCTCGCCGCGTCTTCGATCAGCGGCGGCGGCGCGAGTTCGATTCTCCCCGTTGGTGTTCGCAGCACCTCGGTCAGGCGCGGTCGCAGTGGACCGAGGTCGACACCGTGCGGCGCGCCTTTGAGTCGTTGCAGTGTCAGACCGTCCGGCTTGGCACCGAACGCGTCGCCGTAGGCCCCCAGCCGGAGCATCATGTCGAGGCGGCGCTCGTATCCCGGGCCGGGCGTGAGCATCGCGGTCAGTTCGGCGACGGGACGGCCGGCGACAGGTGAGTCGGGGTCGGCGGTCTCCTTTGCCAGTGTCGTTGCGATGACTTGTTCGTCGACGACAGCGGGATCCGCGTCGGCACCGGCACCGAACAGCATGAGCGCGATCCGCGACAGGATCTCGGCCTCGTCGGGCCGACCCGCCAACGGAAGCACCGGCGGCGAATAGCGGACGTTGTTGCGCACCGCGAGGTTGTTGAGCGCGAAATCGAAGTGGGCGCTCTGCGATGGCGGCGGTGGCGGCAGGATGACGTCGGCGTGGCGCGTCGTCTCGTTGAGGTACGGGTCGATGCTCACCATGAACCCGAGGCCGTCGAGCGCACGGTCGAGGCGGTCGCCGTCGGGGGCGGACAGCACCGGGTTTCCAGCGATGGTGATCATCGCCTTGATCTGTCCGTCGCCGGGTGTGTCGATCTCCTCGGCAAGTGCTGCGGCGGGGAATTCGGACAGCGCTTCGGGATAACCCGAGACCCGGCTGTGCCAGCGCCCGATCCTGAAGCCGCGACCGGATTTCGGTGGTCGAGGCGCGGGCGCCGTCGCACCGAGCGGGAACATCGACCCGCCCGGGCGGTCGAGATTGCCCGTCAGCACGTTGATGACGTCGACGAGCCAACTGCCCAGCGTTCCGAATTCGACCGTGGAAGTACCGATTCGGCCGTAGACGGCGGCCGTTTCAGCGGCGGCGAGCTCGCGGGCCAGCAGCCGGATGTCGTCCGCGGCGACCCCGCAGTACCCGGCGACGGCGTCCGGGCCGAAGTCCGCCGCGACGGCGCGGACGTCGTCGACACCGTTGGCGTGTTCGGCCACCGTCGGAAGGTCCACCAGGCCCTCGTCGAAGAGCACATGCACGACGGCGAGCATCAGTGCGGGGTCGGTGCCGGGGCGGGGCACGATGTGGATGTCGGCGAGTTCGGCGGTACGCGTGCGGGCCGGGTCGATGACGACGAGCTTGCCGCCACGCTTACGTAGCGCCCTCAGCTTGCCGCCGAAATCGGCGGCGGTGGCCAGACTGCCATTGGACACAAGGGGATTGGCGCCGATGACGACGAGGTAGTCGGTGCGGTCCAGATCGGGCACGGTGAACGCGACCGGGCTGCCGAACATGAGACCGAGCGCGACGTGCTTGGGCATCTGGTCGAGCGTGCTGGCGCTGAACACCTGGCGGGTGCCGAGCGCACGGATGATCACCGGTGGATACAGCGCCCCGGCGACCGTATGCGCGTTCGGGTTGCCGAGATACACGCCGACCGACGTTCCGCCGTGCTCGCGCACGACCGCACCGAGGCCTTCGGCGACCGCGGCGAATGCCTCGTCCCACGTGGCCTCGGTCAACACCCCGTCGCGCCGCACCAACGGCCGCGCCAATCGGTCGGGGTCGTTGTCGAGCTCGGCGAAGCTCGCACCCTTCGGGCAGATGAAACCGTGGCTGAACACGTCGTCACGGTCGCCGCGGGCGCCGGTGAGCCTGCCGTCGTCGATCGTCAACGTCAGGCCGCAGGTGGCCTCGCACAAGGGGCAGATGCGGAGCGCTTTTGTAGTGCTCCTTTCGTCCGCGGGCTTCGTCTGGGTCACGAGCCCATCTTGCGCCGATTACTGCTCCTCGTACACCTTGGGATCCAGCGTGCCGATGTAGGGCAGGTCGCGATAGCGCTCGGCATAGTCGAGGCCGTAGCCGACGACGAACTCGTTGGGGATGTCGAAGCCGACGTAGGCGATGTCGACATCGGCGCGAACGGCGTCGGGTTTGCGCATCAGGGTGCAGACCCGTAGCGAACGCGGATGCCGGGTCGCGAGGTTGCGCAGCAGCCAGGACAGCGTCAGCCCGGAATCTACGATGTCCTCGACGATCAACACATCGCGGTCATTGATGTCGCGATCGAGGTCCTTGAGGATGCGCACCACGCCCGACGAGGACGTCGACGACCCATAGGAACTGACGGCCATGAACTCCAGCTGAGTCGGCAGCGGGATCGCTCTTGCGAGGTCGGTGACGAAGAACACCGCACCTTTGAGCACCGTGATGAGCAGCAGATCCTGGCCGTTCTCGGCGATGGCGTCGCGGTAATCGTCGCCGAGCTGCGCCCCGAGCTCGGCGACCTTCGCCTGGATCTCGTCCGACGACAGCAGCACCGACTTGATGTCTCCCGGGTACATCTCGGTGGTTTCCGCGGCCACGTGCACAGCGTGCCATGTTTCACACGGACTCGGTGTGCAGGGTCAGCATCCCGTCGCGGCGGCCGGCGATCAGCCGCTGGCTGCGCAATGGTGACCCCACCGCGATACCGCCCTGTCCGCGCCATGCCGTCACCAGTGTGTCCACACCGCGGATCTGCTTGTCGGTCAGTCCGATGGCACCGCCCGCCAGTAGCCAGCCTCGAATCACCCTGCGCCGAACGGCCTCCGGCAGGTTGGCCAGACGCGCGGTGTCGAGGCCGCCGGCGCTTGACACCTCACGGAGCTCACGGTCGGCCAGCGCGTCGAGCGTCTCGGTGTCCTCGCGCAGCGCCGTGGCGGTGCGGGCCAGCGCCTCGGCGACGCCGCCGCCGAGCACGTCTTCCAGCAGCGGGAGAACCTCGGCGCGCAGCCGCGTCCGCCTGTACCGGCGATCGAAGTTGTGCGGGTCCTGCCACGGCGTCAGGTTCAGCTCGGAGCACGCCGCGTGCGTCACCTCGCGTCGGACGCCGAGCAGCGGGCGGCACCAGGGCGGGTCGTGCGGGCGCATACCCGCGATGGACCGGGCACCCGAGCCGCGACCCAGACCGAGCAGCACGGTCTCGGCCTGATCGTCGAGAGTGTGCGCGAGCAGTACCGGCACATCGCCACGCGCGGTGTCCAGCGCCTTATAGCGCGCGGTGCGGGCGGCGGCCTCGGGACCACCGACGGTACCGACGTCGACGCAAAGCACCTGCGCCTCAACACATCCCAACGCGAGCGCCTGTTCGCGCGCCGTTGCCGCCACCTTGTCGGAGTCGGTCTGCAGTCGATGATCGACGATCAGCGCCGTGGTCGGTTTCACCTTGGCAGCGGCCGCCGTCAGCGCCAGCGAATCGGCACCTCCGGACAGCGCGACACACCAGCGCGGGTCGGCGATCGCGTACTCGCGGGAGAACGCCGTGACGGCCGCTTGCAGCGCGGCTACAGCACTCTGTCGATCCACCGTTGTGGCTTGTCGATTTCCGTTGGCAGCGGCAGGGTTTCCGCGCTGGACCAGACGGTGTTGAACCGTGCCATCCCGACGCGGGACACCACGTGGTCGACGAACGCCTTACCGCGGGTGTACTGGCTGAGCTTGGCGTCGAATCCGAGCAGCGCCCGCATGACCCGTTGCAGCGGCGGTTGCTTGCGCTGGCGCCGTTCGTCGAAGCGCCGGCGAATCGTCGCCACCGACGGCACCACCTTGGGCCCGACGGCATCCATCACATGGTCCGCATGGCCCTCCAGCAGCGTGCCCAACACCAACAGTTGGTCCAGCGCCCGCCGTTGCGGCTCGGCCTGAACCGCCCGCATCAGACCGATAATTCCCGACGAATTCGGTTCCGACTCAGCGTCAATCACGTAGTCGCGGCGGCTACGGACGAACTCCGCCAGCCTGCCAACGACCTGGGCCATGTCGTCGCCCGCATCCCGGGTGAGCACCGCCAGGGACTGCGACATATGGTCGGCCAGCCACGGGTTGGCCCGGAACTGAACCCGGTGAGTGACCTCGTGCAGACACACCCACAGCCGGAAATCGCCTGGCTCAACCCGTAATTGGCGCTCCACCCCAATCACGTTGGGGTACACCAGCAGAAGCTCGCCACCGTCGCGACCGAATGGGTCGTACTGGCCGAGGATGCCGTGGGAGACGAATGCAAGCACGGCTCCCGTCTGCGCGCCGGTGATCCGTCCGCTGATGAAACCCTTCGGTTTCTCGGTGCCGCCGGTCATCACCCGCATCGACTGCGCGGCCGCGTGGATCCATTGCGGACGGTCCACGATGCGGGCCTCGGGGATCGCGCTGCCTTCGTTGAGCCCGGTGACCTCACGCACCGGTACCTCGGCGTTTCGGGACGCCTCGGCAAGTTGCTCGATGACTTGACGGCGAGTGTAATCCGAGGCGTCCGGACCCGGCCGCACCAGCTTCTCCCCCACCTCGGCGGCGAACTTCCAGTCGACAGCGCGGCCCACGCTGAGCGATGGCTTCGTCGGGGTACTCATGCGGTGCATCCACACGACCGCAGCGCGCCAGCCAAGGTGTCGAGCGCGATGAGGCCCGTCGGCCCGGCATCGTTGGAGATGAAGGCGAACGTGAGCACCCGTCCGCTGGCATCGGTGATGATCCCCGCCAGCGAGTTCGTGCCGGTCAGCGAACCCGTCTTGGCCCGCAGGAAACCGGCGGCGGAGCGGCCGGCGTCCGTGTCGAGATAGCGGTTGGACAGAGTCCCGCTGCCACCGGCGATGGGCAGCAACTCGACCAGCGGTCGCAGCCTGGGCTGTGCGCTGCCCGCGGCAGTGTTGACGACTTCGTCGAGAGTCTCCGCGGTGAGCCGGTCGTCGACGGACAACCCGCTGGAATCGAAGAGCCTGGCGTTGGTCGTGTCGATCTTGGCGGCGTCCAGTTCACCAAGCACCGCCTGCACCGCACCGGCGAAACTCTGCGGGCGGCCGACTTCGGCGGCGACCTCGCGGCCGATCGACTCGGCCATCACATTGTCCGAGGCGTTCATCATGTCGCGCAATCGGTCGATGAGCGGTGGCGATTGCACAGAGGCGATCTCCTGCCCGCCGCGCGCGGCCCCCGGCACCACCGTCACCTTCGCGGGATCGACGTCAAGCGCCACGGCCAGCGCGCGCCCGGCATCCAGCGCGGGTGTCTTGGAGCGCCAGGACTCGACACTCACGGGCTGCGTGCGGCCACCGTCGAGCATCACCGACTCCATCGGCGCGATGTCGCCGCCGTCGATGTCGGCCGGATCCCAGCCCGGTGCCATCGTCGGGCCGCTGTAGGCGCTCACGTCGACCTGCACCGAGGTGGCCTCGATTCCTGCGCGTTGCACCTGCTCGGCCAGATCGCTGATCCGCGCAGCATCGCGGTACCAGGTCTCCTCGTCCGGCGCGGCCGCGGACAGCGTCTGGTCGCCGCCGCCTTTCAGCACCACGACGCCGGCCTTGTCGATGCTGAAGACCCGGGTGGTGAGCCGGGCGTCGCGTTCGAGGGCAAGCAGGGCCGCCGCGGCCGTCAGCATCTTGTTGGTCGACGCCGGCTGCATTGGCACGTCGGCTCCTTGGGCCCACAGTTCCGCCCCGGTGATCGCGTCGGTGATGCGGCCGGTGAACTTGCCGAGATTGGGATCGGCCAGCGCCGGCGCGAGCACGGCTGCCAGTCGGTCGGGGGTTGGTTTTGGGGCCGAGTCGGCGACGGGCACGATGCCCGGGTTCGCCGTCGCTGCCGCGGGTGTCGGCTTGACGGCCGCCGCGTCGGGAGAGCCCCCGCCGGTCACCATGGCCGACACCGCGACGACGGCGGCGACCAACACCAGCACCGCCACCGCGATCAACGCATGGGTGGATCGCCCCCACGTCGTGGGCCGCATAGCTCTCCTGCTCTGTAAGGACTTACCTATTGCCGCTGTAAGCAGGGTATCTGTTGCTCTCGATCACGCCCGCCGAGTGCCCATCGTGCCTCCCGAGTAGGTGGCCAGAATCGTAGGCAGATTAGGGTGATGCCGTCCCCGATACCGCAGCACAGGGCAGGAAGGCGCGAGCGTGCACGACGTAGTCATCGAGATTCCGAAGGGTTCGCGCAACAAGTACGAGGTGGACCACGACACCGGGCGGGTGAAACTGGACCGGTACCTGTACACGTCGATGGCGTACCCGACGGACTACGGCTTTTTCGAGAACACCCTCGGAGAGGACGGCGACCCGCTTGACGCCCTCGTGCTGCTGCCCGAGTCCGTGTTCCCCGGCTGCATCGTGGTGGCCAGGCCGGTTGCGATGTTCCAGATGACCGACGAGGCGGGCGGCGACGACAAGGTGCTGTGCGTGCCCGCGGTCGACGTGCGCTGGGACCACATCCAGGACCTCGACGACGTGCCGCCGTTTGAACTCGAGGCAATCAAGCACTTTTTCGTGCACTACAAGGATCTCGAGCCGAACAAGTTTGTTAAGGCCGCCGACTGGGTGGGACGAGAGAAGGCAGAGGCCGAGGTACAGGCTTCGTTCGAGCGGTTCAAGGCCACCGGCCACTGAATTTTCGTCGCCGTAACATTCGGTAACGCGCGCGTACTCTGCGCCTCCGATGATGGCGACGTGTTGATGCATCAGGGGATCGGCCTCGAGGCGTTCAACGCAATGCCGATGCGACGCGCGGTGCACGCGATCTACGAGTGCTGCTACAGCGTGCCGCTGGCGGCCGATCTGTGCCGTGGCCGGCCGTTTGCCAGTCACGATGAACTTTTCCGGGTCGCGGATGGGCTGTTGTTCGGGCTGTCCGAGGAGTCGATCGACACGATTCTGCAGGCCTATCCGGACATCGGGCGCAGGCCCGGCAGCGAGAAGTCAGCGGCCGAGCAGTGCGCTATCTGGTGCGACGAGCCAGAGGTGATGGTCCACCTGGGGCAGGCGTCGGAGCGCTATCTGGCGCACTTCGGCTTCGGCTTCGTCATGCTCGTCAACGGATACACCGCACAGGATGTGCTCGCGACGATGTCGGACCGGCTACACAATGACACCGAGACCGAACGCAAGATCGTGCGCAACGAATTGGCCCGTATCAACCGCACCCGCCTCGAGCGCATGCTGGGTCCCGAGGGCGGCTACGACAACTGGCGGTGAGTGCTTCCGTGGGAAGCCCGCCAAGCGCGGAGCTTAGATCCCCTGCCAGTCCCTGATCGCGGTGTCCTGCTTCTGCCCGAGCTCGGTCACAAAGTCCGGTGGCGCAGGATCGTTTGGCGGACCGTCGAACTCGATGGTCGTGGCCACATTGCCCTCGGTGAATGTCAGCACGGTCACCGACTCGGTCCCGTCGGGTGACGTCCCGGAGACCGTCGTCCCGCCGGTGCCCACCGGCGCGGGCGTCGACTTGGGATTGCCCACCTCGGCCGCGGCGCCGGCAAGTGATGCCGTCGCTTCCTGCGCGCTGGGGAAGATCAGGATGGTGGTGGTGATCGACCGGGTGCCACCCTCGCGATGGGTGTACTCGGCCATCACACCTTGCTGACCGTTCGGATCGATGTCGAACGGAGCCGCACTGTACGCCAGCGAATCCGTGAGGAGGTTCGGGTCGACCGGTAGCGAGCTGTAGTCATTGGATTGCGCTGCGGCAGAACCGAAACCGCCGATCGTCGCCGCAACCGCCATGGCGGCGAATGCTCCCGCCGCCTTCGCGTACGTGGTCAGCATGGGTAGCACGCCCATCCGCGCCAACCGTCGCGCCAGAACCAGCCGGGGCCGCAGCCCATGTTGCCCGTGGTTCCTTGACAGTCCAGCGCCGCCACCTTCGGACCTGCGGGCACTGAAGGCTGCGTGTGGGTGGTGTTGTTGTCGACCGATGCCGCTGCGAGCTGTCGGTGCGGTCAGGACAGGCGCTGTCGCCAGTGCGGCCACGGCGACCGCCATGGTGAGTCTGTTCATAATTGCTCCCCTCAACTATTGACTCGCGGGTGAGCAAAAGGTACCTCCCCGGCGCTGAGGCCACTTCGCGATTGCCGGAACATCGCAAGGTCTGACGCCGCATGATGTGGTCATGAACGACGTTGTGCAGGGGCACTGGGACAGGAAATTCGACGAAGTCGCGGCGGCCTTGGCCGATGAGATCACCAACGGTGACGAGGTCGGCGCGGCCGTCGCCGTCGATATCGACGGCGAGCTCGTCGTCGACATGTGGGGCGGCTACGCGGATGCGGCCAAAACCGTCCCGTGGGCACCGGACACGATCGTCAACGTCTTCTCCTCGACCAAAACGGTGACCAGCCTGGCCGCGCTGATGCTCATCGACCGCGGACTACTCGACGCATACTCGCCAGTCTCGAAGTATTGGCCCGAGTTTGCGGCCAACGGCAAACAGGACGTCGAGGTTCGCCACATCCTGTCCCACACCTCAGGCGTATCGGGCTGGCAAGAGCCCATGACCACAGAGGACCTTTACGACTGGGAGAAGTCCACCAGCCTGCTGGCGGCCCAAGCCCCGTGGTGGCCGCCGGGTACGGCATCCGGTTATCACGCACTGAACTTTGGCCACTTGGTCGGCGAATTGGTCCGGCGTACCACTGGTACATCGCTGAAGGACTTCGTACACAAAGAAATTGCGCTCCCACTGGAAGCCGATTTCCAATTCGGTGCGATACCGGCGGATCACTGGCGTATCGCCGAACTGATTCCGCCTCCACCCTTCGACATCCCGTTCGATGCGCTGCCCGAGGACAGCCCGATGCGCAAGACATTCAGCAACCCCGCCCCCGATGCGCTCGTCGCGCACACCTTTGAGTGGCGCGCAGCCGATTTGGGTGCTGTAAACGGCCACGGCAACGCGCGGTCACTTTCGCGAATGCTTTCGCCGATCTCGTTGGGCGGCACTGCCAACGGCATACAGCTACTGCGTCCAGAGACCATCGAGTTGATCTTCGATGTGCAGTCTGAGGGTCCTGATCTCGTCTTAGGGGTTCCGCTGCGATTCGGGATCGGCTTCGGACTGCCCGAACCGCGGAGCGTGCCGGCGATTCCGGACGAGAAGATCTGCTTCTGGGGAGGCTGGGGCGGTTCTGTGGTGCTTATGAGCCCGGACCGCCGCGCCACGGTGTCCTACGTGATGAACAGGATGGGGGCTGGAACCCTCGGCAACGAACGCGGTGATCGATACTGCCGGCTGATCTACGAGGCTCTCGCGTGACCCCGGATTGTCAGCCAGTCGAGCACGTCGAGACCCACGGCGCGAAGATCGTGGCCTCGTGACGCCGCGATCAGCGTGACACCGTCGGCCACACCTGCGGTTCCGATGTCGGCGATCAACCCGGCCAGACCGTCAGCGGTACCTGCGTAGCGCACACCGTCAATCGATCCGAGTTCCCTTCGTGCCGAACGGAAGTCGGCCGCCACCGCCACTGTCACATCGAGGATGACAGCTACGTCGTCGCAATCGGCCCGAATCCTGGCTCGAGTCCGTCGCGCTTGCGACAGATCACCCGCGACGACCCGCACGGCCGGCTCGGCACCGTCGGTCAGCTCGCTCCAGTTCCCGTCGGGGTCGTCTGCCACGAATAGCCGCACGGCGGCGACGTTAAGGGTTGCCGCGGCCGCCGTCGACCATTGCGCTCAACGCGAATCCAAGGATTCCTCGGTCTCCTCCGGATCCTCGATATCCTTGGCCGCCGCATCCTGGCCGTTCTTCACGTCGTGCACGCGCGTCTTGTACAGGCTGGCCGCGGTAGTGATGAGCAACGTCACAATGATCACACCGAGGCTCCAGAGCGTCGGGATCTCCGGTACGGGCACATGCTCGCCACCATTGATGAATGGCAGCTCGTTCTCGTGCAGCGCGTGCAGGATGAGCTTCACACCAATGAACGCAAGGATTACGGCGAGCCCCTGGGACAGGTAGACCAGCCGCTTCAGCATGTCACCCAGCAGGAAATACAGCTGGCGAAGACCCATCAGCGCGAACACGTTCGCCGTGAACACCAGGTACGGCTCGCGGGTCAGGCCGTAGATCGCGGGAATGGAGTCGAGCGCGAAGAGCAGATCGGTGGTGCCGAGCGCGACGATCACGAGGAACATCGGCGTCATCAACCGCTTGCCGTTGTCCTTGATCCACATCTTCAGGCCGTGCCACTCATCGGTCAGGCTCAGGTGGTTGCGGGCGAAGCGCACCACGAAGTTGTCGGCGTCGTCTTCGTGATCGGTGTCGCGGACGAGAGTGAACGCGGTGTAGACCAGGAAGGCTCCGAAGGCGTAGAAGATCCAGGAGAACTGGTTAATCGCCACGGCGCCCAGCGCGATGAAGATGCCGCGGAAGATCAGCGCCAGGATGATGCCAACCAGCAACGCCTGTTGTTGGTACTTCCTCGGCACGTTGAAGCTGGCCATGATGATCAAAAAGATGAACAGGTTGTCCACCGACAGGCTGTATTCGGTGAGCCAGCCGGTGAAGAACTCCAGGCCGAACTGGCTGCCGTGGAAGAACCACACCCACAACCCGAACGCGACCGCGAGCGTGATGTAGATAGTCAGGTACGTCCCGGTCTCGCGCTTCGACGGTTCATGCGGACGACGTCCGATCACGACGACGTCGAACAACAGAATCGCGATCGTCACGCCCAGCGTGATGATCCACTCGAGTTGAGAAACGTTCACAAAACCTCCGGTCGTCGAAAACGCCGGAGGTCTCTTCCACCGCAAGAGCGAGCGCGCGGTCCGCAGCACCGGTCGTCCGATGGAGGTCGACGTGATGACGACGCTGCGGCGAAGGAATACTCCCCTCCGCCCATGATTCTGCCAGGTAACCGCGATTGACCGAAATCGAGGAAACCAAACCTCGCAGTGCGGCGCGTATGCGCGGCCCGCACTGCTTAGTAGTTTGTATCCGTGACTGAGAGCGCTCCGCCGGAGATACCTGCGCAGTATCTGCTGTCACCGCTTGCGCCCCAACCCCGCACGCTCATCGACATCCTTTACGACACGGCGGGTCGTCATCCTGATTCGCCTGCCATCGACGATGGCGAGGTACAGCTCACCTACGCCGAGTTGATCTCCGACATCGAGGACAGCGTCGAATGGCTGGCCACCCGGGGCATCGGGCGGGGCGACCGCATCGGAATCCGGATGCCGTCGGGCAGCTACGCGCTGTACGTGGCGATCCTCGCGACGCTGGCCAGCGGTGCGGCCTACGTTCCGGTCGACGCCGACGACCCCGACGAACGGGCTGACCTGGTGTTCACCGAGGCTCGGGTGGTTGCGATCATCACCGAGGCGGGGCTGATCCGTGCGCAGGGCTCCTCGCGCGGCTGGCGCGCCGCGGCTCCACTCGGCCGCGACGACGCGTGGATCATCTTCACTTCTGGATCGACCGGCACACCCAAGGGCGTTGCGGTCACGCATCGAAGTGCGGCGGCGTTCGTCGATGCGGAAGCACGAATGTTTCTGCAGGGCAGCCCGATCGGGCCGGGCGACCGGGTGTTGGCCGGTCTGTCGGTGGCGTTCGATGCGTCGTGCGAGGAGATGTGGCTGGCCTGGCGGCACGGGGCGTGCCTGGTGCCCGCGCCACGGTCGCTGGTGCGCAGCGGCATGGACCTGGGGCCCTGGCTCGTGTCCCGGGACATCACCGTCGTCTCGACGGTGCCGACGCTTGCGGCGTTGTGGCCGGCCGAGGCGCTCGAGGCGGTGCGGCTGCTGATCTTCGGGGGTGAGGCATGCCCGCCGGACCTGGCCGAACGGCTCGCGGTCGAGGGACGCGAGGTGTGGAACACCTACGGACCCACCGAGGCGACTGTCGTGGCGTGCGCATCGCGGCTGGACGGCGCTGGGGCGGTGAGTATCGGGCTGCCGCTGCCCGGCTGGGACCTGGCGGTGGTCGACCGCTCGGGTGCGCCGGTGTCAGTCGGCGAGGTCGGCGAACTCGTCATCGGCGGCGTCGGGCTTGCCCGCTATCTGGATACGGAGAAGGACGCCGAGAAGTACGCCCCGATGGCCACATTGGGTTGGGATCGCGCGTACCGCAGCGGCGACCTGGTCCGCCTGCAGGACGACGGCCTCTACTTCCAGGGCCGCGCGGACGACCAGGTCAAGGTCGGCGGCCGGCGGATCGAGCTCGGCGAGGTCGATTCGGCGCTGGTCAACCTGCCCGGGGTCAGCGGCGGCGCGGCCGCGGTACGGCGCACGGCCAGCGGCACTCCGCTGCTGGTCGGCTATATCGCGAGCGCGGACCCGTCGTTCGACCTGGGCGCCGCGCGCGCGACGCTGGCCCAGGCGCTGCCCGCCGCACTGGTGCCACGTCTGGTGCTCGTCGACGAACTGCCCACCCGGACATCGGGCAAGGTCGACCGCAACGCGCTGCCGTGGCCGCCGCCCGGCGAACCAGAGGAAGCCGATGCGCCCGACCTGGTAGGCACGACGGGCTGGGTCGCGGGCCTGTGGCGCGACGTCCTCGCCGCCCCCATCGAGGGACCAGAAGCCGACTTCTTCGCGCTCGGTGGCGGTTCACTTTCCGCCGCCCAGTTGGTCGCCGCGCTGCGTCAGCGATATCCGCAGGTGACCGTCGCTGATCTGTACGACCATCCCCGGCTCGGATCGCTGGCCGGCTACCTCGACGAATTGAAACCTCCGCCGCGGGTACAGACCCGTGTGGTCACACCGACGCCGTGGCTGTCCCAGGCCGTCCAGGTGGCCCTGACGCTTCCGCTGGCCACGCTGACGGCGCTGCAGTGGGTGGTCTGGCTGGCCCTGGCCAACAATGTCGCCGCGGAAATGAACCTGGTGCCGTGGGCGGCGCCCGTCGGCTGGTGGTGGGTCGTCGCGGGATTCCTGCTGTTCGTCACGCCGCTGGGCCGGATGGGCATCGCGGTGCTGTTCGCGCGGATGCTGCTGTCCGGGTTGGAGCCCGGTACGTACCGCCGGGGCGGGCCGGTGCACCTACGGGTGTGGTTCGCCGAACGCCTCGCGGAGGCCAGCGGCGCGGAGAACCTGGCAGGGGCGCCGTGGCTGGTGTACTACGCCCGCGCGCTCGGCAACAAGGTCGGCAAGGGCGTCGACCTGCACTCGGCCCCGCCGGTGACCGGCATGCTGAAACTCGGTCACCGTAGTTCGGTCGAACCCGAGGTCGACCTGACGGGCCACTGGATCGACGGAGACCACTTCCACGTGGGCCGAATCACCGTCGGCAACGACGCCACCATCGGGGCCCGCACGACGCTGCTGCCCGGCGCCGTCGTCGGCAAGAACGCCGACATCGCCCCGGGTTCTGGGGTCGTCGGCAAAGTGAAGAACGGCCAGTACTGGAAGGGTTCGCCGGCGGTGAAGTCGGGTAAGGCCCGCCATCCGTGGCCGGATCACCGCCCGCGCAGGGCGCCGCTGTGGGTCGCGGTCTACGGGGCGACGTCAGTGCTGTTGGGCGCCGTTCCGCTGCTGGCCCTCGGTGTCGGCCTCGCCGTGATCGGCTGGGGCATCCGCGGCGCAGACACGGTGACGGCGGCATTCGCACCCGCCGCGCTGTGGACCCCGGTGGCGACGATGGCCGCAGTGCTGACGTACGCACTGCTGACGGTGGCCGGTGTGCGGCTGCTCTCGCTATGGCTGAGCGAGGGCTATCACCCGGTGCGCAGTCGCGTCGGCTGGCAGATATGGGCTACCGAGCGACTGATGGATGCCGCGCGCAACTACCTGTTCCCCATCTACGCCAGCCTGCTGACCCCGTGGTGGCTGCGTGTGCTCGGCGCGAAAGTGGGCCGTGGCACCGAGATTTCAACGGCACTTCTGACACCGAAGTTCACGGTGGTCGAGGACGGTGCTTTCCTGGCCGACGACACCATGGTGGCGTCCTACGAGCTCGGTGGCGGCTGGATTCACGTCGCGAAGGCGACCATCGGCAAGCGCGCATTCCTCGGCAACTCCGGCATCACCCAACCGGGCCGAAAGGTGCCCGACGACGGGCTGGTCGCGGTGCTGTCGGCCGCACCGCACAAGGCGAAGGCGGGATCGTCGTGGCTCGGTAGCCCGCCGGTTCGGTTGCGGCGCAAGCCGACAGCGGCCGACACGCTGCGCACGTTTCATCCGTCGGTGCGACTGAAGATTCTGCGCGCCTTGGTGGAAACCTGCCGGCTTGTTCCGCTGATCGTGACATTCGCGATCGGCGTCGCAGTGCTGTTGGCGCTGCAATGGCTGGCTGTCAGCTTTGGGTGGCTGTGGTCGGCCTTGGCCGGCGGCGTCGTCCTGCTGATCGCGGGCGCGCATTGCGGGCGGTATCGCGGTGGTGGCGAAATGGGTTGTGGTGGGTCGTATCCGAGCGATCGAACATCCGCTGTGGTCTCCATTCGTGTGGCGCAACGAAGTATCGGACACCTTCGTCGAGACCGTCGCAGCGCCGTGGTTCGCCCGCGCCGCGACCGGCACCCCGGTGATGAACCTGTGGCTGCGAGCGCTTGGCGCGTCGATCGGCCGCGGTGTGTGGTGTGAGACGTACTGGTTGCCCGAGGCCGACCTGGTCACCCTTGCCAAGGGGTCGACCGTCAACCGCGGCTGCGTGGTCCAGACGCACTTGTTCCACGACCGCATCATGCGGATGGACACCGTTGTGCTGGAGGAGGGTTCGACTCTGGGCCCGCACTGTGTCGCGTTGCCCGCGGCACGGATCGGCGCCGGTGCTACGGTCGGCCCGGCCTCATTGGTGATGCGCGGCGACGAGGTGCCGGCGTCGACCCGCTGGCTGGGCAATCCGATCGCGCCGTGGAACCTGTTCCGCAAAAAGCGCGGCAGCGACACCCCGGATCCGGCGCCCAAGAAACCAGAAGACGCCGCCGCGTGACACGAGGCAAGAAGAAGGGACCGGCGCCCGTCATAGATCCATACATCCCGGCCAACGGCAACTTCGGCTACCGGGTATCGCGCTACGAACTCGATCTGGAATACAAGGTGGCGATCAATCGGCTGACCGGGTCCGCCACCATCACGGCGGTGACACTTGCCGCGTTGCGCAGCTTCACACTTGACCTTTCCGGCGCACTCACGGTGACGAAGGTGAGCGTGAACGGACGGCGGCCCGCGCAGTTCAGGTCGGCGCACGACAAGCTGCACATCGGCCTGGCGGACGCACTGCCCGCCGGCGCGGCGCTGTCCATCGTCGTGCGCTACGGGGGGTCTCCGCGGCCGATCCACTCCTATTGGGGTGAAGTCGGTTTCGAAGAACTTGCCGAGGGTGCCCTGGTGGCCGGACAACCGAACGGGGCGGCCTCGTGGTTTCCGTGCGACGACCATCCCAGCGCCAAGGCGAGCTTCGCCATCCGGATCAGCACCGAGAGTTCGTACTACGCGCTGGCCAACGGTGAGTTGGTGTCACGGCGCGCACGAGCCGGCATGACCGCCTGGACCTACGAGCAGGCTGAGCCCACATCCACATATCTGGTGACGCTGCAGATCGGGGTGTACAGCCGTCATCGTATGGCGAAGAACGGCGTCCAGATGCACGCGGTTCTGCCGGATCGGTTGCGGCGCAACTTCGATCAGGACTTTGCCGACCAGCCTCAGATGATGAAGCTGTTCGTCAGGATGTTCGGTCCGTATCCCCTGGCCACCGGCTACACCGTCGTGGTCACCGACGATGACCTGGAAATACCGCTTGAGGCGCAAGGTATCTCGATTTTCGGCGCCAATCACTGTGACGGGCATGGCAGCGCCGAGCGGCTGATCGCACACGAACTAGCCCACCAGTGGTTCGGTAATTCGGTGACCGCGCAGCGTTGGCGGCACATCTGGCTGCACGAGGGCTTCGCCTGTTACGCGGAGTGGCTGTGGTCGGAGCACTCGGGCGGCCGAAGCGCCGACGAGTGGGCGCGGCACTACTACCAACGGTTGGCGGATTCGCCGCAGGACCTGTTGCTGGCAGATCCCGGTCCGCGCGACATGTTCGACGACCGGGTGTACAAGCGGGGCGCTCTCACGCTGCATGTGTTGCGCCGTCGCGTTGGAGACGACAACTTCTTTGCGCTGCTTCGCGATTGGACAGCTCGGCACCGCCACAGCACCGCGGTCACCGACGACTTCACCGGGCTTGCGTCGAACTATACGAACGAATCCCTGAGGCCGCTGTGGGCGGCGTGGCTCTACTCAACGGAGCTACCCGCCCTGGATGCTTCCCCGTGACGGATGCCGGCACGCCGGGCCCCATCACGCGCGCGAGCGTGGCCCGGGTCGGCACGGCCACGGCGCTGTCTGCGCTGTGCGGATACACGGTGCTGTACCTCGCAGCCCGCGATCTCGAGCCGGTCGGGTTCTCGGTGTTCGGCGTGTTCTGGGGGGCGTTCGGTTTGGTCACCGGCGCAGCGTTCGGTCTTCTGCAGGAGACGACGAGGGAGGTGCGTTCGGCCAGTTACACCGAGATCGTCGGTGGCCCACGGACCCACGCGATGCGGGTGGCGGCATTGGTCGGATTGGCGGCCGCCGCGCTTATCGCGGTCAGTTCGCCGCTCTGGTCTGGCCATGTGTTCGTCGAGTCGCGGTGGCTTTCGGTCGCGCTACTGGCCGTCGGGCTCGCCGGTTTCTGCCTACACGCCACCCTGCTGGGCATGCTGGCCGGGCTGAACCGGTGGACCGCATACGGGTCGCTGATGGTGACCGATGCCGGGCTACGGGTGGTCGTGGCCGTGGCGACGTTCCTGGTTGGCTGGGGGCTGGTCGGATACCTGTGGGCCACGGTGGCCGGCGCAATCGCCTGGCTGATCCTGTTGATCGTTTCGCCAGCCACGCGGCATGCGGCCAGACTGTTGACGCCCGGCGGCACGGCCACGTTCCTGCGCGGGGCGTCGCATTCGATCGCCGCCGCTGGGGCGAGTGCCGTTCTGGTGATGGGCTTTCCGGTACTACTCAAGGCGACATCGGGTGACTTGGGCGCGACGGGCGGCGTCGTGATCTTGGCCGTGACATTGACCCGCGCACCGCTTCTGGTGCCCCTGACCGCGATGCAGGGCAACCTGATCGCTCACTTCGTCGACGAGCGCACCGAGCGCATGCGGGCGCTGATCAAGCCTGCAGCTGCGGTGACCGCGCTGGGCCTACTGGGTGTGCTGACCGCCGGGATATTCGGACCGTGGCTACTACGCAGTGCGTTCGGCGCCGAGTACCGGGCCGACGGCGCACTACTGGCGTGGCTGACCGCGGCTGCGATCGCAATCGCGCTGCTGACCTTGACCGGCGCTGCGACGGTGGCGGCGGCGCTGCACCGGGCGTACTCGCTGGGATGGGTCTCGGCGACGGTCGCATCGACGGTGTTGCTCCTGTTGCCACTGGACCTCGAGACCCGCACCGTGATCGCCCTGCTGTGTGGGCCGCTCGTGGGGATTGCGGTGCACCTCTGCGCGCTGGCGGGGGCTCGAGAACGTTAGCTCTGGTCCAGCAGTGACCCACCACTGAGCAGCGCCGTCAGCAATTCGATCCGTTTGTCCTCGATCTCCGGTTGCGGCAACACCGCACGCACGATCGCCGCGCCGTCGAAGGTGTTGGTGAGGATCGCCGTCAGCGCGACGAAGGTATCCTCCGGGAACTGATCGGCGCCGGGGAGTGCCCTTGCCGCCTCGTAGATGTTGGCGGCGTACTCGGTGAGAACGTCTTTCAGTGTGTTCCGCAGCTTTTCGTCTGTGCGAGCTGCGACGAGCAGCTCGTACATCACCGTGTTGGTCGCGTTACCGGTGACGTCCCGCAGAACCGTCAGCGCGGCCTCGAGAGCCGTCTTGTCCGCCGGTATCTCGGCGACCCGCTTCGAGAACAGCCCTAGCTGCCGCCGCATCACCTCCTGGGCGGTGGCCGCCATGAAGTCGCCCATCGTCGGAAAGTGCCGGAAAAGCGCGCCGTCGGAAACCTTTGCACGCCTGGCGATCACCGCCGCCGACGCCCGCGCGTACCCCACCTCGACGATGGTGTCGATGCTGGCGTCGAGCAGGCGGGCGATGGTTTCCTCACGACGCTGCTGTTGCGTCCTTGCCATGTCAGGCAAGCGCTTTCGCGGGCTGATTGATGCCCGCCCGAAGGAAGCGGCCCGACTTCAGGGTCGTACCGAAGCCCTCACAGAACTCGCCGTCGCGGAACACGACCGTACCGTTGACGGCGGTCGCCACCACGGTGGAATCGTTGCGATTGACCATGCGGCTCAACCCGCCATAGAACGGGACGCTCGCCTCGTGGTACGCGTTGACCGATTCGTCGAGGCGCTGCGGGTCGATGACAACGAAGTCGGCACGCTCACCTTCGCGTAGGGTGCCGGCGTCCAAGCCGAACCATTCGGCAACCTCGGCGGTGAGCCGGTGGACCGCCCGCTGTGTCGACAGGAAGGGGCGGCCCGCACGCTCGGCGTCACGGACCCGCTTGAGCAGCCGCAGCGAAAAGTTGTAGAACGCCATGTTGCGAAGGTGGGCGCCGGCGTCGGAGAACCCCATGTGGATAGACGGTTCGGCGGCGAGTTTGTCGAGGTACTTCGGTCGGTGGTTGGCCACGATCGTCGTCCACCGCACGTTGCGCTCGCCGTTCTCGACGAGGACGTCGAGGAACGCATCGAGCGGATGTAGCCCGCGCTCGTCGGCGATCTGGCCGAAGCTCTTGCCGATCAGAGACTTGTCGGGGCACTCGACGATCGTCGCATCATGGAAGTCGCGGTGCCACAACGACGGTCCCAATTTCTTGCGGTCGAACGACTTGCGGAATCGGCGACGGTAGTCGGTGTCGGCCAGCAGTTCGTTGCGCTCGATCTGGTCCCGCAGATGCAGCGCGGCGGTACCGGCACCGAACTCCTCGAAGACCGGCAGGTCGATGCCGTCGGAGTACAACTCGAACGGGACCGGTAGGTGCTGGAACCGCACCAGCGAGTCGAGCACCTTGTTGAGAAGCCTGACGCCCGGTCCGAATACGTGCACCGCGCCGGTCGCGGACTTCGCGTCGGCCGATACCAACAGGCTCATCCGGACACCCGGCCGACGACCGAACAACCGGCTGCTGGTCAGGAAGAAGTTCAACGCCTCGAGCGGATTCTTGGTGTTGGGCGCGCTCTGCAGAATGCGACCGCGCCTGCGCAGCACGGAGATCAACTTGCGACGTTCCCGCCAGGTCGCGAAGGTCGACGGCAGCGCCCGGGAACGGTATCGATCGCCGTCGAGTTTGTCGATGGGCGCATCCATGCCGGACAAGCCGAGAAGCCCTGCGTCGAGCGCCTTTTCGAGCATCGCCATCATGCGGTCCAGTTCGGCCGGGGTTGGCTTCACGCCCTCGGTCGTCGCCCGCTCGAGTCCGAGAACGCTGGTGCGGAGGTCCGAATGTCCGAGCATCGAGCCGACGTTCGGGCCGAGGGGCAGGTCCTCGAGTGCACGGACGTATCCGGCGGGGTCCGTCCACGTCTTCGCTTCGAGTGCGCCGTGGACGTACTTGCGAGGCACCGCCTCGACGCGGCTGAACAGATCGGCGGCGTCCTCGGTGTCGGCGTAGACCGTCGACAGGGAGCAGTTTCCGAGCAGCACCGTGGTGACACCGTGCCGCACAGACTCGCGCAGGCCGGGATCGAGCAGCACCTCGGCGTCATAGTGCGTATGTACGTCGATGAATCCGGGAACGACCCACTTACCCTCCGCATCGATCACGTCGGGGCAGCCCGTCTCGTCGAGCGGCGTGGCCGACACCTCGGCGACGATTCCGTCGCGGATTCCCAGCGAGCGCACCTGCGGGGCCGCACCGGTCCCGTCGAACCAGAGGCCATTGCGAACGATCACGTCGTATGTCATGACCGCGACCCTATAATAGAAAGTGAGTGCTTGCAATCTTTATTCCCGGCGAAGTATCCGCATGTGGGGCTGCGCCGACGAAATGCGTCGCTTACTAGACTCACCCCGGTGGCGGCTCCAACATGACGTGGATGGTGACGGGCGGGGCGGGCTACATCGGTTCTCACGTGGTTCGTGCCCTGCTGGACGCCGACATTCCAGTGGTTGTAATCGACGACCTGTCGACCGGGCTCGAGCAGTTCGTCCCTGCATCGGTACCGTTCGTCCGCGGCAACCTGCTGGACGGTGACCTTGTCACACACACCCTGCGAGACCACGGCGTCGACGGCGTCATTCACATCGCCGGGTTCAAATACGCCGGCGTATCGGTCCGCCGACCCCTGCATACCTACGAGCAGAACGTCTCGGCGATGGTGACGTTACTCAAGGCCATGGACGCCGCGGGCGTCGACAAGATGGTGTTCTCTTCCAGCGCCGCCACATTCGGCACACCGGATGTCGACGTCGTCACCGAGGACACCCCGAATCGACCGGAGTCGCCCTACGGTGAGACCAAGCTGATCGGCGAATGGATCCTGCGCGACGTCGGGCACACATCCGGCCTGCGGCACACCAGTCTGCGCTACTTCAACGTGGTGGGCTCGGGTTCGGAGGAGCTGTTCGACACCAGTCCACACAATCTGTTCCCCTTGGTCTTTGACATCCTCTACCGGGGTGAGACGCCGCAAATCAATGGCGACGACTATCCGACACCGGACGGCACATGCGTGCGCGACTACATCCACGTCGCCGATCTGGCGCTCGCGCACGTCGCCGCGGCGCGGCGGCTGACGGCCCAGCAGCCGGTCGAACCGGTGTACAACCTCGGTAGTGGCGACGGCACGTCAGTGCGCGAGATCATGACGGCAATCCGGGAAGTGACCGGGATCGACTTCGAACCAATGATCAAACCCCGGCGGCCGGGAGACCCTGCGCGCATCGTCGCGTCCGGCGACTTGGCGAGCCGTGACCTGGACTGGCGGATGCGGCATTCGCTGCGCGAGATGGTGGCGTCCGCGTGGGCAGCGCGAAGCCGGGCCGGCGACAACTATCCCGCGTGAAGAGAATCGCGAGTCAAGCCAACTGGGTCGCCCCCACCGCTGCCGCGCTGATCGCGGTGCAACTGATCGTCCGGGCGGTGCTCGCCTTCAAGGGCTACTTCTACTGGGACGACCTGATCCTCATCGGGCGGGCGGGTACCCAGGACCTGCTCTCGGCGGGGTACCTGTTCGACGACCACGACGGCCACGTCATGCCCGCCGCGTTTCTGGTCGCCGGGAGCATCACCCGCCTCGCGCCCCTGCAATGGTTCCTGCCGGCGATCAGCCTGATCGTGCTGCAGCTGTTGGCGTCGCTGGCGCTGCTGCGGGCACTGCACGTGATTCTGGGCTGGCGGCCTGTGCTGCTGGTCCCGCTGACCTTCGCGCTTTTCACCCCGATGGCTGTACCGGGCTTCGCGTGGTGGGCGGCCGCGTTGAACTCGCTGCCCATGCTCGCGGCGCTGGCGTGGGTGTGTGGGGACGCGATGCTACTGGTGCGCACCGGCAATCAGCGCTATGCCGTGACTTCTCTGCTGGTGTTCGTCGGCGGTCTGATGTTCTTCGAGAAGGCGGCCGTCATCCCGTTTGTGGCGTTCGCCGTGGCCGCGCTGCTGGCCCATGTCACCGGCACTGGTTCACCGATGTCGGTGTGGCGCAGCGGGGTTCGGCTGTGGATCTCGTCGTTGGCGGTGACCGCCGCGTGGACCGTCGTATACCTCACGGTCGTCGACCAGCAGCGGTGGAGCCTCGACTGGTCGATGACGTCGGATCTGTTGGCCCGGTCGGTGACACACGGCATAGTGCCCGGACTCGTTGGTGGCCCGTGGGATTGGCAGCGGTGGGCGCCGGCCTCGCCGTGGGGCACGCCGCCGCTCACCGTCATGGTTGTGGGGTGGGTGGCGCTGGCGGCCGTGGTGGCGGTGACGGTCATCCGCAAACGGCGCATCGGTGCGGTGTGGCTGGTGGCTGTCGGCTACGCGGTGGCCTGCCAGATACCCATCTATCTGATGCGGTCGTCGCAATACACTGCACTCGAGTTGGCGCAGACAATGCGGTACCTCCCCGATCTCGTCGTCGTGCTGGCGCTTCTGGCGGCTGTCGGCTTGTGCGCGCCCAACCGCGAGGAATCGGACTGGCTGAACTCATCTCGAGCCAGAACAGCCGTCATCGTTGTTGCGACAACCGCATTCGTCGCGAGCAGCCTGTACTCGACGGCGACGTTCTTGACGAGCTGGCGCGACAACCCGGCCCAGCCTTACCTGCAGAATGCCGTCGCGGGACTGGCCGCGGCGTCACGCGAGTCCAACGCTCCGATGCTCGATCAGGAGGTCGACCCGATGGTGTTACAGCGCGTGGTCGGACCCGAGAACCGGGCCAGCCACATGTTCGCACTACTGCGCGATAGGCCTGAATTCGCCTTGGCCACAACCAACTTACGCATGCTGAACAGTTCTGGACGCGTCGTCGACGCGAAGGTCACGTGGGTGCGCAGCATCATCGAAGGCCCTGCCCCGCAATGCGGCTATCTCGTCCAGCCGGACTTCGGAGTCCGAATGCCGCTGGACGGTCCGCTGTTGCCTGCCGACTGGACCGCGGAGATCAACTACCTGGCCAACAGTGATGGATCGCTGACGATGTCGCTCGCCGACGGTGTCGAGGTGAAGGTGCCGGTGCATCCCGGTCTCAACCGGGTTTTCGTCCGGCTGCCCGGCGCGGGCGATGTGATCGACGTCCGGGCGAACACCGCGGCGTTGTCGGTGTGCATCGCGGCGGGACCGGTCGGATTCGTGGCGCCGAAATAGGCCGTCAGTGTCCGAGAGGTGTTTGACGTCCAGACCTGACGGGGAACGCAGCGGGTATGCCGCTCTCGCCTGTTCGCCATCGCCGAATCACCGTCGACGGCGTCGACACGTTCTATCGCGCAGCGGGGCCCGCCGATGCGCCCGTGTTGCTGCTCCCCCATGGATACCCCGCCTCGTCTTTCGTATTCCGCGACCTGATGGCCGCCCTCGGTGGGCGCTGGCGGACCATCGCGCCCGATTTGCCCGGATTCGGTTACAGCGCAACGCCGTCGCCTGATCATTTCGGATACACCTTCGACGCCTACGCCGATTTCCTGCAACGCTTCACCGACGCCATTGGCTTGGAGCGCTATGCGATCTGGCTGCACGACTACGGCTCGCAATTCGGATTCCGGCTGGCGCTGTCCAGGCCCGAGCGGATCAGCGGTCTCGTCATCCAGAACGGGGACATCTACGCCGACGCCTTCGGCCCGAAATACGACTTCCTCAAGAAGCTGTGGGACGACCCGGGTCCGGCGTCACGCCGCCGAATCGCCGAGCACGTCACGCTCGCCGGATTCGAGAGCGAGTTTCGCGGCGAACTGCCCGACGACGTCGCCGACCGCGTCAGCCCCGACCTCTGGACGCTGCATTGGGCACTGATGAACACTCCCGAACGGCTGGCCAACCTCATCCATCTGCTGGAAGACCAGCCGTCAACGCTCGACTGGTTCCCCAAGGAGCAGGCTTATCTGCGTGCGCACCAGCCTCCTGCCATCATCGTGTGGGGTCCCCACGACGGCTACATGCCCGAGGAATCGGCGCAGGCCTACCACCGCGACCTGCCCGACGCGCCGCTGCACCTACTCGGGGGCGGGCACTGGCTGCTGCAGACACACCTCGGCGAGGTGGTTCCGCTGGTCGACCAATTCTTGAGCCACCTAGGAGAATCGAACTCCTGACCTATTCATTACGAGTGAATCGCTCTACCGACTGAGCTAAGGTGGCGTGCCCTCGGGCGGGCACGAGTCTACGACAGGGCACACCAAGCGCCCAAGTTCAGTCGCGCAGGGCCTGCCCGACCGTGGCGACCATCGCGTCGACAGCGAACTTCGGCTTCACGTTCATATCCAGCGCCTCCCGGCACTCCAGAACCGCCTCGATGCAGCACAACAGCTTCTCCGGCGGCGCGTGCGCGGCCATCGCGGCGACCCGCTCGCCCATATCTGGATGGTTCGGCTGGATGTGACCCGCTCCCGAGGACACCAGCAGCGCATCCCGGAAGTACGTGGCCAGGTCGATCAGCGCCCGGTCGAGCGCGTCGCGTGACGCCCGCGTCTTGCGCGACTTCTGGCGTCGCTCAAGATCTTTGAGTGCGCCGGTCGCCCCGCGCATCGTGCCCGCGGTGCCCTTGCCGGTGCCGCCGGCACCCAATGCGGTGCGCAACTCCTCCGCCTCGACCTCGTTGCGGTCGACCGTCAGCGACACCGCCTCCGCCTCGGCTGCGGCCACCAGTTCCTCCGCGGCGGCGTAGGCCCGCGACGGGGTCGCCGCATCACGCGCCAGCGCCAGGGCCCGCTCGCGGCGCTCACGCGCCTCCTCGTCGACCGCCAGCCGCCGCGCCCTGCCGACATGGCCGCCGCTGACGGACGCTGCCCAGCGAGCATCCTCTTCGGCCAGCCCGTCGGTGTCGATCAGCACCTGCGCGATGGCGTCGACGGGCGGGGTCACCAGCGCCACATGCCGGCACCGCGACCGCAGCGTGATCGCGATGTCCTCGGGGTCGACCGACGGCGCGCAGAGCAGGAACACCGTCGACGGCGGCGGCTCCTCTACCACCTTCAGCAGCGCATTCGCCGCACCCTCGGTCAGTCGGTCGGCATCCTCGATCAACACCACCTGCCACCGTCCGGTCCCCGGCCGCCGCGACGCGATCTGCACGATGTTGCGCATCTCGTCAACGCCGATGGACAAACCCTCGGGGACGATCCGCCGCACGTCGGCGTGGGTGCCCGCCATCGCCGTCGTGCACGCACGGCATTGTCCGCACCCCGGAACGCCGTCGCTGGTGCACTGCAGCGCCGCCGCGAAGCACAGCGCGGCGATCGATCGACCCGACCCCGGCGGCCCGGTGATCAGCCACGCGTGTGTCATGGTCCCGGTCGCGGCCGTATTGTGAGCCGAATCACCGCGCGCAGCCTGTGCAGCGGCCACCAACTCGGCTTCGGTGGCGTGCTGACCCACCAGACGCGAAAAGACACCGGTCATCGCAGATAACAGTAGTGCTGCGAAGCGACACGTCCGTCCCACAGGGCTCGTTTGCGCCTTTTCCCGTCACCGCCGACCGATACGGTTGACGAGTGATCACCACGGCCATACCCATCAGGCGAATCGGCGCATTCGTCCGCTGGGTCGCACGCACGCCGTGGCCGGTGTTCACCCTGGGAATGCTGCAAGCCGACATCATCGGCGCCCTGTTGGTCCTGAGTTTCCTGCGCTTCGGGCTGCCGCCCGAGGACCGCATCCAGCTGCAGGACCTGCCCGCCTTCAACCTGGCGGTGTTCCTCGGTTTCCTGTTCATCTCGTTCACGACAGCGTCGTATATGAGCCTGAGGCTGCTGATACCGGTGATCCGCTGGCAGCGTCGCGACACGCTGCTGACGGAGAGTGACCCGGCCGTCACCGAGTTGGCCCGCGTCCGCGCGCTGAAGATGCCGTACTACCGCACGATGATCAATGTCGCGAACTGGCTACTCGGCTCGGTCGTGTTCATCGTGGCCAGCTGGCCGGTGGCCAGCAAGTCGGCGCCGGTCGTCGCTGTCGCCAGCGGCCTTGGCGCCACCGCGACGGCGATCATCGGGTATCTGCAGTCGGAGCGGGTCCTGCGGCCTGTCGCCGTGGCCGCCCTTCGCGGCGGTGTGCCTGAGAACTTCCGCGCCCCCGGCGTCATTCAGCGCCAGGTGATGACGTGGGTGCTGTCCACCGGCGTGCCCATCCTGGCGATCGTGTTGGCCCTGGTGGCCAGCAAGTTCGAGATCCTCACCGCGCCCGCCGACAAGCTCACCACACCGATTCTGCTGCTGGCCATCGCCGCGTTGATCATCGGCCTGTTCGGCACAGTGCTCGTGGCCATGTCGATCGCCGACCCGTTGCGCCAGCTGCGGTGGGCGCTAGGCGAGGTACAGCGCGGCAATTACAACGCCCACATGCAGATCTATGACGCCAGTGAACTGGGCCTGCTGCAGGCCGGCTTCAACGACATGGTCCGCGACCTCGCGGAGCGGCAGCGGCTGCGCGACCTGTTCGGCCGCTACGTCGGCGAGGATGTCGCCAGGCGGGCGCTGGAGCGCGGCACTGAACTCGGCGGCCAGGAACGTGACGTCGCCGTGCTCTTCGTCGACCTCGTCGGCTCGACGCAGTTGGCGGCGACCATCCCCGCCGGCGAAGTCGTAAACCTTCTCAACGACTTCTTCCGGGTGGTCGTCGACACCGTGAACCGCCACGGCGGCTTCGTCAACAAGTTCCAGGGCGACGCGGCACTGGCGATCTTCGGCGCACCCATCGAGCACCCCGACGCGTGCGGGGCCGCGCTTGCGGCGTCACGCGAGCTCCACGACGAAGTGATCAAGGTCCTGGGCCAGACCGAGTTCGGTATCGGGGTATCGGCCGGCCGCGCGATCGCCGGGCACATCGGCGCGCAGGCCCGTTTCGAGTACACCGTCATCGGCGACCCGGTCAACGAGGCGGCGAGGCTGACTGAATTGGCGAAGCTCGAGGCCGGCCACGTGCTCGCGTCGGCCATCGCGGTCAGCGGTGCGCTCGACGCGGAGGCGCTGTGCTGGGACGTCGGCGAGATCGTCGAACTGCGCGGGCGCGTCGCGCCGACTCAGCTGGCGAGGCCGCTGAACCTGGCGTCACCCGAAGAGGCCGCCGAACGTGAGGCAGTTGTCGAGGAATCGCGAGGATCCCGCTAGGTCTTCTTGGCGGCTTTCTTCGCAGGCGCCTTCTTGGCGGCCTTCTTGGTGCGTTTGACCGGCCCCCGCGCGCGGCGGTCGGCGAGCAACTCCGCGGCACGCTCGTCGGTCAGCGACATCACGTCGTCACCTTTGCGCAGGCTGGCATTGGTCTCGCCGTCGGTGACATAGGGCCCGAAACGGCCGTCCTTGATCACCATTGGGCTGCCCGTCGCGGGGTCGTTGCCCAATTCGCGCAGCGGCGGTGCCGAAGCTCGTTGTCCGCCACGGCGTTTGGGCTCCGAGTAGATCTTCAGCGCTTCGTCGAGGGTGATGTCGAACATCTGCTCTTCGGTGGCCAGGGAGCGAGAGTCGCTGCCCCGCTTGAGGTACGGGCCGTACCGGCCGTTCTGCGCGGTGATCTCCTCGTTCGTATTCGGGTCAACCCCAACCACGCGCGGAAGTGAAAGCAGCCGGAGCGCGTCCTCCAGCGTCACCGATTCCAGGTCCATCGTCCGCAGCAGCGAGCCGGTGCGCGGCTTGGGTCCTGTCGGCTTCTTGGGCTTCTTGACCGTCACGCCCGAGGGGTCCTCGGGCGGCTCGGGGAGCACCTCGGTCACATACGGCCCGTACCGGCCGTCCTTGGCGACGATCTCGTGACCCGACTGCGGGTCGACACCCAGTGAGCGGCCCTCTTGCGGTGTGCTGAAAAGCTTTTCGGCCAGTTCAAGCGTCAGCTCATCGGGTGTGAGCTCATCTTTGAGGTTCGCCCGCTGCGGCTTGAGCTCTCCCGGTTCACCGTTCTCGTCGACAATCATGCGCTCGAGGTACGGCCCGTTCTTGCCGACACGCACATTGATCGCGCGGCCTTGATCGTCGTCGAACAGCTTGATGGAGTTGACTTCTCGAGCATCGATGCCCTCGAGGTTCACGCCGACAAGCTTCTTGAGGCCACCCGAGCGGGCGATCGAATCCTCGACGCCGTGGTCGCCGCCGAAGTAGAAATTGTTCAGCCAGTTGGTGCGTTGCTCATTACCCGAGGCGATCTCGTCGAGTTCATCCTCCATCGCGGCGGTGAAGCCGTAGTCGACGAGGCGTCCGAAGTGCTGCTCGAGCAGCCCGATGACGGCGAACGCGACCCACGACGGCACCAGCGCGCTGCCCTTCTTGTGGACGTAACCGCGGTCCTGGATCGTCTTGATGATCGACGAGTACGTCGACGGCCGACCGATGCCGAGGTCCTCCAACGCTTTGATCAGCGACGCCTCGGTGTAGCGCGCGGGCGGCGAGGTGGTGTGCCCGTCCGCGGTGAGCTCCTTGGCATCCACCCGCTGCCCCTGCTCGAGCTGCGGCAGTCGACTCTCGGCGTCGTCGGCCTCACCGCCAGCCTGGTCGTCGATGCTCTCGACGTAGGCCTTCAGGAAGCCGGCGAACGTGATGGTGCGGCCGCTGGCGCTGAACACCACCTGCTGGCCGTCGCTCGACGCTCCGGAGATGCGCAGCGACAGCGTTGTGCCGCGGGCGTCGGCCATCTGGGAGGCGACAGTGCGCTGCCAGATCAGTTCGTAGAGACGGAACTCGTCGGTGTCCAGCGCAGCGTGCAGCTGCCCGGGCGTGGAGAACACGTCGCCGGCGGGCCGGATGGCTTCGTGAGCCTCCTGGGCGTTCTTGACCTTGCGGGTGTACTGCCGCGGCGACGGATGCACGTACTCCTGGCCGTAAAGCTGGCTCGCCTGATTTCGCGCGGCGTCGATGGCCGACTGCGACAGTGTCGTCGAGTCGGTACGCATATAAGTGATGTAGCCGTTCTCGTAGAGCCGCTGCGCGATGCTCATCGTGCGCTCCGAGGAGAACCGCAGCTTTCGGCCCGCCTCCTGCTGCAGTGTCGAAGTCATGAACGGCGCGTAAGGCTTACGGGTGTACGGCTTCTGCTCGACTGAGGACACTTCGAGTTGCGCGCCGCGCAGTCCGCTGGCCAGCGCACCGGCAGCGGGCTGGTCGAGCACGAGTACCTCGTCGGGCTTGCGGAGACCGCCCAGCGAGTCGAAGTCGCGTCCGGTGGCCACCCGCCGCCCGTCGACGGAGTTCAGTTTGGCCGTGAACGTGGGTGGCGAGGCCTGCGGGTTGGACACGCTCGCGTCGAGTTCGGCGGTCACGTCCCAGTAGCCCGCGCTGCGGAATGCCATCCGTTCCCGCTCGCGTGACACGATGATGCGGGTCGCGACGGACTGCACTCGGCCGGCCGACAGCTTCGGCGCGACCTTTTTCCACAGCACCGGACTGACCTCGTAGCCATAGAGCCGGTCCAGAATTCGCCGGGTCTCCTGCGCATCGACCAGGTCGTTGTCCAGATCCCGCGGATCGTCGGCGGCGGCCCGGATGGCCGGCTCGGTGATCTCGTGGAACACCATCCGCTTGACCGGGATGCGGGGCTTCAGCGTCTCCAGAAGGTGCCACGCGATGGCCTCGCCCTCGCGGTCGCCGTCTGTGGCCAGATAGAGCTCGTCGACATCCTTGAGCAGGTCCTTCAGCTCTGCGACAGTGCTCTTCTTCTCCGGGCTGATGATGTAGAGCGGCTCGAAGTTGTCCTCGACGTTGACACCGAGGCGCGCCCACGGCTCCGACTTGTACTTCGCAGGCACGTCGGCGGCGTTGCGCGGCAGATCCCGGATATGCCCCCGGGAGGACTCAACAATGTAATTGGAGCCCAGGTAGCCAGCTATTTTGCGAGCCTTGGTAGGCGACTCGACTATGACGAGTCGCCGTACATTGCCATTACGGCCGCTAGTGCGGTCCCCGTCTGCCACCAGTGCCTACGCTCCACTTCTTCTGCTGCCTACAACGCCCGATGCCGTGCTCAGTGTCCGGTAGGGCCTCGTCGGCAACTGACAATTTCGCACTCTGCGCGGGCCGACGCAAACTGACCCCCCGGTTCCGAGGCGTCAAATGCGGGGCCACTGGGCAAACGCGTCTACATTGCCCGGCGGTTCCCCCACATTCTCTACCAGCCGCGATAGCCGGCGGCGACCGCTGATTCGCAGCGCTGGACGAGACCCTCTGGTCCCGATCAGAGTCGGGGCTATCCCGACCCGCATCATCGCCGAGGCCAGGGGCGAATGCGTGTCGGGGGCGTGCGGGTCCAGACCCAGCAGGTAGCGATCGGCCTCCGGGGTACCTGCCGCAAGCGTCCAGGCCCGCAATTCCCGGGGGCCCGGTAACCACTGCGGCGGCACCGTCTTGACGGCGCCACGCGTCCAGTCACCCGCGATCGCGACCAAGCGCGCGTCCACGGCCGTTCGGACCAGCGGGGTGTTCTCGTCGGTGCGGGCGATCTCGGGCTGCAGGCCGGCCTCGACGATCATCTCGGCAAGGGCCTCTGCACGCCATACCTGCTCCACCACGACCGACAGCCGCGCCCCCATCTGAGAGCCCGAACCCACCAGCACCACCTGGCCCGGCGCGGCGAGCATCCCGGTCAAGTCGGCCACTGCGGGTGGCACCGACTCGGCCGAGAAGAAGGACAGCTGGCTCACGGTTCGACACTAAGCCCCCGACGGCCGCTGGGAGGCGTCGCCGGGCCGGGCGACCCCACAAACGAAAACACCCCCGCAGTGGCCGTTGCCGGAACTGTGCGGGGGGTTTCCCTAAGTGTGTCGGTTAGACGGCGCGAACGCCTGTGGCCTGCGGACCCTTGGGGCTCTGACCAACCTCGAACTCGACCTTCTGGTTCTCCTCAAGGGTGCGGAAGCCGCTTCCTTGAATTTCCGTGTAGTGGACGAACACATCGGCAGAACCGTCCTCGGGAGCGATGAACCCGAAGCCCTTTTCCGCGTTGAACCACTTCACAGTTCCCTGTGGCATCTCTCGTACTTTCCTTCTCTTCATACCGGGTGCGGTTCACCATTTCGGTGCACCGGGCCCGTTCCGACCGCCATACCTTCGTGGAGTGCTCGGAACTCGACCCGACCTACAACCCTCGCAGGAACCGCGATCGCAACGTCGATCCTGCGAGTGCGAATACACGAACACAGAAGCTGCGACCGCAGTCAGTCAATCACGTTCTGGGCTGCGGCGACAGTGGAGAAGCGATCGATTGGGGAACAATTCACGTAGGAAAAGCTTGAGGAAGGGCATACATGCCGGGATCGGAGGCAGATTTCGGCCGCGAGCTGCTCTCTTGCGCGGTCGACGGCGCAACTGTCGGCGGGCACAACCCGTTGCGTCATGTCGCCGATCTCCCGCCGCGCCAGGCACGCCAACACGTATGGCCCCGGTGGGCCGATCCAGATGTGGTGCAGGCGTTTGTTGATCGCGGCGTCAAGGCTCCGTGGTCGCATCAACTCGCCGCGGCCGACCTGGCGCACGCCGGCCGCCACGTCGTACTGAGCACCGGAACAGCCTCGGGCAAGTCGGTGGCGTACCAACTGCCGATACTGACGGTGCTGAAGTCTGATTCGCGCTCCAGAGTTCTCTATCTGTCGCCAACCAAGGCGCTCGGCCACGACCAGTTGCGCGCCGCGGTATCGCTTACCGAAGCGGTGTCGGCACTGCGCGACGTCGCCCCGAGCTCGTACGACGGCGACAGCCCTGCCGAAGTGCGACGCTTCGCCAGGGAGCGGTCACGGTGGATCTTCTCCAATCCCGACATGATTCACCTGTCGCTGCTACGCAACCATGCTCGCTGGGCGGTGTTCCTGCGGAATCTGCGATACATCGTTATTGACGAATGTCACTACTACCGTGGTGTTTTCGGGTCCAATGTGGCCATGGTGCTACGCCGCCTGCTGCGGTTGAGCACTCGCTACTCGGCAACCGGATCGGCGCCGACGGTGATCTTCGCCAGTGCCACCACCGCGTCGCCTGCGAGCACCGCCTCGGAGCTGATCGGTCAGACCGTCGCCGAGGTCACCGAGGACGGATCACCGCAGGGCGCACGTACCGTCGCGTTGTGGGAGCCGGCGCTGCTGGACGACCTCGTCGGCGAAAACGGCGCTCCGGTCCGACGTTCCGCGGGCGCGGACGCAGCCCAGGTGATGGGGAATCTGATCGCCGAGGGCGCCCGCACGTTGACGTTCGTGCGTTCGCGCCGCGGTGCCGAACTCACCGCACTCGGAGCGCGCGCAAGGCTGGCGGAACTCGCACCCGATCTCGCCGAGAAGGTGGCGTCCTATCGGGCGGGCTACCTGGCCGAAGACCGCCGCGCATTGGAACGCGCACTGGCCGATGGCGAATTGCGGGGCCTGGCGACCACCAATGCCTTGGAACTCGGCGTCGACATCGCCGGTCTCGACGCCGTCGTGCTGGCCGGTTTTCCCGGCACGGTGACGTCCTTCTGGCAGCAGGCCGGCCGCGCGGGCCGTCGGGGCCAGAGCGCACTGATCGTGTTGATCGCCCGAGACGACCCACTCGACACATACCTCGTCCATCATCCGGAAGCGCTGCTGGACAAACCGATCGAGCGCGTCGTCATTGACCCATCCAACCCGTATGTCCTTGGACCGCAGCTTCTCTGCGCTGCAACCGAACTGCCGCTCACCGAAGCGGAGGTACGGATGTGGAATGCCGAGGCGGTCGCGGCCTCGCTCGTCGACGACGGCTTGCTGCGCCGGCGGGCAGGCGGCTACTTCCCCACTCCCGGTGTCGATCCGCATCCGGCCGTTGACATTCGTGGCTCGTCGGGCGGTCAGATCGCGATCCTGGAAGCCGGCACCGGTCGACTGCTGGGCAGTGCCGGCGCCGCCCAGGCACCGGCATCGGTTCATCCCGGTGCCGTTTACCTGCATCAGGGTGAGAGTTATGTCGTCGACTCACTCGATTTCGAGGACGGGATCGCCTTCGTCCACGCGGAGGACCCCGGGTACACCACGTTCGCTCGCGAACTGACCGACATCGCTGTCACCGGCGAGGGTGAGCGAAAGATTTACGGCCCGACGACAGTTGGGTTGGTGCCGGTCTCCGTGACGAACACCGTGATCGGCTATCTACGTCGCCGGTTGACCGGCGAGGTCATTGACTTCATCGAACTGGACATGCCGACGCGCACCCTGGACACCAAGGCGGTGATGTGCACCATCACACCTGAGGCATTGCAGCACAACGGGATAGAGCCGTTGCGGGTCCCGGGCTCGCTGCACGCGGCCGAACACGCGGCGATCGGGTTGTTGCCCTTGGTCGCCAGCTGCGACCGCGGCGACATCGGCGGGGTGTCCATGGCGATAGGCCCGGTGGACGGCCTACCGACGATATTCGTCTACGACGGTTATCCCGGCGGCGCGGGTTTCGCCGATCGCGGCTTTTCAAAGATCAGTACCTGGTGGGCGGCGACCGCAGCGGCCATCGAGGCATGCGACTGCCCGATGGGGTGCCCGTCGTGCGTGCAATCGCCCAAATGTGGCAACGGAAACGACCCGCTCGACAAACAGGGTGCGATCAAAGTGCTGAGACTGGTGCTGGGCGAACTAGGCCACGCTGCAGTATGAACCGCCGCCGGGGGCGACCGACCCCTCGAACAGTCGCCCCCGCGGTTACGCGGTTGAAGAACCTAAAGGCGGAAACGCCCAGTAACACAGTTGCGGAGAACGGCCGGACAACGCGATCCGTTCCTTAACCCTAGAAGCCGGGGTGCAGTGGAAAACTACCTTGTCGCAGTGGGTATAGCAACTTTATCCGCGGCAACCGGCACCCTCGAAAGCGCCATTTGACGGTGGCCGGAAGTCGTGCGACCACGAATTCCGTAGTCGGCTGCTGGCTGCGGAGGCCCGAAGAGCCCGCCCTAAACTAGCCACATGAACCACGACTGGTTGCTCGTGGAGACCCTTGGCAGCGAGCCCGCCGTGGTGGCACAAGGTCGTCGAACCAAGAACATGGTCCCGGTCAGTGCGTTTCTGAGGCGAAATCCGAATTTGATGGCAATACAAACGGCCATTGGCGAAGCTGTGCGCGCCGGACAGGGTCTGAGCAGCATCACACCCAAGAACGACCGCGTGATCCGCACCGAAGTCGTCCAGATGTCCGACGGACGAATTCACGGTGTGCACGTGTGGATCGGCCCGCCCGACATGGAGCCGCCGGACCGCCCGGTTCCCGGACCATTGGTCTGGGACCTCACCGACGGCACCGCCACCGACACCACCGAGTCTCTGCTCAACAGCGGATGGGCACCGGACAGCCAGGTGACACACGGTAGGGCGTTCGCCGAAGACCTGCCCAAACGCGAGCTCAATCCGAGCGAGGCCAAAGTCCTGTCGATGACGATCACGCGCGAGCCCGGTCAGACGATCTGCAATTCATGGGACGTCACAGACCATCGCGGCGAACCGATCACGATCGGCTTCGTCGCCCGGGTGCTGGCCGAAGATGAAGACGACGGGAGCCGGCGCCTGATCCTTCGGGCCATGAACTGGCGCGGCGAACGCGACGGCGAATCGGATTCACGCGACTACTTGGCCGAGCGCATCCTCAAGGGGCTGGCACAGCCCGGCGCTCATCGCGCCCTCGTCGACCCGACGAACTGGACACTGCTGAAATGGCTCGACGACCCCGCCCCGTTCTTCAACTGGCGGGTGAGTTTGGCAGGTGATCACAGCGTCCATCCAGAAGATCGTGCCCAGATGGCAAGAATGGCAGAGGAATTCGCCACTGGAAGCACGTCGGGCACGTTGCGATTGGCGGCGAACGAAGGTGGGTGGACGCCTGTGCACGTCACGGTGAACCGCGTCGAGCTCGAGGACGACGTGTACGCCGGGTTGGCGACGCTACGTCAGCCCTGAGTCGACCGGACCTGCGCGCGCGACCGCTCGTGCCGTACCTCCGCCCAGCCGGCCCAGCGCTACGTTGACATCAACGGCGACAACGACATCGAGCCCGACCATGTCGCAACCAACGACCGTCGTATCCATCGCCTCGGCGAGTGCGACGGCATGCGCACATGCGGCGTCCACACCCTGCGTGAGCCGTCCGGCCGCCGCCAGTGCGGCGAGATCGGCCGCCGCCTGAACACGGTGTCGCGCAATCACGGCCGAACCGAGGTACGCACACGCGACGGTCATCGCGATGAGCCCCGCCATCATCGCCGCGGCCACCAGAGTGGCCGAGCCCCGATCAGCGCTGACCAGGCTCCACCGCGGCGACAGCGCGCCCGGCGATGGTGATCCCCGGCAGCAGAGCCGATCGCGCCGAGACGGTGGCGACGACGTGTTCGCCGTCGCGGCGAAGGTGCACCACCGCGCCCTGCGGCGCGACGGCACGTGCGGCGTCGGACCCGTCGTCGCCACGCGCAGCCAGGCGAGCCGCCTCCCTGGCCGCGTCGATGCATCGGATCTGCATCGACACCGCGGTGAGACTCGACGCGCACAACAGCAGCACGACGACCAGGCCCGCAATGCCAAACGCCGCCTCGACCGTGGCACCGCCGACCTCACCACCTAGACGTTGGTGTTCAGCGCTCGGCTGATGATGTTGGTCAGCGCGCTGACGATCGAGTCGCCCGTCACGACGCTGTACAGAATGGCGCCGAACGCCGCCGCCGCGATCGTCCCGATCGCATATTCGACCGTGGACATGCCACTTTCGTCCACTATCAGCAGGCTCAGTCTCGTCTTGACTGAACGAATTCCCCCCGCGACCGCGTGGGCCCAGTTGCGTATCAATCGATTTCCTCCCCATCACTTTTCGGATCCGTCACAACACACCAGAACGCAGCACATCACCCGCCAGCCCCGCGACGACCGGAACGATGCCCAGACACAGGAACGCCGGGAGGTAGCACAGCCCAAGGGGGCCCGCGATCAAGACCGAGGCCCGTTCCGCGGCCGCACTGGCGGCGTCGGCAGCCTCGTCGCGCGCTTGGGTGGCCAACTCGGCGACCCCCTGCGCGAGGGCGGCGCCCGAGGATGCCGACCGGCGGGCCAGGCGCAGCAGCGCGTCGGCCTGGTCGTCCTGGCGCTGCCGCGCCCTGCGCGCGTCATGGGCTGGATCCGACCACGCCGACGCCGGATCAGCGCCGAGCGCAAGCAGTTCCGAGGCCCGATGCAGGATCCTTGCCAGGTGCGGTGGCGCGGACGGCGCCGTCGCGGCTGCGGCCGTCGACACCGCCATTCCCGAACGCAGGCACGTGGCCAGCACCTCTAGCGTCGACGCGGTGGCCAGCGGATCGACGACAGGGGCAGCAGAATGACGCCCCGATGTCTGCACCCCGCCGCGGATCTCGCCGTCTCGCGCATGAACGCGAGCGCTTGACCTATCGGTGCCGATCAGCAACGCGGCGGCCAATAAGACTGCGGCCCAGATCATCTCAATACCCCGCTGGTGATCCGGTCACACCACAGCAGTCCGGCACAGGCGAGTAGCACCCCGATCACCAACAGCCACCCACCCAATCCGTCGGAGAGCAGGAGGCGCGCCGGATCGGCACCGATCAGCTGGCCGAGTCCGATACCGATGACCGGTAGGCCTGCCAGCACCGACGCGGTGGTCCGCGCTCCTGCCATACCGGCATCGACGCGGGAGGAGAATCGTTCCCGCTCAACCAGATCCCGCTGCGCGGTCTGCATCAGGGTCCCGATGGCCAGTCCATGGGTCTGCGCGAGCTGCCAGCACACCGCGAGCCGCTCCCATTGCCCGGGCAGCGACGAGCGACGCGCCACGCCGAGCATCCCCGCGGCGACGTCGGCGCCCAGTCGCGCCCGCGCCGCGATCGTCCTCAGCGCCGTGGCGACGACACCGCCCACGTCATCGGCGGCGACTCCGAATGCGGCGACGGGGTGGGCTCCGACACGCAATTCCCCAACCAGGATGTCCAGCGCACCTCGCAGCGCGGCGGCTTCGGCGGTACGCGCGCGACGCCGCTGCCGACTCCTCCGACGAACCTCAACGGTCGCGCCCACGATCGCTGCGGCGGCGACGACCCCGAGCGACGTCGTCGCGGCCAGCGCAAGAGCCAGCACCACGTCCGCCGGGATCAGGATCCAGGCGCGCGGCGCGCCGCGCAGCGTCGACGGGATAGGTCCGCGCGCACGAAGTCGGTGCCCGGCCGGGCGCGGCGCCGTCAGCAGCGCGAGGGCCAGTGCCAGTGCCGCATCGCTCATGCCGGCCGCCGCTCACGCACGAGCTTCCGCAGATGTTCTGCGCCGCAGTCGTACCCCGTGCCCGCACGCCACGCGGTCATGGCGCGGACCCGGCCGTCGCCGGCCGCGCTGAGCACCGCGATCTCACTGAGCCGGCGCCGCCCGGCGCGATCGCGGCTGATGTGCACGAGCACCTGAACGGCCGCCGCGAGCTGACTGTGCAGCGCACCACGATCGAGCCCGCCAACCGCGGCAAGCGCTTCGAGCCGGGCTGGTACCTCGGCAGGTCTGTTGGCGTGCACGGTCCCTGCCCCGCCGTCGTGGCCGGTGTTGAGTGCGGCGAGTAGATCGACCACCTCAGCGCCTCGGACCTCACCGACCACGATCCGGTCCGGTCTCATCCGTAGCGCCTGCTTGACCAGATCGCGCACAGTGACTTCGCCGACGCCCTCGACGTTGGCGCACCGCGCGACGAGCTTCACCAAATGCGGGTGCGCAGGTTCCAGTTCGGCGGCGTCCTCTACGCAAACGATGCGTTCATGCCCGGGAACCGCACCCAAGATCGCGGCCAACAAGGTCGTCTTGCCTGCGCCGGTGCCGCCGGAGACGAGGAAGGCCAGGCGCGCGGAGATGATGTCGTCCAGCAGCGTCGCCGCGGACGGCTCGATGGTTCCCGTCCGCATCAGGGCGGCGAGGTCCTGGGTGGCGGGTCGGAGCACTCGCAAGGACAGGCACGTGCCGCCGGGCGCGATCGGCGACAACACCGCGTGCAGGCGCACGGTACATTGCCCGGTTCCCAGTCCGGTCAGTTGGCCGTCGACCCAGGGCTGCGCCTCGTCCAGCCGGCGTCCGGCCGACAGCGCCAGCCGTTGCGCCAGTCGACGGACGGCGTCGTCGTCGGCAAACCGGATCGAGGTGCGGCGCAATCCGTCGCCGTCGTCGACCCACACCGCGTCGGGCGCGGTGACCAGAACATCGGTTGTCCCATCCGCGCGCAACAACGGGTCGAGAATGCCTGCCCCGGTGAGTTCGGTCTCGAGCACCCGCAGGCCGCTCAGGACCTCGGCGTCCCCCAACAGCCCACCGGACTCCGCTCGGATCGCCGCGGCGACCGCGGTGGGCCGCAGCGGTCCCGACTCGGCGGCCAACCGCTCGCGGACGCGCTCGATCAGCGAGGCGCTCATGCCGCGCTCACCACCGAGTGCTGCTGCAGTACCGCCATCACCCGACGAGCGGCCCCGGCGAGCGGTGAGCGGCGACGCAACCGAAGGCCGCCGCGTTCAAGGTTTCCCGCGATACCCGCCTGCGGTCGCATAGCGGCAAGTAGCGGAAGGCCCACGATCTCGGCCACGTCGGAGGACCCCAACCCACCCGGCGCCGGTCCTCGTACGACCAGGCCCGCGTTGGGGTTGACGGTCGAAACCCAGCGCGCAACTCCCTCGGCCGCAGCACAGGAGCGCACGTCGGCGGGAGCCACGACGATGACCAGATCCGCCTGTTCGAGCGCGGTTTCGGCAGCTGCGGTCGATCGTCTCGGTACGTCGCAGACCACAGTTGCGCCGCCGCGACTGCCCGCGTCGACGACGGCACCCAGGGGTGCTGCGTCGATGTCGCCGCCGCCGCGACCACCCGAGAGCACTGATACGCCATGCTGCCGCGGAAGTGCGTCACGCAGCGCCGCGTAGTTCAGTCGTCCGCCCTGCAGCGTCAGATCGGGCCAGCGCAGCCCGGTGTCGGCCTCGATACCCAGCAGCAGGTCGATGCCACCGCTCCACGGGTCGGCGTCGATGAGCAGCGCGTCGGTCACCGCCGATGCCGTCTGCGCCAACGCCGCCGCGAACACCGATGCGCCTGCTCCACCGCGCCCGGCGATAACGGCCACAACCGCGCCGCGCGAGCCGTCCGCCAGAGCCGCTTCGGCCGCTTCTGCCAGTTCGGCCATCAATTGACCGTCGTCGGTGGGCAGGGTCACGACCTGCTGCGCGCCGACAGCGATGGCGGCCTGGAAATCGGCGGGGCCGGGCTCCGACTGTGCTACGAGGATGACGTGGCCGCGTCGTGGCAACGCCCGCCTCGCGCAGCGGTGGGCCGCCTCGCGGTCGAGCAGCACAGCCACCGCGCCCGTCCACACCTTGCGACCGGACGGTTCACTTGCGTGAACGACTTGGACGCCCGCCGCCGCGGTGATGCGATCGATGTCGTCGCGCAGATCGGCGTCGCTGATCAGTGCGAGAATTCCGGCGGTGGATCCCATGGGCCCACCATGCGGGCCGTCGCCGACACCGCGCCACCGTCACGGCCTGCTCTGTGGATGAATTCGACTATGGGGATAACCCACGAAAACCGATGGCGAAAATCATATTCCGCAACCAATGTGCACCGGGTCATCTGTCCGAAAGACGAAGGCCGCAACGATAGGCATCCGGCAGGAATCCGATCCAGACAACGGGCGGCCTGTCCATGGGACGAAGACTCCCCCGGAAAAGAGACGACCCCCGCCAGGGGGGGAGGAGGCGGAGGTCGTCGTGTATCAGCCCCGGGGGGTCGGGCTGATGCACACCCGGCATAAGCCGAGTAACACTCACTATACACACGCCGGCACGGATGGGCGCAAGTGCCGCTGGCGATTAGAAAGCGGGGTTGTAGCAGGAAAAATGCAGTCACCGACACCTGTCGTGGACTGTCATTTCGTACAGTCTCTCGACTCCGATCGGGGGCACGCCCCTATGCTGGTGCTGTGGCCGCATCGCACCCTCCGACGGCGGGGGCCAATGAGCCGCCAATCATGCCGCCGGCCGCTCGGCCCGTCCGCACCGCCGCCTTCTTCGATCTTGATAAGACGGTCATCGCGAAGTCGAGCACTTTGGCTTTCAGCAAACCTTTCTTCGATCAAGGGCTAATCAATCGGCGAGCGGTATTGAAGTCTGCCTACGCACAGTTCCTGTTCCTGATGTCGGGCGCCGACCACGATCAGATGGACCGGATGAGGTCATATCTGACCAACATGTGCACCGGGTGGGACGTCGAGCAGGTGAAGTCGATCGTCGGGGAGACCCTGCACGAAGTCGTCAACCCACTCGTGTTTGCCGAGGCGGCCGAACTCATTGCCGATCACAAGCTGTGTGGCCGGGATGTCGTCGTGGTTTCCGCCTCTGGCGAGGAGATTGTTGCTCCGATCGCCCGAGCACTCGGGGCCACCCATGCGATGGCCACCCGGATGGTCGTTGACGGCGGCAAGTACACCGGCGAAATCGCGTTCTACTGCTATGGCGAGGGCAAGGTGGAGGCGATCCGCGAGCTCGCCACTCGTGAGGGATATGCCCTCGAGCACTGCTACGCCTACTCCGACTCGATCACTGATGTGCCGATGCTGGAGGTGGTCGGACATCCGACCGTGGTAAACCCGGATCGCACATTGCGCAAAGAAGCCGCGGCGCGGGGTTGGCCGGTGCTCGCGTTCTCGAGGCCGGTGTCGTTGCGCGACCGCATCCCGGCGCCGTCCGGAGCCGCCATGGCAACCACGGCCGCGGTCGGCGTGAGCGCCCTGGCCGCCGGTGCTCTGACGTACTCGTTGTTGCGTCGCTTCGCTCTCTGATTCGGTGCGACCGCTCCGGGGCGTTGGCGAGCACCCGCGTAACGATCTGGAGTCACGCCGAATTTGCCCCTTGCTGTGACCGCGGTCACGGAGTACAAAGGAGTCACGGAAGCTTGGTTAGGCCAAGGCCGAGCCGGAAGAGAAGGCTCGGATCTCCCAAACCAGGCTCCCCAGCACGGATCCCGGCACCCACGCGGAGCACATGCCGCGGAATAGGCAAAAGTGTTGCGGGCCTGCGTAATTGCGAAAGCGGACGGTCACGACGGCCCCTTGGGTGGGGTTGCAACCGAAGCGCATCGACAAGACGCCGAGGTCACCCACGCAACCAACCAGAGCACGCATGGTAACCGGAGTCCGTGCTAGCGGGCGGCGAGCCGAATTAGTTCGGAGCGTCGCCCGCTTTACTTTGCTGGGGGCCCTCTCCGACGCTGCCCTGCGCGATGGACAGCGCCTCCCGCGCACCGGCGTGCAGGGCACGACAACTCATCAGAACCCAGGCGGTGAGGCCGTCGTGCGTGCCCGACGAGAAGCCGCGCGCAGCAGCGCGGTAGTCGCCAGACTGGCGCATCCAATACACCTCGGGCACGCCGAGTCCGTGCGGGTCCAATCCGCTCGCGATGGTCACCAGTCGCGAAACTGCCCGCGCCACCACTCCGTCGGCGGTGCCGAATGGGGCCAGCGTCAGGAGTTCACCGTGCACGACGGCGGCGAGCACCGGCGCGGGCACTTCCCGGCTTCGCATGGGCCCGGTGGTGCCACCGGTCACGACGGCCGCCAATAGTTCAAGACGACGGGCGACGTCTGTGTCCGGGCGCGGCCGGCCCAGTCCGTCGTCGTCGGCGATATCGGCGGCCGCCAGCGCATGCAGCCTCGCGATGGCTTGCAGCGGGGCGCGTTGCCAGACACCGACTAATGACGTCGCACCACCCTCCAGCGCCTCTGAAACGCGCAAGGCTCCGGCGAGGATCGGATCGGGGCCCGCGTCGGATAACTGCAGGGAGCCGCCGTCCAGAACGGACGACGCCCGCGCCGCACGCAATGCCGCCTCGGCGGCGTTCGCCGGCCACCCGCGTAGGTTGGCCCGGTGCCGGTGGGCACGTCCTAGCGCCTCACCGGCTTCCGCACTGGCTTCGGCCACCCCGGGTAGCCGGGCCAGCGGGGCCAATGGGTCGGCGGCGGTCACGCCAGCACACGCTAGCCGACCGCTGGGCCCGCCGGTCGTGACGTTCGGCGCGCACCTTGTGCCGCCCGCAGCGAGCGCTGTGACTTGCCAACCTCGATGCAACCTCCGGTGACTACGCTCACAGATATGTCCGAGACGCAAATAGTTCCGTCCGTCTACCCACCCTCCAAAGAATTCGCCGCGCAGGCGAATGCGACCGAGGAGATGTACGCCGAAGCCGAAGCCGACCGGCTGGCGTTCTGGGCGAAGCAGGCCGAGCGACTGGCGTGGCAGACCCCGTTCACGCAGGTGCTGGACTGGTCGGAGGCTCCATTCGCCAAGTGGTTCGTCGGCGGCAAACTCAACGTCGCCTACAACTGCGCCGACCGCCACGTCGAGGCAGGAAACGGTGACCGGGTCGCGATCCACTGGCAGGGTGAACCGGTCGACGACACCCGGGTGATCACCTATGCGCAGTTGCAGGCCGACGTGTGCAAGGCAGCCAACGCACTCACCGATCTTGGCCTCGTCGCAGGGGACCGGGTCGCCATTTATATGCCGATGCTGCCCGAGGCGATCGTCGCCATGCTGGCCTGCGCGCGCCTTGGCATCATGCACTCGGTCGTCTTCGCAGGTTTCTCGGCGACCGCACTGGCGGCCCGAATCGAGGACGCCGAAGCCAAGCTGGTCATCACCAGCGACGGGCAGTACCGCCGCGGCCAGGCGGTGTCGCTGAAGGAGTCTGTGGACGAGGCCTGCAAGGGCCAGGAGTCCGTAGAACACGTTCTTGTGGTGCGCCGCACCGGGATTGACACACCCTGGACCGAGGATCGCGACCTGTGGTGGCACGACACCGTCGAGTCGGCATCACCGGAGCACACGCCCGAGGCGTTCGACTCCGAACATCCGCTGTTCCTGCTGTACACGTCCGGAACCACCGGTAAGCCCAAGGGCATCATGCACACGTCCGGCGGGTTCCTGACCCAGACGTCGTTCACGCACAACAACGTCTTCGACATCAAGCCGGAGACCGATGTGTACTGGTGCACCGCCGACATCGGCTGGGTAACGGGCCACACCTATATCGTCTACGGGCCGCTGTCCAACGGCGCGACGCAGGTCGTCTACGAAGGCACCCCGGCCTCCCCCAACGAACATCGCCACTTCGAGATCATCGAAAAGTACGGCGTCACCATCTATTACACGGCGCCGACATTGATCCGCATGTTCATGAAGTGGGGCCGCGAGTACCCCGACGCCCACGATCTGTCCAGCCTGCGCCTGCTCGGCTCCGTCGGCGAGCCGATCAACCCGGAGGCGTGGCGGTGGTATCGGGATGCCTTCGGCGGCAACAAGACTCCGGTCGTCGACACGTGGTGGCAGACCGAGACCGGATCGATAATGATCTCGCCGCTGCCCGGCGTCACCGAGGCCAAACCCGGCTCTGCGATGAAGCCGCTGCCAGGCATCTCGGCGAAGATCGTCGACGAGGAGGGACACGAACTGGTGCCCGGCGCCGACGAGGCGGAGCATGTGACGGGTTACCTCGTACTGGATCAACCGTGGCCGTCGATGCTGCGCGGCATCTGGGGCGATCCGCAGCGGTATATCGATACGTACTGGTCGCGATACGCCGAACAGGGGTGGTACTTCGCGGGCGACGGCGCCAGGGTCGACTCCGACGGGTCGATCTGGCTGCTGGGCCGCATCGACGATGTGATGAACGTTTCGGGACACCGGATTTCGACCACCGAGGTGGAGTCGGCGCTTGTCGGTCACTCCGGGGTGGCCGAGGCGGCTGTCGTCGGAGCCTCCGACGAGGCGACCGGTCAGGGCATCTGCGCGTTCGTCATCCTCGAATCGCACGCCAAGGACAGCGGCGACGAGATGGTCGACGTGTTGCGCGAGCAGGTCGCCAAGGAGATCGGCAAGATCGCCAGGCCGCGGGAGATTCACGTCGTGCCCGAACTGCCCAAGACTCGTAGCGGAAAGATCATGCGCAGGCTGCTGCGCGATGTCGCCGAGGGTCGTGAACTTGGCGACACCTCAACTCTGGTGGACCCCAGCGTGTTTGAGGCGATCCGGGCGAGCAAGTAGCTCCGGCGACTCTGCCGACGTCTTGAGGGGTTGATCGCAGGCACGTGGTGCGTGCGATCAACCTGTCAAAGCCGATCAGGCCGCAGGGACGGCGCCGATCGGGACGAAGCCGGAGCCGGGCCGGTTCTTGGCGACGATGTCGGCCAGTTGCGTGTTGAACGACATGTTCACCGCCGGTGTATGCAGCGGGATGTACTTGACGATGCAGGTGGGAAGTTCTTCTGAGAACGCCCCGTGGATCATGCCCACCAGCCGATTGTTGACTGTCACCGGGGCACCGGAGTCTCCCGGCTGACCGCACACCTGGTTGATGAAGGTGCCCGGTTCATCGCCCGGCCCCCAGGTGATACCGCAGGAGTAGCCGGTGGTGCGGCCCAGTTTGCACGCGACGTCGCCGACGACCGGGTCGGGGCCGAGTCCGTCGATCTGGAATCCGTCGACGTTGTTGACCGGGCGCACCTTCTGCCGGTCGAACTGAATGACCGCGTAGTCGAGGGCATCGTTGCCTGCCACCATCGTGCCGACGACACCGGCGTTTTCAGCACCCTCTGCGGCTACCTGCGCACCGGGACCACCGCAGTGCGCAGACGTGAATCCGACCAGGTTTCCCCGGTTGTCGTTGCCGATCGCGGTGAGAGTGCAAAACGTCTCACCGTTGACGACCAGACCCGACCCGCCGCCCAACGTGACGGGATCCTGGGCGTGGGCGGGCGCGGCCGTCGGCCACAACATCGCGATCAGGGCGGCGATCACCACTGGAATCCGCAGGCAGCGACCGCTGCTCCTCAACTGAAGAACCTCCTCGATACGCCCGACCTGCGTTCCATTCGACCGCGTCAGTCTAACGTCGGGCGGCATCGTATGGCCGCACGCCACATGGCAACATGAACCGCAGACCGACATGAATGCGGGAGGAAATGTCCGTGAGCGATCGCAGGAATGGCGTGCCGACCACCGTGACGTCGATACCACTGGTCGACCCGCATGCTCCCAAGCCCGACCCGTCCATCGGCGATCTCGTGAAAGAAGCCACGGCACAGGTGTCAACGCTGGTCCGGGCCGAGGTGGAGCTGGCCAAGGCCGAGGTCACCCGTGACGTCAAGAAGGGCCTCACCGGCAGCGTCTACTTCATCCTCGCCCTGGTGGTGCTGTTCTACTCCACCTTCTTTTTCTTCTTCTTCGCCGCCGAACTGCTCGACACCTGGCTGTGGCGATGGGCGTCGTTCCTGATCGTGTTCGGGGTGATGGTCGTGGTCACCGCGATCTTCGCGTTACTCGGTTACTTCAAGGTGCGCCGCATCAAGGGGCCGCAGAAGACCATCGAATCGGTCAAGGAACTCCCCGAGGCGCTGACCCCCGGTCATGACAAGGCCGCCGTGGCGATCGAGACGGCCGACGGCGGAAAGCCGGCCTCGACCGCAGATCCGTCAGGCTGGTAATGCCACCCGATCCGTCGGTCGTCCGCATCGACGGTCCTTGGCACCATCTAGAGGTGCACGCCAACGGAATTCGCTTCCACGTGGTGGAGGCGCAATCCCAGGAGTCGTCATCCATACCTGTCACGGAACGGCCCCTGGTCATCCTGCTGCACGGTTTCGGATCGTTCTGGTGGTCGTGGCGTCACCAGCTGCGCGGCTTGACCGGCGCCCGGGTGGTGGCCGTCGATCTGCGTGGCTACGGCGGCAGCGACAAACCACCACGTGGTTACGACGGTTGGACCCTGGCCGGCGACACCGCCGGGCTGGTGCGAGCACTCGGCCACAAGGCCGCGACGCTGGTGGGCCACGCCGACGGCGGACTGGTCTGCTGGGCGACCGCTGTGCTGCATCCGCGCATGGTCCGGGCGATTGCGGTCGTCAGCTCGCCGCATCCGGTCGCGCTGCGTGCCTCCGCCTTGACGCGCCGTGACCAGGGCCTGGCGCTGCTGCCGTGGATGCTGCGCTACCAGGTGCCGGTGTGGCCCGAACACACATTGAAGCGCCGGGGCGGCGAGGAACTCGAGCAACTTGTCCGCAACCGAGCGAACGGGAAATGGGTTGCCTCCGAGGACTTCTCCGAGACGATCTTTCACATGCGGCGTGCGATACAGATTCCCTCGGCGGCGCATTCGGCACTGGAATATCAGCGCTGGGCCGTGCGCAGCCAGTTCCGCGGTGAAGGGCGGCGGTTCATGCGCTCGATGCGGCGGCCGATCAACGTTCCAGTGCTACACCTGCGCGGCGACGCCGACCCGTATGTGCTTGCCGACCCGGTGTACCGCACGCAACACTACGCGCCGCACGGCCGATACGTATCCATCGCCGGCGCAGGTCATTTCGCCCACGAAGAAGCGCCGGACGCGGTCAATGACCAGCTGTCGCGCTTCGTGACACAGGTGTACGGCGCTTGATCAGGTGACGCAGGCGCCGGTGGGAACGCGCTGGGTGCTGTTGAGATTGTCGAGCTGACGCGCGACCTCCTCGGCGGTCAGCACGAAGCCGGTATCGGCGTCGTCGACCGCCGCGCCGAACACGACACCCAGCACCTTGCCGCTGCGGTCGATCATCGGACCACCTGAATTGCCTTGTCGCACACTACCTCTGACTGTATACACCTGACGCGTGACGGTGGTGCTGCGGTAGATATCGGGGCCGTTGAGTTCGATCGTCTCGCGGATGCGGGCCGGCGTCGCGACGAAGTCGCCGCCGCCGGGATACCCCATCACGACGGCGTCTGTTCCGGTCGCGGCCTCGCCCTGCGCGAACTGCAGTGCGGCGGCAGGCAGTTCCGGCACATCGAGTATCGATATGTCTGCCTGCGGATCGTACGACACGACGTAAGCGTCGTATGTCCGGCCGTCAACCTCGACGGTGGCACTTTCCGCACCCGCGACAACGTGCGCGTTCGACATCACCCTGTTGGGCGCGACGACGAATCCGGTGCCCTCGAGCACTTTCTGGCATCCGGGAGCGACACCGCGGATCTTCACCACGCTCGGCCGCGTCGCCGCGACAGCGGGGTCGGCGGCCAGCGCAGCGTCGGGAGCGTCGACGGCGACGATAGGTGTGCGCCCGAACGGTTGCAGGACGTCGGGCAGGCCGGAGGTGTCCAGCAGCGCCGATAGCCGGTTCGGCACGGACCTGAGCCACTTGGGCGCGACGTCGTCGACCTCCTTGAGCACCACCGAGCCCCGCACGGCCGCGGCCAGGGTGGGCTGATCCGACGTCTGCAACGGGTAGGTGAGCATCCAGGCGGCGACCAGCACCGCGACGATCTGCAGAGCCACTCCGATCGTCGAGTCCAGCGTCCGCATCCCGGAATTGCGAATGGCGCCGCGTACCGCGCGCCCCAGCACCACGCCCGCGATCTCACCGACGACCACCAGGGCCAGGATCAGGAACAACGTCACGAACAGTTTGGTGCGGGGACCGTCGATGTTGGCGACGACGTGCGGAGCCAGCAGCACACCGGCCACCGCTCCGAGCACCACTCCGACAAATGACAGCAGTGATCCCAGCGCACCCGAGCGCCACCCCGAGATGGCGGCGATGAAGGCGACCGCGAGGACGGCGAGGTCGAGCCACTGCGACGATGTCATGGTTGCGCTTCACCGTAGTCGTCGTCGTGTCCGACAAGCGCCATTGCGTCCTCTAGTTCCCGGATGTCGTCGGTGTTCCACGACTGGGCCCAGCCGGCGACATCGAGCATCGCCGAGACCACCTGCCCGGTGAACCCCCACACCAACATCTCGTTGAGCAGGAAGGCAGGACCGGCAGCGCGACGCGTGTTCTCCTTGCGGTAGACCATGATTCGGTTCTCGGGATTGATGAACGCGCGGACCGGCACACGGGCCACAACCGCTGTTTCGGACTCGTCCACCACTGCCACCGGCCCCGGGTCGGGCGAGTACGCGAGCACCGGCACGACGTGGAAGCCCGACGGCGGAATGAACATCTGATCGAGAGTGGCCAGCGGCTGCAACCGGTCCACGTCGATCCCGGTCTCCTCGTTTGCCTCGCGCAGGGCGGTGTGCACCGGGCCGGTATCGCCCGGATCGGCGGCCCCACCTGGGAATGCGGCTTGCCCGGCGTGGTGGCGCAGGGTGGACGCGCGCACCGTCACCAGCAGGTCAGCTTCGTCGGGAACGCTCCCCGACTGGGACTCCTGGGGACCGGAGAACAGCACCAGCACCGCGGCATCCCGACGCTCTCCGGTGACTGCGGCCATGGTGTTTGCTGCGGTCACCATTGCCAGCACCTCGGGAGGCACCCGCCTCCGATAGGCGCGCTTGATGCCCTTGGCGTTGTCAACCAGGGGCTTGAGCCATGGTGGGGCAGCTTCAGCGTTGAGGGGAGCGACCTCGTTGCCGTCGCTGGCCCAACTCACCCCGGCTCTCCTAACTCCTGCCCTACCGCAGCCGCAATCTCGTCGGCATTGGCGAAGGACCGCGGCAGGATTGCCGCAACGCTACCGTCCGAACGCAGCACAACCGTCGCTGGCATGACGTTCGGAACCTTCAATGCGGCCGCGATTCGTCGGCGCCCGTCCTGCAGCGTAGGCAGGTGTACGCCCAGCTCGGCCAGCCGCAGCAGTGCCGCCGTTTCGTTCTCGTCCTGATGCACGGTCAGCACCGTCACCTCGGGACCGACCCGCCGCTGGTACTCGGCCATCGCGGGCAGTTCGTGAGCGCACGGCGCACACCAGTAGGCCCATAGGTTCAGCACGACCGTCCGGCCGGCGACCGCCCTCGCGACGTCGACGCTCGACCCGTCACCTGCGCATTCGGAGATGATGCCGCGCAACATCTCGGGGCCTTCCCCTACGCCAGGGGCCGGACATGGCGCCAGGTCGGCGCGGGCACGGGGCCCGGCGAGCGCCTCTGCGGTGTCGGCGTCACGCCGGTCGCGTGAGGCGCCGGGCCCGGTCGAACCCGGCTGGGATTCGTCGGTGCCGAGCTGGATCCACAGCGCCGTGCCGAGGGCGACCACCACGACCATCACCGCCACGGTCCACCGGGTCGAGGTATTCATCAGTGCGGTGTCCGACGGTGGCTAAAGGCCGGCCAACGCCAGCAGGTGGTCGGTTTCGGGGCCTTTGACCAGAGGCGCCGCGGTCAGCGGGTCGGTTGGGCCGGCGCCGAAGGACGGGCAGTCCTTGGCGAGGACGCACACGCCGCAGGCGGGCTTGCGGGCATGGCAGACGCGGCGGCCGTGAAAGATCACCCGGTGGCTCAGGTCGGTCCACTCGCTGCGCTCGATGAGCTCGCCGATCGCGTGCTCGACCTTCACCGGATCCTCTTCTGTAGTCCAGTGCCAGCGCCGGACGAGCCTGCCGAAGTGGGTGTCGACGGTGATGCCGGGAACGCCGAAGGCGTTTCCCAGGATGACGTTGGCGGTCTTGCGGCCGATGCCGGGCAGCGTGACGAGCTCCTCCAGCGTCGAAGGCACCTGGCCGTCGAAGCGCTCCACGAGTTCTGCGCCCAGCCGCATCAACGAGTTCGCCTTGTTTCGATAGAACCCGGTGGGGCGAACGATTTGTTCGAGCTCCGCGCGGTCGGCCTGCGCGTAGTCCAGTGCGGTCCGGTACTTCTTGAACAGCGCGGGGGTGGTGAGGTTGACCCCTTTGTCCGTGCTTTGGGCGGACAGAATCGTCGCGACGGCCAACTCCAGCGGATTCGTGAAGTCCAGCTCGCAGTACACATGTGGAAATGCTTGTGCCAGCGCGCGATTCATTCGCCGGGCCCGGCGTATGAGACCGAGGCGAGTCTCGCCGTCTCTTTTGCGGGCGCGCTTGGGCACAGTCACCAAAGCAGCGTATCGAGCGGCCCCGACATCACTGCGCGGACCGGTGACAATTCGTAATCCCGCTGAGACCTTGGCCGTGTTTACTTCACCCTTGTGTCGTGGTTGCTCGTGGCCGTAACTCCGGGGTTGCTGATGATGGCAACTTTCGCGTTGGAACGACTCGAAACCAGCCTGAGCCGCGACACGGTCTCGGCGAGCGATGTCGCGGCGTTTCTGGAGCAAGCCGAAGCCGACGACGTCAACACACTTGCGCGAGACGGCATGAGCCGCGCCATGGACAGCCAGCATCGACGCCTGCAGGGGCAGGGGCCCAAGCACGACGGCCGAACGACGGCCGCCGATAACGCGCGTTTGCCGACGCGCGTATATGTCCACAGCGCGGCCAATCCTGAATTTCAGCGGACTCGGCAACCCAATCGTGTGTAGCGTGGGCTGGTCACGCTGGAGGCGCAATGCCGACAACGTCGGCGAGGCGTACCTCTAGACTGATCTCGCAAACCAGTTAGAGGTCGGCCTGCGCATGTCATATCAGCCAACAGCTTAAGAGGGGCAACGTGGACGAGATCCTGGCGAGGGCCGGAATCTTCCAGGGAGTCGAACCCAGCGCGGTTTCAGCGCTGACCAAGCAATTGCAGCCCGTCGACTTCCCACGTGGGCACACCGTGTTCGCAGAGGGTGAGCCCGGCGACCGGCTCTACATCATCGTTTCCGGCAAGGTCAAGATCGGCCGCCGCTCACCGGACGGCCGCGAGAATCTGCTCACGATCATGGGCCCGTCGGACATGTTCGGCGAGCTCTCGATCTTCGACCCCGGCCCGCGGACGTCCAGCGCCACGACCATCACCGATGTGCGCGCCGTGTCGATGGACCGCGACGCCCTGCGCGCCTGGATTGCCGATCGCCCCGAGATCGCCGAGCAGCTGTTGCGCGTGTTGGCCCGCCGGCTGCGGCGCACCAACAACAACCTCGCCGACCTGATCTTCACCGATGTCCCCGGCCGCGTGGCCAAGCAGCTGCTCCAGCTGGCTCAGCGCTTCGGCACGCAGGAGGGCGGCGCGTTGCGGGTTACGCACGACCTGACGCAGGAGGAGATCGCCCAGCTCGTCGGCGCATCGCGCGAGACCGTCAACAAGGCCCTCGCCGATTTCGCGCACCGCGGCTGGATTCGGCTGGAGGGCAAGAGCGTTCTCATCTCGGACTCCGAACGGCTGGCCCGGCCGAGCGCCGCTAGCGCTCAGGAACGTAGGTAGTCGACCTGGGCCTGGACGCTCCATTCCGCTGCGTCCCAGAGTTTTTCATCGACGTCGGTGTATACATGCTCGACGATCTGTCGCGCGGTGGCGTCGTCGCCGAGTTCCTGCAGGGCCGCCCGCACCTGATCGAGTCGCTCCTCGCGATGCGCCAGATACATGTCGCTGACCGCTTGCAGGTCGGCGAGATCCGGGCCGTGGCCCGGAAGGACCGCCCGGTGACCGATGCCGCGCAGCCGCTGCAACGATTCCAGGTACTCCCGCAGGCTGCCGTCCTCCTTGTCGATGACGGTGGTGCCGCGGCCGAGCACGGTGTCGGCGGTCAGCACCGCGTCGTCGAGCAGGAACGAGACCGAGTCCGCGGTGTGCCCGGGAGTGGCCATCACCGTGATCCGCAGGCCGGCCGCGTCGATGACCTCGCCGTCGGTCAACGGACCGCCGAGTCCCCGCAGGAAGCCGCTGCCCACCGAACGGACCACTGCGCCGGTGCGCTCGACGATCTTGTCGATGGCGCCGGTGTGGTCCTCGTGCTTGTGGCTGATCAGCACCAAGGGAATCTTGCCGAGGCCAGCGATCAATTGGATGTGCTCGTCGTCCTCCGGACCGGGGTCGACGATGACGATCTCGTCGCTGCCGGTCCCCTGCAGCACCCAGGTGTTGGTGCCCTCGAGGGTCAGTAGTCCGGGGTTGTCGCACAGCAGCACCGACGCGGTCTCCGTCACCGGACGGAGTTTCTTGTACGCGGGGTGCTCGAGGCTCACGCGACCTCGGCCTGCTCGTCGCTCACGCGACCTCGACGATCACTTCGACCTCGACCGGCGCGTCCAGCGGCAGTTCGGAGACCCCGACCGCAGAACGAGCATGCGCCCCGTCGTCGCCGAACACGTCACCGAACAGCTCCGACGCGCCGTTGACGACTCCAGGTTGTCCGTTGAACCCGGGCGCGGATGCCACGAACCCGACGACCTTGACGACGCGCGTGACCGAGTCGATGCCGACCAGCGAATGAACTGCGGCCAACGCATTGAGCGCGCATACCCGTGCCAGAGCCTTACCGTCCTCAGGTGTGACCTCGGCGCCCACCTTGCCGTCTCGGACCAGGCTTCCCGCCTCCATTGGCAGCTGTCCGGCGGTGTAGACCAAATTGCCCGTGCGTACGGCAGGCACGTAGGCGGCCAACGGCGGCACCACGTCGGGCAGTTCGATGCCCAGCTCGGCGAGCCTGGCCGAGGGGCTCACTTCGGCCGCTTGAGGTAGGCGACATGCTGCTCACCAGTCGGTCCCTGGAGTACCGACACCAGCTCCCAGCCGTCTTCTCCCCACTGGTCGAGGATCTGTTTGGTCGCGTGCGTAAGCAGCGGGACGGTGGCGTATTCCCAGCGCGTTGGTTCGCTCATGTGGCTGAGCCTATCGGGCAGTGATGTGCACTTGGTTAGCATGCACGGGTGGGCACCACCTCTGACGACCGCAGCGCGGTCGGTTGGCCGTCCCGCCTGACCAAGGCGCGGCTGCACTTCGTCACCGGCAAGGGCGGAACCGGTAAGTCGACCATCGCCGCCTCGTTAGCGCTGGCGCTCGCCGCAGGCGGCCGCAAGGTGCTGTTGGTGGAAGTCGAAGGGCGGCAAGGCATCGCGCAGCTGTTCGACGTGCCGCCGCTGCCCTACGAGGAGGTCAAGATCGCCACCGCAGACGGTGGCGGCACCGTCAACGCGCTCGCGATCGACACCGAAGCCGCGTTCCTCGAGTACCTGGACATGTTCTACAACCTCGGCATCGCCGGGCGTGCCATGCGACGGATCGGGGCAGTCGAATTCGCCACGACCATCGCACCCGGCCTGCGTGACGTGCTCCTCACGGGCAAGATCCGCGAGATCGTGACCCGCGCCGAGAAGGGTAAGCAGCCGGTCTACGACGCGATTGTCGTGGACTCGCCACCGACGGGGCGCATCGCCCGGTTCCTCGACGTCACCAAGGCGGTCTCGCAACTGGCGAAGGGCGGCCCGGTGCATTCGCAGGCCGAAAGTGTCGTCAAGGTGCTGCACTCCGACCTCACCGCGATCCATCTGGTCACCCTGCTCGAGGCGCTGCCGATCCAGGAGACGCTGGAAGCCATCGACGAGCTCAAGGAGTTGGGCCTGCCGATCGGCAGCGTCATCGTGAACCGCAACATCCCCTCGTACCTTCCTCCTGACGACCTGATCAAGGCCGCCGACGGGGTGATGGATGCCGACGCTGTCCGGGCGGGTTTGAGCGATGCAGGAATCACGTTGTCCGACAACGACTTTGCGGGGCTGCTGACCGAAACGATTCAGCATGCCACACGGATTCAGGCACGTTCGGAGAGTGCCGAGCAGCTCGACGAGCTCGACGTGGCACGCCTGGAGCTGCCGCAGATCTCCGACGGCGTCGATCTCGGCAGCCTCTACGAACTCGCCGAAGCGCTCGCCCACCAGGGGGTCAGATGAGCACCACACCACCCGCGCTGGATATGGCATCGATTCTGTCGGACACCTCCAATCGCGTCGTGGTGTGTTGCGGCGCAGGCGGTGTCGGCAAGACCACCACCGCCGCGGCGATGGCGCTACGCGCCGCCGAGTACGGCCGCACAGTCGTGGTGCTGACCATCGACCCCGCCAAGCGGCTGGCGCAGGCGCTCGGCATCAAGGATCTGGGCAATTCACCGCAGCGGGTGCCGCTGGCCCCGGAGGTGTCGGGCGAGCTGCACGCCATGATGCTCGACATGCGTCGCACATTCGACGAAATGGTGATCCAGTACTCCGGAGAAGAACGCGCACAAGAGATTCTGGACAACCAGTTCTATCAGACCGTCGCGACGTCACTGGCGGGCACTCAGGAATACATGGCGATGGAGAAGCTCGGTCAACTGCTCGCCGAGGATCGGTGGGACCTCGTCGTTGTCGACACACCCCCGTCCCGCAACGCGCTGGACTTTCTCGATGCTCCGAAACGGTTGGGCGGCTTCATGGACAGTCGGCTTTGGAAGCTGCTGCTGGGCCCCGGTCGAGGCATCGGCAAGCTGGTGGCAGGGGCAATGGGTCTGGCGATGCGCGCTCTGTCTACGGTGCTCGGCTCCCAGATGCTTTCGGACGCAGCTGCATTCGTACAGTCACTCGATGCCACCTTTGGTGGGTTTCGGGAGAAGGCCGACCGCACCTACGATCTGTTGAAGCGACGAGGAACCCAGTTCGTCGTGGTGTCGGCCGCCGAGCCCGATGCACTGCGCGAAGCGTCGTTCTTCATCGACCGGCTCTCACAGGAGCACATGCCGCTGTCCGGGCTGATCCTCAACCGCACCCACCCGATGTTGTCGTCGTTGCATGCCGACAAGGCAGACGAGGCTGCCGATGCCCTCGAGGCATCAGATCCCGACTCGGTGACCGCGGCCGTGCTGCGGATCCACTCTGACCGCGCGGGAAGGTCCAAACGGGAAATCAGGCTGCTGTCGCGCTTCACCGGCGCGAATCCGCATGTGGCGATCGTGGGTGTGCCGTCGCTGCCGTTCGACGTCTCCGACCTGGACGCGCTGAGAGCGATCGCCGATCAGATCACCGGTCAGACACCCGCCGCGTAGGCGGCGAATGGAAAAGAGCCCGCGTAGCGCCTTAGACGGCGCTGCGGTGCTTGCGCTGGGCGGCGAAGAATTCAGCCCAGGAGACGACCTCGGGGTGCTGCTTGAGCAGGGCACGGCGCTGACGTTCGGTCATGCCTCCCCACACACCGAACTCCACCCGATTGTCCAGCGCGTCGGCGCCGCATTCCAGGATCACCGGGCAGTGCCTGCAGATCACGGCAGCTTTGCGCTGCGCCGCACCGCGGACAAAAAGTTCATCGGGGTCAGCCTGGCGACAACGTGCCTGAGAAACCCAGGCGATGCGCGCCTCGGCCTCGGCGCCTTGGACGACACTGGGGGCAGTAATTGTCATGCTTGTCCTCCGCGCTGCGGGCCTCGTACCGGACACCAGCGATCCCCTTCGTTCCGGCCGCCCCCCGACGACGGCTTACTCATCCTGGTGCAAAACGCGATAGTGCGTTCTACGTCACTGTACGAGGGTCGAGTGTGACCTGCATCGCACTGTCAGGACAACTTAAGTGGTCACGGCGCTTCTGCGCAATACGTTCGGGGCCACTTTTTTGGGACAACCGTGCAGTCCCTAAGCAAACTCTAAACAAATTTGACGCGCTTGCAGGTCGGAGAGCTAACAACGCCGAGCAATCGACTGACCGAATCTGCCAATTTTGCTGCCAGAATCCTCTGGCTACTCTGTACGCATGCCGGAAAGCCCGCCGTCCCCGCCGCCACCAGCGGTCACGGTGATCAAGCTTGCGTGGTGCTGTGTGTTGGCCAGCGTCGTCCTTGCGGCATTGATGTTTCCGGTAGTCGGAGGGTTCGGCCTGGTCTCGAACCGGGCCTCCGACGTGGTCGCCAACGGGTCGGCGCAGCTGGTGGAGGGCGAAGTGCCGCAGGTGTCGACGATGGTCGACGCCAAGGGCAACGTCATCGCATGGCTGTACTCCCAGCGCCGGTTCGAGGTGCCCGGCGACCAGATCGCCAACACGATGAAGTTGGCGATCGTGTCCATCGAGGACAAACGGTTCGCCGAGCACAACGGGGTGGACGTGCAGGGCACCCTCACCGGCCTGTCGGGCTATCTGTCCGGAAACCTCGACACCCGCGGCGGCTCCACGATCGAGCAGCAGTACGTCAAGAATTACCAGTTGCTGGTGATCGCGCAGACCGACGCGGAGAAGCGTGCGGCCATCGAAACCACTCCCGCCCGCAAGCTGCGCGAGATCCGCATGGCCCTGACCCTGGACAAAACCTTCACCAAGCCGGAGATCCTCACCCGCTATCTGAATCTCGTCTCGTTCGGCAACGGCGCGTTCGGCGTGCAGGACGCCGCGCAGACGTACTTCGGCATCAACGCCTCCGAACTGAACTGGGAGCAGGCGGCACTGCTGGCGGGCATGGTGCAATCAACCAGCACACTGAATCCCTACACGAATCCCGAGGGTGCGCTGGCCCGTCGAAACGTGGTGCTGGACACCATGATCGAGAACATTCCCGCAGAGGCCGCGGCACTACAGGCGGCCAAGGGACAACCACTGGGCGTCCTGCCCCAGCCCAAGGAGTTGCCGCGCGGCTGCATCGCGGCAGGCGATCGCGCGTTTTTCTGCGACTACGTACTCGAGTACCTGGCGCGCGCCGGGATCAGCAAGGATCAGGTCGCCAGGGGTGGCTACATGATCAAGACCACCCTCGATCCCGATGTGCAGATTCCGGTAAAGGCTGCGGTCAACGAGATCGCCAGCCCCGACCTGGACGGCGTCGCCAGCGTGATGAGCGTGATCAGACCGGGCAAGGAGTCCCATCCGGTGCTGGCGATGGCCAGCAACCGCACCTACGGCCTGAACCTGGAGGCCAGGGAGACCATGCAGCCCCAGCCGTTCTCGCTCGTCGGCGACGGCGCTGGGTCGATTTTCAAGATCTTCACCACGGCCGCCGCGATGGACATGGGCATGGGCATCAACGCTCAGCTGGACGCGCCGGCCCGGTTCCAGGCCAAGGGTCTGGGCAGCGGTGGTGCCAGAGGCTGCCCGCCCGCGACGTGGTGTGTACAGAACGGCGGTAATTATCGCGGCACGATGAGCGTCACCGATGCGCTGGCCACGTCGCCGAACACGGCCTTCGCCAAGCTGATCTCGCAAGTGGGTGTGCAACGCACCGTCGACATGGCGGTCAAGCTCGGCCTGAGGTCCTATGCCCTGCCGGGCACCGCCCGCGACTACGACCCGGAGAGCAACGAAAGCCTGGCCGACTTCGTCAAACGACAGAACCTCGGATCGTTCACGCTGGGCCCGATCGAGGTCAACGCGCTGGAGTTGTCGAATGTCGCGGCGACGCTGGCGTCCGGCGGCATGTGGTGCCCGCCGAACCCCATCGCCGAGGTCATCGACCGCGACGGCAAGCCGGTGTCGGTGACCACCGAGACATGTGAACAGGTCGTGCCCGAGGGCTTGGCCAACACGCTCGCCAACGCGATGAGCAAGGACGACACCGGCGCGGGCACCGCCGCAGGAGCGGCGGGCTCGGTCGGCTGGAATCTGCCGATGTCGGGCAAGACCGGCACGACAGAGGCCAGCCGCTCGGCGGGCTTCGTCGGCTTCACCAATCAGTACGCCGCCGCCAACTACATCTACGACGACTCGACCGCGCCGGGCGCGCTGTGCTCCTACCCCCTTCGCCAGTGCGGCGGGGACGGCAACCTGTTCGGCGGCAACGAACCCGCCAGGACGTGGTTCAAAGCGATGATGCCGATCGCCAACAACTTCGGCCCGGTGTCGCTGCCGCCGACCGACCCCCGCTACGTCGACGGCGCGCCGGGCTCGCGCGTACCCAGTATCTCGGGTCTGAACGAGAGCACCGCGCGGCAGCGGCTGCGCGAAGCCGGTTTCCAGGTCGCCAACGAGTCCACACCGGTCAACAGCAGCGCGTCGTACGGAACTGTGGTGGGCACGTCGCCGGCCGGGCAGACGGTTCCGGGGTCGATCATCACGATCCAGATCTCCAACGGCATCCCGCCGGCGCCACCGCCGCCCCCGCCGGGCGCGATACCGGGCCTTCCGCCGCCGGTCGGGCAGACGGTGGTCCAGATTCCCGGGCTGCCGCCGATCACGGTGCCGGTCCTGGGTCCACCTCCGCCAGCACCGCCTCCAGGAGCGCCGCCACCACCGCCCTGATCACGCTGTGGTGTCGGCCACGCTGGCTCCGGTGAAATCGGTGTGAACGACGGGCTGGCAGTAAGCTCTGCTGCATGTCCGCCTCTTCGATCCTGAAGACCGCCTCGGTTTTGAAAGGCACCGCAGTCGTCGCCGCCGGTTCGCTGGTCGCGGGGGTCGGTTATGCGTCGCTCATCGAACGCCATGCATATGCGGTGCGTGAAGTGACGATTCCGGTGCTCTCGCCGGGATCGTCACCGTTGAAGGTGCTGCACATCAGCGACATCCACATGCGCCCTGCGCAGCGGCGCAAGCAGGACTGGCTGCGGGAGCTGGCCCGACTGGAGCCGGACCTGGTCGTCAACACGGGTGACAACCTCGCCCACCCGAAAGCCGTGCCCGCCGTCGTGCAGGCACTCGGCGATCTGCTCGCAGTGCCCGGGGTGTTCGTGTTCGGCAGCAACGACTACTTCGGTCCACGCCCGAAGAATCCGCTGAACTATCTGACCAATCCGAGCCGCCGACTCCACGGGGAGCCCCTGCCCTGGCAGGACCTTCGGGCGGCGTTCACCGAGCGCGGCTGGTTGGACATGACGCACACACGGCGCGAGTTCGAGGTGGGCGGCCTGCTCATCGCGGCGGCGGGCGTCGACGACCCGCACCTGAAGCGTGACCGGTACGAGACGATCGCCGGTGCCGCCAACCCCGCGGTCAACCTGAGGCTGGGGCTGACCCATTCACCCGAGCCGCGCGTGCTCGACCGATTCGCCTCCGACGGTTATCAGCTGATCATGGCTGGTCACACTCACGGCGGCCAGCTGTGCCTGCCGTTCTACGGCGCCGTCGTCACCAATTGCGACCTTGACCGGTCGCGGGCCAAGGGCGCCTCGCAATGGGGTGCCCACACACAGCTGCATGTTTCCGCGGGCATCGGCACGTCGCCGTATGCGCCCGTGCGGTTCTGCTGCAGGCCTGAGGCGACGTTGTTGACGCTGGTCGCCACGCCGATCGGCGGTTCCTACACCGGTATCCAAGAGGGCGAGTCACATCCAAGCGTCTCGGTGCGCTGAGCGAGAAGCGCTTCGACTGCTGCGGTGAACGATTTGAACGCAGCATCGGACGCCAGTCGGGGCCGGCCACGCTCTTGGGTGGACAATGCGGTCCGGCTGATCGAGGCCGACGCGCGCCGTAGCGCCGACACGCATCTGTTGCGATACCCGTTGCCGGCCGCCTGGTGCGACAGCGCGAATGTCGAGCTCTACCTCAAGGACGAGAGCACACACATCACTGGCAGCCTCAAGCACCGGTTGGCGCGGTCGTTGTTCCTTTACGCGTTGTGCAACGGATGGATCGACGAGAACACCACCGTCATCGAGGCATCGTCGGGGTCGACGGCAGTGTCTGAAGCGTATTTCGCCGCGCTGTTGGGTCTGCCGTTCATCGCGGTGATGCCCTCGTCGACGAGCGCGAGCAAGATTGCGCTGATCGAATCCCAAGGCGGCCGTTGCCATTTCGTCGCCGAGTCGTCGCAGGTGTACTCCGAGGCCGAGCGACTGGCCGTGGAGACGGGTGGCCACTACCTCGATCAGTTCACCAACGCCGAACGCGCCACCGACTGGCGCGGAAACAACAACATCGCCGAATCGATCTTCGAGCAGATGCTCGCGGAGGCCCATCCGATTCCTGACTGGATCGTGGTCGGAGCGGGAACCGGTGGCACCAGCGCGACGATCGGCCGGTACATCCGGTACCGCCGCTATGCAACCGGGCTGTGCGTCGTCGATCCGGAGAACTCGGCGTTCTTCCCCTCCTACGCACAGGGGCGCAGCGACGTCGTGACGGGCATGTCGTCACGCATCGAGGGCATCGGCCGCCCGCGGGTGGAGCCGTCGTTTCTACCCGACGTGGTGGATCGGATGGTCGTCGTACCCGACGCGGCCTCGGTCGCGGCGGCGCGGCACATGAGTTCAGTGCTTGGCCGACGGGTCGGTCCGTCGACAGGTACGAATTTGTGGGGAGCCTTCGGATTGCTTGCGGAAATGGTCGCAGACGGGCGCAACGGGTCGGTGGTGACCCTGCTCGCCGACAGCGGCGACCGCTATGCGGACACCTACTTCTGTGACGAGTGGCTGACCAGCCAAGGGCTTGACCCCTCGGAATGGGCCGAAGTCCTGGTCGAATTCGAACGCTCCGGGCGCTGGCCCTGATCGTCGGCTCGACCGGTCAGAGGCCCGTCGGAGGTCAGGAACAGCCACAACGCGGCCAGGGCGAAGAATCCCAGATATATGGAAGCGCCGAGCCCTGTCATTTCTCGCCTCACTTAATCGGTTTCTACCGTCAGTGTGCATAACACCTCCGACAAGCCGAATCCATCCCGCGGCGTGTCGTGACGTACGCCTCAGGACGGACGTCAACACGGCCGGTCCGCGACTAAGTTTTCGATATGGACCGGCTGCCGGACGCCCTGCGCCGGCCCGCGGTGTGGCTGATACCGCTGGTGGTCGCCGCGATCCAACTCGTCGGCAGCACCAGGCCGCCCCGCCACCGCGGCGGACCGGCGCTGGCGGAGCTGCACTGGGTGCCGCTGAACTGGTTCGGTTACCTGCTGCTGATAGCCGGTCCCGTCGCGCTGCTGCTGCGCACCATCTACCCCTACACGGTGCTGATGACCGTCATCGCGATCACCATGGTGTACCTGGCGGCGGGCTTCCGCATCGGGCCCGTATTCGCGTCACTGATCGTGGCATTCCTGACCGCGGCGGTCGTGGGCCCGCGCTGGCGGAGCTATCCGCTTCCGCTACTGGGCTGGGCTGCGGTGGTCTGGCTGATTCCGTTGCTGCGCGGCGAGGACCCACCACCGGCGGTGGCCATCGGTGCGATCGCCGCCTGGTTGATCGTGTTGGTCGCGGTCGCCGAAGGCATACGGCAGCGCCGCGCGGTGATCGACGCACGCCGTCAGCGCAGGGCAGCGATGGCCCGCGAGGCGCAGTCCGAGGAAGAGCGCCGGGCCACCCAAGCGAGGCTGTCCATCGCGCGGGAACTGCATGACGTGCTGGCGCACAGCCTGTCGATGATCAACGTGCAGTCCGCTGTGGCGCTCGAATTGCTCGACTCGCATCCCGAGCGTGCCGGCCCGGCGCTGGCTGCGATCAAAGATGCGAGCCGCCAGGCAATTTCGGATGTGCACTCGCTTGTCGAAGCGCTGCGGACCGAGCAGGGCCAGCCCAGGGCTCCGACGCCCGGGATCGCGGATCTGGGCGGCCTGGTTTCAGCCGCGCGGGCGACGGGACTGACGGTGACAACCGCCGCAACCGGTGAGCCTCGTGTGCTGCCCGCGGTGATCGACGTCGCCGCCGCCCGCATCGTGCAAGAGTCGCTGACCAACGTGGTGCGGCACTCGACGGCCGAGAATGCCGTTGTCACAGTCACTTACGGACCCGACGCGCTGGGCGTGACGGTCGAGAACGACGGACGACCGCTCAATGCCGTCCCGTCCTCGGGGGGCAGCGGAATCGCCGGCATGCGTGAGCGCGCCCGCGCGCTCGGCGGTGAACTTTCGGTTCGCAGGCACCCTGGCGGCGGGTTCAGCGTGGCGGCGACTCTGCCGCTGACGATTGAAAGCAAAGCTGGCACATGACTATTCGAGTGCTTGTCGCCGATGATCAGGCTCTGGTGCGGGCCGGTTTCGTCGCACTGCTCGATGCTCAGCCGGACATCGAGGTCGTCGCTGAGGCAGACAACGGGAACGACGCACTGGCATCCGCGCGTGAACTACGGCCCGACGTTGTGCTGATGGACATCCGGATGCCCGAGTTGGACGGCCTCGCGGCGACGCGCGAGATCGTCGCCGATCCGTCGCTCGAAGATGTCCGGGTGGTCGTGCTGACGACGTTCGAGCTCGACGAGTACGTGTTCGAGGCGATGCGCGCCGGGGCGAGCGGATTCCTGGTCAAACACACCGAGCCGGCGGAGCTGGTGCGGGCGGTGCGGGTGGTCGCCGACGGTGACGCGCTACTGTCGCCGTCGGTGACGAGGCGACTGATCTCGGAGTTCGCCGCGCGGGCGAAACAACCCGCGGGCCCGTCGAGCGCGCTTGCCGAGCTGACCGTACGGGAACGGGAGGTCATGGCGCTGGTCGCCGAGGGCCTGACCAATGCCGAGATCGGCGAGCGACTGTTCATGAGTCCGGCCACCGCACGCACCCACGTCAGTCGGATCCTGACCAAGCTCGGCGCCCGCGACCGCACACAGTTGGTGGTGATGGCTTATGAAGGCGGGCTGGTACGCCCGGGATGGCAGGACTGAGGGGCGGCCTACGTCCGTCGACGTAGCGCGATCGTCGACTGGCGACCGATGTGTCGCGGCTGCGCCGACGGCAGGCTGGTGGCCATGAGTATTTACGAGATCACGCCAACCACAACTACTCTCCTGGCCGACGAGTACGAGCGCTGGGGTCATCACGGCTTCTCGCCCTGGTTTTTGGTCGCCCGCCTCGTGGTCCTGGTACTTGTCATCGGGACAGTCATCTATTTCGCCCGACGCTGGCGCGGCAGCCACGGTATTCGCACGCTGCGCGACGCCTACGCCAAGGGCGAGGTGAACGAGGCCGAGTACCGCGAGCGCCTGGCGGTGCTGCGCGAGACGCGACGATAGCCGTTGACCCCGCGTGATCCCGCGATCAAGCGTTTGGCTTCGCACCCCGGCGGTGCGATACGCTGTCGTGGCTTCACGCGGGGTGTGGCGCAGCTTGGTAGCGTGCTTCGTTCGGGACGAAGAGGTCGTGGGTTCGAATCCCGCCACCCCGACTGAGCCGAGAGGCGAGCGAGCTTGCTCGTTCGCCCGAGGCGATGAAAGGGGTCGCAGGCGCGCAGCGCCGAGTACCCCGACACCACAAATCAGCCGGCCTTGAGGGCCGGCTGACTGCGTTCGATCGCGGTTGCTGGTTTGGCTCGCCGTGACGTCGGGAATTTATGGCTCGTGACGTTGCCATCGACTGTGGTCGAACCTGCCCTGCCCCGCGCCGCCGGCCCCGTGTCGGGGACGATTTTGGACACCCTTATGCATGGGCGCCCGGCCTTGTCTGCGCGACCTTTCGACGTTCCGATCTATGAAGCTGATCCGTACGGACTCGACCTGCAGCTCGCGCTGTGTGTCTGTTACGAGTTGAACTATCGCGGTTTCCGCTCGGTCAATCCGCGGTGGGAATGGAATCCGGCGTTGCTGCATTTGCGCGGACGCCTCGAGGAGGCATTCCTCGGCGCCGTTCGGCGCGACGTCGGTGACATCACGCCCGACGACACTGCGGCAGCGGAAATGGATGCGATTTCGCTGGAGCCCGTCGACGGGGATGGCCCGTCGTTCTACCTGCGTGACAACGGCACCTGGGAGCAGATGCAGGAGTACTTCGTGCACCGCTCCGTGTATCACCTCAAAGAGGGCGACCCGCACGCATTCGCCATCCCACGTCTCACCGGACAGGCGAAAGCGGCGTTCGTCGCAATCGAGTTCGACGAGTACGGCGCGGGGCGCGGCGATCGGGTCCACCAGCAGCTGTACGCCGAATTGATGGACGCCGCCGGGCTCGACGCCTCCTACCTGGCCTACCTCGACAGTGTTCCCGCCGCGGCGTTGGCCTCGGTCAACCTGATGTCGCTGTTCGGACTGCACCGTGAACTGCGGGGTGCCGCGATCGGTCATTTCGCGTCCACGGAGATCACGTCGTCGCCGGGGTCACGGCGGCTGGTGGACGCGCTCGAGCGGATGGGCGCACCCGAGCCGTGCGTGGCGTTCTACGCCGAACACATCGTGGCCGATGCCGTTCACGAACAGGTGGTACGGGCCGACGTCGTCGGCGATCTGGTCGCGCGCGAACCCCATTTGGAGGCGGATGTCGTGTTCGGTATCAGGGCACGCGACCTTGTTGAAGGCCATCTCGCCGACCACTTGATGGCCTGCTGGAAGGCCGGTCGCTCGTCCCTACGACGACCGCTGGGCTGACCGCTTGGTGCGTGGACGGCACCGGTGGCTGGTATCGCACATCGGATAGTCCTTGCTGCGGCGGCAGGTACAGATCGCGACCATGAATCGGTCGGATTCCACGACATTTCCGTCGGGCAGCTCGATACGCACCGGCCCCTGCACCATCACCGGCCCCGAATCCACGATGCGCACCATACGCGTCTGAGTGTCGGTCACGGTCTCTCCGCCCTGATCACCACGAGCTCTTCCTCCCGCCTGCCGGGTTCCAGCCTGTCGGTGTCTTCCAGCCAGCCGGCCCGCGACGTCAACACGGGACCGAACGGAATCCACTGGTATGCAACCACTTCCGCATCCAGCCCGGCTTCGGCCAGCGCAGCAAGTGTTTGACGCGGAACCGCGAATTCGGATTGCACCACCAAAAAGGTGCCGCCTGGAGCCAGCAGGTCCGGCACGGCCGCGCACAGCGGGTCCAAGACGAGGCGGCCGTCGTAGCCGGCATCCCATGCGCGCGCTGACCCGATGTGCGGCGGTACCGGCGCGAAAGCGACGTCAGGGTCGTGCGGAACATACGGCGGGTTGCAGACAACCAGGTCGTACGGGCCGAACTCAGCGGCACGCGCCCACGAGCCCAGGTGCACATCGAGGTCGACGCCGGCGCCCAGCGCGTTCATGCGCGCACATCGGACAGATCGCGGACACAGATCGAACGCCGTGACCTGCGACGCTCCCTGCTCGCCCGCGGCGATCCCCACAACTCCGCTACCCGTGCACAGGTCGGCGACCCGGCGGCGGAACGCCAACCCTGACTTCTCCATCACCGCGATGAGGAACCGGGAGTCTTCCTGAGGGGCATAGACGCCAGCCGACGCAATCAATCCGTCCAGTGCATCAAGGTAAGCGGTTGTCACACATGGGCCTTTCGCGAGCTGTTCGCTGCGGCGTCGCAGCACTGCGGTGGATTAATGCCCGGTATCGGTGCCGTTAAACCGATGCGATCTGTTTTGCGGCACGGTCATTTGGGCACACCACATCCGTGCACGTATCCGATCTCGCCGCGTTGCCCGTCAAGTTCGGCTCCGCCGTTCGCGGCCACCGCCTCTTCCATCCCGTGGGCGTAGTCGCGGAAGGGAGCCTGGAGCGGACGGCCCCTGGTGCGGAAGGACTGCCACTGAGGTCCTGCGACGTCATCGGCCGGGTCTCGAAGGGCATCGGTGTTCCCGGCGGCCATCCCGACATCGCGGGTTTGGCGTTTCGTATTCCGCCGCCGCAGGATCTGCGGTCGTGCGGCCCATGGGATGTGCTGCTGGCATCGACAATTGCGCGCAGTCGCTTCGTTCTCACGCCGGTCACCTCATGGTCGGGCGCCACGTTCTCCAGCCTGATGCCGTTGCGTTACCGCGGCCGCGTGTGGTGGTTGCGGGCACGACTCGCCACCGACCTAGGCAATGGCGGTCTCGCCCTCGACACCATTGAGGCCGGAATCAATTCGGGTGGAATCCAATTCGACATCCAACAGGCTGCGGGCCGGGGTGAGTTCAGTCCACTCGCCCGGCTGACATTGCGCAACGTCGACCCGAGTTGTGACGACATCGCGTTCGACCCGGCATTGCATCGCGACTGCGACGTCGAGCTGGTACCCCGCTGGCTAGCCGATTTCCGACGCGCGGCATATCGGCGCAGCCGCGAGGGACGGGATGCGGAGTAGCCGTCAAGCCGTGGGCTCGCCCCCGGAATCGGCGACGTCCGGAGCCTGCTCCCGTGTCGCCATGCCCCCTTCGCCGCCCTCGTCGGTTGGCCCCGGACGTCCACCCTTCTTCGACTCGTCGTCTGCTTGGTCGTCGAAGTCTTCGTAAATTCCCTTGCCCTTAGGCATGATTCGCCTTTCAGTGCGATTCGCTTCTGAGCTTCGCCAACAGTGATCCGGCCGCTTCCTTGAGGAACAGATCTTGACCGTCGTCCCCGATCTGGACCAGGGCGATATCGGTGAATCCGGCCTCCCAGTATTTGCGCACCGCATCGACGATCGCGTCGAGATCCGGTCCGCACGGGATGGATTCGGCGACATCGGTCGGCCGGACGAACTGTGTGGCGCCGTCGAAGCCGGCCGTCGTCGGCAGATCGGCATTGACCGCCCAACCGCCACCGAACCAACGGAATTGGTCGTGCGCTCGGTGGATGGCGGCGTCGCGGTCGGGATCCCAGCAGATCGGGATCTGACCGATGACCCGCACCTGGCCGGGCAGCCCGGTGGCACGCCTGGCGTCATGCCATGCGTCGACGAGATCCTTGTTCGGTTCGACGGCGATCAGATGATCGGACAGCGGCGCGAATGTCTCCACCGACCGCTCTCCGGAGACCGCCGTGGCGATGGCGACCGGCGTCTCGGGAATGTCCCAGAGCCGGGCGGAGTCCACTTCGAAGTACTCTCCTTTCCAGTCGACGACCTCGCCGGTGAACAACTCGCGGATGATCTGGATGGCCTCGCGCAGCATTTCCTGACGTCGGGCCACCGTCGGCCAGCTCTTGCCGACGACATGTTCGTTGAGGTTCTCGCCGCTGCCCACCCCGAGTGTGAAACGGCCGTCGGCGAGGATCTGCATGGTGGCGGCCTTCTGCGCAACGACCGCGGGGTGATAGCGCATCGTCGGACAGGTGACGTAGGTGAACAGCTCGACCTGCTCGGTCGCGTGGGCGACCGCACCGAGCACCGACCAGGCATAGGGCGCGTGCCCCTGCGACGACAGCCACGGGAAGTAGTGATCGGACGAGACCTCGAAGTCGAAACCCACGCGTTCCGCCGAAACGGCGTAACGGACAAGATCTTTAGGTCCGCTCTGTTCAGTCATGAGGGTGTAGCCGAAACGCGTCATGGCACCGGTATACCCGGGTGCCCGACGCCGAAAACGGCTACAACCTCGCCTTCACCGCCGCCGAGAGTCGGGAGCCGTCGGCCTTACCTGCGGCGATCGCGGTGGCGGCCTTCATCACCTGGCCCATCTGCTTCAAGCCGGGCCGTTCACCGATCTCCTCGGCCACCTGTGCGATCGCGGTGTCGACCACATCGGCGACTTCGGCGTCGTCGAGCGGAGTCGGCAGGTATTCGTCGATGACGCGTGCCTCGGCGTGCTCGGTGGCGGCCAGCTCACCACGGCCGTTCTGGGTGTAGATCTCCGCGGATTCCGCGCGCTTCTTGGCTTCCTTGGAAAGCACCTTGATCACTTCGGCATCGGACAGCTCGCGCTGCCCTTTGCCCGCCACTTCTTCGGTCTGGATCGCAGCGAGCAGCATCCGAAGCGTCGCGGTTCGAAGCTTGTCCTGCGACTTCATCGCCGCGGTGAGGTCTGTGCGCAGCCGCCCCTTGAGTTCTGGCATATCGCAAACCTACGCTGCGCCACCTGCTGTGGGCCTCGCGATGAACCGCGCGTCAACCGTCGCCGATACCTCGCATTGTGATCTCGGTCGACATACGGCCACCGTAGCGACGGTCTGGTGTCTGACACGGCGGTCGGAGACGTTTGTCAATTCGCACGGTGATCGACAGGATGGTGGCCATGAGCACCGAGGCCGGTAGTTCCGGTATGGCCGGCCCGCCGCCCCCGAGCTATCCGCCTCCCGGCTACGCACCCCCGCCGGCGTACGGCGCTCCACCGGCATACGGGCCGCCGCCGGGATACGCACCTCCTCCCGGCTACGGAGCTCCCCCGGGGTACGGGCCGCCGCCCGGTTACGGGTCGCCGCCGGGTTACCCGCCATCGGGCTATGGATACGGTGCCCCGCCGATGCAACCTGCGCTCAAGCCAGGTGTCATCCCGCTGCGACCGTTGACCCTGTCCGACATCTTCAACGGCGCGGTCGCCTACATCCGCGCCAACCCGAAAGCGACGCTGGGCTTTACCACAATCGTCGTCATCGCAACCCAGCTCTTGGCGCTCGTGCTCTCGGTGGGACCGCTCGCCGTCACCGGAGGGCTCGCACAGTCTTTCACCGGTGAAGAGGTATCGACCGGCATCCTGCTCGGCTCGACGTTGTCGAGCATCGCCGGGGGCGCGGCGACCTGGTTTACGGCGATCCTGCTGAGCGGGATGCTCACCGTTGTCGTTGGCCGGGCCGTCTTCGGCGCCGGCATCACAATCGGTGAAGCATGGCAGCGGCTCAAAGGACGATTTTGGGCTTTGATCGGCTTCGCGCTCCTAGAAGGCTTGGGCGTGGCGGTGCTGATCGCCGTCGTCTTCGGCCTCATCTTCTGGATCGGGACCGCCGCGAGCGTCACCGCTGCGGTGATCATCGGCTTACCACTGGGTCTGATCCTGCTGGCCGCGCTGATCTACCTCTGGGTGATCCTGAGCTTCGCACCGCCGCTCATCGTGCTGGAACGTCTCGGCATCTTCGCCGCCATCGAGCGGTCATTCAGGTTGGTGAAGAACGATTTCTGGCGTGTGTTCGGTATTCGGCTGCTCGCCATGATCGCAGTTCAGTTCATCGCCGGCGCGGTCACGATCCCGTTCAGCTTCGGCGGTCAACTCCTGCTGATTGCAGCGTCTTCCACGGCGATGACGCTGCTGGCGTTCATCCTGTTGTCCGTGGGCGCTGTCATCGCCCAGATCATCACCGCCCCGTTCGGCGCAGGCGTCATCGTGCTGCTCTACACCGACCGCCGCATCCGCGCTGAGGCGTTCGACCTCGTCCTGCAGACCGGCGCCGTATACGGTCCTTCCTCGCCGTCCGATTCCACTGACCATCTGTGGCTGACCCGCCAAGCCTGACGTGCCGACGATAGACATCGACAGCGATGCCGCTCACGACGCCGCGCAACGCGAACTGCAAAAACCCATCTACCCCAAGCCTTCCCTGACCGAACGTCTCATCGAGTGGATCAACGAACTGGTGTACCGGCTCGCCGACGCCGGAGCTCGGCTCCCCGGTGGCTGGTTCACGCTTTCGGTCCTGCTGATTCTGCTCGTGGTCGCGATCGTCGTCGTGATACGGATCGCACGGCGCACCATGCGGACCAACCGGGGCGGCGGCTTCGCGCTGTTCGGCGAACACGAACTCAGTGCTGCTGAGCACCGGGCCACCGCCGAGCAGTATGCCGCCGCGGGGAATTGGGCTGCGGCAATCCGTCATCGCCTGCGAGCCGTCGCCCGCCAGCTGGAGGACGCCGGGGTGCTGGATGCGATTCCCGGCCGGACGGCCACCGAACTTGCGCGCGACGCGGGTAAGGCCCTGCCTACGCTATCTGCCGAATTGACCCAGGCTGCAATTTCTTTCAACGACGTCACCTATGGCGAACGACCTGGGACGGAATCCGCCTACCGGATGATCGCTGACCTCGACGATCACCTGAGGTTCAACACTCAGGTGAGCGCCGATGCCACGCCCGTCGCAACCACGACGGTCGGCTGGGCGGAGGTTCGGTGATCTCTGCGCTGAAAGCACATGAGCAACAGGGTGATTCGGCGTTCAGGCCGACACTTATGCAGCGGTGGAGTGCCGCGCGATGGGTGCTGCTCTCTCTCGTCGTCATCGTCGCAATCGCCACTCTGACCACCTATCTGACCGCGCCGCGGCCGGGCGGACCGATGGATCCCGCATCCACGTCTCGCGATGGCACGCGCGCACTGGTCACCCTGTTGCGCGAGAGTGGCGTCGACGTCGTCGAGGCACCGGACATCGCGACGGTCGAGGGTGCCGCGCGGCCCGGCACACTCATCGTCGTGCTGCAGACCTTCGCGCTGCTCGACCAAGACGTGCTGCGACGGCTGAGCGACCTGCCCGGCGACCGACTCCTGGTTGCGCCGACGTCGAGTACCCGTGAGGCGCTGGCTCCGCGCATCCGTCTCGCCGGGTCGGTTCCCTTCGGCGGCGCCGAACCGGACTGCGACTTGCGCGAGGCGACGCGAGCCGGAGAGGTTCAACTCGGAGTCAGCGACGAGTACGAATCGGCGGACGATTTTCCGATCACCAGCTGCTATGCGGGAGCGCTCGTCCGTTACACCGATGACGGGCGCAGTGTCACGGTTGTCGGCAGTAGTGATTTCATGACCAACGGGGGGCTCTTGTCTGCCGGCAACGCCGCGCTCGCCATGAACCTTGCAGGCACCGACCCCCGAGTGATCTGGTACGCACCGCAGCAGCGCGAAGGGCAGTCCGATGCGGGCGCCGAGATCACCGATCTCATTCCCCCCGCCGTGGGATGGATCGTCATCCAGTTGTGTCTGGCGATCGCGCTCATCGCGGTCTGGAAGGGCAGGCGGCTCGGACCGCTTGTCGCTGAGCGCATGCCCGTCGTGGTGCGCGCATCAGAGACGGTCGAAGGTCGCGGCAGACTGTACCGTTCCCGGCGCGCCTCCGACCGTGCCGCGAACGCATTGCGAACTGCGACGCTGCAGCGGATGCTGCCCCGCCTCGGCCTCTCGGTGAACGCCGAGCCGCCCGCGATCGTCGCGGCGGTGGCGCAGCGGTGCGGAGCACACCCACAGACGTTGGCGCACACGCTGTTCGGTCCGTCTCCGCAGAGCGACGACGACTTGGTCAATCTCGCCCGTGAACTCGACAACATCGAAAGGCAGGTCGCACAGTCGTGACTCAGCCACCGGCAGGTAACACAGGTCAGTACACCGGCGCCGCAGCGCCGGGCGATTCGGCGCGAAATGCGCTGCTATCGCTGCGCACTGAGATCGCCAAGGCGGTGGTCGGTCAGGACGCGGTGGTCAGCGGGCTGGTGATCGCGCTGTTGTGCCGCGGCCACGTGCTGCTGGAGGGAGTGCCGGGCGTCGCCAAGACCCTACTGGTGCGCACCCTCGCTGCCGCGCTGCAGCTCGAGTTCAAGCGTGTTCAATTTACCCCGGACCTGATGCCCGGCGACGTGACGGGTTCGCTCGTATATGACGCCCGCACAGCAGAATTCGAGTTCCGCTCCGGACCGGTTTTCACCAATCTCCTACTGGCCGATGAAATCAACCGGACGCCGCCCAAGACTCAGGCCGCGCTGCTGGAGGCCATGGAGGAGCGCCAGGTCAGCGTCGACGGTCAACCGCGTCCGCTACCCGACCCCTTCATCGTCGCCGCGACGCAGAACCCGATCGAGTACGAGGGCACCTACCAGTTACCGGAAGCGCAACTCGACCGGTTCCTGCTGAAGCTCAACGTTCCCCTGCCGCCGCGCGACCAGGAGATCACTGTCCTCGACCGGCACGCGCGCGGCTTCGACCCGCGCGACCTGTCCGCCGTGCGGCCCGTCGCAGGGCCCGCCGAATTGGCCGCGGGGCGCGCCGCGGTGCAACAGGTGCTCGTCGCTGACGAGGTGCTCGGGTACATTGTCGACATCGCCGGTGCCACAAGGCATTCACCGTCACTACAGCTCGGGGTCTCGCCACGCGGGGCGACCGCACTGCTGGCAACGGCCAGGTCCTGGGCGTGGCTGTCGGGTCGGAACTATGTCACGCCCGACGACGTCAAGGCGATGGCGCGGCCGACGTTGCGGCACCGTATTCAGCTGCGGCCGGAAGCCGAACTCGAAGGCGCCAATCCGGACGGCGTGCTGGACGGAATTCTCGCGGCCGTACCGGTGCCACGCTAGTGATCTTGACCGGCCGCGCCGGCCTGGTAGCACTGATCTGCGTGCTGCCAGTCGCGTTGTCGCCTTGGCCGGCAACGGCCTTCGCGGTCCTGTTGGGCATTCTCGGCGCCGCGGTGGCACTCGACGTCGTTCTGGCCGCCAGCCCCCGCCGGTTGGTCTTCACGCGGTCGGGTGACACCGCGGCGAGACTGGGGCAGCCCGTCGATGCGGTTCTGGAGGTGGAGAATCCTGGCCGACGGCGCATGACAGGTCAGGTCCGTGATGCGTGGTCCCCCAGCGCCCGGGCCGAACCCCGGATGCACACCGTGAATATCACGCCCACGCAACGGGTTCGACTCGTCACGACGCTGCGCCCGGTGCGCAGGGGTGATCAGTCCTCGGCGATGGTGACGGCCAGGTCGATCGGGCCACTGGGGCTTGCAGGCAGGCAGAGTTCACACCGGGTGCCCTGGCAGGTAAGGATCCTACCGCCGTTCCTGGCGCGTAAGCATCTGCCCTCACGGCTGGCCAAACTTCGTGAGCTGGAGGGGAACACGGCGGTCCTGATACGTGGCCAGGGCACCGAGTTCGATTCGTTGCGCGAATATGTCATCGGCGATGATGTCCGGTCGATCGACTGGCGCGCCACCGCGCGACGAGCGGATGTCGTGGTGCGGACGTGGCGACCCGAGCGGGATCGGCGGGTGGTGATCGTTCTGGACACCGGCCGCACGTCAGCAGGCCGCGTCGGCGTCGATCCAACTGCCAACGACCCCAGTGGCTGGCCGCGGCTGGATTGGTCCATGGATGCCGCGCTGCTGCTCGCCGCGCTGGCGTCGCGGGCAGGCGATCACGTCGATTTCCTTGCCCACGACCGGGTCACCAGGGCGGGCCTTTTCAACGCCTCGCGGACCGAACTTCTCGCGCAGCTGGTCGGCGTGATGGCGCCGCTGGAACCGGCACTGATCGAGTCCGACGCCAGGGCGACGGTGGCCGCGATACAGCGTCGCGTTCGCCGCCGCGCGCTGGTGGTGCTCCTCACCGACCTGAACGCGTCCGCACTCGACGAGGGCCTGATGGCGGTTCTCCCCCAATTGTCCGCCAAACACCAGGTTCTGCTCGCCGCCGTCGCCGATCCGCGGGTGGAAGCGATGGCCGCGGGCCGGGCAGACGCCGCCGAGGTCTACGACGCGGCGGCGGCCGAACGTGCGCGCAACGACAGGCGCTCGATGGCGTCCCGTCTGCGCGCTGCCGGGGTCGACGTTGTGGACGCGCCGCCGGATGAACTGGCTCCCGCACTGGCAGACCACTATCTGGCGATGAAGGCCACCGGCAGGCTCTAACGCGTCGGCACCACATCCGGTGCGTCACTGACGTCGCCGGTCTCACCCGCCGCCACACCCCTGCGGCCGAAGTAGATCACGTATGCGAGAAAGGCAACCTCGGCTGCCACGCCAATGGCGATGCGGGCGAACGTCGGCAGCGGCGACGGTGTCACCAGCGACTCGATCAGACCGGCCACCAGCAAGACGACGATCAGACCCACGGCGACCGCAACCACGGCCCGGCCCTGCTCCGCGAGCACCTGTGCGCGCGGCCGGTGACCCGGCGACACCACCGACCAGCCGAGCCGCATGCCGACGGCCGCAGCGAGAAACACCGCGGTCAGTTCGATGAGTCCGTGCGGAGTGAGCAGGCCGAGAAAGACGTCGCCCTTGTCGGCATCGAACATGAAGCCCGCGATGACACCGAGATTGAGGGCGTTCTGGAAAAGGATGTAGGGAATCGGGATGCCGAGCAGGATGGCGAACGCGATGCACTGGGCCGCAACCCAGGAGTTGTTGACCCATACCTGCAGCCCGAACGATCCGGCGGGGTTCTCGCTGTAGTAGGCGGCGAAATCGTTGTTCACCAATTGGTCGATCTCGCTTGGGGTTTTGAGGGACGCCTGCACATCCTGGTTGCCTGACACCCACAGTGCGATCAGCACAGTGACAAAGAAGAACGCGATCGCCGTGCCGAGCCACCATCGCCATGTGCGATACGCGACCACCGGGAAGGACACCGTCCAGAACCTGGCGAACTCGCTCCACAACGGCGCGTGCGCACCCGTCACCACCGAACGCGCCCGCGCCACCAGACCCGACAGCCGCCCGACGAGGACAGCGTCGGTGGACGAGCTGCGCACCATCGACAGGTGGGTGGACACCCGCTGGTAAAGATCGACCAGTTCGTCTACCTCGGCGCCGGTCAGTTTCCGACGCCGTTTCAACAGTTGCTCCAGCCGCTCCCACGTCGGACGATGCGCCACCACGAACGCGTCGACATCCACCTCGAGAATCCTAGTAGCGTTGGCGCAATGGTCAGCCAGCAAGAACCAGTGGTGACCGGCGACGCGGTGGTCCTTGACGTTCAGATCGCCCAGCTGCCGGTTCGCGCACTGTCGGCGATCATCGACGTCACCGTGGTGTTCATCCTCTACATCGTCGGCGTCGTGCTGTGGGCCGCCACGCTCACCCAGTTCGATCCGGCCCTGTCGGGCGCGGTCCTGATCATCTTCACCGTCCTGACGATCGTCGGGTATCCGGTCATCTTCGAGACCGCCACCCGTGGCCGTTCGTTGGGCAAGATCGCGATGGGGCTGCGGGTGGTGTCCGACGACGGCGGCCCGGAACGGCTTCGGCAGGCGTTGTTTCGTGCGCTGGCCGGTGTGATCGAAATCTGGATGTTCACCGGCGGTCCTGCGGTGATCTGCAGCCTGGCGTCCTCGAAGGGAAAGCGGATCGGCGACGTGTTCGCCGGGACCGTGGTTATCAGTGAACGCGCGCCGCGCATGTCACCGCCCCCGCCGATGCCGCCGCAGCTCGCATGGTGGGCGTCGACCCTGCAGCTGTCCGGGCTACGTGCCGAAACGGCAGAGCTTGCCCGCCAGTTCCTTTCCCGCGTATCACAATTGGATCCACAGCTGCGCGACCAGATGGCCTACCGGATCACCAGCGACGTCGTCGCACAGATATCGCCACCACCACCTCCCGGCGCGCCACCGCAGTTCGTGCTCGCCGCGGTGCTGGCCGAACGTCATCGCCGAGAACTCATCCGGCTGCGGCCCGTCGCTGGCCAACCCCCGCCTCAGTGGCCGGCACCCCAGCCCCCTGCCTTCGGGTATCAGGCATCCGCCGCAACAGATTCCGCCGCAGCAGGTTTCGCCGAGCCGTCACCCGACCCGCGGCGGATTCACGCCGCCGAGCTAGTCCGCGTCACCGGTATCGCAGGCCGATGAGCATCAAGACCGCCGCGACGATGCTGGTGGCCGCGCGGACGTGGTTCCACGCCGTCCACGTTGAGAAGTACGCTTGCCACTCGCGGGCCGCGTCGGCGACCGACAACCCAACCGGGTTGACCGTGTCGAGGTGATTGTTGAGCGGCACGTTGAACGCCATGGTGATGATCGCGGCGAAAATTCCGAAGACCGCCCCGACCAGGATCCACACACTGCCCGGCTGCCCGATCTGGACCACGGCCATGACCCCGACCACCAGCGCCAGGATCGACGCACCGAAGTACGCCAACAGGAATGCCGGGCTCGAGTTCGCCACGACGTTGATGCCGCGCATCGCGGTGATCGCCTCGACCGGTCCTGTGCGATCCAGGCCGCGCATCACGAATGTCGAGAAGACATACATCATTCCGCTGGCAGCGGCCGCGGCGAGCGCGGCCAGTGAGGTGAGGACGACGAAAGGGCTCATGTTCATGACGTGAAGTCAACAGCGGCCGGGGTGGACGGTCCATCGTTATCCGTCCCGACCGCATACGCGCGCGTCTGCGCCTATTCGACGGAACGGTAGAGCTTGATCGACACCGCCGCCAGCCACGCCCAGACCAGAACCACTGCCGCGGTGAACACCAAAATCATTGCGGCACTTCCCGAAGCGAGCCCGAAGAAACTCACCGCGAACACCACGCCGGTGAGTCGCGAGAACCAAGCCCAGCGCACCTCGTTCACGCGCCCGAACCATGCGCCCATCACCAGACAAGCCGCCACCAGGCAGAGGAACCCGAGGCCGGCGACCGCGAAGTGGGCCAGCCCGTGCCAGCTGGGCTCCCCCACGCCGGGCGGGGTGCCGGGAGGGAAGCCGTCCGACGGGTCGGCCCGGAAGATCCCGGCGCAGAACACCCCGAGCCCGTAGGCCCCGAGCAGGCCCGACGCCCACGCCGACTGCCGCCCAGGTCCGAGTGCGCGTCGCACGCCGACGGCGGCCGCGATCGTCATCGCCCCGGTGAGTAGGAAGTTGGCGATCTGAATCCAGCCCAGGCCACCGTTCGACAGTTGGCTGACCGCGTGCCTCGTCGGGTCGTACCCATCCCGGGTGAACATCTGGGCCGCGGCGACGACGACGTATATCGGGCCCGCGATGACTCCATAGCCCAGCAGCGATTTGGTGATCCGCACCGGGAGAGGCGGGCAATCAGTGGTGGTCATCGCGTTCCTCCCGTTAGAATCAAACTGGACTGTCCAGTACTCTACGGCTGATAGAACTAGACTGTCCAGTACCGAATTGGAGACGGCATGACCGAGGTGCTCGGCCGTTCAGCGCGAAAACGCGCGACCATCCTGTCGGCGGGTCGCGAGCTCTTCTTGAGCAATGGCTACCAGGGCACCAGCGTCGACCAGATCGCCGCGTCGGCCGAGGTGTCCAAGCAGACGGTTTACAAGCACTTCGGCGACAAGCAGGAACTGCTACTGGCGATCGTGAACGAGGCGTTGGAGAGTTCGGTGTCCCCGTTTCTCGACCGGATCGCCGAACTCGCCGGCACTGCCGACCTGGAGGCGGACCTGACCGCACTGGCCGGCGACTATCTCAGCCAAGTGCTGCAGGAGCCGGTCGTGCAGTTGCGCCGGCTCGTGGTCGGCGAAGCCAACCGGGTGCCCGCGCTCGCGCAGCTGTACTACGAGCAGGCGCCGGCGAGGACGCTCGCGGCCTTCGCCGACTGCTTCGCCGCTCTGCACAACAGGGGCCTGCTGCACGCGCCCGAACCCGCACTTGCCGCAGAGCATTTCGCGTTTCTCATCGTCGGCAGGTGCATCGACCAGGCGCTCTTCTGCGGAGCCCAACAGGTGCTGGCACGCATCGACGTCGACACCTACGTCCGCGCAGGCGTAAAGGTGTTTCTCGCCGCCTACCGCGCTCGATAGGCTCCAGCGGTGGACGCCGTGGTCGGCCTGCTCGACGGTGTACGAGCGCGGGGCGCTTTCGTGTTGCGGATGATGATGGATCCACCCTGGTCGCTGAGCATCCGCGACGATGCGCCGCTGACGTTGATCTGCCAGACGCATGGAAGCGCAGCCATCGTCGGAGAGAGCAGCGGAACCACCTGGCTGCATCCCGGTGACGTCGCCCTGGCCCGGGGCACCGAGCACTACGTCTTCGCCGACGACCCGACCACCCCGCCGATGGTGGTGATCCATCCCGGGAAACCGCTGCACGACGCTGTCGGGTGAGACGCTGACGTTCGAGATGTCCCTCGGGGTGCGGACATGGGGCAACAGCGCGTCGGGGACGACGCGATCGGTGATCTGCGCGTACGAGGGTCGCAGCGAGGTGAGCGCCCGGCTTCTCGACGTGCTGCCCCCTGTGTTGGTGGTGCGCGCCGACGAATGGGACACACCCTTGGTGGACCTGCTGGCTCGCGAGGCCGGCTGCGACGGGGCCGGGCAGGAGGCATATCTGGACCGGATGCTCGATGTGCTGCTGATCGCGGTGTTGCGGGTCTGGTTCGGCCGCGACGGCAACGCGCCGACGTGGTGGGACGCCGAGCAGGACCCGGTGGTTGGACCGGCATTGAAGCTGATCTACAACAATCCGGCACATCCGTGGACGGTGGCGAATTTGGCTGCCGCCGTTGGCTGTTCGCGGACGGTGTTCGCACGCAGGTTTACCGATCAGGTGGGTGAGCCGCCGATCGCGTTCCTGACCAGCTGGCGGCTGGCGTTGGCCGCCGATCTGTTGCGGTCGAGTCAGGCGACGATCGGTGCGGTGGCCCGCCAGGTCGGGTACAGCACACCGTTCGCGTTGAGCAGCGCGTTCAAGAGGACGTACGGGGTCAGCCCGAACACTCACCGCGCCAACGCAGCACATTCGGCGGACGAGTTGGACTCGTCGGCGCTCTAGACGTTGATCCGGACTCATCCGCCGGCCCGTTGCCTCCGAATCATGGGTATGCAGCGCCGAGTGCCGACGACCTCCCCGATCTATCGGGTCACCCAACGCCTGCGTGGTGGGCTGACCGTCGAAGTGCCGGTAGAGCAGATCGCGACAACGGTCTCCGCCTGGCTCGCCGAACTCGGCGCCGACAGTCCGTTGGCCGACGACCTCGAGAAAGCGGTACATGCAGGTGATTGGTCCGCGGCGCGCGCCATTGGCGAGTACTTGTCCGTCGATGTGACCGTGGCCATCTGACATTGGACGTTGCATCGCGATAGATTCCGATATATCGTCAACGTATCGGAAGTGCAGATCGTACTTCCTGTCGAAATAAGGACATGAACTATGAACACCCCATTCACACCCCCGCAGGGCCCCTTCGAGGGCCGCGGTTTCGGTTTCGGCTTCGGGCCTGGCTTCAGCCCGCAAGACCGTCGTGCGCTGCACGAACAGCGCCGCCAAGCCCGTCGCGAGTTCCGCGACCACGTCCGCGAGCACCGCGGCGACGCAGGTTTCGGCCCCGGCTTCGGTCCCGGCGGCTTCGGTCCCGGCTTCGGGTTCGGACCCGGCTTTGGCCGTGGCGGCCGACGCGGTGGACCCCGTGGCGGCGGACGCGGCAGGCGCGGTGACGTGCGTGCCGCGATCCTCAAGCTGCTCACCGATCGGCCGATGCACGGCTACGAGATGATTCAGGAGATCAACGAACGCAGTCAGCAGCTGTGGAAGCCCAGCCCCGGCTCGGTGTACCCGACGCTTCAACTGCTGGTCGACGAGGGCCTTCTCGTCGCCTCGGAATCCGAGGGCAGCAAGAAGCTCTTCGAGCTCACCGACGAGGGCCGTGCCGCGGCCGAGAAGATCGAGACAGCTCCGTGGGACGAGATCACCGAAGGCGCCGATCCCGGTGCCGTCAGCCTGCGCAGTGCCGTTGGCCAGCTGATGGGAGCCGTCGCCCAGTCCGCGCACGCCGCATCGGCTGAGCAGCAGCAGCGCATCGTCGACATCGTCAACAATGCCCGCCGCGAGATCTATCAGATTCTCGGCGAGTCCGACTAAAACATATGAGGTTTGTATGCGTTTGGGAGCGCTCGGCGCTCTCAAACGCGCACAAGCCCTAGCCTGAAGCCATGCAAACCTTTTCCCTCGGTCCGTTCACCGTTGGTCGCGTCGGATTCGGCGCCATGCAACTCCCCGGGCCGGGGGTGATCGGACCACCGCGCGACCACGACCAGGCGATCGCCGTGCTGCGACGCGCAATTGAGTTGGGTATCAACCACATCGACACCGCACAGTTCTACGGTCCCAAGGTCGCCAACGAACTCATCCGCGAGGCACTTCACCCTTACCCCGAAAATCTCGCCCTGGTCAGCAAGGTGGGAGCGCGCCGCGACGACACCGGTGGGTGGCTCTCCGCACAGCAGCCCGACGAGTTGCGGGCAGACATCGAGGAGAACCTGCGCACGCTGGACATCGACCGCCTCGCCGCCGTAAATCTGCGCATCCACTCCGGTGATCCAAGTTCGGTCGGCCCGGTCGATCGCGATCTGTTCGACCGGCAACTGTCCGCGATGATCAAGGCCCGCGACGAAGGGCTCATCACCGGAATAGGGCTGAGCAGCATCGGCCCCGAGCATCTGCAGATCGCGCTGGACCGCACCGAGATCGTCACCGTGCAGAACGCCTACAACCTCGTCGACCGGACGTCGCAGCCGGTGCTCGACGCGTGCATCGAACACGACATCGCCTTCGTGCCGTTCTTCCCGCTGGGCTCGGGTTTCACCGCCGACAACCCGGTGCTTGGCCACCCCGCCGTTGCGCGTGAGGCCGCCAAGCTCGGCCGGACCCCGGCCCAGGTCGCACTCGCGTGGACATTATCGTTGGCGCCCAACGTATTACTGATCCCGGGCACGTCGTCGGTGGCGCATCTCGAGGAGAACACCGCCGTCCGCGACATCGAACTCGACGAGGACACAAGGCAGGAACTCGACGCCGCCGCCTAATTGCGGCTTCGGCGCGCTGACCGTCGCTGAGCGTGGATTAGCGCGCCGAAATCACTCGACGTCGACCCAGTCAAGCGTGCGCTGCACGGCCTTCTGCCAGCCGGCGTATCCGTCCGCGCGCTGCTTGTCGCTCCACGCCGGACTCCAACGCTTGCCCTCCTGCCAGTTGGCCCGCAGATCGTCGGGGTTCTCCCAGAAGCCCACGGCGAGACCCGCCGCGTAGGCGGCTCCCAGTGCGGTCGTCTCGGCGACGACGGGCTTGACCACCTCGACGCCGAGAACGTCGGCCTGGATCTGCATGCACAGGTCGTTGGCGGTGATACCACCGTCGACCTTGAGCACCTCCATGTGCACGCCGGAGTCGGCCTCCATCGCGTCGACGACGTCGCGACTCTGGTAGCAGATCGCCTCGAGCGTCGCGCGCGCCACGTGTGCGTTGGTGTTGAACCGTGACAGCCCGACGATCGCGCCGCGCGCATCCGAACGCCAGTACGGCGCAAAGAGTCCCGAGAACGCGGGCACGAAGTAGACGCCGCCGTTGTCGGCCACCTGGCGCGCGAGCGACTCGCTCTCCGAGGCACCGCTGATGATGCCGAGCTGGTCGCGTAGCCACTGCACCGCCGAGCCGGTGACCGCGATCGAACCCTCAAGTGCATAAACGGGTTTCGCGTCACCGAACTGATAACACACCGTGGTGAGCAGACCGTTTTCCGACCGGACGATCTTCTCGCCCGTGTTGAGCAGAAGGAAATTCCCTGTGCCGTAGGTGTTTTTGGCTTCGCCCGCGTCGAGGCAGACCTGGCCGACCATCGCGGCCTGCTGGTCGCCGAGGATCCCGGTGATCGGCACCTGGCCGCCGACCGGACCGTCGTCGCGCGTCACGCCGTAGGACTCCGGATACGACGACGGCTTGATCTCCGGCAGCATCTGGCGCGGAATATCGAAGAACGACAGCAGTTCGTCATCCCAATCCAGAGTCTCGAGGTTCATCAGCATCGTGCGACTGGCATTGGTGACATCGATGGCGTGCACACCGCCGCGCGCGCCCCCGGTGAGGTTCCACAGCACCCACGTGTCCGCGGTCCCGAAGATTGCGTCTCCGTTCTCGGCGTCGCGGCGCACCCCGTCGACGTTCTCCAGGATCCATTGCAGCTTGCCGCCGGAGAAGTAGGTTGCGGGCGGCAGACCTGCTTTGCGGCGGATCACGTCACCGCGGCCGTCGCGATCCAGCGCGGAGGCGATGCGGTCGGTGCGGGTGTCCTGCCACACGATCGCGTTGTAGTACGGCCGTCCAGTTTTGCGGTTCCAGACCAGCGACGTCTCCCGTTGGTTGGTGATGCCCAGCGCCGCGAGGTCGGTGGCCGACAGGTTGGTCCTGTTCAGCGCCGACTGGATGACCGAAGCGGTGCGTTCGGTGATCTCGACGGGATTGTGTTCGACCCAGCCGGCATTGGGCAGGATCTGCTCGTGTTCGAGTTGGTGACGCCCGACCTCGGCGCCGTTGTGGTCGAAGATCATGCACCGGGTGCTGGTCGTGCCCTGGTCGATGGCGGCTATGAAGTCTGCCAACTCCTGCTCCCTCCGGACGCTCTGCAATCGTTCATCATGGTGCATATGGCGAGACCGATCGTCGACATTGACCGTATGCCCCGCGGCGGGCCGGACGCGTCCTGCCTGGACCGGTTGCTGGAGACCGACCGGCTGGAATATCTCGACCGCGACGACGTGGAAGAGAGCGTCAAGCGCAGCGTGATCCGAGCGCTCGAGTGGACCGGCGAGTTCTTCGGCAACACCGAAAAGTTCGCCAAGATCGCACTGGACGCGGTCGCCGACGTCGCCGACCCCAAGATCCTCGAGCTCGGCGCCGGTCACGGCGGCTTGTCGCGGAAACTGCTGGAGTGGCACCCCACCGCCGAGCTCACCGTCACCGACATCGAGGCCTCGTCGGTGACGAAGATGACAGCAAGCGATCTGGGCGAGCATCCGCGTGCGACGGTTCGTGCGATGGACGCCACAGACATCGACGCACCCGACGGACATTTCGATCTCGCCGTGTTCGCGCTGTCGTTCCACCACCTGTCGCCGTCGATGGCGTCACGGGTGTTCGCCGAGGGCACACGCGCAGCCGACAAGCTGGTCATCATCGATCTGCCCAGACCGCCGTCGCCGTTGCACCTCCTCCGACTCGCGACGATGCTGCCGTTGGTTCCGTTCATCCCGTTCGTGCACGACGGCCTCATCAGTTCGCTACGCACCTACAGTCCGTCGGCGCTGCGTGCACTGGCCGAACATGCCGATCCGGCGATCGACGCGGAACTGCGCGGCGGGCTGATGAATCCGCAGGTTGTGGTGGCCAGCCGCCGATAGGCTTTCAATCGTGGGCGAAGAAGTGCAGGACACCGAGTACTCGCGCGCACATCGCCGCGAGTACCGGCGCAAAGTGCAGCAGTGCCTCGACGTCTTCGAAACCATGCTCAATCAGTCCAGTTTCGAGTTCGAGCGGCCGCTGACCGGCATGGAGATCGAGTGCAATCTCGTCGACGCCGCTTACCAGCCCGCCATGAGCAATTCCGAAGTCCTGCAGGCGATCGCCGATCCGGCATACCAGACCGAATTGGGCGCCTACAACATCGAATTCAACGTTCCGCCACGTCGGCTGCCCGGACGCGCGGCGCTGGAACTCGAGGCCGAGGTGCGCGCCAGTCTCAATGCGGCCGAAGCCAAGGCCAACGGACACGACGCGCACATCGTGATGGTCGGCATCCTGCCGACCCTGATGCCCGAGCACCTTTCGGGGCGGTGGATGAGCGAATCGATCCGCTATAAGGCACTCAACGATTCGATCTTCACCGCCCGGGGTGAGGACATTCTGATCGACATCAGCGGACCCGAGCGACTGAGCCTGCAAACCGAGTCGATCGCACCGGAGTCAGCTTGTACCAGCATGCAGCTGCACCTGCAGGTCTCCCCCGCCGAGTTCGCGCGCAACTGGAACGCCGCACAGGTGCTGGCCGGTCCGCAGCTGGCGCTGGGCGCCAACTCGCCGTACTTCTACGGACACCAACTGTGGGCGGAGACCCGCATCGAACTGTTCGCCCAGGCCACCGACACCCGGCCCGACGAGCTCAAGACGCAGGGCGTCCGGCCGCGGGTGTGGTTCGGCGAACGGTGGATCACCTCGATCTTCGACCTGTTCGAGGAGAACGTTCGCTACTTCCCGTCGCTGCTGCCCGAGTTGTCCGATGAGGACCCCACCCGCGAGCTGGCCGAGGGCCGCACGCCCAAACTGGCCGAGCTCCGGCTGCACAACGGCACGATCTACCGGTGGAACCGGCCGGTGTACGACGTCGTGGAGCAGGACGGGGTCGGCCGTCCCCACCTTCGCGTGGAGAACCGGGTCTTACCCGCGGGACCGACCGTGGTCGACATGATGGCGAATGCCGCGTTCTATTACGGCGCGCTGCGGACGCTGGCCGAGGATGACAGGCCGATTTGGACAAAGATGAGTTTTGCTGCAGCACAACACAACTTCGTCGAAGCCGCCAAGAACGGAATGAACGCACGGCTGTACTGGCCGGGCATGGGCGAGGTGACGCCGGACGAGTTGGTGCTGCGGCAGTTGCTGCCGATGGCCGACGAGGGTCTGCAACGCTGGGAGGTATCCGGTGATGTCCGCGACCGCTACCTCGGTGTGATCGAGGGCCGCGCGAAGACCGGAGTCAACGGGTCCGCCTGGCAGGTCGCAACGGTGCACGCACTGCAGGAGCGCGGGCTCTCCAGGCCAAATGCGTTGGCCGAGATGCTGCGGCTCTACTGTGAGCGCATGCACAGCAACGAGCCCGTGCACACCTGGGGCGCGCCGTGATCAAGGCGTGGATCGTGATCGCGGCGCTGGTACTCGCGCTGGCGGGATGCCGGAGCCATGCGGCGCAGGCGGATCCGATCGAGGCCGGGCTCGATCAGGAGTTCGTCCTGCACGGTGCACAGGAGGTCACGATCCGCGGCGCTGATCTGCGTCTGCGCTTCACCGACGTGCTGGAGGACTCCCGCTGCCCGGCGGAGGTCGAATGCTTCTGGACCGGCCAGGCACGCATCGCGGTCGTCGCACAGCAAGGACAGGGCGCGCCGTCGACGCTGGAGTTCAACACCAATCCGGCGGCCGGGCAGAACAAGCAGACGGTCCAGGTGGGCGACTACATGGTCGAGCTGAAGTCGCTTGACCCGTATCCGAAGACGCCGGACGACTCCCCGGCCCTCACGGACTACAGCGCAACGTTATTGGTGCGAAGGACCGCTTGAACTACGTTGGGTGCCATGGCAGACGACGTGATGGAATGGGACGACGCTTACCAAGAGCATGGCCCCTTTCAGGGGCCGCCGCCGTGGAACATCGGCGAGCCGCAGCCAGAACTCGCCGCGTTGATTCAGAGCGGGAAGATCCGCAGCGACGTGCTCGACGCCGGCTGCGGATATGCCGAGCTGTCGTTGGCGCTCGCCGCCGAGGGCTACACGGTCGTCGGCATCGACCTGACACCGACGGCGATCGCGGCCGCCACCAAGGCTGCCGACGAGCGCGGTTTGACCAACGCAACGTTCGTCCAGGACGACATCACGTCGTTCAGCGGCTACGACGGGCGATTCAACACCGTCGTCGACAGCACCCTGTTTCATTCGTTGCCGGTCGAAGGTCGCGACGGGTATCTGCGTGCAGTGCACCGGGCAGCCGCCCCGGGAGCGACCTTCTACATCCTGGTGTTCGCCAACGGCGCGTTTCCGCCGGGGGACTTCGGCCCGAACACGGTCAGTGAAGACGAATTGCGCGAGGCGGTGTCCAAGCATTGGGCGATCGACGAGATTCGACCGGCGTTCATCCACGCGAACATGGCGGGAGCTATTCCCGCCGACGCACCGTTCACGATGCCGACCTTCGAGGAAGACGAGAAAGGCAGGCAGAAGATGCCGGCGTTTTTGCTCACCGCACACAAGGGCGACTAGGCGCTCGTCGCGGCCAGCGCCTGGGCGAAGTGCTCCAGTTCCCCGGCGGTGACGTCGACGTGCGGTGACGCCCGCAGCACCGGCGACGTCATCTCGAACGGGGCTCGCAGCGTTTCGGCATATGTGGTGACGATTCCGTACTCGGCGATCAGTTGTGCCCGCACCTGCTGCGGGTCGGCGCCGTCGACGGGCTCCAGCGTCGTGATCGCCGTCGGTTCGTCGACCGGCTCGACCACCCGCCATCCCTTGACGTCGGCGAGCGCCTCGCGGGTCATTTTTCCCACCTCGGCCAGCCGCTGCGTGATCTGCTTGGGGTCGGCCGCCAGATAGTCGCCGAGCGCCACCGAATAGCCAACGCGGGCAGCTACATTGGCTTCGCCTTGCTCGAGGCGCTCCATCACGGTCAACGCAAGGCCCCACTCCGGTGGGGGTATCCGCGGCGCAAGCCGCTGCGCCAGATGCGGATGAACCGCCAGAAAACCGACACCGCGCGGGCCTGCCACCCACTTGCGCGACGAGCTGTAGATGGCGGAAGGTGTTACGGCGCAATCGAGGTGGCCCAGCGCCTGCGCCGCGTCGATCACAAGTGCGACGTCCAGGTCTCGGCACACGACGGCCAGCGCAGCCATCGGTTGAGCGATGCCGCGGTGGCTGGCCAGTGCCGTCAGGTGTACCAGCGCGGGCCGGTCGGTCGCCAGCGCACGGGCAGCGGCGTCGACATCGAGTCGGCCGTCACCGTCGGCGGGCAGCGCGCGGACGTCAAAGCCGTTGGCGGCCATTATCGCCAGGTTGGGTCCGTATTCACCGGGCAGGCAGGCGACGGTGCGTTCTCCGGGCCAACTGGACAGCAGGCGCTCGAGAGCGTCGTTGGCACCGGTGGTGTAGACGACGTCGGCGCTGCCCAACCCCGTCAGCGAGCCGATCGCTGCGCGGCCCGCGTCGAGCACGGGTTCGGCGGCCGCGGCAGCGACGTATCCGCCGACCTCGGCTTCGTGGCGGGCGTGCTGTGCCGCGGCGTCGATGACCGCGAAGGTCTGCCGTGAGCACGCCGCACTGTCGAGATGCACCCCGGCGACGGTCGGCCTGGCCGCGCGCCACTGCTCGGCGAGGCTCGCTGCTTCAGACATCACCGCGTCGACAGCGACAGTCCGAAGTCGCCTGCGCTGTCGGTCCACCAATGTGTACGGCGCAGGCCGGAATCGGCCAGTTCGGCGGCCACCCCGTCGGGGCGGAACTTGCACGACACCTCGGTGAGCATCTCTTCGCCGTCGGCGAAGTCGATGGGTAGGCGGAGCGCATTCACCTGCACCCGCTGCGCCTGGTTGGCGCGCAGCCACATCTCGATGCGCTCCTCGTCGGTGTTCCACTTGGCGACGTGCTCGAATGCGTCGAGGTCGAAATCTGCGTCCAGCTCACGGTTGACCACGGCCAGCACGTTGCGATTGAACTGCGCTGTAACACCGGCGCTGTCGTCGTAGGCAGCCACCAACCGATCGGCGTCCTTGACCAGGTCAGTGCCCAACAGCAGGCTGTCTCCGGGCTGCAGGGTCTCCGCCAGGGCTGCCAGAAAGTCGGCGCGCGGCCCTGGCGTGAGGTTTCCGATCGTCGAGCCCAGGAAGACGACCAGTCGGCGGCCGACGCGGGGGATCTTGCCGAGATGTTCCTCGAAGTCACCGCACACCGCGTCGATCTCGATGCCGGGGTATTCCTTCTCGATTGCTGAGCCGGCGCCCTTGAGCACTGAGGCGTCGACATCGAACGGGATGAATCGGCGAAGGGATCCGTTGTCGCGCAGGGCGTCCAACAACATGCGGGTTTTCTCCGAGGTGCCACTGCCGAGTTCGACGAGGGTGTCTGCGCCCGATGCCGCGGCGATCTCGGCCGACCGCTCGCGCAGGATCTGTGCCTCGGCGCGGGTGGGATAGTACTCGGGCAGGCGGGTGATCTGGTCGAACAGGTCGCTGCCGACGGAATCGTAGAACCATTTGGGCGGCAACGATTTCGGTGTCTGCCTCAACCCGTCCAGCACGTCGCGGCGCAGGGCTTCGCCCGCGGAATCGGCGGACAGGTAGTTCGAAAGTGCGAAGGTCATCACGATCCTTTCAGCGGGATCAGCTCGATGTCGAGGCCGACGATCCAGACCAGGTGGCGATCGGGAATCTCCTGCCAGTCGGGGCTGTCGTCGTAGGGTTCGCTGGCCAGCACGATGCCGTCGGTGCGCCGCAGCACCGACAGGGTGTCACCCCAGGTGGTAGCGACAAGCCGAGAACCGTTGGCCGCCAGAATGTTCAGCCGAGCGTTGGGGTCGGCGGCGGCGACCTCGACGATCGTGTCACCGAGCGCGTCCAGGCCTCGGTCGAAGATCAGCGCCGCCAACAGCGCGCTGTCGCAGGTCGACTCGGCTTTCGCCGACAACGGCAGGACCGTCCGGTCGACGAGGCCGTTGTGCGACAGCAGCCACCGACCGTCGGTGAATGGCGCAGCTGCCGTCGGTTCGATCGGCATGCCGACGCTCGCCGATCGCACGGCCGCGACGATGCATCCGCTTCGCAACGCGGGCGCTACCGATGCGAAGGAGGCGTCCCCCCACAGCGGCGCCGCGCTGCGCCAGCGTCGTGGCGTGCCGTTGTCGAAGAAGCCGACACCCCAGCCATCGGCGTTCATCAGGCCGTGCTTCTGCCTGCGCGGCGAATACGACTGCACCATAAGGCCGTTGGCGGGTTCCATCACCAGTGACGCGACGGTGACCGGTGCACCGAGCCAGCCGAGGTGTCGGCACATCAGGCGACATCCCACGCGAGACGCACGCCCGAGAAGATCTGCCTCCGGATCGGGTGGTCCCAGTTACGGAAGCTCGGACGAAGGATGCTCGACGCGACAGCCCACGACCCGCCGCGAAGCACCTTGTAGTCGCCGTCGAAGAACGGTGCCGAGTACTGGTCGTACAGCATCGGCGTGAAACCCGGCCAGGGCCGCAGCGGCGACGTGGTCCATTCCCAAACGTCGCCGAGCATCTGTTCGGCGCCGTAGGCAGACGCGCCGGCCGGATAGGCGCCGACCGGCGCGGGCCGCAGCGCGTCGCCGCCGAGATTGGCGAGATGTGTTGTCGGCTCCGAAGAACCCCACGGATAGCGACGGCGCGCCTTCACCGCGGGGTCCCACGCGCAGGCCTTCTCCCACTCCTGCTCGGTGGGCAGCCGGGCACCTGCCCAGGCCGCGTACGCCTGCGCTTCGAAGAATGTGATGTGCTGGACGGGTTCGTCGGCGGGGATGTCCTCGACGTGGCCGAAACGGGTGCGGGTGCCGTCGGGGTTCCAGAACTGCGGTGCCCGCAGATCCGCCTCCTTCCGATGGGACCAGCCGCGCTGCGACCACCACCGTCGGTCGTCGTATCCGCCGTCGTCGATGAAGTGGCGCCACTCACCGTTGGTGACGGGCACCGTGCCGATGCGGAAGGCAGGCAGGTCGACCAGGTGGGCAGAACGCTCGTTGTCCAGTGAGTGCGGTTCGGTGACCGCGTCGACGCCCAAGATGAACTCACCGGCGGGCACGAGTACTGACGTTCCTGCGACTCCGGCCCTGCCCGATGGCAGCGGCGCTCCGCGGTCCAGCAGTGCGGGCCCGCTGCGGAGATTCAGTGCCTGCAGCATCGTCTCGTCGTGCTGGTTCTCGTGGCTGATCACCAGACCGAAGTTGAACTCGGCCTCTGTTTGGGAGCCGTCCTCGGGCAGTGCGTCGAGGCTGTCCAGCACCTTGTTGCGCACGGTCGAGCAGTAGGACCTGGCCTCGGCGGACGACAGCAGCGGTAGGTCGACACGACTGGCACGGGAGTTGAGAAACGCGTCGTAGCACCGCTCGACCTGCGGATCGAGAAGTCCGGGGCGGCCGGGGTTGTTCCCGCGCAGGAGCCACAGTTCTTCCTGCCAGCCGATGTGGGCGAGGTCCCACACCAGGGGGCTCATCAGCGGGTCGTACTGGCGGTGAAGTTCGGCGTCGTCGAAGTCGACCAGCCGCAGGGTGCGGTCGCGGGCCGTGGCGAGTTCGCGTGCGAGTTCCTCGCGTACCGTCACGGCTCCCCTAGCGCCAGTTGAGTGACCGCCGGGGCGATCCCGTACTTGACGACCCGGTCGGAGAAATCGTCGGCCGGGCACTGTCCTTGTTCCACCGAACGCACCAACTGCTGCATCGATTCCTCGAGTTCGGCAGGCGCCCGCTCGGCGGCCGTCAGCACGCATCGCAGGGCGGCGTCGGCCAGCCGGCGGTCACCGAGTCCGATCTGCGCGGCGCGGTCCCACGCCGTCGCGACCGATTCGGTGGCCTCGGCGGCGATATCGGCGGCCACCGGGTCGTCGAGCAAGGTGACGAGCGTGAACACCACGGCAGGCCACACGGCGTCGGGGACGCTGTCGAGGTAACGGATCTCCAGCCAGCGTCGCGGCCGCACCGGGGGGAACAACGTGGTCAGGTGGTAATCCAGATCGGCGTGTGTCGGCCTGCGGTCGCCGAGCATCACGCGGCCGTCGGCCCAGTCGGCGAACGGCACCCACGTGGTCACCGGGATTACTTGCGTCTTCGACGGCGTGTTGACCAGCATGACCGGCGCCTTCAACGCATACCTGGCCCAGTCGCTGGCCGGGTCGTCACCGCTGGCACCCAGGATGGGCCCGCAGCGCGCCGAGTCCAATTGGCTCCAGACATGTTGGCGTGCCGATCGCCAGCCCGCGAACCTGCCGCCGAGCAGCGGTGAGTTGGCGGCGACGGCGATCATCGTCGGCCCGAGCGCGTGCGCCAGCCGCACCCGGTCGGCCCAGCCTTCCCGCGGCCCGGCGTCGAGGTTGATCTGGATGGAGGCCGTCGAGGTCATCATGGCCGCACCCGCGGCGCCGGTCTCACTGGCCTTGAAGAACGTCTCCATCGCCTGATAGCGGGCGCCGGGGTTGACGCGCTTGGCCGGGCGAAGCGGGTCGGCGCCGAGCAGCACCAACCCCAGACCCGCCTGCGCGAAGGCCGCACGCAGCGCCGCGCGGTCGCCTTGCATTGCGGCGATCGCCGCAACCGGCCCGTCCATCGGCGGTCCCGACAATTCAACGGCCCCGCCGGGCTCGACCGTCACGACGCTGCCGCCGGGCAACGCCGGGACGCCTGCGATGATTTCGGTGAGTTCATCCCAGCCGGGCCGGCGCATCGGGTCGGTCAGGTCGAAGCAGTGCGCCTCGACTTCCAGGCCCACCTGACTGACGGGGCCGTCGTTCAAACAGGTGTCGCGAACGTAGCGGTGAGCGTAGTTTGCGCTGGTCAGCTCGTCATTCTGGGCTTCGATCGGGTGCGCGTCGTCCACGTCGGACGTCATGGCGAAGGTCATATCTTCCGGCCCCTTCCGGGTAGGGAACGATCGCGTCCTTCACTACATCTTCCAGACCGCACCGACAAAGTCGCGCGATTTTCTTACGACTTGGTCGGTGAGGTGTACCCGAATCCCTCTGCCGCTACTGTCCCAATGTGTTCTGCATGGCACCAGCCAGCACATTCGCCGCCGGGCCACCGTTGCCGGACTGACAGACTTTCGCCTGCAGCAGAACATTCTCGCGTTTCCGGGTGGTGTTGAAGCAGCGGCGGTCAGTGCCCGCCTCCTGCTTGACCCAGTCGGCGTCGGTGGCGGTGGCCGGGCCGCCGGTGAAGGTCCACACCTGGGTGGTCATGTCGTCCAGATGCATCGCGGTGGTCTGGCCGCTGCAACCGCCAGTGCGGTCGACGACGCGACGGAAGGCCCGGTCGGCGGCTTCGTTGGTGGCGAAGACGCCGACCGCCTGCTTGACGTAGTTCCTTCGATCATTCGGCGCCGTCTGCGCCACTGCGCCGTTGAACGACGCCAGGTCCGGGTCGGCGTAGACGTCGGGCAACCCGACGTCCGCCCAGTTGTTGCACGCGGCGTTGTCGACCCAGAACGACTGAAACGGAGCGGTGTACGCCCACTCGAACCGCATCGGTGCGCCGACGATGTTGCCCACCGAACCCTTGGGCAGCACGGCGTAGTTCACGACACCCGGATCGGAAGGCTTCGCCGATGCCGCACCGGGCGCCGCCGCCAAACACAGGCCGACGACAAGGCCGACGCCTGCCAGGGCGACGGGCCGCACGACCTTAGACCTTCGCCGACAGCTTGACGTCGATGTTGCCGCGGGTGGCCTTGGAGTACGGGCACACCTGGTGCGCCTTGTCCATCAACTCGTCCGCAGCGCCCTGCTCCAGGCCGGGCAGATAACCGATCAGATGGGCGTTGAGGCCGAACCCGCCGGCGGGGTCCTTGCCGAAGCCGATCTGCGCGGTGATCCCGCTCGCGTCGTCGAGGTCGATCTTCTCGTTGCGGGCGACCAGGTGGAGCGCACCAAGGAAGCATGCGGCGTAACCGGCCGAGAAAAGCTCCTCGGGGTTGGTGCCCTCGCCGCTACCGCCCATCTCCTTCGGATGGTTCGTGTTCAGATCGATGCGGCCGGTCGACGACTTCACGTGGCCTTCGCGGCCGCCTCCGGTTGCGGTGGACTCTGAGGTGAAAACGAGTTCGATGCTCATGGGCTTGATCATGCCAGTGCGTCGTTAGGGACGCGACGGCGTGGTCGTCGACCCCGGCGACCCCGGTTCGCCTGGCTGCGTCGGCTCGGAGCCGGGGCCACCGGGCCCACCGGGACCGAACGGCCCGAACCCCGGGCGTGGACCTTCGAACTCGCCGCGGGGTCCCATCGGGAACATCGGCGGCGGGCCGCGGTGGAAGACCGCGAAGCCTTGGTCACCCTTGTGACCGCCAGGGCCGCGGTTTCCGTCACTGTGCGCGCCGAGGACGAAGCCGGAGAAGAAGATCACCGCGACGATGAACACCACCCCGGCGACGACGCCGACCCAGGCGGCGGCGACGGTTACCTTGGAGCGGCGCCGCTCCGGGCGCACAACAGGCTGCCCGGGTGGCGGGCTGGCGACCGGACCGGTCGCGGGTTCGGCGGAGGACGTCGGTGTTTCGCTCATGCCAAGATCATGCAGCCCGTACTGATGTGCCCGTCATGTATCGCCTATGAATCAGCTGTGCATGGCGCGACAGGCGACGTTTGATCGCAGGTATGCCGGGTAGGTGTGGCCTCATGACCTCCCTATGGCTAGCCGACAAGTCTGAACCCCTCAGTACGCTGCGCGATATCGAGGGCGTCCGGGAATCCTCCGACGTGGTGGTCGTCGGCGCGGGAATCACTGGCCTTACGACAGCTGTACTACTGGCCAGAGCGGGCAAGCGCGTGACCGTGGTCGAAGCCCAATACGTCGGAGCCGGAGCGACAGGCAATACCACCGGCAAAGTCAGCCTGCTGCAGGGCACCAAGCTGTCACGCATCGCAACGCCAAGCACGGGCAGGAAGTGCTGCGCGAATATGTCACCGGCAATACCGAGGGACGCGATTGGCTGCTTCGGTACTGCGAGGAACACGGTCTGGACGTCCAGCGTGAAGACGACCACGCCTACGCGCAGGAAGCGAGCGGTGTGGACACCGCCGAATCCGTACTCAGCAGCTGCCCGGGACGCCGGACTCGATGCGCGCCGAGTGGGTCGAGCGCGCGGATGTGCCATTTCCGTTCCACGGCGGCGTGCGGCTGCGAGAGCAGGCACAGATCGATCCGATGCCGTTTCTGAACAGCCTTGTGACTGAGTTGGAAACGCATGGCGGCACAGCTTTTGGAAGGCGTGCGAGTCGCTTCGATATCCGGCACAGGACCACTGCGGATCACTGTGCGGGTACCGGAGTCGGCCGGAAGACTCTCAGCAGCAACAGGTTTCGATAAGTCGCACAACAGTGCGTACTGGCCACCGGCATCCCGATCCTGGACCGCGGCGGATTCTTCGCACGCGTGAAGCCGCAGCGCTCCTACTGTCTGGCCTTCGACGTGCCCGGCGACATCACGCGGCCCATGTTCATCTCCGTGGACTCGCCCACCCGGTCGGTGCGTTACGCGCCGACAGCACGGCGGCGCGAAGCTCATCGTCGGGGGTGCCGGCCACACCGTCGGCCGGGCCGATTCGGCGGCCGCCGGCATCGAGGAACTCACGAAATGGACTGCGCTGCACTATCCAGGCGCCGTCCGGACCCACTTCTGGTCCGCCCAGGACTACCACCCGGTGGACGAACTCCCCTACGTCGGCCCGCTGTTGCCCAGGTTCGAAAAGATCTTCGTCGCTACGGGATTCGACAAGTGGGGCATGTCCAACGGCGTCGCGGCGGCGCTGGCGCTCTCGTCCCAGATACTGGGGGGTCGGATGGACTGGCGTCGTGCGTTCGCGAGTTGGAGTCCACACGAAGCCGCCGGAATCGCCACCGCCCTGATGGCAAATCTCGAGGTGGGCTTCAACTTGGCGAAGGGTTGGGTCACGCCGATCACCGCTTCGGGTGCCACGCCGAGCGAGGGCCATGGGGTGGTGACGGGGCCGCCATGGCGTCTGCAGGCCAAGAGCGTGGTCGACGGCGAAACCTGCATTGTCTCCCCGGTGTGTCCCCATCTCGGCGGCATTGTCAAGTGGAACGACGCCGACCGCACCTGGGAGTGCCCCCTGCACGGCTCCCGTTTCGCACCCGACGGCGCCCTGTTGGAGGGCCCGGCCACAAAGTCACTTACGGTCCGGCCGCAGATGGATCAGCCAGCTCGGCTGTAGATGAATCGGCGCCCTTCCGGTCAACGCGCTGGCCCCTACCGCCGCCCTGACGTGTTTCATCCGCGAAATCGGGTAACCGTCTGCGCTGCCTGGAAAGGAGCGCGACAATGGCAAAAGATCACGGCCCGAGCGTCAAGAACGACAAGCAATACGAGGGCCTGCGCAAAAAGGGTATGAGCAAGGGGCGTGCGGCGGCGATCTCGAACTCACCGGGGGCGTCGAGCAAAGGCGGCAAGAGTTCTGGTAGCAGCCAGAGCAAACGCAGCAGCGGTAGCGGCAGCGGCGGCAACCAGTCGCAGAAGAAGGCGGCGGGCCGCAAGGGCGGCAAGAAGTCCAGCTAGAGAGTGACGGTCGTGCCCGAACGGACCGGTGTGTTTGACCGTGACCTGTTACAAGAGTTGTTGTGGGCGTACGGCCCGTCCGGCCAGGAGGACGCGGTTCGCGAGATTTGTCTCCGAGAGCTGGCTCCCAGTGTCGATGAGTCGTGGGTCGACGACGCCGGCAATGTAGTCGGCCTCATCCGGGGCAGTGCCGGTCGCGATGGCACCGCAGCGTTGCGGGTAATGGCCCATATGGATGAGCTGGCGATGCTCGTCAAGCGCGTGGAGCCCGACGGTTCCCTGCATATGACACCGCTGGGCACGATGTACCCCGCCAACTTCGGCCTTGGCCCCGTCGCGATCCTGGGGGATCACCAAACCTTCTGCGGCGTCTTGTCGTTGGGTTCTGAGCACACCACACAAGAAAGCCAACGAATCTGGGAGACCAAACCTGATGCGGGCGACAAGGCGCTGGACTGGTCTCACGTCTACGTCTTCACCGGCCGCACACCCGAGAAGCTGTCGGCCACAGGCGTGCGGCCCGGTACCCGCGTGTGCATCGAAAACAGCAAGCGCACGTTGGTGGAAGTCGGTGACTACCTCGGCGCGTACTTCATGGACGATCGCGCGCCGGCCACCGCGTTATTGCAGGCGGCGCGGGCACTTTCGGCGAACGGTCGACGCGCCGCCGGCGATACCTACATCGTTTTCACCACCTGCGAGGAAATCGGCGGCGTCGGCGGATCCTACGCGAGCAGCTCGCTGCCCGGCGCCCTCACGTTGGCCCTCGAAGTCGGTCCGACCGAGGCGGAATATGGCACCAGCGTGAGCGGTGGGCCGATCATCGCCTACAGCGACGCAGAGTGCGTCTACGACAAGGGTATTGCCGACCAACTGATGAACATCGCAGACGGACTGGGGCTCTCACCACAGCCGGCGGTGCTCGGAGCATTCGAGTCCGACGCATCTCATGCAAAAGCGACCGGAATGACGCCGAAAGCCGCGTTACTGTGCCTGCCGACGTTGAGTACCCACGGGTACGAAGTCATCGCGCGTGACGCCATCGGAGCACTCACCGATGTCGTCGTCGAGTTCGTTGCGTCCTACAAGGGGTGAACGCACATGGCCACAGTTGGATTCGCACCCAAGCGCCACTAAGGCTTGAACGGATTCACCGCGAACCCGTTTCAGGGAGTTTGCAAACGTGGACTGTCGTTGATGGTGAGAGTGCTTGCATAGCAGGCGCGTTGATGGCATATCGTGACTTTCACGGCACGCTAAGCGACCGGTCCTGGAGGCATCCGCTGTAATGTGTCAGATGTCGCCGCGGTCATAGCCCCGGGTCCCGAGCACTCAGGCCGTGACCACGTTCAGGACGAAGTTCGCGTCGGTTTGATTGGGCACCTGGATCGTGCCCTCACCGCGCGCACCCGCATAAACTCCGGTGCCACCGACGATCAAAATCGGCACGGTCTCTCCTCGACCGAGTACAGCGGCGCTATCTCCAAACGCTTGTACAGCGATCTGTCCTCCACCCAGCGCAAACGTGCATGCGAACAAGATTTCGCCCGCCGTGAAGTTTCCGCTGAGCGTGGTGACCTGGCCTGCGAGTCGGCCGAGTTGGATTCCGCCGGGTTGGGTGAATACGTCGCCCGAGAATACGAGTTGGTCGCCAGGGCCGGGGCCCGAAGGGCCGAGATCCAGGGTGGTTTGTTGGGTGTCGTGCGTGAAAAATCGAAGAACGCTGACGCCGGCGGCCGCCTCCCCGCCCACTCCTTCGACCATGGGCAACGACAAAGCGGCAGAAATCGCCACGATCGTGGCGGTCATACATGTACGCACGATCTTCACCGAACTTCCCCACTAAAGTGCACCGGCTTTGTGCCCTGAACGGAACGAAGTATCGCAAGTCCCACCCGACTAGGCTTAGCTTTTCGGGAGACGCAAGCCACTGTCGTTGATATGGAAAACTTTTCGACAACCTTATTGGTTGACCGCCGCCACTTTTCCGCGTCCGCTAGCCGCGGCGGCCTGCGACGTGGTGACCGTCCAGAGGGCACTCGGACACTCGACACCATCTGTCACTTTGGACAAATACAACCACCTGTGGCCGGAATGCAAACGACCGCACCCGCAAGGCCGCCGAGGGCATGATGCTTCTCTTGGATCTACTGCGGACGGAAGCCGCCAAAACACCTTCTGACTAGGGCTTGAACGGATTCACCGCGAACTGGATGACGCGGTACGGCGTTCCGCCGCGGGGGGTGGTGTTCCACTGGCTGATGAATACCCGCAATTCGTCCAGTGTGGAGCCCGGCGAGATGTAGCCGCCGTAGGGCTGGGCCAGCCGGTTGTTCTCCGGCGGCCCAAGGTCTTCCACAGGTTGCGGCCATTCCGTGGCGACGACGACCGTCGTCACCGGCGCATAGCCCAGGCCCGTCGGATCGTGAGCCACCCGTACCTCCATGTTGCCGGTGGTGGCGTTGAAGTACGACAGCACCGTCTTACCGTCGATCTGGCGGATGCTCATTTCGCCAGTCCAGTCTCCCCATAGTGGAGTTGGCGGATGTCCCCAGCCGAGCTCTGAGGACCAGCCCTGCCAGCTGGAGCGATCGGTGAAGGTCGTCGGCTGGGCGCGGTACAACACCAGCGGTCCCGTGCGGTCGAAATTGTTGGCGACGATGTATACCCAGCCGCTCTCGGAGTCCGGCCTTGGGATGGGGTCGTAGTAGCCGCTGATCTGCGACTGACGGGAGTTTTCATAGGAAGCATCGCGCACAGAATCCGGCAGCGTTGGCCAGTTGCCCTGCGCCGGATCGGCTTTCACCAACCGAGATGTCAGCGGGTCGAGATCACGGACCGTGGTGACCATCATGTAGTTCTCGCGGTTGATCTGCACCACCCCGGCAGGCAACTGTGAGGTCCCCGGCTCTGTGGGCTCGGCCAGCAGCGGCCGGTCTATCCCCGTCACGCCTTCGTAGCGCACACCATTGGGATCATCGATCGAATCGGTTTCGACGTGCAGCGCGATCGGTGAGTACCAGCCACCGAAACCGACAGCCTGACCGGCGAAGCTGTCGCCGCAGACCTGCAGGATGCCGTTGGGAAACTCCACGAACTCGCAGAGGTCGGTGGCACCGATTCCGTAATCCCTTGTCGGCGTGCCTGTTCCGGCCGTCGGACCGATTCGGATGACCTGACCCGGCGCCAGCGGATGCAGGATCGGATCGGGTACTGGCGCGGGCGGGTCGGCGTGCGCTACCGTCCCCGAAATGGCATTCCAGCAGAGAAAGATCGAGACGAGGCCTGCTGGAATGCCATTTCGCGGCAAGGTCAGAGCTCGGCGGCCAGCAACTCGGCGATCTGAATAGTGTTCAGCGCCGCGCCTTTTCGTAGATTGTCGCCCGACAGGAAGAGCGCCAACCCGCGGCCGTCCGCTACGCCGGGATCCTGGCGGATACGGCCGACCAGGGTCTCGTCGACACCCGCGGCTGCCAGCGGCGTCGGCACGTCGACCAGCTTCACGCCGGGGGCCGAGGCCAGCAGCTCGGTCGCACGCGCGACTGACAGCGGTCGGGAGAACTCGGCGTTGATCGACAGCGAGTGACCCGTGTACACCGGCACTCGCACACACGTACCACTGACCAACAGGTCCGGGATGCCGAGAATCTTGCGACTCTCGTTGCGCAGCTTCTGATCCTCGTCGGTCTCGCCCGAGCCGTCGTCCACGAGTGAACCCGCGAGCGGCACCACGTTGAAGGCTATCGGCGCGACGTACTTCGCCGGCGCCGGGAAGTCGAGTGCACCACCGTCGGCCACCAGGTCCCTGCTGTTCGCGACGACAGCGCTGGCCTGCGCGTGCAACTCGTCCACGCCCGCTATTCCGCTGCCCGAGACCGCTTGGTAGGTGGACGCGATCATGCGCACCAGCCCGGCCTCGTCGTGCAGCACCTTGAGCACCGGCATTGCGGCCATCGTCGTGCAGTTCGGGTTGGCGATGATGCCCTTGGGCCGATTTCCGGCGTCCCGGGCGAAGTTGACCTCGCTGACGACCAGCGGCACATCGGGATCCTTGCGCCACGCCGACGAGTTGTCGATGACCACGGCGCCCGCCTCGGCGAATCGCGGGGCCTGCACCCGAGACATCGTCGCGCCCGCCGAGAACAACGCGATGTCCAGCCCGGCGGGATCTGCGGTCTCCGCGTCCTCGACCTCGATCTCCTGTCCGCGGAACGGCAGCTTCTTACCCTGCGAACGGGACGAGGCGAAGAACCGCACACCGTCAGCGGGAAAATCCCTTTCCTCCAGCAGCGTGCGCATGACCTGGCCGACCTGCCCGGTCGCGCCGACTACACCTATCTGCAAACCGACGGTGCCCATCTAACGTCCCGTTCCCGCGTAGACGATTACTTCCTCGTCGCCGCCGAGGCCGAATGCCTCGTGCAGCGCGACGACAGCCTTGTCCAGCTCAGTGTCCTTGACCAGCACCGAGATTCGTATCTCGGAAGTGGAGATGAGGTCGATGTTCACCCCGACCTCCGCGAGCGCCTCGCAGAACGTCGCGGTGACGCCGGGGTGGCTGCGCATACCCGCGCCGACGAGCGACACCTTGCCGATGTGGTCGTCGTAAAGCACCTTGGAGAACCCGATCTCGCCCTGCAGGGCGGTGAGCTTCTCGACCGCGCCGGGCCCGCTCTCGCGCGAGCAGGTGAACGTGATGTCGGTCTTACCGTCCTCGATCTTGGAGATGTTCTGCAGCACCATGTCGATGTTCACGTCGGCGTCGGCGACCGCGCGGAACACCTTGGCGGCGTAGCCGGGAACGTCGGGCAGGCCGACGACGGTGACCTTGGCCTCGCTGCGGTCATGCGCTACTCCGGTCAGGATGGCGTCTTCCATTCCGATGTCCTCCATCGATCCTTTGACGAGAGTGCCTGGTTTGTCCGTGTACGACGAGCGGACGTGAATCGGAACGTCGTAACGACGCGCGTATTCCACGCATCGCAGCATCAGCACCTTGGCGCCGCAGGCGGCCAGCTCGAGCATCTCCTCGAAGCTCACGGAGTCAAGATGCTTGGCGTTGGTCACGATGCGCGGATCGGCGGTGAAGATGCCGTCCACGTCGGTGTAGATCTCACACACGTCGGCCTTCAGCGCTGCGGCGAGCGCGACGGCGGTGGTGTCCGATCCCCCGCGGCCGAGCGTGGTGACGTCCTTGCTGTCCTGGCTGACTCCCTGGAACCCGGCGACCAGAACGATCAGGCCCTGGTCGAGGGCTTCCTGCAGGCGGCCGGGGGTGACGTCGATGATCTTGGCGTTGCCGTGCGTACCCGTGGTGATGACGCCGGCCTGCGACCCGGTGAACGATCGCGCCTGCGCCCCCAGCGAGTCGATGGCCATCGCGACCAGCGCGTTGGAGATGCGCTCACCCGACGTCAGCAGCATGTCCATCTCCCGTGCCGGCGGCGCGGGAGAAACCTGACGAGCCAGGTCGAGCAGGTCGTCAGTCGTGTCGCCCATCGCCGAAACCACGACTACGACGTCGTGACCTGCCTTCTTGGTCTCGACGATGCGCTCGGCGACGCGGCGGATCCGCTCGGCGTCAGATACCGAGGATCCGCCGTACTTCTGCACGACGAGCGCCACTGGGCATGCCTTTCAGGTGCTGGGAAAGATCCCACCAAGGATAAGGGTTTGGCGCATCTCATTTACTCCGCCGGTCGCGCACCTACGAAACCTGACACTCCAGGTCTCAACTGCAGGCATCCGCCAGCTGATCGAGTCCTTCAATGATGCGCTGATTCAACAGCGTCATTTCGAAGTACACCGGCGGCGGGGGCGCGCCGGGAGCGCGGGCTTCGGACTCGGAACGCGCCCGCGGCAGCATGGCGACGAACTGCGAGGCCGCGTGAGCCACCTGCACCGCCGTGTTCCCCAGGTTGGGGTCATTCACCTCCTGCGCGCGCTGCGCCAGACCGTCGGCCCACTGCTGGTATGCGGCGTCCTCGGCCACCGTCGGCACAGCCGGGTCGGTGTCGCTTGCTTTCGAGGCGATCAACTCGCCCTGCGAGTTGTTGAAGTCCAGCATCTCCTGCACCGGCTTGCACTCCTCGGAGGGCCCGTCGAAGACGGTGTTGGACAACACCAGCACGACGGCAACGGTGACCACGACGCCGATGGCAACCCACCACCGTCGATCAAGCCTCATCGCAGAAACTCTAGCGACCGCCCGACTCTTAACGTGCAGGCAACGTCCCGAGGCGATCCACGTAACAGAAACACCGGTTACTGACAGTGAACGGCCCTGTGGCGGGCCGCATCACCTCAGGAGATGTATATGGACGTGGATACAGGAACCACGGCGTTCATGCTGTGTTGCATCATCGGCCTCACGCTGATGATTCCCGGGCTCGCCCTCTTCTATGGCGGCATGGTGTCCGTCAAGAGCTCGACCAACATGATGATGATGACCTTCGGCGCCGCGGCGCTCGTGGGCGTGTTGTGGGTGCTGTTCGGGTTCTCGATGACCTTCGGCACGTCCTATGGCGGATTCGTAGGCAGCTTCACTGAATTCGCGGGCATGAAAGACCTGCTCGAGTCGAACACCACGATCGCCGGCTTGCCCGTCTCGTTGTTCTCGTTGTTCCAGGCGCTGTTCGCGGCGATCACTGTCGCGCTGATCTCCGGAGCCGTGGCCGACCGGATGAAGTTCGGCGCGTGGATGGTCTTCGCCGCCGTGTGGGCGGTGCTGGTGTACTTCCCGGTTGCGCACTGGGTGTTCGCGTTCGACGGGGTGGTGACCGAGAACTCGGTCGGCGGCTGGATCGCCAACAAGCTCGCGGCCATCGACTTCGCCGGCGGTACCGCGGTGCACATCAACGCGGGTGCCGCGGCGCTGGCCGTCGCCATCGTGCTGGGCAAGTCCGCGATGTTCGGACAACTGCGCAAGCCCCATAACGTGCCGCTGACCCTGCTCGGCGCCGGCCTGCTGTGGGCCGGCTGGTACGCGTTCAACGGCGGCTCGGCGCTGGCCGCGGGCAACTCGGCCGCCATCGTCATGGTGACCACGTTCGTCGCCACCTGCGCGGCCACCCTGGCCTGGATCGCCGTCGAGAAGTTCAAGGACGGCCACGTGACCGGCGTGGGCGCCGCCTCCGGCGCGATCACCGGCCTGGTGGCGATCACCCCCGCGTGCGGATCCGTGACGCCGGTCGGCGCGATCATCCTCGGCGCGATCGCCGGTGCCATCTGCGTCTACGCCGTCGGCCTCAAGGAGCGCTTCGGCTACGACGACAGCCTCGACGTCGTCGGCGTCCACCTGGTCGGTGGCGTCGTGGGCACCCTGCTGATCGGCTTCCTGGCCAGCGAGTCCATGCCCAACGGCATCAACGGGCTGCTCTACGGCGGCGGATTCGACCAGCTGTGGCGGCAGGCCGTCGCGGCGGGCGCGGTGATGGTCTACTCCTTCGCCGTGGCGTTCGCGATCGCCTTCGCCATCAAGAAGACGATGGGCATCCGCATCTCGCCGGACGAAGAAGAACAGGGCATCGACACGAAGTTCCACCGCGAGTCCTCGTACGACATGCAACCCGCCTGATTCGGACCCCGGCCGGCGCGGACCACACCCGCGCCGGTCGGCCCGGCTGTATCGTGTTTCCTGACAAGAGACAAGGTTTCCACACAATGTCCAACGATCTCGCGTCTCTGGCCGATCAGTCTCAGACGAAATTCATCCTCGCGTTGTTCGTCGACCTGCGAGGCAAGCCGTGCGCCAAGCTGGTCCCCGTCGAGGCCGTCGACCTCCTCGCCACCGAGGGCGTCGGATTCGCCGGGTACGCCGTCGGCGCCATCGGCCAGGAGCCCAAAGACCCTGACCTGATGGCCATCCCGGACGCCGCCTCCTTCACGCCGATCCCGTTCCTCAAGGACGGCCTGGCGATCGTGCACTGCGACCCGCACGTCGACGGCAACCCGTGGCCCTACGCGCCACGGGTCATCCTCAAGGCCATGATTGCGCGGGCAGCCGACGCCGGCTTCGAACCGTGGGTCGGCGCCGAGGTCGAGTACTTCCTGTTGCATCGCAACTCCGACGGCACCCTCTCCACCGCGGATACGGCGGACACCGCCGCACAGCCCTGCTACGACGCACGCGGTGTCACCCGGATGTACGACCACCTCACCGCGATCTCGACGGCGATGAACCAGCTCGGCTGGTCCAACTACGCGAACGACCATGAGGACGGCAACGGGCAGTTCGAGCAGAACTTCCAGTTCGCCGAGGCATTGACCACTGCCGACCGGGTCGTCACCCTGCGCTACCTGCTGTCGATGATCGCCGCCGAGCGGGGCATGGTCGCCACCTTCATGCCCAAACCGTTCGCCGATCGGACGGGAAGCGGCCTGCACCTACACCTGTCGCTGACCACCGGCGGCGCACCGGTGTTCCCGGCCGAAACGGATGCGCGCGGCCTCGGGCTGTCGGAGACCGCCTACGCGTTCATCGGCGGCATCCTCGAACACGCCTGCGCGCTGCAGGCCGTCGTCGCGCCGACGGTCAACTCCTACAAGCGAACCCGTGCGACCTCCACCGCTTCGGGTGCTTCGTGGTCCCCCAACACGCCGAGCTACGGCGGCAACGACCGCACCCATTACATTCGCGTGCCCGACGACCAGCGTGTCGAGTTGCGTGGCGGCGACGGCTCGGCGAATCCCTACCTGGCGATTGCGGCGGCGCTGGGTGCGGGCATCGACGGCATCAAACGTAGCGCGGACCCCGGTGGCGTTGGCTCCCAAGGTCGTTCGGCGCTACCGCCGACCCTCCTGCACGCCGTCGACGAACTCGAGGGCGACCCCGTCATCACCGGGGTGCTCGACGCCGCGGGAGACGGCGTGGCGTCCTACTTCGCGAGCATCAAGCGCGACGAGTTCTTCGCCTACCACAGCGCGGTGACGCCGTGGGAGATCGACCACTACCTGACCGCGTTCTAGACGAGAGGAACTTTGGCGAATGTGCGGCATTGTGGGTCTGCACTTGCGCAACCCCGAGTTGTTTCCGCCAACTCGGGCAGCTGGTGACCGGCATGTTGTGCGAGATGGGCGATCGCGGCAGCGACTCGGCCGGCGTGGCTGTCTACGGCGACCCGACCTGGTCTCCGCCGGGACACGGATGCGTCTCGCTGATCGAGGTCGACGCCAGCCCTGACGACGTCGCGGCCGCGCTGGAGGTGTCGGTGACGCAGCTGGACGCGACGTATCTCCTTACCGCACAGGCCTCGTCGCAGGAGATCCTCGCCGCCGTCAGGTCGGCCTATCCCGACGCGCTCGTCGCCGGCTTCGGCACCGATCTCGCGGTGCTCAAGGGAGTCGGCCATCCGCGGGTGCTGACGCAGCGCTGGGGTCTGGCCAACGCACAGGGCTGGCAGGGCGTCGGGCACACCCGGATGGCGACCGAGTCGGCGGTGACGCCCGCGGGCTGCCACCCCTACGCCGTGGGCCCCGAGCAGTGCATGGTGCACAACGGCTCGTTCGCCAACCACGCCACCATCCGACGTGAACTACGCGCTGCCGGAGTGCGTTTCGACAGTGAGAACGACACCGAGGTCGGGGCGCGCTTCATCGCCGAACAACTGGCCGATGGCCGCGACGTCGAGGCCGCATTAAAGGAGCTCTGTGCGACCTTTGATGGCTTCTACACCCTGCTGGTGTCCAACCGAGATTCGTTCGCCGTGGTCCGCGACGCGATCGCATGCAAGCCCGCAGTGATCGCCGAGACCGACGACTGGGTCGCCATGGGCAGCGAATACCGCGCCCTGGCAGGGCTTCCCGGGGTCGAGAAGGCCAAGATCTGGGAGCCCGAACCGGAGGTGATCTACGCGTGGAGACGGTAGTCGCGTTCGACCTGGCCACCAACCCGCTGCGCGAGGTGAACGCCGCACTGCACGCGCCCGGCCTGTCGGGTGAGTTCGTCATCGCAAACCCCGACGGCGCACACAATGTCGCGGTCGGCCTGAACGCACCGATATCGGTGACCGTCGACGGCCACGTCGGCTATTACGCCGCAGGCATGAATCAGCAAGCCGAGGTCACGATCGAGGGCAACGCGGGCACCGGTGTCGCCGAGAACATGATGAGCGGCACCGTCTGGGTCAAGGGCAACGCATCTCAGTCCGCGGGCGCGACGGCACACGGCGGGTTGTTGGTGATCGAGGGCAACGCCGCTGCGCGGTGCGGCATCTCGATGAAGGGCGTCGACATCGTGGTGGGCGGCGACATCGGACACATGAGCGCCTTCATGGCGCAGGCCGGCAGGCTCGTCGTGCGCGGCGACGCCGGCGAGGCGCTCGGGGACTCGATCTACGAGGCGCGCATCTACGTCCGCGGCGATGTCGCGTCGCTGGGCGCCGACTGCATCGCCAAACAGATGCGGCCCGAGCACCACAAGGAGCTCGAATCACTCCTGACGGCATCGGGTTTCGATGACGACACCGCCGCCTACACCCGCTACGGTTCGGCGCGCTCGCTTTACCACTTCCACACCGACAACGCGACGGCCTACTGATGAGCTACACCGCCGACGACCGCGCCCGACTGGGCCTACGCGAATCCGCGACGTTCGACCGGTCAACCATCGCGGCCATCCACCGGGCCGCCGAGACCGGCATCTACGACATCCGCGGATGGGGCGCCAAGCGTCCGCTGCCCCACTTCGACGACCTGTTGTTCCTTGGCGCGTCGATGTCGCGCTACCCGCTGGAGGGCTACCGCGAACGGTGCGACACCGACGTCGTGCTCGGCGATCGCCACGCCAAAGCGCCGCTACACCTCGACATCCCGGTCACCATCGCGGGCATGTCCTTCGGTGCGCTGTCCGGCCCGGCGAAGGAAGCGCTCGGTCGCGGCGCCAGCGAGGTCGGCACGTCGACCACGACGGGCGACGGCGGCATGACCACCGAGGAGCGGACCCAGAGCAAATACCTGGTCTACCAATACCTTCCGTCGCGCTACGGCATGAACCCCGACGACCTTCGCAAGGCCGACGCGATCGAGGTCGTCCTCGGCCAGGGCGCCAAGCCCGGCGGCGGAGGCATGCTGCTCGGGCAGAAGATCTCGCCACGCGTCGCCGGGATGCGCACCCTGCCCGAGGGCATCGACCAGCGCTCGGCGTGCCGACATCCCGACTGGACCGGGCCCGACGACCTGACGATCAAGATCAACGAGCTGCGGGAGATCACCGACTGGGAGAAGCCGATCTACGTCAAGATCGGTGCCACCCGCACGTACTACGACGTGAAACTCGCCGTGCACGCGGGCGCCGACGTCGTCGTGGTCGACGGGATGCAGGGCGGAACGGCGGCCACGCAGGAGGTCTTCATCGAGCACGTCGGGATACCGACACTGGCAGCCGTCCCCGAAGCCACCCAGGCGCTGGCCGAACTCGGCGTTCACCGGAAGGTGCAGTTGATCGTCTCGGGCGGCATCCGCACCGGTGCCGACGTGGCGAAGGCGCTGGCGCTGGGCGCCGACGCCGTCGCGATCGGTACCGCGGCACTGATTGCGTTGGGCGACAACCATCCCCGCTACGCGGCGGAGTACGAGAGGCTCGGCAGTGCGGCCGGTTTCTTCGACGACTTCCAGGACGGTCGCGATCCGGCGGGTATCAGCACCCAGGATCCCGCGCTGGCCGCCCGGTTCGATCCTGTCGAGGGCGGCAGGAGGCTGGCCAACTATCTGCGGGTGCTCACGATGGAGGCGCAGACGATCGCGCGGGCCTGCGGCAAGGCGCACGTGTGCCATCTCGAACCCGAGGACCTCGTCGCCGTCACGATCGAAGCAGCGGCGATGGCCCGCGTTCCGCTCGCCGGCACCGACTGGATACCCGGCCGATGAGCACCGCAGATGTGGTGATCGTCGGCGGCGGCATCGAGGGCGCCGCCGCGGCCTGGGCACTGTCGCAGCGCGGTGTCACGAATGTCGTGGTGGCCGAACGCAATACCGTCGGCTCCGGGATGACGGGCAAGTCCAGCGGCATCGTGCGCTGCCACTACGGCGTCAGTTCGCTGGCCGCGATGGCCGCCGTCGGCCTCGAGGTGTTCGAGAAGGCCGAGGAGATCTTCGGGACCGACATCGGGTTCCGCCAGACCGGATACGTGGTCGGAGTCGGGGCCGGCGATGCCGACTCGTTGCGCAAAAGTCTTGCCGCGCAGCGGGCCGTCGGCGTGCAGACCGAGGAGATCGCCGCCGACGAGGTCTCCCGGCTATGGCCGTTCGCGGACCTGACGCCGTTCGAGGCCTTCGCGTGGGAGGCGCGTGGCGGCTACGGCGACGCCTACCAGACGGCGCAGGCCTTCGCAGTGTCGGCGCGGGCCGCGGGTGTGCGAATTCTCCAGGGCGCGAACGTGACCGGGCTGCTGATCGAGCGTGACAAGGTCGCCGGCGTGCGCTTGGCCGACGGAGCCGAGATCGCCGCGGACACCGTCGTGGTGGCGACCGGCGTCTGGACCCGACCGCTGCTGGCGCCGTACGGCATCGACGTGCCGATCCGGGTGGTTCGCGAACAGCTCGTGACGATCTCGCCCGGCGTCGAGATCGGCAAGCGTGCCGGTGTTCTCCGATCTGGTGTCGCTGCAGTACATCCGTCCGGAACTCGGCGGAGAAGATCCTGTTCGGCAACAGCGATCTGTCCGATGTCGAGGACGCCGACCCCGACGACTACCTCAACCGCGCCACCGAGGCGTTCGTCGAGGACACCGTCGAACGCGTCGGGACGAGATTCCCCGGCTTCACCGATGCGGCGATCACCGGCAGCTACGCCGGCTGCTACGACGTCACACCGGACTGGAACCCGGTCATCAGCCGGACCGATGTGGACGGACTCGTGGTCGCCGCCGGGTTCAGCGGCCACGGCTTCAAGATCGCGCCCGCCGTCGGTCGCCTGATCGCCGATCTCGTCGTCGACGGACGCAGTGCCGACCCGCGCATTCCGGAAAACGACTTCCGGTTGTCCCGGTTCGCCGAGGGCGACCTGCTCAAGAGCCCGTATCCGTACATCGGTGCCGGGCAGATGCGATGATTCCTGCCAGGAAACATGTCTGACGTCCCGCTGCTCCGCAACAAGTCCGGCACGGCGCGTGACCGCGATCCGCAGGAACCGGTCGCGGAACTCGAGCTGGAGGCGGCGATCGGGCGCAATGTGCGTCAGCTTCGCCTACAGCACGGCCTCACAGTCGCCGAGATGGCCACTCGCGTAGGCATTTCCAAGGCGATGATGTCCAAGATCGAGAACGCCCAGACATCCTGCAGCCTGAGCACGCTGGCCCTGCTGGCCGACGGGCTTCGACATTCCGGTCACCAGCCTGTTCCGAGGCGCGGACGTCGAGCGTCCCGCGGCGTTCGTCACCGCGGGCACGGGGGCACGCATCGTGCGCAACGGCACCAGAGAGGGCCACGAGTATCAGCTGCTCGGGTCGCTGCGCGGCGAGCACAAACGCCTCGAGTGTCTGCACGTCACGCTCTCGGCGAAGAGCCAGACGTATCCGCTGTTCCAGCATCCGGGCACCGAGTTCATCTATGTGCTGGAGGGAGTCATGGACTACAGCCACAGCCGGTCGGTGTATCGGCTGCATCCCGGTGACTCGCTGCAGTTCGACGGCGAGGGCGCGCACGGCCCGGTCGACCTCGTCGAGTTGCCGATCCGGTTCCTGTCAGTGATCGCCTTCCCCGACTCCCAGGTCTGACCAAACAACCGGGCTGCCCGGTGTAATTTCCTGCGAATGACCGAAGATACGACTCGAGCCGCTTCGATCAGTTTGCGTCAGGCCATCGATATGCAGACGCCGAAGGCTCTCGCGCTGTGGTTGGACCTCGTCGATGATCCGGCCGAACGCACCTATGAACTGTCCCGGCTCTCCTCGGCGGACCGTCGGCGCCTCGGCGCGAGTCTCGATGCTGCCGTCGGTCCCCAGTTGCTCGAGGGGGTCGACATCCACCTGGCCGCCAAAGTCGTTAAGTCACTGCCGGTTCCGCGGGCCGCCGAACTTCTCACCGCCGTGGATGCCGACCACGCGGTCAGAATTCTGCGCCGATTCCACCACGACTCGAGGGATTCGCTGCTGTCGGCGATGCCGATCGAACAGGCCAAGCAGCTGCGCGAGATGCTTGTGTGGCCGACGGATTCGGTGGCTGCCTACATGACGACGGAGACCCTGGCGCTCGACCCGGCGACCACAGCCGAAGAGGCGGTGGCACACATCCGTCACCGAATCGCCGAACAGCAGAAGGACGCTCACACCGGCAACTGCATCTATGTCACTGATTCCCACCAGCTATTGCTCGGCGCGGTGCCGTTCCGCAGCCTGGTGATTGCACAGGCCGATCGCGCCGTGGCAGAACTGATTGACGGCGACGTCGTCACGGTCGAGCCGCTCACCGGAGCCGAGCAGGCCGCACGGCTGTGCGTGAACCGTCGCTTGGAGGAACTCGCGGTCGTCGACGGTGACAACCGGCTCCTCGGCATCCTCCCCGAGGACCAGGCACTGAACATCATCCAGGAAGAGAACACCGAGGACGCCGAAAAGCAGGGTGGATCCACACCACTGGAAGTGCCGTACCTGCGCGCGTCGCCATGGCTGTTGTGGCGCAAGCGGATCGTCTGGCTCCTCGTGTTGTTCGTCGCCGAGGCCTACACGGGCACTGTGTTGCGCGCCTTCGAGGACGAGATGGAGGCGGTCGTCGCCCTGGCGTTTTTCATCCCGCTGTTGATCGGCACCGGCGGTAACACCGGCACCCAGATCACCACCACCCTGGTCCGCGCGATGGGTACCGGTCAGGTCCGGTTGCGAGACCTGCCCGCGGTCGTCGCCAAGGAGATGTCGACAGGCATGCTGATCGCGATCGCGATGGCGATTGCCGCGTTGATCCGGGCCTGGACGCTCGGTGTCGGTCCGCAGATTGCTCTCACGGTGACGCTGACCGTCGCGGCCATCGTGCTGTGGTCGGCGTTCGTCTCGTCGATTCTGCCGCTCGTGCTCAAGAGGCTGCGGATCGATCCCGCGGTGGTGTCGGCGCCGATGATCGCCACCATCGTGGACGGCACCGGTTTGATGATCTACTTCGTGATCGCCCACGCGACTCTGCCCCAGCTGGCCGGCCTGTAGTTCCTCACTACGCGTCAATTCCGGCTCATCGGCTCGGCAGCGATCGCGGTAACCCGAAGCTTGGCAGGACGCTGTTGTCGAAACGGGTCATCGCGCAGATCCGGTCGCCGCTGAGCGTGAGGACGTACAGGCCGACCCCGTGGCTGATGCCGGCAGGCCCGCGCAGGTAGGCACCGAATGCCGGCTGGCCGTTGGCGCGCGTCGCGACGAGGTCAAACCTGCGTCCCGCGCCGAACAGCGCCGCGCAGAATCGCGTCACGACATCGCTCGGGTGGCCACCTTCTTGGCGTCTGACGGCGCCAGCGGGATGACAGGGACAACGGTGAATCTCACGATGGGCAGCCTGGACGACTAGCGGGCAGTACAGGCTGGGGTTTCGGCCTGCCAGGCCCGCTTGATACAGTGGCGACGTGCAGCGGGTGCTCCTTCTCGGCAGCCGCGACGGGGTCTGATCAGACCGGCTTCCCGTCGCGGGTGTTCGCGATGCGCCGGTCGTGAGTCCATCGACAACCCGGAGCAACCATCGTGACCACCTTCTCAAGACCCGCACCAGATTCACCTGACGCCTTCGCGTCGATTCGCGCCGTCACCACCCCGTCCGGTCCGCCGAACCCCGGCCAGCCGGGCTGGAACACCCAGCGAGGCTCGTCGATGCCGGTCGGCCGGTATCGCCCGTTCGCCGAGGAAGTCGAGTCCGTCGCGCTCGGTGACCGCACGTGGCCCGACAAGATCGTCGACCGCGCGCCGATGTGGTGTGCCGTCGACCTGCGCGACGGCAACCAGGCCCTGATCGATCCGATGAGCCCGGCCCGCAAGCGCCGCATGTTCGACCTGCTGGTGCGCATGGGCTACAAGGAGATCGAGGTCGGTTTCCCGTCGGCCAGCCAGACCGACTTCGACTTCGTCCGCGAGATCATCACCGGCGGCGCCATTCCCGACGACGTCACCATCCAGGTGCTCACGCAGTGCCGGCCCGAGCTGATCGAGCGGACGTTCGAGGCGTGCGAAGGTGCGCCGCGCGCGATCGTGCACTTCTACAACTCGACGTCGATCCTGCAGCGGCGCGTGGTGTTCCGCGCCGACCGTGAAGCGGTCAAGGCCATCGCGACCGACGGCGCGCGGATGTGCGTCGAGGAGGCCAAGAAGTACCCGGACACGCTGTGGCGCTACGAATACAGCCCGGAGTCCTACACCGGCACCGAACTGGAGTACGCCGTCGACGTCTGCAACTCGGTCGCGGAAATCATCGAGCCCACTGTCGATGTGCCGCTGATCGTGAACCTGCCCGCGACCGTCGAGATGGCCACTCCCAATGTGTACGCCGATTCGATCGAGTGGATGAACCGGCACCTCAGCCCGCGCGAGGCCATCATCCTGAGCCTGCATCCGCACAATGACCGCGGAACCGCCGTCGCCGCAGCGGAATTGGGCTACCAGGCAGGTGCCGACCGGATCGAGGGCTGCCTGTTCGGCAACGGCGAGCGCACCGGCAACGTCTGCCTCGTCACGCTGGGCTTGAACCTGTTCTCGCGCGGCGTCGACCCGCAGATCGACTTCTCCAACATCGACGAGATCCGGCGCACCGTCGAGTACTGCAACCAGCTGCCTGTGCCCGAACGCCACCCGTACGGCGGCGATCTCGTGTACACCGCGTTCTCGGGCAGCCACCAGGATGCGATCAACAAGGGCCTGGACCAGATGAAGGTCGATCGCTGACGCGCAGGACGCCGACGTCGACGACATCCTTTGGCAGGTCCCGTACCTGCCGATCGATCCTCGCGACGTGGGCCGCACGTATGAGGCTGTCATCCGGGTGAATTCGCAATCCGGCAAGGGTGGCGTCGCCTACATCATGAAGGCCGACCACGGCCTGGCCCTGCCCCGGCGGCTGCAGATCGAGTTCTCCCAGGCGATCCAGAAGATCACCGACGGCGAGGGCGGCGAGGTGTCGCCGAAGGAGATGTGGGACGTCTTCGCCGAGGAGTACCTGGCCCCGCTGCGTCCGCTGGAGCGGATCCGGCAGAAGGTCATCGCGTCGGAGGTCGACGGCGGCACCGACACCATCGAGGCGGTGGTGAAGGTGGACGGCGTCGAGCGCGAGATCGTCGGTGCGGGCAACGGTCCGCTCGCAGCGTTCGTCGACGCGCTGGGCGCGATCGGGATCGACGTCTCCGTGCTGGACTACTCAGAACACGCCCTGTCAGCGGGCGAGGAGGCCCAGGCCGCGGCGTACGTGGAGGCGTCGATCGGCGGCAAGACGGTGTGGGGTGTCGGCATCGCGACGTCGATCACGACCGCATCGCTGCGCGCGGTGGTGTCGGCGGTCAACCGCGCCGCACGCGGCTAATCGAGGAAGGCACTCAGTAGCCGGTCCACAAGACCGGCGGCATCGTGTGCGCCCGGCTCGGGCGCGATGGTGAGGTTGCTGAACACAAAGCCGTTGAGCAGCCTGCTGAGCTCGTCCATCCTCTCCGGTGTCGGGGTGAAGCCGGCGGCCTCGATGATGAGCGTCGCCGACTTCACCGCGGCCGCCTGAAGCTGCTTCATCAGCGGCCGAAGCTCCTCGCGCCGGGTGCTTTCCATGAACAACTCGAAGCGCGCCAACGTCCACCGGCGCACCTGTTCGTCAGGGTCGAGCATGCGAATCAACAACGCTCGCAAGGCCTCTCGATCCATGGGGCCGACGGCTTGTTGCAGTGCCTCGACACGCTGCCAGTGCAGATCGACCGTTCGCGCGGCGGTCGCTTCCAGCAGCGCCCAGCGGGTGCGGAAGTAGTTCGAGGTGGTGCCCGCGGGGACGCCTGCGCGGGTGTCGACCTGCCGATGCGTCAGACCCCCGACGCCGTCATCGCACAGGATGTCGATCGCAGCGTCGAGGATCTGGTTGCGGCGTTCCGGATTGGCGGGCATCAGTTCCTGTAGCGCAGTTTGGCAAACAGAGTCAGGAACGCCGGATAAACGACGATCAGCAGGGCGTAGCTGAACCAGTAGCCGGCCATGTGCACGTAGAAGCTGACGTCGTGCAGCACGAACAGGACATAGAGATGCAGTGGCACGCTCGCCGTGATGTAGGCCAGCGACGCCGTGAGCGCGACCTTGTGCACCCGATTGGCGAACACCATCCGGCGGTACCCGAGGATGCCGGTGACCGCCGCGTAGGTCATCGGGATCATCAGCAACAGGTCCGACAGCGGTGTGAGCACGTACAGAAGGGTGAGTTCGTCGCCGAAGATCACGCGGTAGAGGTGCATGCCGAAACCGACCGCGATGGTCAGCATTGCGGCTTCGGCGAAGAAGTACCCGTGCCGGCGGTAGGTGTCCCGAATGGACGATTTACGTTCTACTACTTCTGTAGTGGTTGCCATGGCTCCACGGTAGCACTACGTGTGTAGTGGTTGCAAGAGGGTCAGAACAGCGCGAACTGGTCGCCGGCCGGCGTGGTGTCGGTGAACTCCTCGATGGCGCTGCCACCGGCTACGGCGTCGAGTTGGCCCATGAAGTCGGCGTCCGTGACCAAGGGAACGCCCAGTTCATGCGCCTGGTAGCCCTTGCCCTGCTGGGGTTGGGCCGCATTGCAGATGATGAGCGAGGTCTCGGAGTCGACGGCGTCCGTATACGACATTCCGGCGTGCACGATCCGCTCGACGAGCTCCTCGTGGGTGCGGTCGACCTCGGCCGCCAGCGCGACCCGCATACCCTGAACCAGCGGCCTGCCCGCCACGAACCGGCCGGGATTGACGTAGGGGCAGGGCAGGCGCGCCGCCATCATCTTCAGCGGCCGCAACTCTTCGTGTGTCACTTGGCCGTTCGGCCACTCGCGCCGCGACAGCGGGCGAACCGGCAGCCACACCTTGCGCTCACGGGCGCGCACCAGTACCGGCTTGAGGATCTGTGCGAGCACCATCGCATCGTCGAGTGCGTCGTGGGGTTTCAGTTGCGTGATACCCCAATGCGCGGCAAGGGTTTCCAGCCGCAGGTTCTCGGTGCCCAACTCGAGTCGTCGGGTCAGTTCGACGGTGCACATCGCGGTGTCGATGGGCAGTTGCGCGTCGACCATCTCGGCTTCGGCGGTCAGGAACGAGTAGTCGAATCCGACGTTGTGCGCCACCAGGGTGCGGCCCCGCAGCAGTTCGATCAGATCGCCGACGATGTCGCCGAAGCAGGGCTGGCCCTCCAGCATCTCGGTGGTCAACCCGTGGACATGGGTCGGTCCGGGATCGACTCCCGGGTTGAGCAGCGTGTAGAGGCTCTTCTCGACGTTGCCGTCGTCCCCGAGGGCCAGGGCCGCAATGCTGATGACCCGGGCATGTCCTGGGTGGAAGCCTGAGGTCTCCACGTCGACGACGGCCCAGCCTGCGCCATCTTCGCCGGCCGGGCGGCCCCAGGAGCCGCTGGGCCGGCTACATTCGGCACCTGTTTGGCTCACGTTTCGAGGATGGCACGCAGGGGTGACAATTCCCCGAGGCCTGCATCGCTCGCCCAGCGTGTCGGCTACCTGCTTCGGCCCTTTTAGACTGCCGGGGATGGTCACCATTCGTGGACGTGTCGCGCTCATCGGCGGGAGCCGGCGCGCGTTGGGCGTCGCGGGTAACCGGCCGCGGCGCCGGCGCGATGATCGGTGGCCTGGTCTCGATGACGCTGGACAAATCGATCCTGCGTCAGCTCGGCGAGGGCCGTCGCACGACGATCGTGACCGGCACGAACGGCAAGTCGACCACCACCAGGATGACCGCGGCGGCGCTGGGCACGCTGGGATCGGTCGCGACCAACGCCGAGGGCGCCAACATGGACGCCGGGTTGGTCGCGGCCCTAGCGGGCACGCGTGATGCGTCCCTGGCCGCACTGGAAGTCGACGAGATGCACGTCCCGCATGTGGCCGACGCCCTCGATCCGGCCGTGATCGTGCTGCTGAACCTGTCGCGGGATCAGCTCGATCGGGTCGGTGAGATCAATCACATCGAGCGCACACTGCGGCGCGGTCTGGCGCGTCATCCGTCGACGGTGGTAGTCGCGAACTGCGACGACGTCTTGATGACGTCGGCCGCATACGACAGCCCGAATGTGGTCTGGGTGGCCGCGGGCGGCGGGTGGGCGAACGATTCGGTGAGCTGTCCGCGCTCGGGCGAGATCATCGTGCGCGACGGCGCCCACTGGTATTCGACGGGAACCGACTTCAAGCGGCCGTCGCCGCAGTGGTCATACGACGACACGCACATCCACGGACCTGACGGACTGTCACTGCCGATGCAGCTGGCGCTGCCAGGAAACATCAACCGCGGCAACGCCACCCAGGCCGTCGCCACCGCGGTCACGTTGGGTGCCGATCCCGCGGCCGCCGTCGCGGCGGTGTCCGGTGTCGATGAGGTCGCCGGTCGCTACAGCACGGTGCGGACTGGGTCAGCATTCGGTGCGCATGCTGCTGGCCAAGAACCCGGCGGGCTGGCAGGAGGCACTGTCGATGGTCGACACCGACGCCGGCTCGGTCGTGATCTCGGTCAACGGGCAGGTGCCCGACGGGGAGGATCTGTCGTGGCTGTGGGACGTCAACTTCGAGCATTTCGTCAACCATCCGGTGGTGGCCGCAGGCGAACGCGGTACCGATCTGGCGGTGCGGCTGGGCTATGCCGGAGTCGAACACACGTTGGTGCACAACGCCGTTGAGGCGATCACGTCCTGTCCTGCGGGGCACGTCGAGGTGGTCGCCAACTACACCGCATTCCTCACCCTGCAACGAGCGTTGTCGCGACGTGCGTGAGTCGAAGGTGCGGATCGGGCTCGTACTGCCCGACGTGATGGGAACCTATGGCGACGGCGGCAATTCGGTGGTGTTGCGCCAACGTCTGCGGTTGCGCGGCTTCGACGCGGAGATCGTCGAGATCACCCTGGCTGACCCGGTGCCGGCCGAGCTGGACCTCTACACCCTTGGCGGAGCAGAGGATTACGCACAGCGATTGGCGACCAGGCACCTGCAGCGGTTTCCAGGTCTGCAGCAGGCCGCGGCGCGGGGTGCACCGGTGCTGGCGATCTGCGCGGCGATCCAGGTGCTGGGCCACTGGTATGAGACATCGTCGGGCGAGCGTGTTGAAGGCGTCGGGATGCTCGATGTCACGACGTCCCCGCAGGACACGCGGACGATCGGCGAAGTAGTGTCGCAGCCGCTGCTGCCCGGGCTGTCGGAACGCTTGACGGGCTTCGAGAACCACCGCGGCGGAACGGTTCTGGGTCCTGCGGCGCAGCCGTTGGCCCGAGTCGTCAGCGGAGCGGGCAACCGTGCGGGTGATGGCATCGACGGGGCAGTCCAAGGCAGCGTCGTCGCGACGTATCTGCACGGGCCGTGTCTGGCGCGCAATCCGCAACTCGCCGACTACCTGCTTTCGCGCGTGGTCGGCGACCTGGCCCCGTTGGAGATCGACGAGGTCGCGCTCTTGCGCAAGGAACGTCTGGCAGCCCCGCGCCGCGTCTAGGCGGCGCGACAAGGAACCTAGGCCATGGCGCGGCGGCCGGCGAGCGCGCGGCCCAGCGTCAGCTCGTCGGCGAACTCCAGGTCACCACCCATCGGGAGACCCGAGGCGATACGCGTCACGGTGAGACCGGGGATATCGCGCAGCATCCGCACCAGATACGTCGCCGTGGCTTCGCCTTCGGTGTTCGGATCGGTCGCGATGATCACCTCGGTGATGTCCACGCCGTCGACCCGTTCGCCAATCCTGTTCAGCAGCTCACGGATTCGCAGTTGCTCAGGCCCGATACCCGACAATGGATCCAAGGCACCGCCCAGCACGTGATAGCGGCCGCGGAACTCGCGGGTGCGCTCGACGGCCTGCACATCCTTGGGCTCCTCGACGACACACACCACCGAGCCGTCGCGGCGAGAATCCGAACAGATCCTGCACCGATCCTCGTCGGACACGTTGCCGCACACCGCGCAGAACGTCACCCCGTCGCGGACCCTGCCCAGCACCGCGGTCAACCGGTCGATCTGTGGCGGCTCGACGGAAAGCAAGTGAAACGCAATCCGCTGCGCGCTCTTCGGCCCGATACCCGGCAGCTTGCCGAGCTCGTCGATCAGATCCTGGACCGGTCCCTCGAACAAGTCAGAGTCCTGGCAGACCCATGTCGCCCATCCCGCCGGCCAACGGCCCGAGACGGTCGTGCGCCAGGATGGTGACCTGCTTGGAGGCATCCGCGATCGCACCGACGACGAGATCCTGCAGGGTCTCGATGTCCTCGGGGTCGACGACCTTCGGGTCGATCCGCACCGCGATCACCTCGCCGCTGCCCTTCATCGTGACCTGCACCAGACCACCACCCGCTTGACCGTTGACCTCGGCCGCAGCCAGCGCCGCCTGAGCCTCCATCAACTGCTGCTGCACCTGCTGCGCCTGAGCCAGGAGTGCGGACATATCGGGCTGGCCACCACTACCGGGTTGCATGACGATCCCCTTGCGTATTGGTCTCGACTTGGTTGCGTCGTCCGTCGGGTTGAGGTTTCAACCGTAGTCGGGGTCGGCGCTACGGTGGCGCCCGTGCATGCCTGCCTGCGTGTCGGTGCCATCAGAGCAATACGCGGCTGCAGCCGCCGTGGCGACCGGACTACTCATCGCCGCATCGACGCTAGTCAGACCAGCGTCGGCGGCGCCGGCCAACATCGCCGGCAAGATCGTCTTCCTCGACCCCGGCCACAACGCCGTCAACGACTCGTCGCATCAGCCGCCAGGTGCCCACTGGCCGCGGTGGCACCAAGGACTGCCAGGCCAGCGGCACCTCCACCGATGACGGCTATGCCGAGCACACCTTCACGTGGGAGACCACGCTGCGCATCCGCCAGGCGCTCACCGCGCTCGGTGTGCGCACCGCGATGTCGCGCGGCGACGACGCCAGCGTCGGGCCCGTGCGTCGACGAACGCGCGGCGCTGGCCAATTCGGTGCACCCCGACGCGGTCGTCAGCATCCACGCCGACGGCGGACCGTCGAACGGCCGCGGCTTCCACGTCCTGTACTCATCCCCGCCGCTCAACGACGTGCAGGCCGGGCCGTCGGTGCGGTTCGCCACGATCATGAAGGACCAATTGCAGGCCTCGGGCCTGGTGCCGTCCACCTACATCGGCTCGGGAGGCCTGAATCCGCGTTCGGACATCGCCGGGCTCAACCTCGCGCAGTTCCCGTCGATCCTGGTCGAACTGGGCAACATGAAGAACCCCGCCGACTCCGCGCTGATGAAGACACCCGAGGGCCGGCAGAAGTACGCCGACGCCGTGGTGCGCGGTATCGCGGGCTTCCTCGGCTCCTCCTAGGCCCTCCTGATCGGCCACGCCGCGCCGCTAGCGCGCCCTCGACCTGCTTCTTGAGGTTCTCCAGCACCTCAGCCTGGATCTTGCGCAGTCCCAGCGGCGCGAACGTCTTCTCGAAGAAGCCGCCGATGCCGCCGGCACCCTTCCACGACGTCTTGACCGTCACCGACGAGCCTTCCCCTGCCGGGGAGACCGTCCAGTTCGTGATCATCGTCGAGTTGGCGTCCTTCTCGATCACCGTGTGCCCAGCCACGTCGACGCTGGCCTTCACCTCACGCACCCGCGATTTGGTGGCCTGCAGCTTCCATGACGCCACGGTGCCGGCGCCCTGGCCGCCCTCGAGCACCCGGTACTCGCTGTAGTGCGGGGAGAGAATCTTCGGGCGCACGGTCGCATAGTCGGCGACTGCCGCCAACACGGTCTCCGGCGCGGCGGCGATCTCGACGGTGCTGGACGCGCTGACCTGTCCCATCGGTGCAAACTCCTAGGTCGGGGGTGGTATCGGGGGTGATACTGCGGTCGGTGCGGTCGCATCACCTGCGACCGCGGACTAGCGTATATCCGTGTCTGCTGTGGAAATCGACGCACGGTCCGCTCACTCTGCGGGGGTCGAGCGGCTTCTCGCCAGCTATCGGGCGATTCCGCCGAACGCCACGGTCCGGCTGGCAAAACCCACGTCGAACCTCTTTCGAGCCCGCGCCAAGACGTCGACCAAGGGCCTCGACGTCTCGGGCCTGGGTGGCGTCATCGCCGTCGACCCCGAGAACCGCACCGCCGATGTCGCCGGCATGTGCACCTACGAGGACCTGGTCGCGGCCACCCTGCCGTACGGCCTGGCACCGCTGGTGGTGCCTCAACTCAAGACGATCACCCTCGGCGGGGCGGTCACCGGACTCGGCATCGAGTCGACGTCGTTCCGCAACGGTCTGCCGCACGAGTCGGTGCTGGAGATGGACATTCTGACCGGCAGCTGGTGAGGTGCTGACCGCCTCGCCCGACGACCATGCCGACCTCTTTCGAGCCTTCCCTAATTCCTATGGCACGCTTGGATATTCAGTTCGCATCAAGATCGAGCTGGAGCCGGTGAAACCGTTCGTCGAGATTCACCACCTACGGTTCCACGCGCTGACGGACCTCTTCGCGACGATGGATCGCATCGTCGAGACCGGCGGTCACAACGGCGCACCCGTCGACTACCTCGACGGCGTGGTGTTCTCGGCCGACGAAAGCTACCTGACGCTCGGGTTCCGCACCGCGACACCGGGTCCGGTCAGCGACTACACCGGCCAGCAGATCTACTACCGCTCGATCCAGCACGCGCAAGGCGAGAAGCACGACCGCCTGACGATCCACGACTATCTGTGGCGATGGGACACCGACTGGTTCTGGTGCTCAAGGGCGTTCGGCGCTCAGGATCCGCGCATCCGCCGGTTCTGGCCGCGACGCTACCGGCGCAGCAGCTTCTACTGGAAGCTGATCGGCTACGACCAGCGGTTCAACATCGCCGACAGGATCGAGAAACGCAACGGCCGGCCGCCACTGGAACGGGTCGTTCAGGACGTCGAGGTACCGATCGGACGGGCGGCCGAGTTCGTCGACTGGTTCCTGACCAACGTGCCCATCGAGCCGATCTGGTTGTGCCCGTTGCGGCTCCGCGGTGAGACCACCTGGCCGCTGTACCCGATCCGTGCCCACCACACCTACGTCAACATCGGCTTCTGGTCGTCCGTGCCGGTCGGCCCAACCGAAGGACACACCAACAAGTTGATCGAACGCAAAGTCAGTGACCTCGAAGGTCACAAATCGCTGTATTCCGATGCGTACTACAGCCCAGACGAGTTCGACGAACTCTATGGTGGAGAAACCTACAAGACCGTCAAAAAGACCTACGACCCCGACTCCCGACTCCTCGACCTGTATGCAAAGGCGGTGCAACGACGATGACCACGTTCAAAGAACAATCGACACACGCGCCGGCCGGACGACTCACGCTCGCAGAGATCCTGGAGATCTTCGCCGCGGGTCAGGTCCCCCTGAAATTCACCGCGTACGACGGCAGCACGGCCGGGCCAGAAGAAGCCGAGCTCGGCCTCGATCTGCTGACCCCCCGCGGCACCACATACCTCGCGACCGCTCCCGGTGAACTGGGGCTGGCGCGCGCATATGTGTCCGGCGACCTCAAACCGCTCGGCGTTCATCCCGGCGATCCCTACGAGCTGCTCATGGCGCTGGCCGACAAGCTCGACTTCAAGCTTCCGCCCCCGCGCGTGCTGGCCAACATCGTCCGCGCGATCGGCATCGAGCATCTGAAGCCGATCGCCCCGCCGCCGCAGGAGGCGCTGCCGCGGTGGCGTCGCGTCGTGGAAGGGTTGCGCCACAGCAAGACTCGTGACGCCGAGGCCATTCACCACCACTACGACGTCTCGAACAAGTTCTACGAATGGGTGCTCGGTCCGTCGATGACCTACACCTGCGCGTGCTACCCGGATCCCGACGCCACGCTGGAAGACGCGCAGGAGAACAAGTACCGGCTGGTGTTCGACAAGCTGCGACTGGCGCCCGGTGACCGACTGCTCGACGTCGGCTGCGGCTGGGGCGGCATGGTCCGCTACGCCGCGCGGCACGGGGTCAAGGCGATCGGCGTCACGCTCTCGAAGGAGCAGGCGCAGTGGGCGCAGAACGCGATCGCCGAGCAGGGGCTGTCCGACCTGGCCGAGGTGCGTCATGGCGACTATCGCGACATTCGCGAATCCGGGTTCGACGCGGTCTCCTCGATCGGGCTGACCGAGCACATCGGCGTCCAAAACTATCCGGCGTACTTCCGGTTCCTCCAGTCGAAGATGCGTACCGGGGCGCTGCTGCTCAACCACTGCATCACCCGTCATGACAACCGAACCGGTGCCAACGCAGGCGGTTTCATCGACCGCTATGTCTTCCCCGACGGTGAGCTGACGGGATCCGGTCGCATCATCACCGAGGCGCAGGACGTCGGCCTCGAAGTGGTGCACGAGGAGAACCTGCGGCACCACTACGCGCTGACGCTGCGCGACTGGTGCCGCAACCTCGTCGAGCACTGGGACGAGGCCGTCGAAGAGGTCGGGCTGCCCACCGCAAAGGTGTGGGGGCTGTACATGGCCGGCTCACGGGTGGGCTTCGAGACGAATATCGTTCAGCTGCACCAGGTTCTGGCTGTCAAGCTCGACGCGCGCGGCAATGACGGCGGCCTCCCGCTGCGGCCGTGGTGGACGCCTTAGCCTGTTAGCCGCCGTCGATGCGACGGGCGCCGAGTTCGTTCTGGAGTAGCTCCAGCGCCACTTCCTCGGGGTCGCGCCGCGGCGTCTCGGAGGTGTCGCTGCCCGCCTCGGCCAGCATGCTCTCCTCGTCGTCGACCTCGCGCTGCCGCGGCACGACGGCCGCCGCCGGCTCCTGGGGCTCAGGCGCCGAGGCGTCGGGAGGGCCTGCCTCGCACCGGATCTTCCAGTCGACGCCCAACGCGTCCTTGAGCGCCTCACGGATGACGTCGGCATTGCGCTGTTCGGTCAGCCGCTTGGCCAGCGGCGCGGACTCATGGCTGAGCACCAGAGTGTCGCCCTCGACGGCGCGGACGATCGCGCCCGCCAGCATCACCTCGGTGGTGCGGCTGCGCTGACGGACCTTCTCGCGCACTGTCGTCCACATGCTGCGCACCGCCGCCGCGTTGGGCTCGCCTGTGACGCCCGCGGGTGGGGGCGCCGCGACGACGGGGTCGGCCGGTTGTCGCACCGGCGGCGGTGAGTCCGATTTCGGTTCCGGCTTGGGTTCCGGTCTTGGCGCAGGAGTCGCCGTAGGCTCGACGACCTTCGGTTCCGGCGCAGGCTCGGCCGCCACCGTCGGCTCGAGTGCGGGCTTGCGCACCGGCGCGCGCGTCGGCTCAGTGGGCGCTCGGGAAGCCTGCGGCTCAGTCGTGCTCCTGCGGCTGTACTGCTTCGGCGCCCCGGATTGCTCTCCGGCAGGAATCGACATGTCCATGCGGGTCTCGATGCGCTCGACGCGCTGCAACAACGCCGACTCGGTGTCGCTGGCCGACGGCAGCAGCAGCCGCGCGCACACGACTTCGAGCAGCAACCGGGGCGCGGTTGCCCCGCGCATCTCGCCGAGCCCGGCGTGCACGACCTCGGCGTAGCGGGTCAACGTGGCGGTGCCGACCCGTGTCGACTGATCTCGCATCCGTTCCAACACGTCCTCGGGCCCGTCCACCACGCCGCGGGCGACCGCGTCGGGAACCGACTGCAGCACAATCAGATCGCGAAAACGCTCGAGCAGATCGTTGGCGAACCGCCGCGGGTCGTGGCCGGCGTCGATCACACCCTCGACTGCTCCGAACAGGGCGGCGGCGTCTCCGGCCGCGAGCGCATCGATCGCATCGTCGATCAGCGCAACGTCCGTTGCGCCCAGCAGCGCCAATGCCCGCGGGTAGCTGACCTGATTGCCCTCCGCGCCGGCCAACAACTGGTCGAGCACCGACAGCGTGTCTCGGGGCGACCCGCCGCCGGCGCGGATGACGAGCGGATACACCGCGTCGTCCACCGTCACGTTCTCCTGCGCGCAGATGCGCTCGAGAAGTGAGCGCATCGTGCGCGGCGCCAACAACCGGAACGGGTAGTGGTGGGTGCGCGAGCGAATGGTCGGCAGCACCTTCTCGGGCTCGGTGGTGGCGAAGACGAAGATCAGATGCTCCGGCGGCTCCTCGACGATCTTCAGCAGGGCGTTGAAGCCTGCGGTGGTGACCATGTGCGCCTCATCGATGATGAAGATGCGATACCGCGACTGTGCCGGGGCGTAAAAGGCGCGGTCGCGAAGCTCGCGGGTGTCGTCGACACCGCCGTGACTGGCCGCGTCGAGTTCGGTGACGTCGACACTGCCGCCCCCGTTCGGCGCGAGCGCCACGCATGAGTCGCAGACCCCGCACGGCGTGGCCGTCGGCCCCTGCTCACAGTTCAACGAGCGGGCCAGGATTCGTGCCGACGACGTCTTCCCACACCCGCGCGGCCCTGAGAACAGGTAGGCGTGATTGATGCGCGCGGCCGTCAGCGCGGTGGACAGCGGTTCGGTGACGTGCTCCTGGCCAACCACGTCGGCGAAGGTAGCCGGTCGGTACTTGCGGTAGAGCGCCACGCTCAGCAGGCTACCGAGAGCCGGCGACAGGGTGGGGCCCAGTGGTCCATTAGTCCTTCAGCAGCGCTTCGGTGGCCGAAAGCAGCGCACAGGTCGCCAGGCCGTCCATCGCCTCGCGCAACTCGGGCAGCGGCGGAAACGACGGTGCGATCCGGATGTTCTTGTCCTCCGGGTCTTTTCGGTACGGGAACGTCGCCCCGGCCTCGGTCACCGCGATTCCGGCGTCCTTCGCCAGCGCGATGGTGCGGCGCGCCGTGCCCGGCAGCACGTCCAGGCTCACGAAGTATCCACCCTTCGGCTCGGTCCACGACGCGATCTTCGACTGGCCCAGCCGGTCGGCAAGGATCTCGGCCACGGCGGCGAACTTCGGGGCCAGCAGCTCCCGGTGGCGTTGCATCTGCAGGCGCACACCATCGGCATCACCGAAGAACCGCAGATGCCGAAGCTGGTTGACCTTGTCCGGCCCGATCGACTTCTTGCCCGCGTACTGCAGGTACCAGGCGATGTTGCCCAGCGAGCCGCCGAAGAAGCTCACCCCGGCACCGGCGAAGGTGATCTTCGAAGTCGACGCGAACACCAGCGGCCGGTTCGGATTGCCCGCGGCTTCGGCCAACCCCAGGATGTCGATGTTCGCCGCGAAGTCGTGGGTCAACGTGTGCACCGCGTAGGCGTTGTCCCATATCAGCCGAAAATCACTTGCGGCAGTCCGCATTTGAACCAGCCGCCGCACCTTCTCCCAAGAATATGTCACCCCGGTCGGGTTCGAGTACACCGGAACGCACCACATGCCCTTGATGGCCGGATCGACTGCGACCAGCTCCTCGATCATGTCGACGTCCGGGCCGTCCTCCTGCATCGGCACGGTGATCATCTCGATGCCGAGGGTTTCGGTGATCGCGAAGTGCCGGTCATATCCCGGCGCCGGGCAGAGGAACTTCAGCTCGGACTCGGAGACCCACGGCCGCGGCGAATCGACACCACCGTGCAGCATGGTGAACGTCACGACGTCGTGCATGAACTCCAGGCTGGCGTTGTTGCCCGCGATCAGGTTTGGCACGCCGATGCCGAGCAGCTCGCCGAAGATGGCTCTCAGTTCGGGCAGCCCGTGCAGGCCGCCGTAGTTGCGGGTATCGGTGCCGTCACCGTCTTTGAAGGCGTCTTTCCCCGGGAGCTCCAGCAGGGCGTTGGACAGATCCAGCTGGGCCGCCGACGGTTTGCCTCGGGTGAGGTCGAGCTTGAGACCCTTCGCCTTGAGGTCGGCGTAATCGCGCGTCTGCAGCTCGTGCTGCGCGCGGAGTTCCGCAGGGCCGAGCGACTGAAACGACACGAGACGCCTTTCACCGGAGGCGGGAAATCAAGGGGACCCCGCGCACCCGCCAGAGCCCATTGACCCTTGCTGCCTTCCGGCCCTGGGGGAGTTCACAGGATAGACGCCGCGCGGGGTCCAGAACGGAGTCTAGTACCCGCTGCGCGTGCAACTCGACGGGCGCATCAGCCCGGTCCGCTACCATGACCGGCGGAGGATTCGCCTAGTGGCCTATGGCGCTCGCCTGGAACGCGGGTTGGGTTAACAGCCCTCAGGGGTTCAAATCCCCTATCCTCCGCACTTTGGCCGGGGTGCGACTACATAACGAATAGCCTGGTCGCACCTCGGCCAACCAACCTCAAGGAGGAGTATGCGACGCTGGGTCGCGGTCCTGTGGCACGCCTCGTTCTCGTGTGTTGCCGCGGCCCTCTATTTCGCTTTCGTCCTCCCGCGCTGGTGGGAGTTGATGGGCGAAACGTCGCACACGCTGGGCACCGTGCTGCGCATCGTCACCGGTGTGCTGATCGGCCTGGCGGCGCTGCCGGTGGTGTTCACTCTGTTGCGTACGCGCCGGCCGGAGTTCCGCACGCCGCTGCTGGCCCTGCGGCTACGGACGGCATCGATAGTGCTACACGTCCTGGCCGGTGTGCTGATCCTCGGCGCGGCGATAAGCGAGATCTGGCTCTCGCTCGATGATGCAGGTGAGTGGCTTTTCGGCCTCTACGGCGCCGCTGCCGCGATCGCGCTGCTTGCGATTTTCGCGTTCTACCTGGCCGACATCGCCGAGTTGGCCCCACCACCGCCGAAACCGCTCAAGCCCAAGACGCCGAAGCGGCGCCGCGGCCGCCGCAAGAAGGACGGCGACGCCACGGACACCACAGACGACACGGCTGCGGAGACCGAGGACGAGGTGTCGCCGGAAACGACCACCGACGAGGAGGCCGCGCCCGACGCAGACGACCAGTCCGAGGACAAGCCGGCCGAGGTCACGGTCGAGGCCGAAGAGCCCAAGTCGACGGCCGAAGAGTCCGAGTCGACCGCCGAGGAGCCAGATGCGCCGGAGGCGGAGCCCGATGAGGCGAAGGCCACATCCGCAGATGAGGACTCCGGCACCAAGCCGTCCAACGGCAAATCACCTGATAGCGGCACGTCCGAGAAGGTCCAGTCGACGCGTCGTCGCCGCAGACGTCTGCGCGGCGGTCTCGCGGTCGAGGATTAGAAATCTCGATTTCGGGCAGAATAGTCTGATGCGCATATTCCCGATGCGTCGCTCGCTAGCGACGCCGTTGACCGCGCTTGTCGCGGTCCTGGCGCTGGTCGCGCCGGTGAATCCGGCGGCGTCCACAGCCGCCCCCGGAGACCCGGCCGCCGCGGTGAGCCAGGTAGAGCCGGCCGTGGCACGCATCGACACCGAGATCCACTACCAGAACGCAATCGGTAACGGCGCAGGCATCGTGCTGGATCCGGGCGGTCAGGTAGTGACCAACTTCCACGTGGTGGGCGGCGCCGACGTCATCACCGTCAGCGTCGCCGGCCGCTCGTTTCCGGCTGAACTCGTCGGCTACGACCGCCGGCGCGACATCGCGGTGCTGCAGCTGCTGGGCGCCGGCGGTCTGCCCGCCGCACCGATAGGCGACTCCGCCATCCTGGCGGAGGGCGAGCCCGTCGTCGCCCTGGGCAACGCGCAAGGCAGCAACGCGCCGCTAACCCAGGAGGTCGGCACCGTCACCGGCTTCGGCCGCAGCGTCACCGCCGAGGACACGCTCACCGGCAGCAAGGACGAGCTGACCGGCCTGATCGAATTCGCGGCGCCGGTCGTCGCCGGCGACTCCGGAGGCCCCCTCGTGAACGGAGCCGGGCAGGTCGTCGGAATCACGACCGCCGCGTCGGTGAACTTCCGAATGGGCCCGGGCGGCAAAGGTTTCGCAATTCCCATCAACGACGCGATGGCCATCGCGAATCAGATCCGCTCGGGAGCAGCGTCCGAAACGGTGCACATCGGACCCCCGGTGCTGCTCGGCGTCGGTGTGCGCACCGCTCCAGCAGAGCGGCCGGGCGTGCTCGTCGCAGACGTCCTGCGCGGCGGCCCCGCCGAACGGGCCGGGTTGGTGGGCGGCGACATTCTCACGACTCTGGACGGCACACCGCTGGATAGCGCAACCACCCTGACGTACGTGCTCGACCGCCACTATCCCGGCGACGTCATCGACCTCACGTGGATCGACGGCAGCGGCCAGCAGCGCACCGGGAAGGTCGCACTCACCCCGCTGTAATCGGTTGCCTCACAACTGTTCCGCGCCGTCGAGAACTTGTTCCAGACCGGCGATTACCACGTGCAGTTCGAACTCGAACTGGGTTTCTGCGTCATGCTCGGTAGCTTCAGCCGATTCGAGCACTCGGCGCAGCGCCGGGTTGTGAGCAGCTGACCGTGTGGTTGGTCGTTGTCGGTCAGCGGCGCGTTGGCGGCGCTGGTGTCGGTGTTGGTGTCGCCGGGGGTGTCAGTGGCTGCGCATACAGTCCACCCCAACAAAACAAGACCGTCAGCCGGGAGGGCGCGGATGAGTTATTGACACTGCTGAGGTGCCAACATCAGCACTGGCACACACCGAATAGAAACGTCACCCGACGCCGGGCAGCCGCCCGGTGATCGGTCGACGCGCCCCAGGTTTCAAGGCGCGGCGACGGGAAGGTGTGACACGCACGCGACCAGAGGATCGCGTCGTGAGAGCTACCAACCAGGCCACGCCCCACTGCCGAAAGGTGAGTACCAGGAGCTGCCACCGGCCAGGGATACGGGGAACCAAATCCCGTCCGCCCGGCCGGGCAAGAACGCAGCAACTGGGCCGGGCAACCGTTACCCCGGCACTGGCCAACAATCGCCAGCTTCACAAGTAACGGTAGGTGTCCTGCGGTTCGGTTTCCGCACGGTGACGGTGCACGCCCCGACCCTGTCTTCGCGGCGACAGTCTGCGCGGCCGATTGCGCGATGTTGGAGGCGTCAGTGAGACCATGCGCGCGCTGTCGGGGTCGAGGCCCCGCGCCGCGCCGAGCTTCCCTATGCTGAGCGCGTGCCAAACACCCCATACCGGGTCGTCCAGTGGACGACGGGAAATGTCGGAAAGAGCTCGGTCGAGGCGATCGCCAAGAACCCGAACTACGAACTCGTCGGCCTCTACGCGTGGTCAAAGGACAAATCGGGCGTGGATGCCGGCGAGCTGGCCGGTATCGAACCCCTCGGCGTCAAGGCCACCAACGACGTCGATGCACTGCTCGCGCTCAAACCCGATGTCGTGGTCTACAACCCGATGTGGAACGACGTCGACGAACTCGTCCGCATCCTCGAAGCCGGCGTGAACGTCGTCGCATCCGCCGCCTTCATCACCGGACACAACCTCGGCGACGGCCGGGACAAACTCGAACAGGCGTGCCAGCGGGGCGGATCGACACTGTTCGGTTCGGGCGTCAGCCCAGGCTTCGCCGAGTTGCTCGCCATCGTGGCGGCCAACGGCTGCACAAGGGTGGACAAGGTCATCGTCGCCGAAGCCTCAGACACGACGTTCTACGACTCACCGGACACCGAGCGGCCCTGTGGCTTCGGCATGCCGATCGACGATCCCAACCTGCAGCCAATGATGTCGCAGGGCACAGCGATCTTCGCCGAGGCGGTTCGGCTGGTTGCAGATTCGTTGGGGGTCGAGCTCGATGAAATCATCTGTGAAGCCGAGTACGCACAAACGACTGAGGACGTCGTGATGGCATCGTGGACCATCAAGGCAGGACACGTGGCAGGCGTCTTCGCGAGCTGGCAGGGACGTGTCGGCGGCAAAACCGTCGTGGATCTCAATGTTCGGTGGCGCAAGGGCCAGACCCTGGACCCAGACTGGAATGTCGATGGCGATCCCTGGAAGATCACGATCGAAGGGCTGCCGACGGTGACAATGCAAGTCGGCTTCCTACCGCCGCCGGACTTCATCGAGAAGGCGACGTCGATGGAAGACTTCATGGGGCTCGGCCACATAATCACCGCGCTGCCGCCGATTCACGCCATTCCGGCCGTCGTCGCGGCAGCACCGGGCATCGCCACGTACAACGACCTTCCGCTGCCGCAGGCCCGGGGCACTGTCCCGATCGGCTAGCGCCGCCCCACTACTTTCTTCTCAACGGGCGAGTCCCGGTACCGCGCACCGTATTTCGGGACCACCATCGGACCGCCGCGGCGCGCGGCGGTGATGGCATTGCGCAGTGGCCGGGCGAGACCCGCGAAGGCGCCCATGTCGAGGACCATCGGCGTAAGTAGCCGATCGTGGATGAAAGCGAAGGCGCTGCCGGATTCCGGATCGGCCCATCCGAGGGTCCCGCCGAGGCCGATATGGCCGAAGCCCTTGAGCAGTCCGGGAATCGGCGATTCGTGATAACCGAGATGGAACGGCATCGGCACGCCGATGTTCAGATCCGGCCACGGCTTGGGATTTCCGATGAGTCCCCTCGTCAATTCCGCTGACAGCAGTTCGACGCCGTCGATGCTGCCGCCGTTGGCGATCGCGGCGTACATCCTGGCCAGACCACGTGCCGTCACCACACCGTTGGCTGCAGGCACCTCGCCGTCGAGGAACGGGATATCGCCCTGCACAAAGGATTTGATGCCAGGGAAAAACATCGCGCCGAATGCACCTGACAGCGGCAACCCGGCCACCTTCGGTGCGACGAAGTCGAAAAGCGGATTCGCGCGGTTGCCCTGCGGCGCCAGAATCTGCGCTACCTTGGTCGGCGATCCGGCCGGTGGACGACCGAGATGCAGCCCATCCGTGTTCAGCGGTTGCGCGACTTCGACGCGGATGAGCTCACGCATTCCCATACCCGTCACGGCCCGGGCGAGGCCGGAGAGAATCCATCCATACGTCAGCGCGTGGTAGGCGGGCCAGCCCCGCTGGCGATCGGCCGGTGCGGCGGCGAGGCGCTCTTCCATCAGCAGGTGATCGAGTAGATCGTCTTTGGTCACGCCCTTGAGATGCGCCAGCCCGGATCGGTGCCGCAGGACGTCGCGCACGGTGATGTCGTCCTTGCCGCTGGCGCCGAATTCGGGCCAGTACTGCGCGACAGGCTCGTCATAGGACAGCAGGCCGTGATCCACCAGGCGGTGGATGACCATCGCCGCAACCCCCTTGGTCGCGGAGAACACCATCGCCCCCGTATCAGCTGTCCACGCGTGCTCACCGGTTCTGTCGGACCATCCCGTCCACACATCGACAACGGGTCTGCCGTCGATGTAGACCGCCAACGCTCCACCACCGAACCGACGGCCAGGGAACAGTCCGGCGAAGAGTCGCATGACGTTTCCGAAGCGGGGATCGGCAGCGCCCTGGACGTCGCGCGGTAAACCTTCGCCGGCCCGCAGAAGTGACGCCTTTGTCATACCGCTAACAATGCTGCCGCGCCCATCGCGACGGGCAAGAACTGCGATATTCAGCCGGTGACGCTCATGACGTTGGCCTTGAGCTGCGCTCCGGGCGGGCCCTCCAGGACGACGTCCTTCAGGATCTGCGCCTGGTCCTTGTGCACGGTGAACTCACCCTTCTGGGGCGCATTACCCCCGAGCACCTCGTAGAAGACCGTGAACGGTGTCTCTGGCAGGGGGTGCAGGCCAATGTATTTCGGCTCGATCGTGTACTTGTAGCTGCACGGTCCTTCGGGCGCACAGGTCTGCTCGGTGACGATCACCCCGACGGCGAACTCAATAGGGGTCGGCACCTTCGGCGAGGGCGGCGCCAGCGTCGTCCGCGGGGTCGCGGTTCGCTCAGACGGTTTCGGCGCGGTGATGCTGCCAAAGATCATCGCCGCCGCGACGCCGATGCCGCTGGCGACGATGGCAACCAGCGCCAGGCCCGCGGACCACTTCCGGACGGTCGACGAAACGTGCATGTATCTACTCAAATCTGGTGCGCGCCCGAGCGCGGCATTTCGGCCGCGCTCGGGCACCGCGTCAGAGCGCTGACCGTCGTCGCTTGCCGAGGACCGTCATGGCAATTGCGCCGACCGCTACGACCGCGACCAAGGCGGCCCCCGCGATGAGCATGAAGTCAGAGCCGCCGATCCCGGTGGGCTTCGAGTCGCTCACCAGTTTCAGGTCGTAGTTTCCGGGCAGCGGTCCTTCCCCAGGGGCTTCCATCCCCGGGAAGCTCTGCGTCTCGTTGACCACGAACTGCGGCACGCCCGCCTCGTTGTTCTTCCACTCACCCCACGCAGGCGTCACGCCGTCGAGCAGGACCTTGTGGAGGTTGTTGTTGGTCGGATCGGGACCCACGTCGACGACCTTGCGGACAACCATCGGAGCGTAGGTCGCGTTGGTGTACTGGACCTGAACCGGGACGTCGTTGAGGGTCTGCACCGGCGGCGGCGGCGGCGGTGGCGGCTGCCCCGGTCCGGGGACATAGCCGCCGCCGAAGAAGTTGCCCACGGCGAGGTCGATGGGGATTCCGAACACGTTGAGGCGTATTGCCGAGAAGTTGTACGAACCCGCATCCCGCACCTCGGTGACCACTCGGCCGAACGGTTCGATGATCACGATCCGCGGTTGGCCGCCGACGTCGTAAACCACCTTCATGGGCTCGGGATAGGGATTGAAGATCAACGGCCGGTAGTACTTGTCGTACTGCACCCAGTCGGGCTGCCATTGCGCAACCTTGGCCTCGACCTTGATAGTCGCCTCCGGACTAAGTGGGCCACCAGTCTTGACTTCGCCGGTCAGCACGAGGTTGTGCAACTCTTCGACCTCGGCCTCGGGAGCAGGCGGAGGATTCACGTCGACCGGTTTCGCGGTCTTGGCGGCTTCGATGTCCGCCGGGGAGGCTTCCGTCTGCTTTGGCTCGGGAGTCAAGGTTTCTCCGGCAGCCAGCTCGTCGTTCGACACGACCGTCCCACCTGCGGGATTAGTCTCGGCGCTGTCTCCGGTCGTTCCTTCGGTTCCACCGGTTCCTTCGGTTCCACCGGTTCCTTCAGTGCCACCGGTTCCTTCAGTGCCACCGGTTCCACCGGTTCCACCGGTTCCACCGGTTCCTTCAGTGCCACCGGTTCCTTCGGTTCCACCGGTTCCTTCAGTGCCACCGGTTCCACCGGTTCCCTCAGTGCCACCGGTTCCTTCGGTGCCACCGGTTCCTTCGGTGCCACCGGTTCCTTCAGTGCCACCGGTTCCACCGGTTCCTTCTGTGCCACCGGTTCCTTCAGTGCCACCGGTTCCACCGGTTCCTTCGGTGCCACCGGTTCCTTCAGTGCCACCGGTTCCACCGGTTCCACCGGTTCCTTCGGTTCCACCGGTTCCTTCGGTTCCACCGGTGCCTTCAGTGCCTTCGGTTCCACCGGTGCCTTCGGTTCCACCGGTTCCACCCGTCGGCGTATCAGTCGATCCACCAGTGGAATCGGTCGGCGGTGTCTCGGTGTCGGGCGTCGCCGGCGGCACTTCGGGTTCGACCTCCGGGGTGTTCACCGTAGGCGCCTCCTCCGTCACCACCGGCGGCGCCTCCTCTGTCACGACCGGAGCCGGGGTTTCCACTGGGGCCTCAACAACCGGCGGGGCCTCCACAACCGGCGGGGCCTCCACAACCGGCGGGGCCTCCACAACGGCGGCGCCTCAACAACCGGCGGCGCCTCAACAACCGGGGTTTCTTCGTAGACCGGGGTGTCTACGATCGTCGTCTCTTCCGTGGGCTGAGCGAGCGCGGGGACCGCCCCCACACCCAAAGCCGCGGACGAAAAGGCCACGACTGATGCCACGGCGACGGCCAGGCCTCTGACGGTTGTGGTGGTGGCGGCGACGTGCTTGATGCTCATGAGGACCTGCTCCTGCTCAAGTGGCTTGCTGACTGACGTGAGCTTCGGTCGTCGGTCTTGGATCTTTCTTGGACACGTCCCAGTGCCGTTGGATCTTGCATAGTCGTTTCCTAGATCAGATTGTCGGCGGAGCGAGCCGGACAGCGGCGTCGGCAACAAAAGCGGGCAGCGCAACGACCATCGACAGATCCGCCTTGGGCCGGCGAAACACGGACATGAGCAACCCCGTTCAAGCTGGCGATTCCCCCGAACACGTCAGATCGTTGAATTCTCCCAGTCAGGCGGCGTGCGACGCGACACATTCCGCGAAAACAGCAAATATTGACGGCTGATGGCATCCTTACGCGGGAATGCGATCAGCCATATCATGTAGTCACTTTGCGTTCTCAAGGGATAGTCGGGCTAGATACGTGCCTGACCTCATCTCGCAGCGGCGGAGGTAAGAAGCTTGCGGATCCGATCACGCCTTGTGGCTTGCGGTATGCCGACGGCCGCATCAATCTCTAATAAGGGACCGGGCGGCTGCCCGATCGTGAAGACTGAGAACCCGCTGGTTTGCCACCGTCCACAGGAGGCGTAGTGGAGGGCACGCCCTTCGGCAAGTACCGCCTCGTCGAGTTGATCGGCCGTGGCGGCATGGGTGAGGTCTGGAAGGCATTCGACACCGCCACCCGGCGAGTCGTTGCGGTCAAAGTGCTGCCGGCGCAGCTGGCCGCAGATCCCACCTTCGAGGAGCGGTTTCGGCACGAGGCATTCGCCGCGGCGGGGCTGAACAACCCACACGTCGTCCCCATCCACAACTTCGGCGAGATCGAGGGCCGGCTATATGTGGACATGCGGCTGATCGAAGGACAGGACCTCGAAAACGTTCTGTCCGAAGGCCCGATGGAGCCCGCGCGAGCGGTGAAGATCATCGAGCAGATCGCGTCGGCGCTCAACGCAGCACACAAGATCGGGCTCGTGCACCGCGATGTGAAGCCCTCCAACATTCTGGTCGGCGAGGATGACTTCTCGTATCTGATCGATTTCGGCATCGCGCGCGCAGCCGGTGAGACGAAGTTGACGGCCACCGGCAACGTGGTCGGCACCTGGCCGTACATGGCGCCCGAGCGCTTTACCACCGGCCAGTCGGATAAAAGTTCGGACATCTACGCATTGACGTGCGTGCTCTACGAATGCCTTACGTCCAGCAGGCCGTTCCCCGGGGACAGCGTGGAACAGCAGATCGCCGGTCACCTCACGACCCCGCCGCCTCGGCCGTCCATCAAGATTCCGGGGGTGTCGCCCGAGCTGGACGCAGTCATCGCCTCCGGTATGGCCAAGGATCCCGAGAAGCGGTACGGAACGACGACGGAGATGGCCCGCGCGGCTTCGGCGGCGATCGTCAACGGCCGCCGCACCCAGCCGGCCAAACCCGGTTCGGCGCCGACGGCAGCCGGAGTTGCCCCTTCAGCTTCGACGCGGGCATTCCAAGATGAGGACACCGAAAAGCACTGGCACAAAACGCAGGCCCGGCCCGCGGAGACAGGCGGAGCCGGCCGCGGATGCAACACAGGCCCGACCGGCCGCGACACAGGCCCGACCGGCCGCGGACGCGACACAGGCCCGGCCGGCCGAACAGGCACCGCCCCAGTGGGCGCCGACCAAGGCCGGCGCACCGGAGCATGTCGAGAAGGCCTGGGCGCCGACGCAGGCTCAACCGGCCGACCAGGGACACCAGCCCCCGTGGGCCCCGACCCAGGCCGGCCCGCCCGAGCACGTGCAGAAGGCTTGGGCGCCAACGCATCTTGGTGCGCCGGCGCCGCATGCCGAGAGCGCGGCAGCTCCTACGAGGCCCGACCGGTGGAGGATCCGCGTCCACCGTCGCCACCTGATACCTCCACCGCGGAGAAGGGGCTCGACGACGACGAGTCCTGGCCGTGGTGGCGGCGCACTGCGGTGGTGGTACCGATCGCCGTCGTGATGATCGTCGCCGCCGTCGCAACCATCCTCCTCGTAATCGGCGGCGACGAATCAGATCCCAGCCGCCCACCACCGCCACCACCCGGCGCGGGACCGAACGGCACGTTCGCCGCCGCGTTCGGTGCCCCCACCCAGCCCAACGGTCAGCCGTTCCAAGGCGCGTCAGGCGGCAGTGAGACGTGGGTGATCAAGTCGGCGTGCAACAACGGCGCGTGCGTGGCGAGCGCGACGAAGGTCAATGGAACTTTGAGCACGGCAACGACATTGGTGCTTGATGAGGTGGACGATCGATGGGAGTCGGTGAGCGCGAAGCAGGGGACGTGTCAGGGCGTCGGCTCGACTGAGGTCTGGGAGTCGATGTCGCTGCAGTCACAGCCCGATGGGTCGCTGGAGGGGGAGTTCATCGTCCGGTCGACGAACCCAAGCTGCGCCAGCAATCGACCAGTGACGTTCACCCGCACAGGGGATGCCGAGAGTGGTGTCTCCGTCGTCGATCCCGCAACCCTGCCTGCCCGGGTGGTATCGCCGGCGGAAGCGCTGTACGGCAGCTATCAAGAGGTCGACACATACAAGGACGGCAATCGCAGCGCCGATGTGAGCTTCGACATCCAGACCTACTGCCTCCGAACCGGCGAGCGCTGCCTGAGTTACTGGCTGACCCCCAACGACGTCAAGATCCTCATCTACTCCAAGAACCAGTTCGTCTTGGCCAACAGGTCGTCGGATTCGACGTGCAAGGAGGGCGGGCCGGCCCATCGCGAGATCACCCTGCAGTACCCGCTGCCTTCGCCTGCGCAGGATCCGATCACGCTGCTCACCGGAACCGGGCACTACACCGTCACCGGCGCTTGCCCGTTCAACAGCGACTTCGACTCGAAGGTTCAGCGCACGGGGGACTAAACCAGTCCGGCGACGAACGTCGCCGCCTGATCAGTCATCCCCGGGATGTACTGATGGTGCGGGGCCCGGTTGTCCAGATCGCCTTTGTCGCAGATCGGGTCGTTGGGGTTGCACAGGTCGATGGTCCGTGCGCCGAACGCGGGACTGAGGACGTTCAGCGGACCCATGATCCTGCCGAGAGGGTTGCCGAACACCGCGACGGCGGCCACGCGGTTCGCGGCGTCGGGCGGTAGCGGAGTCGCAAGCGCGCCCAGATTGACGCCAGGGATTGCGGCGCTCAGGCCCGGTATCGCACCCACGCCAGGGATGGCGGCGACGTTCGGCGCGACACCCAACATCAGATCGACGACGGCAGCACCCTGCGAAAAACCACCGAGGACCAGCTTGGTGTTCGGACAGTTCGTGGCCATGAACTGGGCGTGATTGTTCGCGTCGGTGGCACCCTCGGAGGCCCGCAGGAAGTTCATGGTGGCGGCGTAGTTCACCGCGTACGCGCCTACCGACCTGCCGCCGACCTTGGAGCGCAGCGAGTCGACGAAGGCCTGGCCGACGCCACCGATGCCGGGCGGATCGTTGGTCCCGCGGGCGAATATCACCTCGATGTCGGGACACCCCTGGGCGGCCGCCGTGGGAATACCGTTGGGCGCGAACCATATCGCGAGGGCCGTCAACGCGGCGGCGAGAATTCGAACAGGGATCAAGCGCGGTCGCGTCACGTCGAAGGTCACCTGCCCGATGGTAGACAGGCCGTTCACCGCCCGCAGACCGTTTCGGCTCAGCCGCCCTTCACCGGGTTGCCGTCGTCGTCCCAGTTCGCCGCCACCTTCTTGCTGGGCTGCACGCGAGGCGGCTCCCCCGGCATCTTCGGATAGCTCGGCGGATACGGCAGGTCTGAGAGCCCCCGCTCCTCGTCTGCGCTGACCATTTCCAGCAGCGGTTCGAGCGACTGAGCCACCGAATCGATGTCGGCCCACGGATCCGGGCGTCCTGCGACGAAATCGGGCACCGTCGCGATGGTGTAGTCGTCGGGGTCGGCGTCGCGCAGTTCTTCCCAGCTGAGCGGGGTCGACACGGTCGCGATCGGAGTCTTGCGCGCCGAATACGCCGACGCGAAGGTGCGGTCGCGGGCGTTCTGGTTGTAGTCGATGAAGATCCGCTTCCCGCGTTCCTCTTTCCACCACGACGTCGTCACCGCATCGGGTGCCCGCCGCTCCACCTCGCGCGCCAAGGCGATTCCCGCGCGTCGCACCGCGATGAAATCCCAGTCGGGCTTGATCCGCAGGAAGATGTGCACGCCGCGCCCGCCGGAGGTCTTCGGGTAGCCGACCAGCCCGAGCTCGTCGAGCAGCGGTTTGAGGACATCCACGGCGACCTCACGAGCCTGGACGAACGCGGTGCCGGGCTGCGGATCGAGATCGATGCGCAGTTCGTCGGGGTGTTCGGTATCGGGACAGCGCACCTGCCACGGATGCAGCGTGATGGTGCCCATCTGCGCCGCCCAGACGATGGCCGACGGATGAGTGACCTTGAGCGCGTCGGCCGTGCGACCCGACGGGAACGTCACCACGCAGGTCTCTAGATAGTCGGGATGCTTCTGCGGCACCCGTTTCTGGTAGATCTCCTCACCGTCGATGCCGTCCGGGAAGCGTTGCAGATGCGTGGGCCGGTCCCGTAGCGCGGCGAGCATCGGCCCGGATGCGACGGCTTGGTAGTACTCGACCAGTTTGCGCTTCGTGCCACCGGAGCCCAGCTTCGGAAAATACACCTTGTCCGGGTTACTGAGCCGGACCTTGACGCCGTCGACGTCGAGTTCTTCTGCAGGCGTGGCCATCTCAGGACTCCAACACGTCGTAGAGGTCGTACTTCAGGGGCACGTCGAGCTGGGCGAAGGTGCAACTGGCCGGTTCGCGGTCGGGCCGCCAGCGTACGAACTTGACCGCATGCCGGAACCGCTTGCCGTGCACCGTGTTTCCCTCCATCTGATCGTAGGCGACCTCGCAGACCTTCTCGGGACGCACCGGAATCCAGCGCTTGTCCGCCGCCGAGTTCCACCGGCTGGGGTCACCGTCGTTGACCTTGTCGCCCTCACGCAGCGGCTCCAGATCGGCGAGCAGCTTGATGCGGTCTTTCACGCTGAACGACGCTGCACCACCGATCATCTGGAGTTCACCGTCGTCACGGTAGAGACCGAGCAGTATCGATCCGACGCCTTCGCCGCTCTTGTGGATCCGGTACCCGATGGCCACGCAGTCCGCGTCGCGGGCATGCTTGACCTTCACCATCTCCCGCTTGCCAGGCAGGTACGGTCCGTCAAGACGTTTGGCGATCACCCCGTCCAGACCCGCACCCTCGAAAGTGTCGAGCCACTGCGCGCCCTGCTCGGGGTCCTCGGTCGTACGCGTGACATGGCACCACGTCTTCTCGTTGACCGCGTCGGACAGGGCCTTGCGACGGACCCGGAAGGGCTCTTTGAGAAGCGACGTGTCGCCGGTGGCCAGTGCGTCGAAACCGATGAAGTGCGCCGGTGTCTGGGCGGCCAGCATCTTGATTCGGCTGACAGCCGGATGGATGCGCTGGGACAGCGATTCCCAGTCCAATCGGATGCGGCCCTCGATCTCCCGGGGAACGACGACCTCGCCGTCGAGCACACAGCGGGGCGCCAACTCGTCACGCAACGCGACGAGGAGTTCGGGGAAGTACCGGCCGAGGTCCTTACCGCTGCGGGACAGCAAGACCACCTCGTCGCCGTCGCGGAAAACCAGCGCCCGGAAGCCGTCCCATTTCGGCTCGTAGGACCACACCCCGGGGTCGGGCGGAACCTTCGACTGGGCCTTGGCCAACATCGGCTCGATCGGTGGCTGTATTGGTAAATCCACGCTGTCCATCCTCACGTAGACCTCCGACGGCAGGCAATGTCATCGGTTTGACGCGTCTCACGATGGAGCCGTCCCTCTAGGCATGCGCCCTGTGGCGCGAAACCTTCTCGCGGTTTCCGCAGACCCGCATGCTGCACCAGCGCCGCTGCCCGCCGCGCGACGTGTCCAGGAACAACCAGCCGCATCGGGGGCAGGACCGCAGTCGTTCGGCCGGCAGGGTGAAAAAGCCTTCGATCGAGAGCATGGCCAGCAGCGCCGTGACAGCGTCGGGGTCCCGCCACCGGGCAAGGGTCAGGTCGGGTCTCGTGCCGTTCAGTCCGACGGCACCGCCGGCAAGTCCATTTGCGGCGGAGGAGAATAGGAAGCCCAACGCCTCCGTCGCGGTCGCATTTTTCGCAGCGATCGACCCGAAGATCTGGGCCGATGCCTCCCTTACCGCGTGGATCCGCTCCACGAAGGGCTCGCTTGCTATCCCGGCAACCGCCGCGGCCTCGCGATCGCCGGCAAGCCCTGACGCCTTGAGCCAGTTTCCGACGTCGCGGGCCGATTTGAGCAATTCGTTGTCGGGCTCGGGCACCCGCCGGTTGAAGACGGCGTTCGCGAGGTCGAGGGCGGGATGCCCGCCAATGAAATGCTCGGGCACCCAATTCGTCTCTGCGTCCGCCATGTCCGCAACCCCAATTTACGTGTTTAGTGGTTACCAGTACCGGTAACCACTATAGACACACTATCCGGTAGACGGTACTCCCGCCAGGCAGGACAAGGAGGACTGAGGAATGCAAAAATTGCGCCACAAGACCCGCCATGAGACGGTCCAGGTCCAGGGCTTGGACATCTTCTACCGACATGCTGGAAACCCGGAGATGCCGGCGATCCTGCTGCTGCACGGCTACCCGAACTCGTCTTACGCGTATCGCAATCTCATCGAACCACTAGCAGAAACCGCCTATGTCGTGGCGCCGGATCTGCCCGGTTCCGGCTTCTCCTCCGCACCCTCCACCGATGACTATGACTACACGTTCTCCAACCTTGCCGACACGATCGACGCGTTCCTCGCTGCGCTGCAGGTCGAAAGTTTCTTCCTATTCGTCACCGATTTCGGCACGCCCGTGGGCTACCACCTCGCAACGCGCCGGCCCGAACGGATCCGTGGCCTGATCGTCCAGAACGGCAATGCCCATGACGAGGGGCTTGGACCGGATTGGGACGCCCCGAAGGCATTCTTCGCCGATCCCACCGAGGCGAACAGGGCCAAGCTGCCCGAGTGGATGAACTTCGAGACAACCCGCTACCAGTACATCGGAAATCAGCCGGACCGCCTGGCATGCCTCTATCCCCCTGAGAGCTGGCATCTCGACTGGGAGCGCTTGTCGCGGCCAGGGATCACCGACATCCAATTCAAGATCTTCTCCGACTATGGGTCGCACATTGCGCGGTTCCCGACCATCGCGGCCTACCACCGCGCACACCAGCCGCCCTGCCTACTGCTTTGGGGCAGGCACGACCCCTTCTTCGATCTCAACGAGATCATGGCCTACAACCGCGCCCTTGATGGTTTGGAAATCCACGTCTTCGAAAGCGCACACCAGCTCTTGGAAACCCATCACGAAGAAGCCGCCGCTCTTGTCGCCCGCTTCATGCTCGACGTGGAGGCCGGGCGGCTGTAGAGACGTGACCCCCGTCAGCCGCTCAATCATCTTGCGGCAGAAGACAATCCGCGAGAGTCGCCGTGAGCCAGCGCTGGTACCGTTCCGGCGCCCATGCCCTGTCGACGACGAGTAGCCGGTAGACCTCGGGCGACATCAGGGTATAGACCACGTCGGCAGCATCGCGCTGCCGCAGGCCGGGTCGCAACGCGCCGGCACGAGCCAGCGAGCGCACGACCTGCCCTTGGCCCGTGCGCCGCTGGCGGTTCAGGTCATCGAGCAGCGCTGCGACGTCGGGATCCGAACTGGCCGCGCCGACGAGGACGCGGTAGATCGGCGCAGCCCGCGAGTTCACCTCGGAGGCGACGGCGACGAAGCCGGTCAACTGATTCCTCGGGTCCGCATCCGCCAATGGTGCTCGAACCTGCTGACGATCTGGCAACGACACCGGGTCGTCGTCGCCGGCGATCGACACGTCGAGGATCGCCTTGAGGATGCCGCGCTTGGAGGAAAAGAGCCGGTAGACGGTGGCCTGCGGCACGTCGGCATGGGCGCTGATGGCCTCGATCGTCGTTGTCCCGTAGCCGCGCTCGACGAACAGATTCCGGGCGGCGTCGATGACTGCGGCCCGCGCCAGCCGCGTCCTGGCCTGGCCGCGTCCGCCTGGCGAGCGCCGTTCATCCGCAGTAGCCACGCAATGAGACTACTACTCTCGATTTGAGAGTGATACTCTCAAACTATGTCTGGCATCGAATCCGTCATTGTCGAAACACCCGACCCGGACGCAACCGAGGCATTCCACGCCGCCGCCTTCGGTGCGCAACTGCCGGTGCGCGCACGCGCGTCGGACGCGCCGACGACCGGCTTCCGCGGGTTCACGCTGTCGCTCGTGGTGTCGCAACCAGCCACGGTTGATGCTCTCGTCGGCGCCGCCGTCGAGGCAGGCGCGACCGAGGTCAAGCCGGCCAGAAGTCTCTGTGGGGCTACGGCGGCGTGGTACGGAGCCGGACGGCACGATCTGGACAGTCGCGTCGTCCTCGAAGAAGGACAGCGGTCCGGCGACCCGGCAGATCGACGAGTTCGTTCTTCAGTTGGGGGTGACCGACGTCGCCGCGAGCAAGCGGTTCTACGTCGAGCATGGGCTCGAAGAGGCGAAGAGCTTCGGCCGGATGTACGTGCAGTTCGCCAGCGCGTCGAGTCCGGTGACCCTGGCGCTCTACGGCCGTCGCAACCTTTCCAAGACCGCCGGCGTGTCCCCGGATGGCACGGGGTCGCACCGCATCGTCGTCACCAGCTGAGCGGGGCACGTTCACCGACCCCGACGGGTTCACGTGGGAAGCAGCGTGATGGCCGACGCGAAACGAGCCGATGCTGCTCAGGCGGCAACCCGCAGATTCCCAAGGGCGAGGGCAACGGCCCCGTGCGCGATTACATCGCCGCTATGCCCGGCTGGAAACGTGCTGTCGGAAAGCGTCTCGATGAACTGGTCGTGGCCGCGGTTCCCGATGTGCACAAGGCCGTCAAATGGAATCAACCGTTCTACGGGCACAAGGGCGAGGGCTGGTTCATGTCCTTTCGCTGCTACACGAATTACGTGCAGCTGCAGTTCCTCAAAGGGACGTCGCTTGATCCGATGCCGCCGAAGGCCTCCAAGCACGACGAGGTGCGCTACCTCGACATCCGCGAAGACGATGAAATTGATGAAGCCCACTCGGGTGCGTGGATCGAGCAGGCCGCCGATCTGCCGGCGTAAAGATGTGACTCGAGCGTGCCCCTATGTGTCGGAGCGCTCCGACGCTATGTCGCCGTAGTTGTCGTGAAGGCGCCACCATTCATATGGGGGACCTGCGGCCGCCCGGGAGGAACGTCCTGCCAGTCTTCCTGTCGGCCGAGTGGCGTGACGTCGAGGAACGACCACGCCGGGCCAATCTCCTCGATGCCGCGTCCGTTGACGAAATACGGTTTCGGTAGACGCGATCGCCGTCGCGAACAAAGACGATGAGCCCGAACATCTCTTCGACGCCGAAGTCTCGCGAAAATTCATCGCCGACGAGGGTGAAAAACGGAAGGTCCTTCCACCCCATCCGCGCCTTGAGCGCTGTGATGCGCTGCTGCGGGGCAGCCGACGCGAATACGAGAGTCGTGTCGCGAGCGGCCAGGTGCGCCGGATGGGTCACCGTGTCAGCAAAGAACGCGCAGCCCGAGCAGGACCCATCCGGCCAATTCTCAACCTCCGGGGCATAGAAGAAGCGGTACACGATCAGCTGACGCCGCCCGGCGAACAAGCCCAACAGGTCTACCTCGCCGTCGGGGCCGACGAAGCGGTAGTCGCTGCGCACGGGAGTCATCGGCAATCGCCGACGCTTTGCGGCAAGGCTGTCCCGCGCCTTCATCAACGCCTTCTCTTCGGCCAACAGGCCGTCGCGGGCGGCCTGCCATTCGTCACGCGAGACGATATCCGGCAGCGCGATCTCCTTCTGACCCATCGAGGGTGACGGGATACCGGGACCTTCCTGCTTCGCCATGTCGCCCATAGTGGTTCAGACCCGCGAACCCCGGCAATGTCATCGGCAGGACAATAAGCGAATGACCAACCAGGTCTATCCGCCGGGCACGGCCTTCGCCGAGGCCGTGGACGCGGTCCGTCGCGGCGAGAAGGACCCCGACGAAGCCGCCGACGCACTGCTGCACATGCTGACCGACAAGGAGCTGCTGTGGCTGCTCGACGGCGACAAGACGATGATCGGGTCCGTCGTCGACGGTGCGCGCACGCGGACGAATTTCCTCGCCGTCACGGCAGGCCGCATCGACCGCATCGGCGTCCCCGGGCTCCGCTTCACCGACGGCCCGCGCGGCGTCGGAATCGCCCCGTCGACCAGTTTCCCAGTCGCCATCGCGCGCGCGTCGACGTGGGATGTCGACGTCGAACGGCGCGTTGCCGCTGCGATCGGAGCCGAGGCGCGGGCCCACGGTGCCAACTTCTGGGGTGGACTCTGCATCAATGTCGCACCCTTCCCCGGCTGGGGTCGCGCCCAGGAGTCCTACGGCGAAGATCCGTTACTGCTCGGCGAAATGGGTTCGGCGGCAACCGAAGGCGCCAAGCCGTGGGTGATCACGAGCGTGAAGCACTTCGCGCTCAACTCCATGGAGGAGGCACGGTTCCAGGTCGACGTCGGTGTGCCGGAGGACATCCTTCACGAGAGATACCTTCCACACTTTCGCCGAACCGTCGAGGCCGGTGTGGACTCCGTGATGAGTTCCTACAACTCGGTCAACGGGGAATGGGCCGGCGAGAACCGCCACCTGCTGACCGAGATTCTCCGGGACCAGTGGGGGTTCACCGGTTTCGTCCACACCGACTGGGTCTGGGGTCTGCGCCATCCGGTGAAATCCGTTGCGGCCGGCCAGGACGTGGAGATGCCGTTCCGGCAGCAGCGCGCCCCTGCGCTGCCTGCCGCATTGCGGTCCGGCGAGCTTGCCCGCGCCGACGTCTTGAAGGCCGGCGCCCGAATCCTGCGCACCCAGATCGAGTTCGCGTCGCGGGCCCGGCCCACTCCGCCCCGCTCGGTCGTGGCCGGCGCCGAACATCGCGCGTTGGCGCGCGAGGTGGCCCACCGTGCGACGGTGCTGCTGCGCAACGAAAACATCGACGGCACAAGGCTGTTGCCGCTCGCCGAGCAGGACCTGCAACGCGTCGCCGTCCTCGGCCGGCTCGCCGACCGACCGAACCTCGGTGACACCGGATCGTCGAACGTCAGACCCCCGAACACCGTCTCGGTGGTGCAGGGTCTGCGGGAGCGGCTCGGTAGTCACCGCGTGGTCACGGCCGACGCGGACGCGTCACCGCAACGCGCCGCCGACATTGCGCGCACCGCCGATGTCGCGGTGGTCGTCGTCGGCCTGACGCCGAAGGACGAGGGCGAGGCGTTGATCGCCATCGACGCCGACACGTTGGCGTTGTTCGGCGGGATCATGCGTCGGCCACTTGTCGCCAAACTCGCCAGTGCGCTGTTCGCTTTCTCTCAGCGCTGGTGGACCTTCGGTGGTGATCGATCCGATCTGCGTCTGCACAGCGACGACGTCGCGCTCGTCCGGGCCGTCGCCGCGGCCAACCCACGCACCGTGGTGATCGTCATCTCGGGCGGCACCGTCGTCGTCGACCCGTGGGACGGTGACGTCGCCGCGTTGCTGATGGCCTGGTACCCCGGAATGGAGGGCGGTCGGGCACTCGCCGACGTACTCCTGGGGGATGCCGAGCCGGCGGGCCGAATGCCCGTCGCGACCCCTGCGCAGCAATCGCATCTGCCGCAAGTGGATTGGCGCGCCCGCTCGGTGACCTACGACCGTTGGTGGGGGCAGCGCAAGCTCGATCACGACGGCGTAGCCGGCGGCGTACCCGCTCGGATTCGGCCTCGGCTACACGACGTTCACCACAACCGACCTGACGCTCGGCGCCGTGGACGGCGAGCACTTCGACGCCACCGTGACGGTCACCAACACGGGCGATCGGGACGGCCGCCACGTCGTGCAGATGTACGCAGTGCGCACGGTCGACGGGCAACCGGTTCGCCATCTCATCGGATTCGCCTCGGTAGCGGTATCAGCCGGAGAGAGCGCCTCTGTCAGGGTCGACTGCTCGCTCCGGCCCCTGCAGCGCTGGACCGTCGACGGTTTCGTGCTCGACGAGGCCGACATCACCGTGGAAGCCGGCGCCTATTGCGGCGATCCCAACGCGTGCCGGATGCCGTTAGGGCTCTGACCGCATCGCTTGACGCCGAACCTCATGCCGCCCCGCGGCCGGCCGGCAGAGTGTGCGAAGATTCGCTGGTCCCGCGGCGCGGGAGTGGCGATAACGGCATTCGTGCGCGAGGGGGGTCTGAGTGGAAGGTCGGCCGTTCGGGCAGTACCGGTTGCTGACGTTGATCGGCCGGGCGGAATGGGCGAGGTGTGGCGCGCCCATGACACCAACACCGACCGGGTGGTCGCGCTCAAGGTCCTGCCCCCGCACCTGGCCGACGACGAGATGTTCCAGAAGCGGTTCAGGCGCGAAGCCCGCGTGGCCGCCGCGCTCTATGAGCCGCATGTGGTTCCGATCCATGGCTACGGCGAGATCGACGGGCACCTCTACGTCGACATGCGACTGATCGTCGGCGAAGACCTGGAGACCATGCTCAAACGCGGACCGTTGGACCCCGCCCGCGCGGTGGGGATCATCGAGCAGGTCGCCGCGGCGTTGCAGGCCGCTCACCACGAGGGTTTGGTCCATCGTGACGTCAAACCGTCCAACATCCTTGTCACCGACAGCGACTTCGCGTACCTCATCGATTTCGGCATTGCGCGCACCGCCGGTTCGACGGGACTGACGAGCACCGGCTCGACGATCGGGACGTGGGCCTACATGGCGCCGGAGCGGTTCGGTATGGGCGAGCCCGATCCCCGTCGGATGTCTATGCCCTGGCCTGCGTGCTGCATCAGGCCTGACCGGACATCGACCATTCCCCGGCGACAGCGTCGAACAGCAAGTGGCAGGGCACCTTTCCACACCACCGCCACGCCGTCGAGCCTCGAACTCCGCGAGTGCCGCAGGCCTTCGACGATGTGATCGCCAACGGGATGGCCAAGGATGTCGACCAAAGATACTGCAACCGCAGGAGAACTCGCGGTTGCCGCGCGCGCCGCTCTCGACGGCTTGCAACCGACGGCTCCGGCGACCGCGTCCCGTGAACTGACCACGGTCCGACCCAGTTGCATCGCCATCGGCTCGCCTCGTCAGTTCGCGGCGCTACGCAGCACGGCGGCCACGCAGTACCGCCGACCCCGCCGACAGCGACCCGTCCCGACCTGCGCACCCGATCAGTTCGTGGCGCCGAGCCTGCGGTCGACGCCTGAGATCATCCCGCGCCGCCGCCGTCGTCGCCGTCGTCGTGTTCGTCAGTACCGTGCTGATCGCTCAAGGCGGCGAAAGGGATTCAGAAGCTGCCACAGGCCCGACTCCTCGAGCTGCCCCTCCCGCTCCGACGGGGCCGACTTTCGACGGCACCTTCACCGTCTCACTGGGGGCCGCCCACCGATCTCAGCGGCAAACCCGAAGAGTGATTTTCAGAGTGACCCGCCCACATGGGTAGTGCGATCGTTCTGTGACCGCAGCGGTTGTGTCGCCAGTGCGACCACAGTGGACAGTCCGACGGGGTACAAACCTTCAGCTTCGACTATGTCGACGGACGATGGATAGGCGTGAGCGAGGTGAGCAGACGACGGCTGCCAGGACGCGACGAGCCAACGATGGCGCATGTACACACCTTCAACCACAGCCCAACGGTTCACTCAACGGTGAACTCCTGGACATGTTCGGCAATCGGTTGTAACACCCGGTGATCCCGTCACTTTCACCCGCACCGGCGACGCCGATCCCAGCGTGCAAGTCACAGACCCTGCAATCCTGCCTCCACGAGTGTCGGCTCCCGCGCAAGGGTTTCGCGGCCGCTATCACCAAGTGCGGCATATACACGGCCGCGGACCTGAGACGAAAGTTTGACTTCGACTACACCGTTGTGACGGCCTGCCTCCGCAGCGGTGACCGATGCCTGAGCTTCTGCAATTAGCTCCACAGACGGTATCGATCTGCTGTTTTCGCCGACAATCAATGGATCTTCCGATTACGCCACTGATGACCGCGAAATGTCGCTCGCGGTGCACCCAGGCCCGCGCAGACACCACGTCGTCTATCCAGTCCCGCAGCCCGCGCCGGACCCACTCCCCACAGTCATCGGCAATGGGCAAGTCGAGTATTTCCGGCGGGTGTCCTAGCACCTTCGAATACACCGCCACCTTCACGCGAACCGGCGACTGATCGCCACGTCGTCCGCGACAATGAGCAGATGAGACTGCCCGTGATGCCGCCGGTCTCGCCGATGCTGGCCAAATCGGTGACGTCGATCCCGCCCGGCGCGTCCTATGAGCCCAAGTGGGACGGGTTCCGGTCGATCTGCTTCCGCGACGACTTCGACGTCGAGCTGGGCAGCCGCAACGAGCGGCCGTTGACCAGGTACTTTCCCGAGCTCGTCGCCGCCGTCCGCGCGGAACTGCCGACGCGCTGCGTGATCGACGGCGAGATCGTCATCGCCACCGACCACGGTCTGGATTTCGAAGCGCTGCAACAGCGCATCCACCCGGCCGACTCGCGCGTGCAGATGCTGGCCGAAGAAGACCCCGGCGTCGTTCATTGCCTTCGACCTGCTCGCACTCGACGACGAGGACTACACGTCGAGGCCGTTCAGCGAGCGCCGCGCCGCACTGGTCGACGCGTTGGCCGGACTCGGGCCCGTCGATTCACGTCACGCCTGCGACCACCGATCTGCCGACCGCGCAGCGCTGGTTCTCCGAATTCGAGGGCGCCGGCCTCGACGGCCTGATCGCCAAGCCGCTGACGGTCACATATCAGCCCGACAAGCGCGTCATGTTCAAGATCAAGCCCGTGCGCACGGCGGACTGCGTCGTCGCCGGCTACCGGGTGCACAAATCGGGCGACGGCGCGATCGGCTCGCTGCTGCTGGGCCTGTACAAGGACGACGGCACACTCGCATCGGTGGGTGTCATCGGCGCGTTCCCGATGGCCAAGCGGCGCGAGCTGTTCACCGAATTCCAGTCGCTCATAACAACATTCGACGAGCATCCGTGGAATTGGGCCGCACACATGTCGGGCGAACGCACTCCACGCCGCAACGAGGGATCGCGGTGGAACGCGGGCAAGGACCTCTCGTTCGTACCGCTGCGACCCGAGCGGGTCGTCGAGGTCCGCTACGACCACATGGAAGGCGAACGGTTCCGCCACACCGCGCAGTTCAACCGCTGGCGGCCCGACCGCGACCCGCGATCATGCACCTACGACCAACTCGAACAGCCGGTCACCTTCAGCCTCGGGCGACATCGTTCCCGGCCTCGTCCTGGCGAGCTTCCGACCAAATCCAAGGTCCTGGGTCGATCGACGGAAGACCCGCTTCGACCGTCCTTGCTCTTGTAGCGATCGATCGTGAATGCCTTCATGACCTTGCTCTCCTTTTCGTCACGCGCCGAAACGCTCGTGAATCGGCTTGTTCAGGTGTGCACGAGCGTCGCGGGTCATTTCGTCGGCCAGCACCTCAACAGCCCCGGACTCGATGCCATCGAGCACCTGACGAACCACCTCGGCGGAGCCGGACTTCGGGCTATCCGCAAACGAAGCCATGTCGGTGTCGACGAGGCCGACGTAGACGCCGACCACTTGCACGCCACGTGAGGCGAGTTCAAGCCGCATCGAGTCCGTGGCGCTCCACATCGCGGCCTTCGTCACCCCGTAGCTGGCGCCGACGGGCAGCCATGCGAGCACCGACGCGACGTTGACGATCGCACCCGACCTCTGGGCGATCCGATCGGCGAACGCCGAGGCCATCGCCAGGGGACCGAACAGGTTGGTCTCCATCTGTTCGCGCAGGTTGGAGCTGTCCGGGTCGAGGACCGACGCTCCGCGGAGGATGCCGGCGTTGTTGATGAGCACGCTCGACGTCGGACGCGGCCTCGGCCGCCTCGGCGACGGATGTCGCGTCGGTGACGTCGAGCCACAGCGGAACGACGCGCGGGTCCACGACATCGATTGTCCGTGGATCGCGGGCAGCGGCATAGACTTTCGCCACTCCGCGGTCGAGAAGCTGCGCGACGTATTCGCGGCCCATGCCACGGTTGGCTCCGGTGACCAGCACTGTCTGATCGGCGAGTGACGTCATCAGATGCTCGATTCCAGGAATGCGAGTGCCTCGGGGACGAACCGCTCGTGGGCCTGGAAGATGCCGCCGTGTCCGGCGTCGGGGTAGATCCGCAGAGTCGCATTCGGGAGGCGTCGAGCCAGGTCGTAGGAGTTGCTGGTCGGCACCATGCGATCGTCATCGCCGTTGGCGACCAGGACGGGGTGGTGGATGGTCGAGAGGTCGGCCGGCTTCGCGAGGCCCCAGGTGTGGATGGCCTTGAGCTGGGTGCGGAATGCGCGGATCGCCGTGGCCTTGTCCCGGTCGGTGGTGCGTTCTTTGAGCCGCTTGATGAACGCTTTCGCCTCCGACTTGCCGTGAGCGGTTCGGGTGAAGAACAAAAGCTCCTTGGGGTCCTTGAAGGTGGCGTAGGCGTGGAATGTGTCGAGGTAGCTCAGTTTCGTCACGTTGACGATGCCTTCACCTCCGGCGGGGCCCGTCCCCGCGAGGATGATCTTGCGAACAAGTGCCGGCTCCTGCTGGGCGATCACCTGGGAGACGATTCCGCCGAGTGAGAAGCCCAGAAGGTCGACCTGGTCGAAGCCCAACGCCCGGATGAACGCCACAGCATCTCGTGCCATCGCCTCGACGGTGTCCGGCGTCTTGCCCTCGGAGGCGCCGACGCCGCGGTTGTCGAAGGTGATCACGCGGTGCTTGGCTGCGATGCCGTCGACGACCCGCGGATCCCAGTTGTCGAGGTTGGCGGCCAGGTGATTGAGGAAGATCACCGGTACGCCGGTATCGATGCCCAGCTCCCGGTAGACGAACCGGGTGCCGCCGACGGAAACGGACTTCGTCGGCGCGTTCTTGTACGACGTGCCACCCCAGCGTGCATTTGCTGCGCTGCAGATGACTTGCGGGGTCGTGCCGGGTGGTTCGCTTGCCTGCCATGATTTCCTCCTGTTGTAAACCGATTGGTGTACTTCCTGAAGTGACGGTAACACGCGGCTCGCCAATTTGTAAACCAATCGGTATACTTCGATATATGACGTCCCTCACCGAGAAGGAACCGAGCCCGCCGCGGGGGTCGTGGCGCGCGGACGCGAATCTTGACCGCAGCGTCAGAGCTGTTCTACTTCGAGGGCATAAACGCCACCGGTGTCGGACGGATCGCGAGCAAGGCGTCAGTTTCCAAACGAACTCTTTACCAACACTTTCCGAGCAAGACCGCGCTGGTGGAGGAGTACCTGCGCCAACTCCGGCAAAAGACGGGTGAGGCCGAGGGCATGCCGAGGGAGACGCCGGCACGTGGGCAGCTGCTCGCCCTGTTCGATATCGCGGATGACGTCGATGCGCGGATGCGGGGGTGCCCGTTCCACAACGCTTCCGTCGAAGCGGCCGACGCCATGCCGGGAGTCGAGCAGATCGTGCATCTGCACAAGCGCGACTACGTCGATGGCCTCACCCGCCTGGCCCGAGAGGCTGGAGCAGCGGACCCGGAGGCGCTGGGCAACCAGATCGCGCTGCTCTACGAGGGCGCATCTGCGCTGTCGACGTCGCTCAACGATCCGGGGCCCTGGGCGCGTGCGCGCGCCGCAGCGGAGGCCCTCATCGATCAGGCGATCACCCGCGCCGCCTGAGAAGAGGCGTCATTTCGATGTGGTGGCCGCCGCCAGAACGGCGTCGTTGACCGCGGTCGGCGAGATGGCGACGAGGGCCTTCTGCGCGCGGCTGGCGGCATCGAGTATGTAGCGACGTTTGGGGCGCCTCGACGTCAACGCGTGATCGACGGCCTTCGTGACCTTCTTGGGGTCGGCGGCAAGTTTCTGCAGGCGGCCCAGCAGCTTTCGGGTCCCCGCGAGGTGTGATGCGTACAGTTCGGCGATGCTCGTCGGTCAGTTGTTTGGTCATACGGTCGTAGTCGTCGAGCATGTCGCCCCACATATCGGTACGGATCGGCCCTGGCTCGATGAGCGAGACGGGAATCCGCCACGGACGTAACTCCATGCGCAGGGCGTCGGCCAAGGACTCGACCGCGTACTTCGATGCGTTGTAGGCGCCGGTGCCCGGTGTGGTGAACAACCCGCTGACCGACGACATGAACACCACTGCGTCCGCGGGCCTCACGAATCTTCGGTAGCACCGCTTGTGTCACTCCGATCTGGGAGTGACGTTGACGTCGAGTTGCTGGGTCAGGTCGTCGAGGGACAATCCCTCGACTGGTCCGTTCACGATGATGCCGGCGTTGTTGACGACGCCGTTCAGCGCAGCGGGAAGCTGACCGGGCAGTGCTGCAATCGCGGCCCTGTCGGTGATGTCGAGGGGGATCGCGTGCACATTGGACAAGCGGTCGAGGCGATTCAGGGCGGAGTCGGACCGAGCGGTGGCGTAGACGTCCCACCCCCGCCCGCTCATGTGTTCGGTGATAGCCAGACCGATTCCTCTGCCGGCGCCGGTAACCAATACGGAAGGCATGGTCAGACCGCCTTCGAAGAGATGCGCCGCTGCCACACCAGAAGCCCGGCTACGCCAATGGTTTCGAGCGCTATGGCTGACACCGTGATGGGATGCGGTCGCCCGCGCTGTTGCCATGACCGCAGTCGCGCCAGACCGCCGACGAAGATGGTCGACAGCGCGAAGGTCACGGCCGACGACTGCTCGACACGTGCGAGCTGAGACCACATGACGGGTCCGACCGCCAATTTGAACACGTTGGCATATCGCAGAGAGCTGTCCACCGTCGGTAACACATCCGGCGATCCGCCAGGAACTCCCCGCGGACCGCGAACGATCTCCCCGATCGCACTCGCGGTCGGTATCGCCGCGAGCACCGCTAGTGTCCGCTGCAATCCTCGCCGACTGTTACTACGTTGTTGTGTCACGACTTCTCCCAATAAACCGATCGGTGTACTTGTTGATCGCCGACGCTACACTCCGTTGCATCCGATGTAAACCCATCGGTATACTCGGCCTATGACCACCCAGCGTGAGGCCCCGTCCACCGGAGGACGCGGTGGCCGCGGCGCGCGGCAGCGCATCCTCAGCGCGGCTATCAACCTGTTCTACCGAGAGGGCATCAACGCCACCGGTGTCGAGCGACTCGCCAGCGAGGCGTCCGTCTCGAAGCGAACTCTCTATCAGCACTTTCCGAGCAAGACCGCCGTCGTCGAGGAGTACCTTCGGTTTATCCAGCAGGCCGTCGATGACCCCATCCGACCAGGACCGGACGCCGCCAGCCGCACACCCCGCGAGCGGATACTCGCCCTGTTCGCCACCCCGTCACCGGGCGGGCAGATGCGCGGCTGCCCCTTCCACAATGCGGCGGTCGAGGCCGCTGAGGCCATGCCGGAAATTCACGACATCGTCGAGGAACACAAGCGCAACTACATCAAGGGTCTGATCAAGCTGGCCCGCCAAGCCGGTGCCGCCAACCCCACACTCCTGGGGAACCAACTCGCGGTTCTCTACGAAGGTGCCGCCGCACTGTCGACCTCCCTCGACGACCCCGCGTGCTGGACCCATGCGCGCAAGGCGGCCATCACACTCATCGACCAAGCAGTGGGCTAGTCAGCCGGAAGATGCAGTGCGATCAGCTCATTGAGGTGATGAGCGACCTGTTCGAGCGGCTTGGTCGACTGCGCCGCGCGGGAAAGCATCACCGCCCCTTCGAGCGCGCGCGACGACCGTCGTCGACAACGACCGGGCCGTGGAGCGATTGATGCCGTCTTCTCGCAGCCTCTCGGCGAGCAATCGACCCCACTCCGCGAACACATCGGCCGCAGTGCTCGGCCGCCTCGGGGGCTTCATCGCGACTGAACGCCGCCGCCACGACCGGGCAGCCGCCTTCGAAATCGGTGCTCACCAGGATTTCGCTCCAGACGCGGGTGAACGCCCGGATCGGATCGCGTTGCTCGATGCAGCCACGCAGCAGAGTTGTCAGCTCATCGCCCGCTGACCGCGTCGCCGCGGCGACCAGTTCGGCCTTGCCGCCGGGAAAGTTCAGATAGATCGACCGCCGCGTCACACCACTGGTCGACAGGATCTCCGCAATACCGGTGCCGGCGACTCCGTGTCGCTGCATCAGCGTGGCCGTGGCTGACGTCAGCCGTTCGCGTACTCGCATGGCTTGCAATATACCATTCGGTCTACTACTGTGCGATTAGGTCAGTAGACCGAACGGTATACCACGCCGGGTTTCTGACATCTTCACCAGTAGAAAGAGATGACTGTGTCTTCTTTGGCCCCTGACGACTTCGCTTGGCTACCAGCGACTGAACAACTTGCGGCGCTCGCCGCCGGTGAGCTGTCCAGTGCCGAGTTGGTCGAGCTGTACCTCTCGCGAATCAGCACGCACAACGCGTCGCTCAACGCGATCGTCACCGTCGACCCGGACGCTGCGCGGCGCGCGGCGGCAGAGGCTGATGCCGCGCGCTCGCGCGGTGATGACCTCGGACCCCTGCACGGCCTGCCGATCACGGTCAAGGACAGCTACGAGACGGCCGGCATGCGCACGGTCTGCGGTCGACCCGACCTGGCCGACCATGTGCCGACGCAGGACGCCGAGGCTGTCGCTCGACTACGTCGCTCCGGAGCCATCATCGTCGGCAAGACCAACATGCCGACCGGCAATGCCGATGTGCAGGCCAGCAATCCGGTGTTCGGCCGCACGAACAACCCGTGGGATCGATCGCGGACATCCGGCGGGTCGGCCGGCGGCGGCGCAGCCGCGACCGCGGCCGGGCTGACGAGTTTCGACTTCGGGTCCGAAATCGGTGGCTCCACCCGGATTCCGGCGCACTTCTGTGGCCTCTACGGCCACAAGTCGACCTGGCAGTCCGTGCCACTGCGTCGGCCACATCCCCGGCGGGCCGGGAGATCCCGGACGGTGGGGCGAAGCCGATATGGCGTGTGCCGGCGTGCAGGTGCGTGGTGCCCGCGACATCATCCCCGCACTGGAAGCCACCGTCGGCCCGCTGAATCCCGACGGCGGGTTCTCGTACACCCTCGCCCCGCCGCGGGCCACGGCGCTCAAGGACTTCCGCGTCGCCGTATGGGCCGATGATCCCGACTGCCCCATCGACAAAGACGTGCGACGGGCGATCGACGACGCGGTCACGGCATTGCGCGACGCCGGCGCACGGGTAGTAGAGCACCCCGCCGGTATCCCGGTGGATCTAACTACCTCACACGACCTGTTCCTGAGCTTGGTGATGGCCGCGTTCTCGGTTGACCGTTCGACGATGAGCCCGCTCTTCGGCGGTGCCCTTGCCCTGCGCTCACTGATGAGTCCGCGCGGCGACGCTGCCGCAGCACTGCGGGGAACGATCCAAAGCCATCGCGCATGGTTGTTCCGCGACGCGGCCCGTCGGGAAATCGCGGCCCGTTGGGTCGGGTTCTTCAAGGAGTTCGACGTGCTGCTGCTGCCGGTCACACCCACCGCGGCGCCCGGTCACCACAACAAGGACCATGACCGCTTCGGGCGCACCATCGACGTCGACGGTGTCGCGCGCTCCTACTGGGACCAAACCAAGTGGAGCGCGTTGGCGAACATCGCCGGAGCGCCGGCCACGACGATGCCCATCACCACCAACGCGGCGGGCCTACCCATCGGCATCCAGGCGATGGGACCGCCAGGGGGAGACCGCACCACCGTGGAATTCGCCGCTCTGCTCACCGAGGCTCTCGGCGGCTACCGCATCCCGCCGCAATACCGCTCATCCGTCACGAGCATCGCCTGATGCGTCGCAACTTGTCCGGTCGGAAGCTCGTAATCACCGGAGCCGCAAGAGGAATCGGGGAGACGGTGGCACGCCTTGCCGCCGCCCGCGGTGCTCATGTGGCCCTCATCGGCCTCGAGCCCGATCGGTTGCGTGCCCTCGCCGACGATCTCGGGCCCACCGCGTCCTGGAGGGAAGCCGATGTGCGCGACGGCATCGCGTTGCGGTCGGCGATCGATGATTGCGCAAACACCATGGGCGGCATCGACATCGTCGTCGCCAATGCCGGAGTAGCCGCGTACGGAACGGTGCGACAGGCCGACGAGGCGTCGTTCGAGCGAGTTCTGGACATCAACCTGAACGGCGTCTTCCGCACGCTCAAGTACGCGACACCTCACCTGGAACGCAGTCGGGGCCACGCGATGGTCGTGGCGTCGGCGATATCGTTCACGCCGCTTGCCGGACTGGCCTCCTACGCCGCAAGCAAGGCCGGGCGTGGAGATGCTCGCCCTGGCCTACCGCCAGGAGGTGGCGCACCTCGGCATCACGGTCGGTCTCGTCCACCCCTCGTGGATCGACACCGATCTCGTCCGAGGCGCCGAGGCGGACCTGCCCTCATTCCAGGGGTTGCGCGCGCGGCTGCCGTATCCGGGCAATGTCACCACGAGTGTCGACCGGGCCGCCGCCGCGATCGTCCGCGGGCTCGTGCGCCGCAGCAGCCGGGTATACGTGCCGCGCGCCGTTGTCGTCGCCAACTGGGCCAAGGCCGCTCTGAACTCTCCTGTCGCATGGCCGTGGATGAGGCGCTTCGCGGCCGAGGTGACACCGGCACTCGAACGCGAGGTCGCGGCATTGGGAAGACATGACCAACGCGTTCCGGACCACGTAAACCACTCAGCCTCAAAATCCTCGACCAACGCAGTACGGATCGAAAGCAAACAACCATGACAGACAGTCACCTCGACATCGAGGACCGCGGCGCCACCTTGATAGTGCGGGTCGACGGCGGGCCGCATAGCTTGTTCGGCCTCGAAATCGCCAACGAACTAGACGAGTTGGTGGACCGCGTCGACCGCGACACCCGCGTCCACGCCGTCGTGTTCACCGGCGCGCGTCCCGGCCGGTTCATCAGTCATGCCGACGTGCGGTGGCTGCAAGAAGGGGGCGCGGTGAAACCGAAGCTGGGCCGACGCGGCGCCTCGGCCGCCCTACGGGTGGCCAGAGGCCTGGATCGCGCAGGCGTCCCGGGGCCCGCTGTGGACAGAACTCCGCTGAGCGGAGCCGGCCAGCTGGACCGCCTGCACGCGACGTTTTTGCGCATGAACGCCAGCGGCGTCATCTTCGTTGCGGCCCTGAACGGTTCGGCTCTTGGCCTGGGCGCGGAATTCGCGTGGGCATGCGATCTGCGCGTCATGGCCGATGGGGAATATTTCATCGGCCAGCCCGAAGTCCTGCTGGGGATCATGCCGGGCGGTGGCGGCTCCCAGCGACTGCCCCGGCTGATCGGCACCCACAAGGCACTGGTCGCGATCCTCGAGGGCAAGCCGTTCACGCCCGCGCAGGCTCTGGCCAACGGCGCCGTCGACGACGTCGTGGCGCCCGACGAGGTCGTCACGCGAGCGGCCGAACTTGCCGAGTACTTCGGCAAGCGGACCAAAGGCTCGGTCGAAGCCATCAAGAGGTCGGTGTACTTCGGTGGCTCGATGTCGCTGGCGGAAGGTTTGCACTTCGAGCGGACCGAATTCTTTCCCACGGATCAGTCCAAGGTCGGTCAGGAACTGATGGTCCAGTACCTCGGGGATACCGAGACCACCGGCGAGCTACCCCTCTACCGCCCGGACACCTATGCGCAGGCGCTCGAAGCGGGCCGGGTGCCCGCGGCTGGCTGCGACGAATGGGGCGGTGAAAAGGTGAGCACTACGCAGCCGTTCACCCGACACGACGTATCGTTCACGTCCGGCAAGGACACCTGTGCCGCATGGCTTTACATGCCCGCAGGTGTCAGCTCGCCGCCCGTGGTCATCCTTGGCCACGGCCTCGGTGCAACACGTGAAATGCGCCTCGACGCCTTCGCTGAGCGGTTCGCGCGGGCCGGCGTCGCCGCCTTGGCGTTCACCTATCGGCACTTCGGCGACAGCGGCGGCCAACCCCGCCAGCTGTTGTCGATCAAACGTCAGCTCGCCGACTGGGATGCCGCCATCGCCTGGGTGAAGAATCGTCGCGACGTCGACGGAACACGCATTGCGGTCTGGGGCAGCTCGTTTGGCGGCGGACACTCGATCACTGTGGCGTCACGCCATCCGGAACTGAAAGCGGCGGTGGCTCAATGTCCATTCACCGACGGTCTGGCCTCCGCGCTCGCGCTGGGACCCACTGAATCCATGAAGGTGTTGCCCTCAGTCGCAAGAGATTTCGCTGCCATGGTCTTTCGCAGGCAACCCGCGATGATCCCGCTCGCCGGCCCGCCGGGTTCGCTGGCCCTGATGAACGCCGCGGACGCCCTTCCCGGCTACGAGGCGTTGCTGCCGCCCGACACGACCTTCCGCAACGAGGTATCGGCGCGAGTCGCGCCGACCATCATGGCCTACCGGCCGGGGCGCGCGGCAAAGAAGATCACGTTCCCAGTCCTGTTCTGCGTCAGCGACACCGACAGCGTCACGCCGCCGGCCCAAACCCTGCGATACGCGCGCACCGCACCCCGGGGCGAGATCAAGCGCTACGACGCCGGCCATTTCGACTTCTACCTCGGCGAGCCCTTCGAAGCACTGGTGCGCGACCAGACCGAGTTCCTCACAGCCCACCTGAAAGGACCATCACAATGACCTCCCTACGCGACCCGCTAACACTGCCGTGCGGCCAAGTGCTGCCCAATCGGATCATGAAAGCTGCGTTGAGCGAGGGGCTCGGCGACAAGCGCAACTCCCCTGACGGCCGCCTCGAGCAGTTGTATTCGACCTGGAGTCAGGGCGGGTACGGCCTGATCGTGACCGGCAATGTCATGGTCGACCGGACGCAGCTAGGTGAGCCGGGCAACGTCGTCATAGAGGACGAGCGCGACCTAGATGCGCTGTCACGGTGGGCCAAAACAACGAAGGACGCCGGTGTACCGATCTGGGTACAGCTCAATCATCCAGGGCGTCAATCCAACCCGCTGGCGCTTGGTCACACCCCGGTAGCGCCCAGCCCGGTGGCCCTCAATCTACCCGGCGCGACCACGCCGCGCGAGCTCACATCCGCGGAGATCGAAGACATCATTGAGCGTTTTGCGGCCGCCGCGGTGGTATGCGAGACGGCGGGTTTCGACGGTGTGCAGATTCATGGTGCGCACGGGTATCTGGTCGCGCAGTTCCTGTCGCCCTTGTCGAACCAGCGCGACGACGAGTGGGGCGGTGACCCGCAACGACGGATGCGTTTCGTGCTCGAAGTCGTGCGCCGCATCCGGGCGCGGGTGTCGCCGGGCTTTGCGGTAGGGATCAAACTCAACTCAGCGGACTTTCAGCGTGGCGGTTTCACCGAAGATGAATCCCGCTCTGTGGTGGCGGCATTGGCGGGTGAGGGCATCGATCTGATCGAGGTCAGCGGCGGTAGCTACGAGCAGCCCGCCATGATGGGCAAGGCAGCCGACAGCACTCGCAAGCGCGAGGCCTACTTCTTGGAGTACGCCCGCACGGTTCGCGACCTCGCCGGCGACATTCCGCTGGCGGTCACGGGGGGCTTCCGCTCCCGCAGCGCGATGCACGCGGCGGTGGGTGCCGGCGAATGCGACGTCATCGGCCTCGGCCGGCCCACAGCAACGACGACCAATGCCGCTGATGTGGTCCTGCTCGGCCGCGTCGAGACACTCACTTCACACTCAGTGCGCGCCGGAATGCGCACCGTCCTGGGCCGGTTCGTCGACCTCAAGTCACTCGACGGCAATTCTCGAACTCTCTTGGCACACAGACCAATTGCATCGGGTCGGCGCTGGCCTCAAACCCGATCTCAATCGCGGACGCATCGCCACCATGCTCGCGATGCTGCGCCGCAACGGCACCGTGTCGCTCGGACGCAAGCGCGGTCTGTGACGTGAGGCGCTACTCGCTCTCCGACAAGGTCGTCCTGATCACCGGGGCCGGCCGAGGGCTGGGTGCCGCCACCGCCACTGCGCTGGCTCGGCGCGGGGCACGGGTGGTGCTGGCCGACATTGATGTGTCTGCAGCGCAGCAGGTGGCGGCGACGTTGCCGAACGGCCGAGGACTGGCGTTGGAATGCGACGTCACCGACATTCGACTCCGTCCAGGAAGCCGCGCGACGAACCCGCGAGGAGTTCGGACGCATCGACGTCGTCATCGCCAACGCCGGCGTTCTCGGCCGCGGCGGCACATTCCGCACACTCACGCCCGGCCAAGTCGAGTGGTGTCATGTCGGTCAACGTGGACGGAGTCGTCAACACGGTGGCGGCCACGCTGGAATCGGTGATCAGCAGCCGAGGGCAGATCGTCCTGGTGAGTTCGGTGTTCGCCTACATCAACGGGGCGGGTGCCATCCCGTATGCGATGAGCAAGGCCGCCGTCGAGCAACTCGGCCGCGGCCTTGGCGTCGAGCTGGCGAGCCATGGTGCGTCGGCCATGACGGCGTACTTCTCGCTCATCGAGACCGACATGATCCGTCAGGGCGTGGACGCTGATCCTCATGTATCAGCCCTGCTCTCGGCGATGCCCAAGTTCATACTCAAGCGAATCGAGCCGCAGACTGCGGCCGCGGCGATCGCCGACGGGCTCGAACGCCGGCAGCCTCCATCACTGTCCCGGCCGCTGGCGGCCCGTCGCTGCGCTTCGAGGTGTGGCCGGACCGATCGTCGACGCGAAACTCGCGCGCGACTCCGTCGTGCAGCGGGCGCTGACCGAAACTCGAGAACCGCTACGTCAGCGGCGCTACCTGATCATCGGAGACACAACGAATGGCCGTCCCTGACGGCAGCCCATCGGATTATTGCGCTCGATCTTCCGGGCTTCGGGTTCTCGCCCGCGCACCCGAGCCGACGCTCGGCGGTGCTGCGCGCGCGGCGTCATCGTCGTTGAGGTCAGTCCAAGCAGAAGTCGTTGCCCTCGGGGTCGGTCATCACGATGAAGCGCGACATTCGCCAATCTTCTGACCTTGACACACAGACGTGTGATGCTCCCCTGCATGATGATCGCTCGCGCTACCGGCGATATCCATCGCATTCACCGGCATCGCCATCGGATCGGCGAGCCCTGCCTGGGCAGACGAGCGCCTCGACGGCGAGTACACGTTCATCAACGGCCCGACGTCGAACACGTGGAGTATCACCACGCAATGCAACCCCGAGGCCACGTGCGGCGGTTCGGTGTCGAGTTCCAGCGGGATGCTGGTGGCGATCCGCAGAGCGGCCGGCGGTCCCTGGACCATCGAACGGCACGACGTCTTCAACGGGTGGACGTGCCCCGATGGAAGTACCGGCGCGGCGGATCTGGTGTACTCCTTCGACCCGGTGAGCCTGGCGGGGACCATCAGTTACACGTCGAAACCCGGGGCGTGCAACGACCCCAACGCGCTCCAGAGCCAGCAGCCGGTCAGCCTGGTGAAGGTGTAGTCAGCCGCTAGATTCAGGTGGTGGTCGAAGAGTCCGTCGTCGCCTGGCTGCTCGACTCCGATCCGGCGCTGCGCTGGCAGGTCGAACGCGATGTAGTGGGCGAGCCACCCGAGGTGTGGGAGGCAACGCGGGCGCGGACCGCGACACAAGGCTTCGGCGCGCAGCTTCTGGCGCTGCAGGACGCCGACGGTCAATGGGCGGGCGGGGCATTCTTCCCGTCCGACTTCGACTTTGACGGTCCCGAGGCCGCAGCGGGAACACAGCCGTGGACGGCCACCACCTGGACCCTGAACTCGCTGCGGGAATGGGGGGTCGACGACGAGGTTCTCCGCGAGCGCCGCACGGTCGAGTTGCTCGCCGCGAACTCCCGCTGGGAGTACGAGGACCTGCCGTACTGGAGCGGCGAGGTGGACTGCTGCATCAACGCCTGGACCGTCGCGAACGGCGTGTGGCTCGGCGCAGACGTCGCCGGCATCGTCGACTGGTTCCTCGCACACCAGATGTCCGACGGCGGCTGGAACTGCGAGTGGGTCGAGGGCTCGACGCGATCGTCGTTTCATTCGACACTCAACTCCCTGAAGGGGCTCCTCGCCTACGACGTCGCGACGGGTGGCTCGGCAGCGACGCATGCCGCCCGCCGCCTCGGCGAGGAATACCTCCTGCAGCGCAAGCTCTTTCACCGTCTGTCGACCGGTCAACCGGTAGGCCCGTGGGTGGACCGCTTCATCCATCCCTGCCGCTGGGTCTACAGCGTGCTCAACGCCGCCGAGTACTTCCGTGAAGCATCCCTGTTCGACGGGACCCCGCCGGATCCCCGGATGGCGGAGGCCATCGAGATCATCAGGTCCGCACAACAACCCGACGGCACATGGCTTCAGGCGCAGCCACATTCCGGACGCGTCTGGTTCGAGGTCGACGTGCCGGCAGGCGAGCCGTCCAAATGGCTGACGCTCTCGGCGACACGCGTGCTCGCCTGGTGGGACGCCCGCTAGCCGGCCAGGTCGTCCGAACGGCCCGCGGCCAGCCGCGACCACTGAGACGTGGGCCGTCCGTTCGTGCGGAACTGCTCGCCGGTCGTGGCGTACGGCTGTGGCCAGCCTTCGGGTGAATCCTCCGAGATCTCCTGCCTGCCATACACGGTGAGGTCCAGCAGGTGATAGCTATTGGCACCGGCCTCCGTGCCGCGACCCGTCGTCCAGTACGTCTCGAAGACGCGGTCACCGTCGCGCAGATAGCACGCGTAGAAACCGAAGTCGCGGCCCGCCATCAACTCGTCGCGGGCATCGCGCGCCGAGTACCACGGCATCTCCCATCCCATGAAGTCCCGGTACCGCGCGCTCTCGGCGTAGGGGCCCTGACAGAACGTCGCGTACGTGACATCGCGGCTGTGCAGATAGGACAACTCCTGAGCGTGGCCGGTGAAGAACGTGCAGCCCTCGCACTGCTGGGCCGCGGGTTTTCCTTCGTGCCACATGTGGAAGTAGGCGATCAGCTGCTTGCGTCCCTCGAAGACGTCGAGCAGGGGTACCTCGCCGTCGGCGCCGACGACCGGCGTCGCAGCGTCCACCTCGACCATCGGCAGCCGCCGCCTTGCCGCGGCAATCGCGTCGCCCTCGCGGGTGTGCGCCTTCTCACGGACGAGCAACTGGTCGAGCCCGGACTGCCAGGCGGTCCGGTCGACGATGTCCGGCATGGGGTTGGTGATGCTTTCGGTCGACATCGCTATTGCTCCTTGAATTAGTCTCGTCGTATGAACTGGCGATGTTGATATAGACCTGCGGGAGGGGGCAGAACTCATCGCCGACTGGCGGGCGTTCTGTACGTGTACCTCTTTCTCGACGACTTCGTGTTGCTGTACCCCGTGTACACACTGCTGTTCAGCGACGAAGGCCTGACCGTCTGGCAGATCTCGTCGCTGTTCGTCATCTGGTCGATGTCCAGCCTGCTTCTCGAGGTGCCCTCGGGCGCGTGGGCTGACGCCGTGTCGCGTCGACGCCTTCTGGTGGCCGGCCCGCTGCTGACGGCTGTCGCCTTCGGACTGTGGATCGCGGCACCAGGTTTCTGGGTCTTCGCGCTGGGGTTCGTGCTGTGGGGTCTGAAGTCGGCGCTGACGTCCGGTGCGCTTGAGGCGCTCGTGTATGAGGAACTGCAGCGGGTTGGGGCGAGCAGCAGGTACGCGACGTTGATGGGGCGCGGGCAGGTCGCCGGTGTGCTGGCCGCCATGGCCTCGGGTGCGGTCGCCGCTCCCGTCGTCGCCGCAGACGGCTTCCACTCGGTCGGAGTCGCCAGCGTAGCCGTGTGTCTGCTGACGTCGCTGGTCGCAATGTTGTTCCCCGAGAACCGGATTCGATACCGTGAGGAGATCGGCCCGAGTTGGGCGACCGCGTTGGCACAGGGTGTGCGCGAGGCACGCCGGTCGCGTCCGGTGCGGGCCGCCGTGATCCTCGTGGCAGTGGTCGCTCGGTGTGGGGCGCGCTCGACGAGTACACCCCGCTGCTCATCGAGAGCGGCGGGGCCGCCGCGGCCGACGTCGCGTTGTCCATGGTGGTCGTCTGGGGCGGCGCCGCGGCGGGCGGCCTGCTCGCAGGCCGGGCCGCAGGGCTCCATTCGAGAGCACTGGCGGTCCTGATCTGTAGCGGCGCAGCGCTCATGCGGCGGGCGCGCTGTCGCGGAACGCGGTCGGAGTGGTCGCGCTCGCCGGTGCTTTCGGCGTGTTCCAGCTGGCCACGGTCGTCGCCGACACCCGCCTGCAGGAGAGCATCTCGGGCACCGCACGAGCGACGGTCACGTCGCTTGGCAGGAATGTCGACCGACGTCGCCACCCTGGCCGTCTACGGCAGCTATGCCGCGCTCGTCGACGTCGGTGGCCACGGCGGCGCCTTCGTCCGCTGACACTTCCCGTACCTGGCAGTTGCCTGGTGGTTGCGCCGACAGCGTTTCAATCCAAGATGGACGAAGCGCCGCCCTGGGAGCGCGACTAGTT
>CAVRIH010000014.1:0-15994 GCA_963721195.1 uncultured Actinomycetota bacterium | reverse complement strand
TAGTGCGCGATGTCGGAGCTGCCCACGCAAGCCGACGGCCTGGATGACCGGATGCTCGAGGATGGCGTCGACGGCCTCCTTGTCGCCGTGCACCACCTGGAACACGCCGGGCGGCAGACCGGCCTCGAGGAACAGTTCGGCCAGGCGGACGGGCACAGACGGGTCGCGCTCGGACGGTTTGAGGATGAACGCGTTGCCGCTCGCGAGTGCGGGTCCCGCCTTCCACAGCGGGATCATCGCCGGGAAGTTGAACGGGGTGATGCCGGCGACCACGCCGAGCGGCTGACGCAGCGAGTACACGTCGATGCCGGTGCCCGCGCCCTCGGTGTACTCGCCCTTGATGAGGTGCGGAATGCCGACGGCGAACTCGATGACCTCGATGCCGCGCTGAATGTCGCCCTTGGAGTCCGCGACTGGTCTTGCCGTGTTCGAGGGAGAGCAGCTCGGCGAGTTCGTCGACGTTCTGGTTGACCAGGTCGATGAACTGCATCATCACGCGCGCGCGGCGCTGCGGGTTGAAGGCGGCCCATTCCTTCTGGGCCTCGGCCGCACCGGCGACCGCGGCGTCGACGTCGGTCGACGATGCCATCGGCACCGTGGCCTGGACCTGGCCGGTGTTGGGGTTCATCACGTCGGCGGTGCGCTTGCGCTGGCCGGTCGTGCGCTGGCCGTTGATGAAATGCGAAATCTGTGTGGTCATGATCGTATCCCTCGCTACTAGATACTTGGATATCCTAGTAATTGCGTGGCGTCGTCGTCAACCACGTCGAACTCCGGGCAGATCGCGTTTTCCACCGCAAATGGCGATTGATACACAAGCTCGACGGCCCGCTGACCGTGCGACAGTGGGCAGGTGACTGCTTTGGCAACCCGATTGACTGACGCGCTGGGCGTCCGTCACCCGATCATCTCAGCGCCGATGGCGTTTGCGGCCGGAGGTGCACTCGCGGCGGCGGTCAGTCGCGCCGGCGGACTGGGTCTCATCGGCGGTGGGTACGGCGACGCCGAGTGGATCGATGAGCAGTTCGAAGCGGCGCAGGGCGAGCGAATCGGCATCGGTTTCATCACCTGGTCGGCCGCGCAGACGCCGTCCGTCGTGGCCGCCGCGCTGCAACGCAGGCCGGCTGCGGTGATGCTCTCCTTCGGTGACCCCATGACCTTCGCGGCCGATGTTCATGCTGCCGGCGCGGTGCTCATCTGCCAGTGCCAGAACCTCGCCCATGTGAGCGCTGCGCTCGACGCCGAGGCGAACATCGTTGTCGCACAAGGATCTGAGGCCGGCGGACACGGCGCTGACCGTGGCACCTTCACGCTCGTCCCCGAGGTGGCGGACATGTTGGCCCGTACATCACCGGACACCCTGCTGGTGGCCGCCGGCGGAGTGGCCGACGGGAGGGGATTGGCGGCGGCACTCGCACTCGGCGCAGACGGCGTGTTGGTCGGTACGCGGCTGTGCGCGTCGCAGGAATCGTTGGTCAAGCCGCTGCACAAGCAAGCCATCGTCGACGTCCGACGGCGATGCCACGCTGCGCACCCATCTGCCGGACGTCGTGCGTGAGTTGCCCTGGCCGCACGAGTTCACCGCTCGCATCCAGCGCAATGCATTCGTCAACCGATGGCACGGCCGAAGAATCGAAGCTCGCACAGCAGATCGCGGTGGAGGGTCCGCGGTACCTGCGGGCGTTTGCCGACGGCGACCCCGAGAACACGGCCGTCTGGTTCGGCGAAGCCGCCGGGCTCATCGACACGATCGAACCGGCGGCGACGATCATCGAACGCATGGTCGCCGACGCGGCGAACGCTACGGCGAACGTCGACCTAGTCGCCTTTCGGCGCCGGCCCGAGGTCCGAAGGCGCCGAGCAGGAATTCGTCGAAGACGCGGTCGTGTTCGACCTGCGAACGCCTCGTCGAACGTGACGCCTGCGCTGGTGACCAGATAGCGCTTGGTGGCCTCGAGGGCGGCCTGCGGCGCCTCGGCGATCACCCGAGCGGTCGCCTTCGCCTCGTCCAGAAGCGGCGGCATCGACAATCCCGTTCACCAGTCCGATTCGATGCGCCTCGGCGCGTCGATCCGCCTGCCGGTCAGACACAGGTCGCGTGCGATGCCCGCGCCGACGATCCACTGCAACGGCGTGAAGAGGGGAGGGGCGCCGAACTTGATCTCGGGATGGGCGAACATCGCGTCCGGGGTGGCGATGCGGATGTCGCACAGCAGAGCGAGATCGAAACCGCCGCCGAGCGCGGCGCCGTTGACGGCGGCGATCATCGGCTTCCCGAATCCCCACACGGCGAGGTGGTAGCGGCGGGAGCTGTCACGGATCGTGCGCGCTAATTCGGGCTTGGCGAACTCTTTCAGATCGAAGCCCGCGCAGAACGTCGTGCCCGTGCCGGTGAGCACGACGACGCGCACGCGCTCATCGGCTGCCCATTCCTCGAGCGTGTCGGAGATTGCGTCGCGCATCGCGATCGACAACGCGTTGCGGCGGGCCTCGTTGTCGAGCCGCAGAATCGCGATGCCTTCGGAGTCGATGTCGGTCGCCAGCATGTTCGGAGACTAGCTCCGTTCATTCCGGACTGCGCAAATCCTCAACGAAGGCCCGCGTCTCGTCCCATGTCGGCAGCAGACCGGCCGCCTCGGCCTGGGCCAGCGTCGGTGCCGCGCGGTCCCGGTCCGACAGAATCGGCCCGCCGTCGACCTGCGGCCAGACGATGCCCAGCGCGGGATCGAGCGGGTTGATCGTGTGCTCCCGGTCGGGGCTGTAGGGCGCCGAGCACAGGTACATCACCGTCGAATTGTCTTCCAGGGCAAAGAACGCATGGCCAAGACCCTCGGATACATAGATGGACCGCCGGTCGGTGTCATCGAGGACAACCGAATCCCACTGCCCGAACGTCGGCGACCCGACCCGGATGTCGACGACCACGTCGAGCACCTTGCCGCGCAGGCATCCGACGTACTTGGCCTGGCTCGGCGGTAGCTGGGCGAAGTGAACGCCGCGAAGCGTCCCGGCGGCCGAAACCGAACAGTTGGCCTGGTGCAGATCGAACCGGTGTCCGGCCAGTGCGGTGAACTCCGAATCGGTGAACCACTCGAAGAACGCGCCTCGTGAATCGCCGTGCACGCGCGGGGTGATCTCCCACGCGCCGGGCACCGTAAGCTCGCGGAACGTCATTGATTCCGTCCCGCGTAGCCGGCTTCGACGCCATCCTTCAGTGGGGCCCACCATGTTTCGTTGGTCCGATACCACTCGATGGTGTCGCGAAGACCATCCTCGAAGTCGGTGTGGGTGGGGCTCCAGCCCAACTCTTCGCGCAGCGGCGACGCGTCGATCGCGTATCGCAGATCGTGGCCGACGCGGTCGGTGACGTGGTCGAAGTCGTCGGGATCGCGATCCATCAGACGCAGGATCGTGCGCATCACTGTGAGGTTGTCCCGTTCGCCTTCGGCGCCGATCAGATACGTTCGGCCGATCTGCCCGTCGCACAGGATGCGCCACACCGCGCTGTTGTGGTCGTCCACGTGGATCCAGTCGCGCACGTTGGCGCCGGCTCCGTAGAGCTTGGGTCGCCGCCCGGTCAGCACGTTGGTTATCTGCCGCGGGATGAACTTCTCCACGTGTTGGTACGGCCCGTAGTTGTTGGAGCAGTTCGAGATCGTCGCTCGCACACCGTAGGAACGCACCCACGCGCGCACCAGCATGTCGGCCGCGGCCTTGGTCGACGAGTACGGACTCGACGGGTTGTATGGCGTCGACTCGGTGAATCGCTGCGGGCTGCCGAGTTCGAGGTCGCCGTACACCTCGTCGGTCGAAATATGGTGCAGCCGAACCCCGTGCGCGCGTACCGCCTCCAGGATGGAGAACGTGCCGATGACGTTGGCATGCAGGAACGGCTCGGGTTCGGCCAGCGCATTGTCGACGTGCGTCTCGGCGGCGAAGTGCACGACGGCGTCGGCGTCGGACACCAGCTTGTCGACCAACTCGGAATCGGTGATGTCGCCCTGCACCAGTCGGATCTGGTCCTGAACCGGCACCAACGACTCACGGCTGCCCGCGTAGGTCAGCGCATCGAGAACGGTGAGCTGATTCTCAGGGTGTGCACGTACACACTCGTGGACGAAGTTGGCGCCGATGAACCCTGCACCGCCAGTGACCAGCAACCGCATGGTCAAACCCTAACGGTGTGTCCTGCAGAAAATCACCGTGGGGCGCAGGGTGATGTCCAGGCTGGTGTGCGGCCTAGATGGGCGACGATCCGGTCCATGTCGCTCGCCTCGCCGTCGACCGCGACGGCGCGACGGAACGGGCTACCTTCCGCGGTGCGGAATTCGCCGTCGGGGACGGCGAATGCGATCGGCAGCACGGCCTCTATGACGCTATGCGGCAGCTCGAATGGTGCGCCGATTGTGCGTGCAACGTCCCAGCCGTGTACCACGTAATCGACGAAGTGAAAGCCGATGGCCATCGCTCCGGGAAATGTTGCGCCCGGCCCGAACTCGGGCAGTGCGAAGGTCGTTTCGAGCACGCCGTCGGCCTCGAACGCGCTGAGCACGTCGTCCGCGGCCGCCGAATAGGTGCCGGCGGGGTCTGAGGCGACCGCATCAGCGACGGTCGCGGGGTCCCACACATCGACGTCGGTGCCGCCGCGCGCCGCGGCCGCGAAGCCGCGGTGCTGGACGGTCATGTGCGCGAGCAGGACTGCCAGGTCCCAGCCGGTACACGGCGTCGGAAGGCTGAGATCGTCGCGTGTGACGGCATTGACCGCGTCGACGGATGCCAGCACCGCTGTGCGGTGGCGGGGAAGACTGTCCGAAGTGATATGCATATGCATATCGTAAGCGTCTACATATAATAGGTCAATGCGTAGCAGTCCGCCGTGGGACGGCGTCGCGTCAGCTTTTGAGCCCGAGAGGGCCCGCCAGTTCTTCGAGCGTCGGCAACAGCTTGTCCCAGCCGCCCAGCACCTGGATCGCCACGTGGTCGGCCCCGGCCTCGACGTGCTCGTTGAGCTTCTTGGCGATGTCGTCGGGCGTGCCGTGGGCGACGACCGCATCGATCAGCCGGTCGCTGCCCGGCTTGGCGACATCGTCGTCGGTGAACCCCAGCCGCTTCCAGTTGTTCAGGTAGTTGGAGAGGTTGAGGTAGAAGTCGACGGCGTCGCGACCGATCTTCCGGGATGCTTCGGCGTCGCGCGCCAGGACCACTTTGTGCTCGGGTGCGAGAAACACCGTCGGCCCCAATATGTTTCGCGCTTCGCCGGTGTGCTGTGGAGTGGTCAGATAAGGATGCGCGCCCGCGCTGCGCTGCGCGGAAAGCTTGAGCACTTTCGGCCCGAGCGCCGCGACGACCCGTCGACTCGTCGGCACTTTCTTGCTATCGAGCGCGTCGAGATATTCGACGAGCACGTCGTAGGGCTTGCGGTATTCCTCGGTGTGTTCCGGATGACCGATCCCGATGCCGAGCAGGAACCGGCCCGGGTACTTGTCCTCGATGCGGTGATACGCCTCGGCGACCTGCTCGGCGGGCGCAGTCCAGACGTTGACGATCCCGGTGGCCACTTGCAGTGCCTCGGTGGCCTCCAGCAGCGGCTCGACGTACTCGAGATCGCCTGCCGGTGAACCTCCGATCCAGATCGCGCCGTACCCCAGCCGCTCGATCTCAGTGGCCTGGTCGGGCTTGGGCGTACCGAACGTCCACACCCCGAACCGGCCGAGGTCGGGTTTGAGCTCAGTCATGGGTTCCCCTTCACTGAAGTTCGAGCGCACCCGCGAGTTCGGTGAGCGCGGGCACGAGCTTGTCTGTACCCGTCAACACCTGAACCGGAACATGGTCGGCGCCTGCGGTGAGGTGCTCGGTGAGCCGAGCGGCGATGGCGTCGACGGTGCCGTACGCCACGACCGCGTCGACGAGGCGGTCGCTGCCCGGCTTGGCCACGTCGTCGTCGGTGAAGCCCAGTCGTTTCCAATTGTTGAGGTAGTTCGCCAGATTCAGGTAGACCTCAAGCGCCTTGCGGCCCACGGCGCGCGCCTTGTCCGCATCCGTGGTCGGCACCACCTTGTGCTCGGGGGCGATGAAGGCATCCGGCCCGACGAGCTCGCGTGCCTGCGCGGTGTGCTCGGGCGTGGTCAGGTAGGGGTGCGCCCCGGCGCTGCGGCGGGCCGACAGCTTGAGCACCTGCGGGCCCAGCGCGGCCACCACCCGGCGGTCCTTCGGTACGTCGTACTCGTCGAGCTTGTCGAGATAGTCGCGCAGGGCGTCGTACGGCTTCTGGTACTCCTGGTGCGCCTCGGGATGACCGACGCCGATACCGAGCAGGAACCTGCCGGGGTACGCGGTTTCGATGCGATGGAAGGACTCGGCGGTCGGGCCGGCTGCGGCGGTCCAGATGTTGACGATGCCCGTCGCGAGCTGCAGTGAGTCCGTGGCTCCGAGAATCGGATCGATCCACTCGAGCTCGGCGGGCGGTGAGCCACCGGCCCAGATGGCGCCATATCCGAGGGCTTCGATGTCCTTGAGCTGCTGCGGGGAGAGCTGCCGCCACTGCGAATAGTGACCGAAGACGCCGAACTTGCCGAGATTGGGTTTCGTCATGGTTGCGTCAACCTTAAGCCGGGCCCGCGCTATTCCTGCCTATTCCGCAGTGGCCGGGAGCTCGGTCGGCGTCGGCGCTTCGGGAGCGGGCGCCACCAGCGGCAGCAGAACGATGAAGCGCGTGTCTCCCGGCTTGGATTCGACGCGGAGGTCGCCGTGGTGCTTTTCGACGACGATCCGGCGGGCGAGATCCAAGCCCAGGCCGGTGCCCTCGCCGAACGGCTTGGTGGTGAAGAACGGGTTGAAAATCTTCTCGACGGTGTCCGCGGGGATGCCTGGACCGTCGTCGCAGATCTCGACGCGAATCATCTCTTCGTTCTCGCGCATTGTGCGCAACGTCAGCGTGCCACTTCCGTCCATCGCCTGGATCGCGTTGTCGATGATGTTGGTCCACACCTGGTTGAGATCGCCTGGGTAACAGAGCAATTCGGGCAGTGACTTGTCGAGGTCCTTGACCAGCTTCACCGGACTGTCCTTGCCGATCTTGTCGCCGAACATCATCACAGTGCTGTGCAGCAGCTCGTGAACATTGGCGGCTTGGTATTCGGCCCTGTCCATTTGGGAGTACTGCTTCGCCCCGGCGAGTAGTGCAGAGATCCGCTTGCTTGCCTCGCCGATCTGGTTCATCAACAGCTCGGTCTCGATGGTGTATCTCAGCCATCCGAGAGCGCCCTGCAGCGAGGCGGATGCGTCGACTTCATCGACCGACGCCGAAACTCGTTCCAGCCAGTCAATATCCAGACCGGCATCAACGTATGCCGGCGCGTAATCCCACGCCCCGACGATCCCGTGGCCTTCGAGCCACTCGCCGAGTTGCTCCTCCCGATCGGAGGCCTCCAAGGCCGTGAGTTCTTGCGCCTTGGACTTGGCCACCTGCTCGGCCACCTCGTCCTGGATGTTCACCAGCACCCGGAGGGCCTCCGGTGTGAACTTGCCGTCGGCCAACATGGCCAGTTTGTGCCGCATCCCGGTGGTCTTCTCGCGAAGATCCGACACCGCGCGCGCGGTTGCGGCTGCCGGATTGTTGAGTTGATGGGTGAGGCCGGCCGTGATGGTGCCGAGGGCGAGAAGCTTCTCCCGCTGGTCGATGATCTGCCGTGTTCGGTCGCGGCCCACCGTGTGTCCCTCGAGCAGATGCACGGCCATCGGAAACTCGGCCTTCATGAAACGGGCGAATGCGTCCGCATCGAGCACGAAGAACCGTGAGGGTCTGGTCACCCGGACCGACGCTACGTAGACACTTTCTGCGCCGGGTATGTATGCCGACCAGGCGCCGCAGTACACGCCGCGCTGGGAGGTGCGGCCGGTCTCGATGTCCACGCCTCCAGAACGCTTGGACATGACGAGCTCACCCTCGATCAAAACGTAGAAGCAGGTGGCCGGCTCGCCCTCGACGACGACCGGGCCCGGCTCGAAGGTCTGGATGTGCCCGTTATCGCACAGTGTCCGAAGCTGGTCATCGGTCAGCGCCTCGAACAGGAACAGCGTCCGCAGTTCGTCAGGCAGACAATTATCGCCCATCAATAGCTTCTCTCTACGACTCCGCCAGGTAGCGGTGTACCAACATCACTGCCATCGACCCTTCGCCGACGGCGGCTGCCACCCGTTTGGCGGACTCGGCACGCACATCCCCTGCAACAAACACACCGGGCACACTTGTTTCCAAATGGTGCGGCGGACGGTCCAGCGTCCAGCCACACACGTCACGCAGGTCGGGCCCGGACAGGATGAACCCGTGGTCATCGCGGGCGACGACGCCGTCGAGCCAGTCGGTGCGCGGTTCGGCGCCGATGAAGATGAACATGCGGCCGCAGCCGTATTCCTCACGCTCGCCGGTCAGCCGGTTTTCCAGGCAGATGCGCTCCAGGCGGCTGTTGCCCTTGACGGCGTGCACGACGGTGTTCGGCATCTCCTTGATCTTGTCGTTGGCCCTGATCTGCTGGATCAGGTAGTACGACATCGAGTCCTCGAGGGTGCGGCGGCTGACGATGGTCACCGACTTGGCCGTTCGGGACAGGTACATCGCGGCCTGCCCGGCCGAGTTCGCCCCGCCGATGACATACACCTCGTCGTCGTCACAGTCGGCGGCCACCGATGCGGTCGCACCGTAGTAGACGCCAGCCCCGGTCAGCCCTGCGCAGCCTTCGGCGGTCAGCTGCCGGTATTCCACACCCATGGCGAGGATCACAGCCCGCGCCCCGATCGCCCGGCCGTCCGACAGGTGCACCGTCCTCGCCGCGCCGTCGATTTCGATCGCCGTGACTTCGGCGGCGGTGATCAGCTCCGCCTCGAACTTCTCGGCCTGCCGGCGGGCACGCTCGGCGAGCTGGGAGCCCGACAGCCCGTCGGGGAAGCCCAGGTAGTTCTCGATGCGCGAGCTCTGGCCGGCCTGCCCGCCGGTGGCGGTGCGTTCGATGAGCACCGTCTTGAGTCCCTCGGACGCGCCGTACACCGCCGCGGCCAGCCCGGCCGGCCCGCCGCCGATGACCACCAGTTCGTAGAAGTCTTCGGCAGGTGTGGTGGTGAGCCCGAGCGTGGCGGCCAGCTCGGCGTCGGTGGGGTCGACAAGCGTCTCGCCTTGTTCGGTGATCACCAACGGCAGCGTCATCTCGTCGCGGCCGGCCGCCTCGAGCAGCTGCTTACCCTTCGGCTCGTCGGCCCGAAACCACGTGTAGTACAGCCTGTTTCGGGCCAGGAACTCACGAACCTCCGAGGACCGGGCGTTCCACGGGTGCCCGATGATCTTGGTGTGCGGGATCACCCTGTCGCCTGCGGACCGCCACGCATCCAGCAGTGCGTCGATCACCGGGTAGAGCTTCTCCTCCGGCGGGTCCCATGGCTTGAGCAGGTAGTGGTCGAGGTCGACGACGTTGATCGCGTCGATGGCGGCGTGGGTGTCGGCGTAGGCCGTCAGCAGTACCCGGCGGGCCAGCGGGTAGAGATCCATCGCCTCTTCGAGGAATTCGATGCCGCTCATCTGGGGCATCCGGTAGTCGGCGACGAACACCGCGACGGTGTCGCCGCGCAGCTTGAGTTCGGCAAGCGTTTCCAGGGCGTCGGGCCCGGATTCGGCGCGCACGATGCGGTAGTTCTCGCCGTAGTGGCGGCGAAGGTCGCGTGCGACAGCGCGGGACACCGCGGGGTCGTCGTCGACGGTCAGTATTACGGGTTTTCGGGACTGCGAGACGGGGGCGCTCATCGGTTACAAGTATGCGCCCGTCGTCCAGCAGATATGCGGTCTGCATGACGCCGCCCCCCGGACCCTTGGCCTGGCCGTTCAGCGATTTTGGGACAGACGCCGAAGCGGGTAGCATGGACCAACGGTGCGGTTAACGCGCCGGCTCTTGCGTGCCCCTGTTCAGGAATTTCTGGCTACTGGCTCACGTTTTGTAGTCGGAGCGAATTCTGCGCCAGAAGGCGCCAACGATCTAGACGGACACGGAGGATCTCCGAAAACCAATGGCCAAGAAAGACGGTGCCATCGAGGTGGAGGGTCGCGTGGTCGAACCCCTGCCCAATGCGATGTTCCGCATTGAGCTGGAGAACGGACACAAGGTCCTTGCCCACATCAGCGGCAAGATGCGGCAGCACTACATCCGCATCCTGCCCGAGGACCGCGTCGTGGTGGAGTTGTCTCCATACGACCTGTCCCGGGGCCGCATTGTTTACCGGTACAAGTAACCAAAAGCTGACGAGAAGCACAGAAGGATCGACTAGAGCCGTGAAGGTGAACCCGAGCGTCAAGCCCATTTGCGACAAGTGCAGGGTGATCCGTCGGCATGGGCGGGTCATGGTGATCTGCTCTGATCCTCGCCACAAGCAGCGCCAAGGATAATTCAGCGCTCGCTGCCCACAACTCAATGACGAAATCCCAGCACCACTGAGCGGATAGGCCGCTCATCTGCGTCCGGCACGGAGGCCGGACCCCGACGCCGTCGGGAACGGACTGGGAACAGACCTCCGCAACGAGAAGGAACACACCACTGTGGCACGTCTAGTGGGCGTCGATCTCCCGCGCGATAAGCGCATGGAGATCGCGCTGACCTACATTTACGGCGTCGGCCGTACGCGCTCCCAGGAGATCCTGGAGGCCACCGGCATCGACCGGAACCTGCGCACCAAGGACCTGACCGACGATCAGGTCACCCAGCTGCGCGACTACATCGAGGGCAACCTCAAGGTGGAGGGCGACCTGCGCCGTGAGGTGCAGTCAGACATTCGCCGCAAGATCGAGATCGGCTGCTACCAGGGCCTGCGGCACCGTCGCGGCCTTCCGGTGCGTGGCCAGCGGACCAAGACCAATGCGCGCACCCGCAAGGGCCCGAAGCGCACCATCGCCGGTAAGAAGAAGGCCAAGTAATGCCACCCGCAAAGAAGGCAGCAGGCGGAGCGCCCAAGAAGGGTCAGAAGACCCGTCGCCGGGAAAAGAAGAACGTCCCGCACGGCGCCGCGCACATCAAGAGCACGTTCAACAACACGATCGTGACGATCACCGACCCCCAAGGCAACGTCATCGCATGGGCGTCCTCGGGACACGTCGGCTTCAAGGGTTCGCGTAAGTCGACCCCGTTCGCCGCGCAGCTGGCCGCCGAAAACGCCGCCCGCAAGGCGCAGGAGCACGGCGTGAAGAAGGTCGACGTCTTCGTGAAGGGCCCGGGCTCGGGCCGCGAGACCGCCATCCGCTCGTTGCAGGCCGCCGGCCTCGAGGTCGGCGCCATCGCCGACGTCACGCCGCAGCCGCACAACGGGTGCCGTCCGCCGAAGCGGCGCAGGGTCTAGGAGGAAAAGGACACATGGCTCGTTACACCGGACCCGCGACCCGCAAGTCACGCCGCCTCGGCGTCGACCTGGTCGGCGGAGATCAATCGTTCGAGAAGCGCCCCTACCCGCCAGGCCAGCACGGCCGCGCGCGGATCAAGGAGAGCGAATACCGCCAGCAGCTCCAGGAGAAGCAGAAGGCCCGCTTCTCCTATGGCGTGATGGAGAAGCAGTTCCGTCGCTACTACGAAGAGGCGAACCGTCAGCCCGGCAAGACCGGTGACAACCTGCTGCGCATCCTCGAGAGCCGGCTGGACAACGTCATCTACCGCGCAGGTCTGGCCCGCACTCGCCGGATGGCGCGTCAGCTCGTCAGCCACGGCCACTTCACCGTCAACGGTGTCAAGGTCGACATCCCGAGCTACCGGGTGTCGCAGTACGACATCATCGACATCAAGGAAAAGTCGTTGAACACGCTGCCTTTCGAGGTCGCGCGGGAAACCGCGGGCGAGCGTCCGATCCCGGGCTGGTTGCAGGTCGTCGGCGAACGTCAGCGCATCCTGGTGCACCAGCTGCCCGAGCGTGCGCAGATCGACATCCCGCTCACCGAACAGCTGATCGTCGAGCTCTACTCGAAGTAAGACTTCCGAGCCGTCCCAATGGCGGCTCGGATCGCGGCATCAAATAGTGGGTGCCGTGGAGGAGGAAAGAAAACATGCTGATTTCTCAGCGACCCACCCTGTCCGAAGAGGTCTTGTCGGAGAATCGGTCCCAGTTCGTCATTGAGCCGCTGGAGCCCGGATTCGGTTACACGCTTGGCAACTCGCTTCGGCGCACGCTGCTGTCGTCCATCCCGGGCGCGGCGGTCACCAGCATTCGCATCGACGGCGTGCTGCACGAGTTCACCACCGTTCCCGGTGTGAAGGAAGACGTCACCGACATCATCCTGAACCTCAAGGGTCTGGTCGTGTCCTCCGAAGAGGACGAGCCGGTCACCATGTACCTGCGCAAGCAGGGCCCCGGTTCGGTGACCGCCGGTGACATCGTCCCGCCGGCCGGTGTGACGGTGCACAACCCCGAGATGCACATCGCCACCCTGAACGACAAGGGCAAGCTCGAGGTCGAGCTGGTTGTCGAACGCGGCCGCGGCTACGTCCCTGCCGTGCAGAACAAGGCGTCGGGCGCCGAAATCGGCCGCATTCCGGTCGACTCCATCTACTCACCCGTGCTCAAGGTGACCTACAAAGTGGAGGCCACCCGCGTCGAGCAGCGCACCGACTTCGACAAGCTGCTCCTCGACGTCGAGACCAAGAACTCGATCACCGCTCGCGACGCGCTGGCGTCTGCGGGCAAGACGCTGGTCGAATTGTTCGGTCTGGCAAGGGAACTCAACGTTGAGGCCGAGGGCATCGAGATCGGCCCGTCGCCGGCCGAGGCCGATCACATCGCCAGCTTCGCGCTGCCGATCGACGACCTCGACCTGACAGTGCGGTCGTACAACTGCCTCAAGCGCGAGGGTGTGCACACCGTTGGCGAGCTCGTGGCCCGCACGGAGTCCGATCTGCTGGACATCCGCAACTTCGGCCAGAAGTCCATCGACGAGGTGAAGATCAAGCTGCACCAGCTAGGCCTGTCGCTCAAGGACAGCCCGGCCACGTTTGATCCGTCCGAGGTCGCCGGTTACGACGTCGCCACCGGCACCTGGAACAGCGACGCAAGCTACGACCTGGACGACAACCAGGACTACGCCGAAACCGAACAGCTCTAACCGCAATTCCGTCCCGGTCCTACCTGATACGGGGGCCGGCCCCAAATAGGAGATAGTCGCAATGCCCAAGCCCACCAAGGGCCCTCGCCTCGGCGGGTCGTCCTCGCATCAGAAGGCGCTGCTGGCCAACCTGGCCACCTCGCTCTTCGAGCACGGCCGGATCAAGACGACCGAGCCCAAGGCGCGGGCGTTGCGGCCCTATGCGGAAAAGCTCATCACCCATGCCAAGAAGGGCACGCTGCACAACCGGCGTGAGGTGATGAAGAAGATCCGCGACAAGGACGTGGTGCACACGCTGTTCGCCGAGATCGGTCCGTTCTTCTCCGACCGCAACGGCGGCTACACCCGGATCGTCAAGGTGGAGGCGCGCAAGGGCGACAACGCCCCAATGGCCGTCATCGAGCTGGTTCGGGAGAAGACGGTGACCTCGGAGGCCGATCGGGCCCGTCGCGTAGGGGCGTCGAAGAAGGCCGCGCCCGTCGCGGCTGCCGCGGCGCCGCAGGCTGCGGTTGAGCCGCAGGCTGCGGTTGAGCCGCAGGCCGCAGTCGGTCCCGAGGAGACCGTCGACGAGGTCAAGGCCGAAGACGCCGCGATCGAGGAGGCCCAGGAAGCCGAGGCCGCCGACGAGGTCGCCGAGGCCGAAGAGAAGGCCGACGAGGCCGACGAGAAGGCCGACGACGCCAAGTAGTGAAGCTGTGAACAAGCCCGCCATCGACAACGGTGGCGGGCTTGTTCGACTTCGTCTCGATATCGCCTACGACGGAACGGAGTTCGCGGGCTGGGCGACGCAGACGGGGCAGCGCACCGTAGCCGGCGTGCTCGACGAGGCTCTGTCGACGGTGTTTCGTACCCGATTACAGCTGCGCGCGGCCGGACGCACCGACACCGGTGTGCACGCCTCGGGTCAGGTCGCCCATGTCGACGTGCCAGAGGATGCACTGCCGCACGTGTATCCCCGCACAACCCGTGCCGGTCAAAGCGAGTTCCTGCCGCTGGTACAACGTCTCGCCCGGTTTGTCCCGCAAGATGTGCGGGTGCTCGACATCGGCCGCGCAGCACCGGGTTTCGATGCACGGTTCTCGGCGTTGCGCCGGCACTATGTGTATCGCTTGTCGACGGCGCCGTACGGTGTCGAACCGCAGGAGGCACGCTTCGTCACGGCATGGCCACGGTCGCTGGATGTCGATGCGATGGCGGTGGCGTCGCGGGATTTGGTGGGCTTGCATGACTTCGCCGCATTCTGCCGACATCGCGACGGAGCCACCACCATCCGCGATCTGCAGAGGCTGGACTGGTCACGAGAAGGCGACCGGGTCACCGCCCACGTCACCGCGGATGCGTTCTGCTGGGCAATGGTGCGCTCGCTGGTGGGCGCACTGCTGGCCGTCGGTGAACACCGGCGCGAACCCGGTTGGTGCGCCACGCTGTTGGAGTCGACGAACCGATCCAGTCAGTTCGCGGCGGCGCCGCCGCAGGGTTTGACGCTCCTGCGCGTCGACTATCCGCCCGACGACGAACTCGAGGCCCGCACGAAGGTCACCCGCGATCTGCGTGTTATCGACTAGATGCGGCCCGCGACGAAGTCGGCCGCCTGATTCGCCATCCCTGCGTCGATGTACGCGCCGGCGAGGTGGGCGGGCCAGTTGTCCTCCCACGTGTTCGGATCGGCCGGATTGCAGATGGGGTCGGCGCCGTGGCACAGCTCGATGGTCCGCTCGCGGTAGAGCGGATTGAAGTTCGTGATGGGCCCAATCCAGGCGGCGCCGTTCCCGAACAGCGCCACCGCGGCGATGTGCGTGTCGGCGCCGGGGGGCAACGGATTGTCCCAGCCGAAGAAGGCGAACGGCACTGCGAGCACCACATCGGTGACCGCTGCACCGAGCGAGTAGCCCCCGAGCACCAATCGCGTATTCGGGCACGTGTTGACCATGTGCTGGATGTGGCCGCTCATGTCGTTGGCGCCCACATCGATCTCGTTGTCGGCGGGGTACTGCACCGCATAGACGTCGATGTTCTTGTCTGACTTCGAGCGCAGCGCGCTGATGAACGCATTGCCGAGTCTGCCGACACCGGCTGATTCCTGCCGGCCGCGGGCGAACACCACCTCGACGTCGGGGCACGATTGGGCACTCGCCGACGGCGTCAGCGACGCGAACGTTTGGGGAGCGATGAGCAGGGCGCTGAAAACGAGTGCAGTGACGAGACCGGTGAACAGGTGGCGGCGGATCACCTCACGGATATTAATGGAAAGTGATTGACGTGCTCGTAAGAAGGGGTATAACGCCAGGTCAGAGGTGTCCTGCGGCGCGGCAATCGCTGTCAAACCCGTCCAGCAACGAAGCTCGCCGCCTGCTGGACCAAGCCGGCGGACACGTAATCGTTGTGTGCGAACGGGTTTCTGCCGCCCGAACAGATCGGGTCGCCATCCTTGCATAGGTCGATCGCCCTACCGCCGAAGACCGAGCTGGTCAGCGGATTGCTGAACTTCGTTGCGGGATTGCCGAACACGGCCACCGCGGCGATGTTGGAAAGAAGGCTCGCGGGCAGCGGGGGCGCCGAGCCGATGTCGCCGATTTTGTTGCCCAGCGGCGGGACCCCCGCCAGCATGTCGACTACGGCCGCGCCCTGCGAATATCCGCCGAGCACGAGCTGCGTCGATGGGCACGTCTGCGACATCATTTGGATGCGGTTCTCCGCGTCGGCGGCACCGTCAGCAGCCGCCAGGAAGTCGTACGAGGCGGGGTAGTTGACCGCGTAGGCGGTGACGGTGCGACCGCCGACCAGCGGGCGCAGCGCATTGACGAACGCCGTGCCAGGTGTTCCGAGTCCCGGTGTGTCGTCGGTTCCGCGGGCGAAGATCACCTCGATGTCGGGGCA
>CAVRIH010000013.1:0-64716 GCA_963721195.1 uncultured Actinomycetota bacterium | reverse complement strand
GCTTCATCCTGAACGGCGGAGCGGGAGCGGACGTGTTCACGCTGAACGCGGCGCTGACGGGCTCGGTGAACGGCGAGGCGGGAGCGAGCACGCTGGGTGGCACGCAAGTGGGGAGCATCGTGCTGACGGCGTCGACGGCGGACGGCTTCACGGGCACGGGTGGTGGTGCGAGCGCGGGCTTCACGGGCATCGACGTGATCAACAGCACCGGAGGCACGCTGACGGGTCGAGACGTGGCGAGGACCTGGTCGGTGAACGGCGCGTACGGGACCACAACGACGGCACGGCGACGCTGACCCACACGGGCTTCGGCACGCTGCAGGGCGGCACCAACGCGGACACCTTTACGGTGGGTGCGGCGGCGAGCGCGATCCTGAACGGCGGAGCGGGGGCGGACGTGTTCACGCTGAACGCGGCGCTGACCGGTTCGGTGAACGGTGAGGCGGGCAGCGACACGCTGGGTGGCACGCAAGTGGGGAGCATCGTGCTGACGGCGTCGACGGCGGACGGCTTCACGGGCACGGGTGGTGGCGCGAGCGCGGGCTTCACGGGCATCGACGTGATCAACAGCACCGGAGGCACGCTGACGGGTCGAGACGTGGCGAGGACCTGGTCGCTGGGCGCCACGAGGTCCTCACCGACGGTACGGCGACGCTGACCCACACGGGCTTCGGCACGCTGCAGGGCGGTACCAACGCCGACACGTTCAACGTGACGGCTGCGACCAGCGCGATCCTGAACGGCGGAGCAGGCAACGATGTGTTCGACATCGGCGCGGCGCTGACGGGCACGGTGAATGGCGAAGCTGGCACGAACACGCTGCAGGGCACGCAGATCACGAACGTGACGCCACGGGCTCGGCGACCGATGGTTACGCGGGCTCGGTGACGGCGGTGAGCGGCGGGTTCAGCAACATCCGCACGCTGACCGGATCCGGGGCGGGCACGCTGACGGGCGAGGATGTGGCCTCGACCTGGACGCTGGCAGCGAGCAAGACCTATAACGACGGCGCGGGCAATGGCGTGCTGACCTTCAGCGGCTTTGGCACGGCGCAGGGTGGCACCGACGTCGACACGTTCAGCGTGACGGCGGCGACGAGCGCGATCCTGAACGGCGGAGCTGGAGCGGACGTGTTCACGCTGGACGCGGCGCTGACGGGCTCGATCGACGGCCAAGGCGGAAGCGACACGCTGAATGGCACGCAGGTGACGAACGTGACGCTGACGGGTTCGTCGGCGGCCAACGGCTTCACGGGCACGGGCGGTGGTACGAGCGCGGGCTTTGCCGGAATCAATGTGATCACCGGGACTGGCGCTGGAACGCTCACGGGCGAAGACGTAGCCTCGACCTGGACGCTGAATGGGGCGCCGAGCTATAGCGACGGCACGAGCAGCCTGACGATCACGGGCTTCGCGACGCTGCAGGGTGGCACCGCTGTCGACACGTTCAACGTGACGGCGGCCAACAGCTTCATCCTGAACGGCGGAGCGGGAGCGGACGCGTTCACGCTGAACGCGGCGCTGACGGGTTCGGTGAACGGTGAGGCGGGCAGCGACACGCTGGGTGGCACGCAAGTGGGGAGCATCGTGCTGACGGCGTCGACGGCGGACGGCTTCACAGGCACGGGTGGTGGTGCGAGCGCGGGCTTCACGGGCATCGACGTGATCAACAGCACCGGAGGCACGCTGACGGGCCGCGATGTGGCCTCGACCTGGGCGCTGGGCGCCACGAGGACCTACAACGACGGTACGGCGACGCTGACCCACACGGGCTTCGGCACGCTGCAGGGCGGGACCAACGCCGACACGTTCAACGTGACGGCTGCGACCAGCGCCATCCTGAACGGCGGAGCAGGCAACGATGTGTTCGACATCGGCGCGGCGCTGACGGGCACGGTGAATGGCGAAGCTGGCACGAACACGCTGCAGGGCACGCAGATCACGAACGTGACGCTGACGGGCTCGGCGACCGATGGTTACGCGGGCTCGGTGACGGCGGTGAGCGGCGGGTTCAGCAACATCCGCACGCTGACGGGCTCCGGGGCGGGCACGCTGACGGGCGAGGACGTGGCCTCGACCTGGACGCTGGCTGCGAGCAAGACCTATAACGACGGCGCGGGCAACGGCGCGCTGACCTTCAGCGGCTTTGGCACGGCGCAGGGTGGCACCGACGTCGACACGTTCAGCGTGACGGCGGCGACGAGCGCGATCCTGAACGGCGGAGCTGGAGCGGACGTGTTCACGCTGGACGCGGCGCTGACGGGCTCGATCGACGGCCAAGGCGGAAGCGACACGCTGAATGGCACGCAGGTGACGAACGTGACGCTGACGGGTTCGTCGGCGGCCAACGGCTTCACGGGCACGGGCGGTGGTACGAGCGCGGGCTTTGCCGGAATCAATGTGATCACCGGGACTGGCGCTGGAACGCTCACGGGCGAAGACGTAGCCTCGACCTGGACGCTGAATGGGGCGCCGAGCTATAGCGATGGCACGAGCAGCCTGACGATCACGGGCTTCGCGACGCTGCAGGGTGGAACCGCTGTCGACACGTTCAACGTGACGGCGGCCAACAGCTTCATCCTGAACGGCGGAGCGGGAGCGGACGTGTTCACGCTGAACGCGGCGCTGACCGGTTCGGTGAACGGCGAGGCGGGCAGCGACACGCTGGGTGGCACGCAAGTGGGGAGCATCGTGCTGACGGCGTCGACGGCGGACGGCTTCACGGGCACGGGTGGTGGCGCGAGCGCGGGCTTCACGGGCATCGATGTGATCAACAGCGCCGGAGGCACGCTGACGGGTCGAGACGTGGCGAGCACCTGGTCGGTGAACGGCGGGACCTACACCGACGGCACGGCGACGCTGACCCACACGGGCTTCGGCACGCTGCAGGGCGGCACCAACGCGGACACCTTTACGGTGGGTGCGGCGGCGAGCGCGATCCTGAACGGCGGAGCGGGAGCGGACGTGTTCACGCTGAACGCGGCGCTGACCGGTTCGGTGAACGGTGAGGCGGGCAGCGACACGCTGGGTGGCACGCAAGTGGGGAGCATCGTGCTGACGGCGTCGACGGCGGACGGCTTCACGGGCACGGGTGGTGGTGCGAGCGCGGGCTTCACGGGCATCGACGTGATCAACAGCACCGGAGGCACGCTGACGGGCCGCGATGTGGCCTCGACCTGGGCGCTGGGCGCCACGAGGACCTACAACGACGGTACGGCGACGCTGACGCACACGGGCTTCGGCACGCTGCAGGGCGGGACCAACGCCGACACGTTCAACGTGACGGCTGCGACGACCGGCAGTGCTTAACGGCGGTGCGGGGAGTCGACGCGTTCAACGTGAACGCAGCGCTCACCGGCTCGGTGAACGGCGAGGCGGGCAGCGACACGCTGGCTGGCACGCAAATCACAAACGTAACGCTCGCGAGCTCCGACGGCACTGGCTTCACGGGGACGGCGACGGGCACCTCGGGGTTCACAGGCATCGATGTGATCAACGGGGCGGGCGGCGGAACGCTCACGGGCGAGAACGTTGCCTCGACTTGGGCGCTGGGTGCGACGTCCGACTTACACCCCCGGCTCGGCCCCAGCCCCCTGACGATCACGGGCTTCGCGGACGGCTGCAGGGTGGCAGCGCGGTCGACACGTTCAACGTGACGGCGGCCAACAGCTTCCATCCTGAACGGCGAGCTGGAGCGGACGTGTTCACAGTGAACGCGGCGCTGACGGGCTCGGTGAACGGTGAGGCGGGCAGCGACACGCTGACGGGCACGCAGGTGGGGAGCATCGTGCTGACGGCATCGTCTGGTAATGGATTTACCGGTACCGGTGGCGGCGCAAGCGCGGGCTTCACGGGCATCGACGTGATCAACAGCACCGGCGTGGCACGTTGCACGGCGCGATGTGGCGAGCGCCTGGTCGGTGAACGGCGGCACCTACGGCGATGGCACGGCGAACATTGACGCACACGGGTTTCGGGTACGCTGCAGGGCGGCACCGGCGTCGACACCTTTACGCTGACCGGTGCGGCGGCCCACCCTTATGGGCGGCGGCGGCGCGGACGTGTTCGCGCTCGGCGGCAACACGCTGACAGGCTCGGTCAATGGAGAAGCCGGAGGAGCCACGCTGTCCGGCATCACCAATCCGACGCTGACCGCTCTCGGAGCAAGCGCCGGATTCAATGGCACTGCGACCGGCGTGACGGGCGGGTTCAGCAACATCACGAATCTGCAGGGCACCGGCACGCTTACGGCGCTGGCCGGGGCGGCGACGTGGAATGGGGCAACCTACACGAGCGGAAACGCGCTTACGTTCGGCTCCACCTTCGACATCCAAGCCGGCGCCGGAACCGATACGTTCAGCAACGTCAGCGCAGCGAGCATCAACGACGGCGGCGGCGCGACGACGTTGAACGGCACCATCAGCACCGGCGGCGCCCAGACGTACAACGGCGCTGTCACGCTCGGCTCGGCGACCACTCTGAGCGCCGGCGGCAGCATCGCTTTTGCGAGCACGGTAACGGGCACGACGTTCAATTTCTCCGCGACGGCGGGCACGTTCATCACGCCGGGGACGATCGATACCGGCACCGGCACGATCACGCTGATTGCGGGGACGATCATCAACCCCGGCTCGGTGAGGACCACGGCGATCACGCCGGCGCCTGGCAACGCGGTCGGAACGTTCAGCAGCGGAAACAACGTGACCGGACTGGTGATGGATATCCAGGACGCGGCGGGGGCGGGTGCGCCGCGGCAGGTGCTGCTCACCGGCACGGCAAGCACATGGACGCTGACCGGACCGACCGGCGCTCCTCCGGATTTCGCGCCGACAGCGCCGACCGTCAACATCACCTATAACGGCGGGTCGCTCCAGGGCATCGGCCTCGCGGCGCAGAACCTCACCGGCAGCGTCATCGGTTCTACCTTGGCGGACATCGCGCGCACGGCGCTCCTCGAGACGCAGGAAACCGACAGCGTGCAGAAGCAGATCGCCTACGGCTTCGTCGGCGATGTCGGCACCACGCCCCCGATGGATCACCGCATCGACGAGACCGGCATCTCGGTGCCGAAGTGCTTCAACGACAGCCGGGAAGGGCAGGCCTGCCAGTAAGGTTTGGTCAGGAGGTTTTCGGAACGGGGCGCTGCGGCGCCCCGTTTTTTTGACTGCCCTGTACAATCCGGCTGACCCTAGGGAGGCCGGACAAGAAAGATGGCGGAGCAGGCTAGCGAGGCGGCAGTCCTTTTCGCGGACGTGAGCGGCAGCACCAAGCTCTACGAAGTCGCGGGGGATGCAGTCGCGCACGCCGCCATCGACAAGTGCATCGAGCTCATGCGCGCTCGGACCGAGCAGGCGCGGCGGGCGCGTCATCAAGACCATCGGCGACGAGGTGATGGCGATCTTTCCCAGCGCCGACGACGCCGGCGCGACGCCGCGATCGAGATGCAGATCGGCGATCGCCGAGCTGCCCGCCGGTCGGCACCAGCCAAGCCTCGGCGTGCGCATCGGCTTGCACTACGGCCCGGTGGTCGAGCGCGACGGCGACGTCTTCGGCGACACGGTGAACCTCGCGGCGCGCCTGTCGCACGATGGCCGTCCGAGGACCAGATCATCACCTCGCTCGACACCGTCGATGCGCTCGACGCCGATGCTCAAGATCGACTGCCGCGCGCCTCTACGCGATCCCGGTGAAGGGCAAGGAGAGGAGATCGAGATCTGCGAGCTGATCTGGCAGCGAACCGACGACGTGACCACGCTCGCCGCGCAGCGCGTCGATCTCAGCCGAAGAGGACGCTGCTGCGGCTGGGCTACCGCGGCACGCGACGGTCGAGCTTGCCCACGGAGCGGCCGATCGCTCGTGCTCGGCCGCGACGCGACCGCCGACCTCGTGATCCGCGAGCGCATGGCCTCGCGCGCGCACTGCGAGATCGAGCAGCGCCACGACAAGTTCGTCCTCACCGACCACAGCGCCAACGGCACCTACGTCACCATCGACGGCGACCGCGAGATCGTCCTGCGGCGCGAGGAATTCACCCTGCGCGGCCACGGCTGCATCACGCTCGGCCAGCCGCGCGCGACGGCGACCGAGGTCGTCGAATTCTTCTGCGAGTGACGCTCGCCTAACACTGATTTACCCGGTTGTTGCGCCGCAACAACAGCCCCCGGCGATGAGCGGTAGCGATCGCGCGACATTTAGCCTTGTCGGGTGCTACGCCGCCCGGATAATCCAACTGCTGGGGAACTCGGGGGATTTTCGATTTTGGCCACGACTGGCGAACGCTGGTTCACATGGCGCGCCGCGGCGGCGAGCGCGCGGGAAAGGTATTGCTGAGAGATGGCGCGCCAAAGACGCCCCTGACCTGAAGACCCTAGGCCGGTACAACATCGAGCGCGTCCTCGGCAAGGGCGCGATGGGTGTCGTCTACGAAGGCGTGGACCCGAGCCTCGGCCGCGCGGTGGCGATCAAGACCATCCTCAAGAGCCACCTCGACGAGGACACCGGCAAGGACTTCGCCATGCGCTTCGTGCGCGAAGCGCAGGCCGTGGCGCGCCTCAACCATCCGAACATCGTCCAGGTCTACGACTTCGGCGAGGAGAACGAAATTGCCTACCTCGTCATGGAGTTCATCAAGGGCAAGGAGCTCAAGAACTTCTTCGATGCGAACGAGCGCTTCGACCTGAAGGAGTGCGTGCGCATCATGAGCGAGCTGCGCGAGGCGCTCGAGCTCGCGCACACGCCGGGCATCGTCCACCGCGACATCAAGCCGGCGAACGTGATGATCGACGCGCAGGGCCGGCACGCAAGCTCACCGACTTCGGCGTCGCGCGCGTCGACCGGACAAGACCTCGCGAGCGCACCCAGGCGGGCACGATGGTCGGCACGCCGGCCTACATGTCGCCCGAGCAGATCACCGGCGGCACGATCGACAAGCGCACCGACGTGTTCTCGGCCGGCATCATCCTTTACCAGTTCCTCACCGGCGAGAAGCCGTTCACCGGCAGCGGCGCGTGGACGATCGCGAAGAAGATCATCCAGGAAGAGCCGCCCGCGCCGTCGACCCTCAACAACGCGGTCACGCCGATCTTCGACGCGGTGGTCAACAAGGCCCTGTCGAAGGACGCGAGCCACCCGTTTCCAGTCGGCGAGAGAACTCGGCCAGGCGCTGCAGCGCGCGCTCGACGGCCGGGGCACGGAAGAGGACGAATCCGAGAAGACGGTCGTCGGCCCGATGACCGGCGCGCCCATCGCGCGGCCGGCGCCGGGCATGGCCGGCGCGTCCGCCCAGGGCACCGGCACGACCAAGACCACCACCGGCACGCCAGTCCAACCAGGAAGTCGAGCTCGAGTTCTGGCGCGCGATCAAGGACGGCAACGACCCGGACGACTTCGTCCCGGGTCTGCACGAACATCGGGTAGGCGCCGATGCTCGCGGTGTTGATCACCATGTTGGTGTCGTTGATGCATGCGATATCGACGCACGACACGCTGCCCCGCCTGATCGCGTCGACCGTCTTGGCCACGGTCTCGCAGCCGATGTCCTTCGCGAAGTGGTTGAAGGTGCCAACCGGGAAGACGGCCAACGGGATGCCCGCCTCGACCGCGACACCTGCCGCGCACGACACCGTCCCGTCGCCACCGCCGACCGCGAGCACCTCGGCGTTCTCGGCAGCCGCGCGCAACACCTTCTCGACATCGTCACTCCCGTCGACCTGCACGATCTCGGTGCGCGGCAACGCCTCTCGCACCGCCGCGATGACATCGGCTCCCGTCCCGCCACCCGATGCGGGGTTGACGACGAGGACCACACCGGCGCCGTCCGGCCGTTCGGGGGCGTCGACCAGAAGTGGGTCGGCGGTGGGCAGCCGCGTCGGTACCACCGGCGGCACGATCCGTGAACTGAGCACTGCAATGCCTGCGCCGATGCCGAATCCTGCGAGCACGTCGCCCGGATAGTGCGCGCCCGTGGCGATTCGTGACATCCCGACCAGACCCGCCAACAGTGCCAGACCCAGCCCCAGTGGCGGGCTCTCCAACCCGACGCCGACGGAGAACGCGGCCGCGCTCGCAGAATGGCCCGACGGCAGCGAGCCCGAGGTCGGCATTCGCCGGGTCTGCCGCGCCGACGGCACCGAGAGGCGGTTCGGTCGGGGCCGCTTCCACACCCGCTTCGCCACCTGGTTGGTGAGCAGGCTGGTCAAGGCCAAGCTGATCACGCCGCGTGTCGCACCGCGCCTGGTCGACGGCCCGCCGAACGCCGCCAACCCCGCGGCGATGGCCAACCACAGCTTCGAATGGTCGGCGGCCCGGGTCAGTCGCGGCGCGACGGCGTCAAGTAAGGGACTGGGCGAGTTGGCGATGGCGTCGAACACCTCGCGGTCCAGTGTCCCGAGGCCCTCTCCGATCTGCCGGATGCCTCGATGGCGACGAATGGGCAGGATCTTCATGCCGCTTAATCTATCCACGAGCTTGACAAATTATTTTGTCAAAGGGAACGATGGCGTCATGCTCGACGTCGAGGTGATCGCGGACCCCGCCGCGGCGGTCAGTGCGCTCGACCCGATCAGGAGCCGACTGCTCGCCGAACTGACCGAACCGGCATCGGCGGCCACCCTTGCGTCGCGCATGGGAATGGCCCGGCAGAAGGTCAACTACCACCTGCGCGCCCTGGAGGACCATCACCTGGTGGCCAACGCCGGCGAACGCCAATGGGGCGGACTCAAGGAGCGCCTGCTCGTCGCGACGGCCGCCTCCTACGTGGTGTCACCCGGCGCCCTCGGGCCGGTTGCGGCCGATCCCGGTCGCTCCGAAGACCGCCTGTCGGCGAGCTACCTCATCGCGCTGTCGGCGCGTGCCGTTCGGGAGGTCGGCGAACTCTGGCGCACGGCGCGCACGAAGAACAAGCGACTGGCGACTCTGTCGATCGATACGGCGATCCAGTTCCGTTCACCCGCGGATCGGGCCGCCTTCACCAACGAGCTGTCCGATGCGGTGACGTCGCTGGCGGCGCGCTACCACGACGAATCAGATTCCGACGGCCGCAGCTACCGCTTGGTGGTCGCGGCCTATCCGAAGCCGAAGGAGGATACGTAATGCCTTTGAAGAGAGACGATTCCGGACGCAGATGGGTCGAGATGGAATTCCTCGTGCCCGGCACGCCCGAGCAGGTGTGGGAGGCCATCGCCACCGGACCCGGCATGAGTGCGTGGTTCACGACGACGCAGATCGAGGAACGCGTCGGCGGCGCCATCAGCTTCGACTTCGGCGACGAGAACTGCGGCGAGGACATCTCCTCGGGCAATGTCACGGCATGGGATCCCCCGGTGCGCATCGCATACGAGGAATACGGGTGGAACGGCGACGCGCCGCCCGTCGCGACCGAGGTGACCGTCACCGCACGGTCCGGTGACCGCTGTGTGGTCCGGATGGTGCACACCATGGTGACCGACAAGGACGACTGGGACGGTGAACTCGAGAGCTTCGAAACCGGATGGCCGGGCTTCTTCGAGATCCTCAAGGTCTACCTCGAGCATTTCGCCGGTGCGCAGGCGGCGACGGTACGGGCCTCGGCGGTGTCTCCCGGCGGCGAGAAGCAGGCGTGGTCGAAGATGACCGGCGCACTGAACATTGCGGCCGCCAACGTCGGTGATCATTGCGAAACGCCCGAGGGCACGCCCCGCCTGGCCGGCCGCGTCGAGCGCATCCATCAGGACGGCGTCTCACGCGAGGTGATGCTGCGCATCGACCAACCCGCACAGGGAATCGCCGTCGTCGGCGCATGCACGGTCGGTGCCGAAGGCCGTGCAATGGCCAGCATCTATCTGTACGGACCCGATGCGGCGGACGTCGCGGCATCCGAACAACCGAAATGGACGTCGTGGCTGCGTGGCCTCCTCGAAGGGCAGGCGGTCACCACCTAGCATGTACGGGTGCGCCGGCTGCTGACCCTGCTCTGTGTAGCCCTGGTGTCGCTCGCTACCGCATCCATGACCCAGGCTCAGACTGTGCCGTGGTTCGCGCAATCCGTCGGCAATGCCACCCAGGTCATTTCCGTTGTGGGCGTTGGCGGTTCGTCGGCCAAAATGGATGTCTATCAACGCACGGCCGCCGGCTGGCAGCCCGTCGCCGCCGCTATACCGGCTTTCATCGGCTCCGCGGGCATGGCACCGCAGACCCATGACGGCCAGATGAAGACGCCCATGGGTGTGTTCACCCTCGATTTCGCGTTCGGAACGGCGCCCAACCCCGGCGGCGGCCTGCAGTACGTGCAGGTCGGTCCCAACCACTGGTGGGACGGCGACATGAAGAGCCCGACCTACAACACCATGCAGGTCTGCGAGAAGGCGCAGTGCCCGTTCAACACCGATCCGGCCAGCGGCTCGGAGAACCTCGAAATCCCGCAGTACGTGCACGCAGTCGTGATGGGCGTCAACAAGGCCCGCGTACCCGGCAACGGCGGCGCCTTCTTCCTCCATGCCACCGACGGTGGACCGACCGCTGGGTGTGTGGCCATCGACGACGCCAAGCTGGTCGAGATCATGCGATGGCTTCAGCCAGGCGCGCTCATCGCGATCTCGAAGTGACGCTCAAAGATTGATTGCCCGACCGGCTTTCACCTTGAAGTTGAGATTCTCGGTCGACATCGATGCGTCGTAGGTTCGGTCGTAACCTGTCTCGCTGATCCGCCAGCCGTCGCTGGTCCGCCGGTACCGGTCGTGGTAAAAACCCGCACCGATCAACATGAAATTGAAGTCCGGTGCGATCACGCGATCCTGCAGATACCAGGTCGCGGTCGCCTCGTCGCCGTCCACGGTGATCTCCGGATGGGTGACGCGATGCTCGGTGATGATTTCCGGTCCGAGTGAGGTGCGCATGAAGGTGACCAATTCGTCGCGATTGGTGAAGTGGTGTTCCTCACCGATCGATTCGCCGTACCGGCCGACCACGTCCTCGGTGAGCGTGTCGGCGAACTCGTCCCAGTGCTTGGTGTCGAGCGCGCGAAGGTAGCGGTACTTGACTTGCTTGATGTCGTTGATGTCACCCATGGCCGACATTGCAGCACACCGGCTACTGCGCTGCACTCAGATTGCGCGTGGCCCGGGCTCGACTTGTCGGCCACAGCGAAGTCATAGCGGACTCTGCGCCCGCTCATAGCGGCCCAAAACCGTGATGGTGGAACGATGTTGGTACGGAGTGTCTAGTGGATATCAGCAGGTCGGGCCGCTATGGTGTGGTCCGTTATGAGCGACCCATTGGGGTTGTCGATCGGGACGACGAACTTGGTCGCGGCACGTGTCGGCAATCAACCCGTGATCAACCGTTCGGTGGTGACCCTCGCCGACGGCTTCGTGCTGCACGGTTTCGTCGAACGCGTCGGCGACCCGGTGCCGTTGGTCGCTCCGGACGGCACGCCCCATCAGGCCGACCGACTATTGGTCGAGGCGCTTTCAGCGATGGTCCACGTGACCGGCGGGCAGCCGTCGTCCGAGGTTGCGATCGCGGTGCCTGCCTACTGGGGGATGGCGACCCTGCGGAGCCTGCGCACCGCGTTGCGTGCCGACCCGAACCTGGCTCCGGGCGGCATGCCCGCGCGACTGGTGTCCGACGCGGTCGCCTCACTGACGGCGTTGCAGACCAACCCCGGATTGCCGTCGCAGGGCCTGATTGCGCTGCTCGATTTCGGCGGGAGCGGGACGAGTATCACGTTGGCGGACGCCGGGGCGTCATTCGAGCCGATCGACGAGACCGCCAGGTATACCGACTTCGCCGGCGATCAGATCGACCAGGCACTGCTCAGCCACATCGTCGACGGCATCGCGGCGGCGGGCGGTATCGATCCGGCGGCCACCGCCGCGGTGGGTTCGCTGAGCCGGTTGAGAGAGGAATGCCGTAACGCCAAGGAACGACTGTCGGCACAGTCGTCGACCGACGTCATCGCCGAACTTCCCGGTTACCGGTCGACGATTCAGTTGACACGAAACGAGTTGGAGTCGCTGATCGAGGCTCCGCTCGGCGGTCTTCTCGTCGTGTTGGAAAACACGTTGGAGCGCAACGGAATTGCCTGGACAAATGTCGCCGCCGTGGTCACGGTGGGTGGCGGTGCGAGCATTCCGCTGATCGCACAACGCCTTTCGGAGCACACGAGCACCCCGGTGGTGACGACATCACAACCCGCTTTGGACGCGGCGGTGGGTGCAGCCTTGTTCGCGGCATACGGTTCGGCGGCCGAGGCCCAGACCGGGCTGGCTCCGGCGGTGGCCGAGGCTGCCACCGGTGCGGCTCCGGCGGCGGTCGACGCGCCGACGCCGGAGACTGTCAGCGCGCTGGCGTGGTCGCAGGACGACGACGTCGCTGACGAGCCCGTCCCGTACACCGGCGAGAATCCCTATGACGCAGAAGCGATCTCGATGCGTCAACCGGTGCAATACCTACCCGCAACCGGGCCGATCGACGAACCTCGCGCTTGGCAGCGGTTGCCGCAGCTGGTGTTCGGGCTGGCCGCCGCGGTTGCGCTCATCGCCGTCGGTGGAGTGGCGATCGTGTTGACGAGTGCAAACAACAGCACCAGCCAAACGGAGCCGCCCAGCACCGCGAGCCCGGCGAAACCGCCGAGTGCCGAACCACCCCCGCCGAGCGTCGAACCGCCGGCGTCGGTCGCGCCGCCCGCGGAAACCGTGACCGTCACGAGCGAGGCGCCGCCTCCTCCGCCCACCACCCAAGAGCCCGTTACGACATACGTGACCACCACACCTCCGACGACGACCACGACGCCGCCGACGACCACAACGACGACCACCACCACGACGACCACCACCACGACGACGACCACAACGACAACGTCGCCGACCACGACCACGACGACAACCACCACACCCACGATGACGACGAGCTACATCACCGTGCCGTTCGTCCCGGTGCCGATACCGGTTCAGGTGCCGAACAATCCGAACAATCCGTTCCAGCCGCCGCCCGTGCCCTAACGGCTAGCGCGGATACTGGTACTCCGGTTCGTGGAACCGGTTGATGATCGGAATGCGTTCCAGGATCCGATCGCGCAGCCGCGGCTGCGGGGCCACTGGCGGCACATACACCGGCGGTGGCGCAGGCGCTACATACGCAGGGGCGGGCGGGATGTAGGCGGGCGGCGTGTACGCGGGACGGGCGGGCGGCGCGAGTTCTGGGGCCGGCGGCGCAGCAACGACTATCGTCTGCGCCACCACGGGGCGGGCCGCCCTTAGCGACGCGGTGAGGTTCGAGACCTTTGTCGCCGATCGTGTGCTTGGCGGTGGCGGCACCTCGGCCGCGGGCTCGGTGTTCGCGGCCTGCGGCTCGGTCACCGACGGTGAAAGAGTCAGCCCGAGCGCGACCGACAGCGACACGACGAACGTCACGGCCGCGGCGGCGAGAACCGCCGTCAAGGCGCGGACCCGCGACGGCCTGTGCGAGCCGGCCGTCTCCAGTCCGTTCACTGCGCGGGCGGACGCCAGCGCAGCACCGCGGGCCAGCGCCAGATCGGCTTCGGCGGCCGAGAAGACGGGTGCGTCGGTCACGGCTTCGAGTGTCGATTTGATCAGGTCCAGGTCCTCGGCCGAGCCGACCACAAATATCGAATCGGGATGCCAGTCGTCGAGCTCGAGCATCGCCATCACCGAACTCGGCAGCTCCACCACATCCGAGCCGTCGGGGGGACGTCCTAAGCGGTCAACCGTCACTCCCTCCGAGTCGACGATGGCAACGATGGCGGTATCGGGTTCGATGATGCAGACGGCGACGTCCTCGTATTCCGCGATGCCCGCGATGCCCGAGGCCAAGACGTCGCCCGCCTCGAGTTCCGAGACCGCGATGACGTTGTCGCAGCCCCTGGCCCGCAGGGCTTCCAGCACCCCGGTTGCCGCGTCGGTTGCCTCATTGGTCCAGGTCAGGCCGATGGCGTGCACACGATTGTCGGGCTCGTCGATCAGCAGAGCGTCCAGCAGCGCGTCGGGGTTGACCGCTTCGTCCAGGCCGAGTGTGCCGCGGCTGACGGTGGTGCCCTCACCTGTGGTGCCCTCGACGAGTACCCAGCGCACGGCTCGAGACGTCATTGAAACGCCAAGGACGAGGTCCATGGCATTCGAGGGTACCGCTAACCGTTACTGTTCATGTTGGCCGTTGTTGGCCGGTGCCGGGGTAACGGTTGCCCGGTCCAGGTGCCGCGTTCTTGCCCGGCGGGGGTGGGCGGGATTTGGTTCCCCGTATCCCTGGCCGGTGGCGGTTTCTGGTGCTCACCTGTTGGTTTTCGGGCGTGGCCTGGTTGGTAGCTCTCACGTCGCGATCCTCTGGTCGCGTGCGTGTCACACCTTTCCGTCGCCGCGCCTTGAAACCTTGGGCGCGTCTTCCGATCACGGTGGCTGCTGCCTGGTGTCGGGTGACGTTCTGATAGGGGGTGCGCCAATGCTGGGCTCCCCACACACTGCTGTAGGCGGGGTTGACCGCGAACAGGCGCACGCCGTGGCGATCGGCCCCGGCGGTGAGCCGGTTGCGGAACACCGCGGTCGGGATACCAGCCACCGACTTGCGGAAGCGTTTACCACGGGCTCCTCGGCCCATGGTTTCGCGTCCGATGGTGCGGGCGTCGGCGAAGTCGAGATCTTCCACGGCAATAGTGCCGATGCCGTGACGCTGGGTGTAGTGGATGAGCCCGGTGATGGCGTGGCGGACTTGGGCATCGCGGCGCGCCGAAGGCCCCGACAGGTCGATGTCGATGCGTTCGGGTCGCCCTATCGGATTGCCATGCTCATCAAGGCGTTGCACCGCCAGGTGTCCATCGTTGAGGTCCACCCCCACCAGCGGGCCATCGGCTCGTGCCTCGTCGTTCGGGTCTTGGGCGCCCTTGGTGTCGGACGTCGGTGGGGTGCAGGCCCAGGCCGCGGTGAGGTACCGACCGCCCCGGCCCGGCCTACGGGTGATGGCATAGGCCACCGACTGGCCGCTGGTGATCCGAGTCCGCCATTCGTCGGCGCGGTAGGCGAACACCGCCCTGACGGAGAGGATGTAGCGGCCGTGGGCGGCGTTGGCCAAATGCTCCAACGGTTTGGGCAGCCGCAGGCTGACCTGCCCGTCCGGGGTGACCGTGATGGTGAGGTTGCCGAATGGCTCATCACCAGAGCCTTTGGCGTCGATGCGGTCGCGGGCACAGTCCCATTGCTCGCGCCACCCAGACTCGGTCAGGTCCGCCGCGTCCAGGTGGTGGCGGGTCTTGGCCAACCGCTTACCACCCTCCACGACCCGCACGCGCCGGTTATCCCGGTCGACAGATACCCGGCCCAACTCGGCGCGCAGCACTTGCAGCCGCCGCTGCTTCTGGAATCTCTCCGCTTGCGTCGGATAGCCTTTCGGCGCCTTGGTTTTTCGGCGCGCCCGGCGTTGCCCCGCGCTCAGGGTGTCGGCGGTGGGTGCCGCGAGTCGTTTCTCGAGGGTGGCGATCGCCGCGCGCAGCCCGATGAGGTGGCGGTGCTGGGCGTCGCGGGCCGACCGGTACTGGGCGTCGTTGCCGGCGATGATCGCGTTGGCCCACCGCGCACTGGACTGCGCGGTCAACGCCTTCTTACGGGTGTTGAGCCGATCCCGACGCGCCTGCCGTTTCGCTTCATCGTCGATCGCCAGGCCCAGCGGCTCGGGTCGGCTGACGGCGGCCAAGTCCCCTCTGCGCAGCGCACCTACATGCCTGGCAACCAGATCGAGCACCCGCTCGTCCTCGGGTGTGGTCCGCAACCGGGTGGTGATCGCCACCCCCGCCGGGCCCGCTACCGGTTTCACCCCACGCCACTCCCGTAGCTTCACCGCCGTCACGCACCCGAGCATCCCCGACACCTACGACAAGTCCGGCTTATCCGCTGGCGACCAACAAAACCAGTAGCTGTACTCAACCCGTCAGAAGGCGTTGGGATCGTCCTGGACCGCGACGGGAACCGGATGTTGATAGAGCCGCGCCGCGTTCTCCCACGTCACTTTCCTGATGACCGACTCGGAAAGACCGTCGATCTGCTCGTGGATGGTCTGCTGGGTGTGCGGCCACGTCGAATCGCAATGCGGGTAGTCGGCCTCGAGCAGGATGTTGTCCGCACCGATCCGCTCATGCTGAATGAACGACGACTGATCCTCCACCGCGCAGAACCAGAAGTTCCGTTTGAAGACCTCTGCGGGCGTCAGGGTCTCCCCGAGTGCCCTCCACGTCCCGTACATCTCGTGGTAGCTCAGCATGTGGTCGAGTCGGTCGAGAAGGCCCGCCACCCATCCGATGCCGCCCTCCGAAAGACAGATTTTCAGATCGGGGTGACGGCTGCACAGCCCGGAGTACAGCCAGTCGACGGCCGCGGAGATCGCGTAGGCGAAGAACAGGACGCCCTGTACGTCGGGCGGGGCGTCTGCGGTGGTGGACGGCGACGTGCCCGACGATCCGATGTGCAGGTTAACCACGGTTCCGGTGTCCGCGCACGCCGCCATCAGCGGCTCCCAGTAGCCCGAGTGGATCGTCGGCAGTCCGAGCATCGCCGGGTTCTCGCTGAACGACACCGCGTGATATCCGCGTTCGGCGTTCTCGTAGATCATCTTCGCGCCGACCTCGGGATCCAGCAGCCACGGCAGCTGACACGGAATGATCCGATCGGGATAGGCGCCCGACCATGCCTCGATGTGCCAGTCGTTCCACGCCCGCACCGAGGCCATCGCGAGGTCGCGGTCATCGGTGACCTGCTGGAGGCGCTGCCCCGCGAACCCGGGCAGGAAGGACGGGAAGTTCAACGACGCGTATACACCGTTGAGGTCCATGTCCTTGACGCGTTCGTGGATATCCCATGCGCCGCGGCGCATTTCGTCGAATCGGGCGGGTTCGAATCCGTACTCGGACACCGGCCGTCCAACCACCGCGTTGAAGCCGACGTTGGGCAGTGAGTGGCCGTCGTACATCCAGGTCTGGCCGCCGTCCTCGGTGTCGACAACCCGTGGCGCGCGGTCGGCGAATTTGCGCGGTACGCGTCCGTCGAAGGTATCCGGAGGTTCGACGATGTGATCGTCGACGGAGATCACGGTGTATCTGCGCTCGGCGCGTTCGGGCTCGGGCAGAAACGTCACAGTGCGGTCGGCACCCGTCTTGGCCGTGGTGAAGTTGAGATTCGCCGCCATGTCGTCGATGGAAGTCATTGGCAGTCCTCGATTCTTGTGATCGGTTCGGCTTCTAGCTCAGAACGTCGGCATGGGCCTTGATCGTCATGCGGGCCGCGCCTGCCCAGTAGACGTCGGCGGCGCGTTCGATCAACGACTCCTGCATGCCGGCCATGTCACCGCGGCTCATCTTCGACGGTGTCCGCCCCGTGAGCATCACGTCGTAGGCCAGCCGGCAGACCCGTTCGATGGACACCGCTCGATAGACCGCTTCTGCCAGGTTGCGTCCGGCGGCGATGACACCGTGATTTGCGAGAACGACGACGTTGGCAGATCCGATCTGCTGAGCCAATTCGCTTGCCCGCCAAGGAGCATCGATTTCCCCGTCGTAGTTCTCGACGAGATACATATCGTCGAGGAACAGCGACCCGGTCTGATGGACGAGTTCGGGCAGGGTGCCCAGCGCCGCGATGAGGCTGACGTAATACGGATGGTTGTGGATGACCACCCGGGCGTCGGGCCTGATCCGGTGCAATTCGGTGTGCAGGTGGATCGCGGGTGTGACGTCCCAGCGGCCGCGGACGACGCGGGCGTCCTCGTCGACAACGCAGATGTCGGATGCGGTCAACTCCTGCCACCACAGCCCCCACGGATTGACGAACATGTCGGACTGCCCTTCCGGCTGCCAGGTGATGTGACCGGCCATGTTCTCGGCGAAGCCGACGTCGGCGAGGTGCCGGAACGCGACGGCGATCAGCTGTTCGTCGCGCAGGTCGGCGCCGATGGGCGGGGTCTTCGAGGGCGACCAGACACCCAGGCCGCCCCGCCGCACTTCTTCCGTCGTCATGACCCCTCCTGAATCCGTTCGCGAAGTTGACCTTTGGCGACCTTGCCGCCGGACGAGCGCGGAAGCTCATCGAGCACCTCGAGCCGCTCCGGCAGCAACTCCTTGGAGACACCCTGCGCCAGCAGGTGTTCCACCAGTGCCGGCAGGTCAAGGCCGCCGGCCTGCTTGAGTTCGACGTAGACGCAGACTCGTTCGCCGAAGAGCGGGTCGGGCATCGCTACGGCAGCTGCCACAGCGACGGCGGGATGCGTCGACACTGCTTCCTCGACCTGGACCGCGCTGATGTTCTTCCCGCCGCGAAGGATGAAGTCCGACGTCCGGCCGGTCAGCGTGAGATAGCCGTCGGCATCGAGTTCGCAGATGTCGCCCATCCGCATCCACCCGTCCTTGGTGAACAGCTGGTCGTGGTCGGTGCCGCCCAGATAGCCCAGGGACAGCGCGGGTCCTCTGCAGGCCGGCTGCCCGCGACCGGAGGCGGTGACATCGCGGTCGCCGTCGTACAACCGCACAGCCATCTCCGGCACGATGCGGCCCGCGGTGCGCAGCCTGCGATCGCGGGAATCTTCGAGGGTGGTGGCGCTCAACATGCCCGTCTCGTTGGAACCGTAGAACTGCAGGATGGTCACCCCGGTCAGTTCCTCGAACCGCGCCGCCTGTGTATACGGCAGAGGCTCACCGCCGGTGAACACGACGCGCAGGCTGCCCAGGTCGTGGTCCCGCGACGCCGGATCGGCGAGGATCATCGCCAATTGCGTGCTGACGCAACACAACACCGTCGCGCGGTGCCGCTCGATCGCCGCGCATGTCGCGGCGGGATCGAAGCGCTCGATGCGCACGGTGGTCGCGCCCAGGTGGATGGGTGTGGTGTGCGAAGTCCAGATCCCGAAGCCGAACGGCGTCGGGATGACGGGAAGAAAGACGTCGTCCGCTGTGAGCTCGCCGTTGGCGACGGCCTTGAGATGGAAGTAGTGCCATCTGTTCTGCGTGTGCACAACGCATTTGGGCATCCCGGTGGTGCCCGACGTGGAGTTGATCAGGAAGACGTCGTCTGGACCGGTCGGCGACAGGCCGGTATCAGAATGTGTCGGCCGCGTGTCCACGGTGAGGTCGGCACCCAGCACAACCACGCGCAGCGACGGACCGGCGGCCTCCGTCGCCAATCCGTGCCGCTCGGTGTCGGTGACCAGCAGAGTGGGCTGCGTCGTCCGCAGAATCTGCTCGACTTCGCGGATGCCCGCGCGGGATCCGAGACCGACGACGGCGGCGCCGCAACGCTCGATCGCGACCAGCGCGATATGGATCGCCGCAGTGTCCTTATGCCATAAACCGACGCGATCTCCCGGTTGAACACCGAGGCCGCGCAAATCGCAGGCCAGGTTGGTGGCGGCACGGTCGAACTCGGTCCAGGTGAACTGACGGTCGGCCGAGTCGAGGGCGAAGTCGATGTAAGCCGGTTTGTCCGGTGACCAGGCCGCGTTGCGGCGCACGCAGTCGGACAGGGTGACGTCCGACCACCAGCCCGCGGCGCGATACTGCGCCGCTTCGGTGCTAGTCACGGCGGCCCCGTCGACGCCCATCACCGAATCATATGGAAATAGGGACCACCGTCCGGGAACTCGAGCAGAAGCTCGGCTCTGCCACGAATCGATTGTCCACGCATTGAACGTCGCGCAGGCCATTGGCGGCCGATAACGGACCGATAACGATTTGATCTCAGGCCGGTGACCAGCGAAAACATCGTTGCAGGTGGGGCCCATGCTGTGCTATCACCCGATTGCGGTTATTGTGCACTGCGTGGGTCGGCACTCCTTAGCCAAAAAGCGACGCAAGTCGCCCGTTGTGCTGGCTTCGGTCCTCGGCCCGGCCGCCGTGTTCTTCGCGGCAGGCGCCGATATGCAAACCCAGAAGCATGCCGTTCAGAGCGCCCCGGTCGACGAGGTCGCGCCGTGGAACGTCGAGATCGTGGCCGCCGCACCGACCGCGCCGTTCTCGGCGCCGATCGTCGCTCAGGTCACCTCGAATGCCGCGAGCACCGGTACCGACAACATCATCTCCGCATCGCGGTACCGCGCCGTCGATCGCACGCTGCCCGTCGGACTCGCTCCGGAGCGGGGGCTGCAAGTCAAGACGATCCTGGCGTCCCGCGCCATCACCGCGGCCTTCCCCGAGATTCAAAGCATCGGCGGCGTTAGGCCCGATTCGCTGCGATGGCATCCGAACGGCTTGGCACTCGACGTGATGATTCCCAACGCCGGTACCGCGGAGGGCATCGCGCTCGGGGACGAGATCGTCTCGTACGTGCTGCGCAACGCAGCCCGATTCGGGATGCAGGATGCCATCTGGCGCGGCTCCTACTACACCCCCCATGGGGTACAGCGGGGCGGCGGCTACGGCCACTACGACCACGTTCACATCACCACGACCGGCGGCGGATATCCCGCAGGCGATGAGATTTACCTCCGCTGAGTTTCAGTGGTCACGGGCGGAACGTCACCCCGCCGTCGACACTGATCGTCTGGGCCGTGATGAAGCTGCCGTCGTCGGACAGCAGTAGGGCGCCCAATGCGGCGACGTCGTCGGGATTGCCGAAGCGCGACTTGATCATCTGACGAGCACGTGTCTGCTCGACGATGCCGTCGGGCATCCACTGTTCGTCGAACTTGTAGTGCCAGATCAGGCCCGGCGCAATGGCATTGGCGCGAATACCCTTGGGGCCGTACTTGCGCGCGATGTGGCGCATCAGCGCCAGCTCGGCCGCCTTACTCATCGCGTAGGACACCCGGGTCCCCGCGCCGTTGTAGGCGTCGATCGACGCGGTGAAAACGATGGACCCGCCGCCGCTTTCGATCATCGGAGGTATCGCGTGCTTCGCGCAGATCACGAAACCGCGTGTGTTGACGCGCATTACCTCGTCGAACGCCTCCAACGGCAACTCGACGACACCACCGGGCAGGTAGGCGTCGGCGGCGTTGGTGAAGTTGACGTGCAGACCGTCGAGCCGCCCGAAGGTGTCCACCGCCAGCCTGACGATCGAGATGACCGATTCCTCGTCGGCGCCGTCCAGCGCGACGCCGAGCACCCGTTGTCCCGATGGGTCGATCTCGGCGACGACGCGCGACACCGTCTCCGAATCGATGTCGCCGACCACGAGCCGGGCACCCTCGCCGGCATATCGGCGCGCCAAGCCGTTTCCGATGCCGCCGAGTCCGGCAACGATGACGACCTTGTTCTCCAGCAGTCCCGGCACGATTGACATATTGCCCGACGGGCCGACCGGGCCGGTACCGCTGTGGCGATTGCATTCCACCCATAAGGTGGCCATGGCGGCATATCGTTGCGCAAGCTGCACTTTCGGGAGGTTGAGTTGGAGGGCACGCCGTTCGGGCGCTACCAGTTGGTCGAGTTGCTCGGCCGGGGTGGAATGGGCGACGTATGGCGCGCCTACGACACGGTGACCGACCGCGTGGTGGCGGTGAAAGTCCTGCCCGCACATCTGGCCAACGATCAGACGTTCCAAGAACGTTTCCGTCGGGAGGCCCGGGCCGCGGCCGGGCTCAACAATCCCCACGTGGTGCCGATCCACGACTTCGGCGAGATCGACGGACGCTTGTTCGTGGACATGAGGCTGATCGAAGGCGAGGATCTCGGCACGTTGCTCGCTTCCGGTCCGCTGCCCCCGCAACGGGCCATAAAGATCATCGAACAGATTGCGTTGGCGTTGTTCGCCGCCCACCGGATCGGGCTGGTGCATCGCGACGTCAAGCCGTCCAACATCCTCGTCACCGAGGACGACTTCGCCTACCTGATCGACTTCGGCATCGCTCGGGCAGCGGGCGAGGCGGGGCTCACCAATACCGGAGCCGCAGTGGGCACCTGGGCCTACATGGCCCCCGAGCGATTCTCGACCGGAGCGGCCGATGCGCGCGCCGATGTCTATGCGCTCACCTGCGTGCTCTACGAAGCGCTGACCGGTGAATCACCTTTTCCGGGAACGACACTCGAGCAGATCGCCACCGCGCACATGCTCCAACCTCCGCCAAAGCCGTCGATGGTCAGGCCGCAGATACCTCAGGCGATGGACCACGTCATAGACACCGGCATGGCCAAGGAACCCGACCAGCGTTATACCTCGACCAAGGATCTCGCAACCGCCGCGCGCGCCGCGGTCGGTGCGGAACAGGATCGCACCCAAGCTGCGCATCAGGACCGCACGCAGGCCGCGCCGGCACCTGGGCCGTCGTCGGCGCAGCCGACCGAGCAGCTGAACCAGCCCGGCCCGACCATGGCCGGCCGGCCGGCAGAACCCACCGAGCGTCTGCGTCGACCGGAACCGGCGACATTCGCTGCCCCGACTCAGTACCGAACGCCGGCCGAGCACGGCCAGCCAGAGCCGTCCGGCCCGCCATCGGGAAGGCGCAGGAACATTCTGCTGGCCTCGGCCGCAGCACTCCTCGTTGTGATCGTGGCCGTCGTTGCCGTCATCCTGTTCACCGGTGAATCCGACTCGCCATCGAGCGGCACCGCGTCTTCGCCGTCCGGCCCGTCTCCGTCCGGGCCATCGCCGTCGGCGGGACAGCCGCCTGCACCCGGCGCGATGTTCAGCGGCACCCAGCCGTGGACCGTTGACGTCGCCGCCGCCCCGAAGTCCGACCGCAGCGACGCGATCATCGGTGCGCTCAGCGCTGCGGGCGGTTGGGGCACAGACAACGCACTGCAGATCGACTTCTCGAATGCCGTCTTCTTCGCCGACGGCAACACGCCGCGAATGCAGGTGGTCGGCACCGAGGACTACTGCTTCGGAGGTCCGGCCTGCGATGCGGTGCCCGCACAGATGCCGGTCCCGGAGAACGCCAACATCGGCGGATCCGCGGATCTTCAGTGCGACCCGTCCGGGAACACCGAGGGGCAGGGCGATTGCCAACTGCTGGTCGTCGACAGCGACGCCGCGAAGCTCTACGAGACGTACCAGGCGACGAAGGAGGGCCAGGACATCCGGGCCCAGGCCTTCTTCATCTGGGACCTGAACAAGCAGTACCCGGACAATCTGCGTGGCGACCAGTGCACGAGCGCGGACGCGGGCGGTTTCCCGATCGCCGCCATGACACCTACCGCCGACGAAGTCGCTTCGGGCTCAATCGATCACGCGATCCGGTTCATCCTGCCCAACGACCGGATAAGGGCAGGCGTCTACGTGCATCCGGCGAGCCACGCCGGTGGTCCCGAAAGCACCGATCCCAACGCGCCGCCCTTCGGCGTGCGGTTCCGGCTGAAGGCCGACTTCGACGAGTCGGGCTACACCGACCCGCAGAAGGTGGTGATCAAGGCTCTCAAGACGCACGGCATGCTGCTGGCCGACGGCGGCCAGGTGCCACTCACCTTCGCCGACGATCGGACCAGCAGCGCCAAATGGTCGGAGTTGGGCATCGCCTCGGATACCTTCGGCGCGATCACGCCCGAGGCGTTCGAGGTCGTCGAACTCGGACCCGATGTCCCGCTTACCTACGACTGCGTCCGCAACCCTTAGTACTCCGATCACGCACTGCGTCAATAGGTTCCGCCGTCACACGCGCAATGCGGTGAAAGGCTCGAAAGGCAAGTTGCGCACCACGAACCACATCGTGACGAGAACCATCGTCACCGTGGCCGCCCAGCGGTGGTGCTGCCAGCCTGAAATCTTGCGGCCGACGACTCGGCCGTACGTCCATACGACGTAGGCGATGAACAACAATGCCACCGCCACGACAGCGAGAGCGTTGAACCGCACCGCTGACAGGAAGTCTGCGTGCAGCAGCGAGTAGATCATCCGGAGTGTGCCGCAGCCCGGACAGTCGATGCCCAGAAGGGCTTTCGTCGGGCACACCGGCAGGAAGCCGCCCGGGGTGGTCGGATCCGCGACCCAGATCACCGCGCACGCACCTGCCGCCAAGGCGCCCACCAGAAGTGGGCCGCCGAGGCGGACAGGCACGCTGTGCCGAAGCTGCGTTGAAATCAATAACCGGTCGTTGTCGAAGTGTCGAAGTCCATGTTGACCGCACCGACGGCGATGAGGATGCCGTAGATGACGAACACGACGATGCCGGCGATGAGGCCCCACATCGCCCATTTCTTGGCAGCAGCGGACGACGCCTGTGCTGCGTCGTACTGCCCCTGCGCCCAGAGGCCGTTCACCTGGCTCGCCTTGACGATCGAGACGATGCCGAACGGGAGACAGCAGAACAGTGTCACCAGAATGGCGAACACCAGGTGTGTGCTTGGCTGCGCGCCCTGCGGTTGCGGAGGCGGGTAGTTGCCAGGCGGTGGTTGTGTCATCGTCGTCTTCCTTTTAAGGCCGTTAGGACGGAAAAGCGGTGCTTACGGTACCGGAGAAGCGCCTGGAAGAACGTGAAAAATCAAGATCAATTAAGGGACACGAAATTGTGGCCTATCGGGCACCTCTCTTCCGGCCCCGAAAAAGAGGCATCGGCGGTGGCTGCAGGATCTACGATTTCTTCTGACTGCGTCACCTGCGCTGAGCCAAGCGTCGAGGCAAGGAGACCGCGATGACCACGTCCCCGCAGCCGGTACCCGACTACCCCCAGATGGCCGCGGTTCGCGGTCGCATCGAACCGGTTCCAAGGCGGATCCGCGGCTTTGTCGGAGACAAGCTGGTCTTCGACACGACCTCGGCGCGCTACGTGTGGGAGCTGCCGTACTACCCGCAGTACTACATTCCGCTTTCGGACGTCCGCGCCGACGTTCTGCGGGACGGCCATCCGGCGGCCCGGGTATTCGACGACGGCGCTTTCGCCGGACTGGTCCGGTTCGACTGGGACGCGCTGGACTGGTTCGAGGAGGACGAGCCGATCTTCGGCCATCCGCGAAACCCGTATGCACGGGTGGATGCGCTGCGGTCTCACCGCCACGTCACGGTCGCGCTGAACGGTGTGAAGTTGGCCGAGACCCATTGCCCGGTGCTGCTTTTCGAAACCGGGCTGCCGACCCGCTATTACATCGACCGCACCGACGTGGCATTCCAACATCTCGAGCCGTCGAACACGCAGACGCTGTGCCCGTACAAGGGGGTCACGTCGGGTTACTGGTCGGTGCGTACCGCAGACGCGTCAGGAGCCGACCTCGCCTGGACCTACGAGACGCCGCTGCCGGCGGTGGCGCCGATAGCGAACATGGTCGCGTTCTACAACGAGAAGGTCGATATCACCGTCGACGGTGTCCAACTGGCCCGCCCGGAGACCAATTTCAGTTAGGTGAAAGGCGCCGGGGGCGGGCCGAGCACCTCGATGTTGAACTGCCGGCATACCTGGGCCACATGACCGGGGTCGATCTCCTCAGGCGCCGGCAGTACTGGCGTCTGCCGTCGAACGTCCCAGCGCGGCGACGAAGGTTTCGAAGCCTCCGGGGGTCGACACCTGGAACACGCGCGCGGTGTCCGAGCGGACCTGGAAGGTATGCGGAAGGCCCCGCGGTAGCCATACCACGGCGCCCGTCTCGTGCACCGCGTCCATTTCACCGCAGGAGAACCAGATCTGGCCGTCGACGAGATAGAACAGTTCGTCCTCAGCCTGGTGGCGGTGTACTGGCGGCCCAAAGTTCCTGGGCGCCAAGAACTCCATGGCGGTGAACTGGCCGTTGGCCTGCTCGCTGTTGATCTTCGCGGTGTACAAGGTGTTGAGGAAGTGGAAATGCCCACCCTCGTCGCGCGCGATCATGGCCGGACTTTGCGACGTCATGAACCGGCAATATAGGCCGGATCGGATCACAACGTATCCGGATCACAGGAGTGCGCCCGACTCACCCTTCTCGGGAGTTGAAGAACTCGCGACTCGAGTTCGCGCGCAGCAACCGTATGGTGATCGCGGCGAGGACGAGGAGCAGCCCCGCCAATGAGAACACGCCGAATGCCGCCAAGCCCAGGGCGGCGAGGAGTCCGAGTGTCAGAGCGGTTAAGAACAGGATCTTGCTGGTCTTACCCCTGAGAGCAGAAACGCCGCCCCACACCAGAAACGCGGCGACGACCAGCTCGAGCACACTGAAGAAGTAGAAGACGGCAGACGAAGTCGTTGGCAACTCGCTGAGCTCACGTGGCGAGAGATTGGGAATCTGCGACGCCAGGACGAACTCGTTGAACGCACCGAGCACCTGTAGCGCAGTCAGGATGAACGCAAGAACGGCCGCTGCTATGACCGTTCCAGGCGGCCGCACCGAAGTGCGCTGTTGTGGCGCCGAACCATCAGGTTCGGGTTGGCTCGAACTGGGATAAGACATGGGCTCTCCTCCCACGGTCAAGCCCCGGGGTGGAGCTGCTGGGCGACCGGGTCGACGGCGGCGACACCGTTGGTCGAGACGTGCTCGGACCAGCGCTCACCGTCCCAGTACCGCAGCTGGTAGCGGCGGTAGGGATCGGCGTGCCAGCCGGGCGTAGGCCCGCCGCGGGTCGCCATTTGGGGCGAAGGGCCTGGCCGAAGCCAAGCTGCCGGTTCTTGACGGCCCGACTGCAGTGCGGTCAGCCACTCGGCGGTCGAGCCGCCGCAGGTGATGGTCGTGCCTTCCAGCTTGGGCGCCGACAACGAGACCCGTTTCTTGTCGATGGTGAGGGACCGGTAGTCGACGTGTTGCAGCTGCTGGACGCCGCCGTCGGCGTGACGGCAATACCAAAGCCGGTAGCTGGTCGCGACGAGAAGGAGCACCTTCGCCTTGAAGCCGCTGAACCCGGCGGTGGAGTATCCCGCTGAATGCTTCACGTCGATGAGCATCTCGTCGGGGGCGGCATTGCCGGCGACGGCGGCCATCAACTCGCGTGAGGCGTGGTACACCGCGGGTGCGGCGGCCTCGCGGGTGATCCGATCGTCGACGTCGCGGTCCCACTTGTTGGGCGGTTTCAGGATGTCATCGGCGACGAGGCGCGCCACCAGCTCGACCTGATCAGGTGTGATCGCCATAGCAGCGCCCTCCCGCGGAGCCAGTGGCTACACCGTACGAACTGAGGCGCCGAGGCTGGGGGATATGACGGAAATCGGCAGCGATCCGTCATACGGCGCTGAACGCATTGCGTTGCCGGTATGCGCCTACGCGCAGCAAACGCACACACGAATCCTCTGACAAGCCCATACTGGCGGGCAATGGTTTGCCAAACAAACCTAGGGATCAGCATGAAGCGGGCATTATTTTGCGCAGGCGGGGTGGCGATCATCGTTGCCGGCCTGGGGGGCTGCGCGGGCGACGACAACGCGGGAGCAAATGATGACACGTTGGCCCCGGGGACCGCGAAATTGGTGGTCGACGGTCATGACCAAAACGTCCAGGGGCCAGTGGAGTGCACCGACGAAGCTGCCATCGTCGACATCGCAGTCGGCGGGGCCGAGAGCGGCATAACGGCGGCCGTCACCAAGGGCGATAAGCCGGAGGTCAACTTGGTGACCGTGGGCGAAGTCGATGGTGTGTCGCTGGGATTTATCGGGGGAGGCGCGTCGCCGAACGGCAGTGCCGAAGTAACCAAGGACGACAACGCTTACCGGATCAGTGGCAAGGTCACCGGTCGCGACCTGACGAATATCGAGAATCCCGGGCCCGAGATCGTCAAGCCGTTCGAGTTGACCCTGACCTGCCCGTAGCGGAGCCGATGACGGGAATCGATTCCGCGTTCGGCTAACGCAGAGGAGGGCTTGTGGAGGGGACTCCATTCGGTCGCTACAGGCTGCTGGCGTTGCTCGGCCGCGGCGGCATGGGCGAGGTGTGGCGCGCCCATGACACTGCAACCGGGCGGATGGTCGCCCTGAAACTGCTGCCGCCGCATCTTGCCGAAGACCGCAATTTTCAAGAGCGGTTCCGCAGAGAAGCGTATGCCGCAGCGGCGCTCAACGAACCCCATGTGATACCGATCCACAACTTCGGCGAGATCGAGGGACGTCTGTATGTGGACATGCGGCTGGTCGAAGGCCGCGACCTCCAAACAATGCTGGAAGACGGGCCACTGGACGCTGCGCGTGCGGTCATGATCGTCGACCAGGTCGCCACAGCGTTGGACGCCGCGCATCAGGTTGGGCTGGTGCATCGTGACGTGAAACCGTCCAATGTGTTGGTCGCGAAGTTCGATTTCGCGTACCTCATCGACTTCGGGATCGCCCGCGCCGCCGATCAGACGGGGCTGACGAGCACCGGAAGCACGATCGGCACCTGGGCCTACATGGCCCCGGAGCGGTTCAGCACCGGTCAGTCGGAGCCGCGCTCGGATATCTACGCGCTGGCGTGCGTCCTCTACGAATGCTTGACCGGTGATCGCCCGTTCCCGGGGCAGAGTGTCGAGCAACAAGTCGCCGGCCACTTGACGAAGCCGCCTCCGCGACCGTCCATCACCCTTCCGGGGATCTCGCCGGAATTTGACACTGTAATCGCCACGGGCATGGCCAAAAACCCCGGCGAGCGTTATGCGACGACGCTCGAATTGGCAAGGGCCGCTCGAACACTCCTCACCGACCCGATTCAGCACCCGACAGCACCCGCGACACCTAGCCAACCCACCATGGCCGCAGTCGTTGGCCCCCAACCGGTTCCAGCACCGGGCGGAGTGGTTGCGCCGGCTGCCGCCCAGCTTCATGCGTTCCCAGGACCCTCCCAACACGGACCCGCTCCTCCAACGGCCGCGCAGATGCCAGCCTCAGGTGCGCCACGCGGACGGTCGCCGCGGCGCACCTACGTCATCGCCGCCGCGCTCTTGGCCATCGCCGTGGTCGCCGCCGGGATCTTCGCCGTCACCAAGCTGTCCAACCAGCCCGAGGAGACGGCCGCGCCTGAACCGACTGGGCCCCTCAATGGCACCTTCACTGCCGAATTCGGCCCGACGACTGACGTTTTCGGTGACAAGCCCTACACAGGTAGTTTGAGCAGCGAGCCGCATGACGGTACATGGTCGATACGGTCAGCGTGTCGCGCAAGTGGATGTGTGGCGACCGCGACACGAGCGGATCCCCAAGAGCAGAAATCGTCCGCACTGGTATTCGACGACATCGGCGGACGGTGGGTGGCGGTCAACGTGGGATCAGCCAAGTGCGACAACGCCGTAGCCGATCTTTGGGCAGTCCTGACGCTGCAACCCCGCCCGGACGGCACACTGTCCGGCGAGTACATCGAGGTCTCCCCAAGAAGTTGCGCCACCAAACAGACCGTGACGTTCACCCGGACGGGAGACGTGGATCCGAGTGTCCGGGTGAACGACCCCGAAACCGAACCATCCCGGGTGGTGTCCCCGGCGCAAGGGCTGCACGGCCGTTATCACCAGACAACGACTCACTCGTCGGATGGCTCGAAAGAAGAAGCCGACTTCAGTGGTCGGACGGATTGTCTTCGCGATGGCGGCCGCTGTGTGAGCCTGTTCGGCAGTCTCGACTACCAGCAGGTGTTCGTCTTCGAAAACGGAAAATGGACCTGGAATGCCGAAGGTGATGTTCCGTGTGAAACCGGGGGGACGGCGAATGTGAAGGTCGCCGTGGATTACCCGCTGCCTGAGCGACCGCAGGATCCCATCACGGTGCTGACCGGGCGCGGCCACGTCGATTCGACGGGCTCTTCCTGCATCGGCGACGATATCGACGAGAGGCTTGTGCGCACCGGCGACTAGAGAGCACCTCAGAGTGCTCGTAGGCCACGCAGGGTCCTTCTTATCAGTTCACGTCGTTCGTCGATTGTCATCGAGTCACCGGGGGCGTGCACCCGCACATAACCCTGTGTCGCCAGGTCGCCGACCAGGAACCGCGTCGCACCGAGCGGCAAGGACAGACCGGCGGCGATCTCTGCGACCGAGGGGCTATGCGCGCACCATGTCAAGATCTGGCCCCGCACATCATTTCTCGGCCAGCGCGGCGGCTTCGCTGTGGTGTTGAGCGCTTCGACCGGAGCTTCGAGTGGCAGTTCGATAGCCGCGTCGGTTCGGCCTCCCGTCAGCGTGTATGGCCGGACGAGGCTAGGCTCGTGCGCTGTTTCCGATCCGGTGAACTCGCCGATCGGCTCGCCCTTGCCTTCCCACTGTTGATGCGTGTCGGTGTGCTTCTCCCGGACATGGGGCGCGTTGTGGTTCTGCAAGAACCACAAGGTCTGGTCGGCGTGCACCGATGCGCGCAGCTCACTGGACACGACCTTGAGTATGGTGCGGTCGGTGTCGATGACGAATGTCGTCCGTCTGACCGGCAGCAGCCGGGCCAGCAGGCCACGGCGTCGAGTGTGCCGGCCACGCCGGGCCGCCTGACGCGCCCCGACGGATTTATGCAGCTTGGCGAGCTTGCCTCGGCGCACCCCGAACAGCTCGGACACCACGCCGTCCGGGTCGGAGAGCAGCGGATAGTCGAACGAGCGCTGTTGGGCGAAGTGGGCCTGCTTGTCGACGGTGTCGGTGCTGATGCCCACCCGCTGGGCGCCCACCGTGGCGAATTCGTTGCTCAGGTCCCGAAAATGACAAGCCTGGGCTGTACAGATCGGTGAGGACGCCAGTGGGAAGAAGAACAGCACAACCGGCCCTCCGGAAAGGAGCGTAGACAGTGTCCGAGGCCGACCAATGTGATCATGCAGAGTGAAGTCAGGCGCTTTCTCGCCCGCGATCATCGGCAAAGACTAACGCGGAGAAGTTCTGCTCGACGCTCGACTCGAATAATTCGGCCACGCCGTTGACTAGTGTGTGGAGCCGATGACGGGAATCGAACCCGCGTATTCAGCTTGGGAAGGTTTTGCAGGCCTGCCTTTTCAAGGATCGCGACGCGGCGCGGTCGAAGGTGGAGGCACTCGTCGCTCGCCCTCCGTCCGGCGATCTTCGCCGTCACTCTTGGGGACGGATCTTTCGCGATTTGCGCCGACGGCGACGAACGGATCCCGGCCTATCTCACCGAGATTGTGGACACGGCGGGGGCCGGTGACGCGTTGAAGACCGGCTGATCGACGCGCTCTCGGACATCGCGCTTTGTCGGCGGCGCTTACCGTCGCGCGGCCAGGCGCAGCTCTACCCAATGGAACCACTCGCGGTCGGGCCGCAAAGTGGCTCCAAACCGACTGATACCCACGTCAAACCACGTGTGCAAACCGTTCCGTTGGGCGGGCCGCCTGAGTAGCGTGATCTAGGTCACAAGTCGAGCGACTGAGACTCTTCTCGATCACGAGAGGCCCGAGCATGACGACGACTGAGCACGCCGATCAGCCCGCCGAAGCACCGCCTTCAACGACGAAACCAGCTCTGGTTTACCCGAAGATGTGGATGTTGTTCGGCGTCCTCATCTGCTGTTTCACCGCCTGGGGGGTAGCCGCCGACCTCACCACCCCGATGGTGGCGGGCTTCAAGCGCATCTTCGACATGAACACTTTCCAGGCGTCGTTGGTGCAGTTGGCGTACTTCGGCGCGTACTTCCTGCTGGCGATCCCTGCCGCGCTCATCAACCAGCGTTTCGGCTATAAGGCGGGCCTTCTCTCCGGGGTTCTGCTGGCCGCGGTCGGTGCAATGGCGTTCTACCCGGCGAGCAAGATCATGACCTACGAAGCGTTCCTGGTCGCTTTGTTCGCGATCGCCGCGGGGTGCTCGATCCTCGAGACTTCGGCCAACCCGTACGTACTTTCGCTGGGACCAGAAGAGACCGCGACTCGACGGCTCAACTTCGCGCAGGCGTTCAATCCCGTGGGCACGAACATCGGCGTGCTCCTGGCCGCCACCCTCATCCTGCCCAAGCTCGACGAACCGATGAACATGGCCAACCTGACCCCGGCCCAGGAGCACACCATCCGTGCCGGCCAGCTGGGTGCGGTGATGGGACCGTATCTGGGCCTCGGATTCGTGCTGATCGCGATCGGGTTGGTGATCGCGATCAAGAAGTCCCCGCCGATCGTCGAAGAGTTCCCCGACGCTGACATGGAAGGCCAGCGGCCGCTCAAGATCCTGCTGTCGAACAAGCGCTACGTGTACGGCGTGGTCGCGCAGTTCTTCAACGTTGCGGCACAGGTTTGCGCGTGGACTTTCATCATTCAGTACACGCAACAGGCGCTGAATGGCTCGCTCTCACTGGGCGGCTACATGCTGCAGGTCAGCCTCATCGTGTTCCTCATCTCCCGCTTCATCATGACGTGGGTGATCGGGAAGATCCGCGCAACAAAGGTTCTCGCGGTTCTCGGAGCACTGGCTGTTGTTCTGTGCGTCTTTGCCATGTTCTCTCCGAACGCGGCGGGTGTCGCCGCCGTCGTCGCGCTGTCCTTCTGCCTGTCATTGATGTTCCCGACCATCTACGGTGTCGCTCTCCAAGGGCTCGGTCCCGCAACGAAGTTCGGTGCAGCAGGACTGGTGATGGCGATCGTCGGCGGAGCAATCATGCCGCTGATCCAGGGTTTCTTGGTCGACCAGACGAGCCCGGCAATCTCCTTCATTGTTCCGGCCTTCTGCTTCGCCGTCGTCACGAGCTTCGCGCTATTTGATCTGAGAGCAGCGCCCCACAAGGTCGGAGGACGAGCAGCATGAATCGCTACTGGATCATCACGCTGGCCATCCTTCTCGTCGCCTGTGGCGGCGGTGGCGAGAAGGCGAACTTCTCCGAGCCGACCGACCGACTCGAGGTCGTGTCGTGGTGGGTGTCGCCCTCCGAGCATCCGGCCTTCGAGGTACTGCTCAACGCGTTCAGGGCTGGAAACCCTGACGTGGAGGTCATCGACGGCGCCATCGCCGGCGGCGGTGGCAGCAACGTCCAGGTCGCGCTCGCCGCGCGCCTGCGGGCCGGCGATCCTCCCGACGTCTGGCAGACGTTCCTCGGGAGTTCGTTGCGCGCCTGGGCCGACGCCGACCGGATCGTCGACGTGTCCCGCGTGTTCGAGAGCTCAGGTCTGGACAAGACCATGCCGCCGACGCTGCTCGAGGCGGCGACCTATCGGGTCAAGGCGTGGGGCGTGCCGACAGGGTCGCATCGCGGAAATGTGTTGTGGTTCAGCCAGCGGGTGCTGCGCGAAGCGGGCGTGGCGGTGCCCGGTCCCGGCTACACGATGGAAGCGTTCGAAGGCGATCTCGCCAAAGTGGCCGCAAGCGGAAAGACGGCGTTGTGCCTCGGCGGGAAGGACAGGTTCACGGCCACCGAGCTGTTCGAGAACACTCTGCTCGGAGTTGTCGGCACCGACGGGTGGGCCAGGATTCGCGATGATTCCTTCGATTGGAGGGGATCCGAACTTCGGCGGGCGCTCACGCAGTACGGACAGATCGTCTCCCAAGCTGATCCGGCCGCGGCCGGCCTCACGTGGGATCAGGCGGCGAAGAAGTTGGCGACCGGACAGTGCGCCTTCCTGTCGATGAACGACTCCGTCTACGGCGAACTGGCCGCGAACAAGGCCGTCGAAGGCAAGGATTTCGGCTACGTGGCATATCCCGGAACGTCGGGGGCCTACCTCGCCATCGTGGACACGTTCGTCGTGTCGGCCGATGCCGAAGACGGGGTGAATGCCATGAAGTTCATGGAGACCATCGCGGATCCGAAGACATCGCTGGAGTTCAACAAGGTCAAGGGCTCGGTGCCGATCCGGAACGACGTCGACGTGGCATCGCTGCCCGCCTACCAGCGACAGGCTTCGGAGTCGTTGTGGAACGACAGGGTCCTGCTGTCGATGACCCACGGCGAGCTGATGTCAACCGATTTCCAGAATGCCCTGTACGACGCGGTGGCCGCCTTCGTGGGAAGCAAGAATTCGGATGCGTTCATCGACACCTTGCAGAATTCGATCGAGGTGCCCGTTGCAGGACGGTGACCGGGACAGTCATGACAAACCGCTGTTTCTGGTCGTCACCATCAAGCCTCGGCTCGACCGCCTCGATGAGGCAGCGGCGCAGCTGCAGTCGATGCGTCAGAACACGCTGAAGGAGCCGGGCTGCGTCTTCATGCATTTCCTGCAGCCCCAAGATGATTCGGACACGTGGGTGATGCTGGAAATGTTCCGCTCGCGTGCTGCGTGGGACGAGCACATGCGTCAGCCCTACAACACCGCGGGCAACAGGATTCTCGAGGATCTGTTGCGCGAGCCCTCCGAGCTCCGTCTGTTCAACGAGAAGTAGTGCGTTTCAACGCGTCAGCGTGCTGTCGCGTCCAACACCGCTTGCATAGTCGCCTTCGCGCCGTTCTCGGCAAGAGCCTTGCGACAGTGCTCGAAACTGGCGACGAAGTCCGCGTGCTCGGCGACACCGCTGGCCAGAAGTGGCTCGATCCGCAGCGCTTCGGCCGGATCGCCCGATACCAGTAGCCGGCGCGCGTGTTCGTCGAGGCGCGGCTCGGTCACGTCGAAGCTCTTCCCGTCGTCGTCCTTGCCCTGCAACACGCGACTCCAGGCGGCAAGGGTGAATGCGGGGATTCGGTGGTCGATTTCGCGTGCGAGCATCTGTTGGAGCGTGGTGGTGAAGTACACCGGCACCTTGGACGCGCTGTCCGAGGCGATTCGCGTCAGCTGGTCGTGCATCGCCTCGTTGGAGAAGCGTTCGAGCACCGTGTTCTTGTAGTCCACCAGGTTCACGCCCTCGCGGCGCGTCCAGCAACGGCAGAACGACGGTGTCGAGGAAGCGTTCCAGCAGCACCGGAACCCGCGGGTCGCGCATGGCCTCGGCCACCTCGTGGTAGCCGAGCAGCAGGGCCGGGTACGTCAGGGTGAGGTGGCCGGCGTTGAGCACGCGCACCTTCACCTGTTCCCACAGCTTCACCTCGTCGCTGAGTTGCACGCCCACTTTTTCGAATGCCGGGCGGCCGTCGGTGAAGCGACCCTCGATCACCCACTGGGTGAAATCCTCGGCCACCAGCGGGATGCGGTCGTCCAGGCCGCTGGCCGCGTTGAGGCGCGCGGCGTCTTCCGCAGACACCGACGGGGTGATGCGGTCGACCAGCGAGTTAGGAAAGGCGACGTTGGCGTCGATCCAGGCGCCGAGTTCCGGGTCGCGCGCGCCGGCGAAGCCGACGAAGGCCGTGCGTGCAACTTCGCCGTTGTGTCGCAGGTTGTCGCACGACGCCACGGTGAACGGCTTGATGCCGGCCGCGCGTCGCCGCGCCAAGGCCTCGGTGACGAAGCCGAACACCGTGCGCGGCACGCCGTTGCCGGACAGGTCATGGGCCACGTCGGGGTGGTCGGTGACGAAGGCGTGCGAGTGGGGATCGACGTGATAGCCGCCCTCGGTGATGGTGAGCGTGACGATGCGCAGGTCCGGGTCGGTCAACAACTCCAGCACGTCGTCCGGTTGCTCCGGTGCCAGCAGGTAGTCGAGCTGGGCGCCGATGACACGCACCTCGCTGTCGCCCTTCGGTGGCGCGATGGTGAGCGAATACAGGCAGTTCTGTGCCCGGAACTGCTCGGCCTTCTTCCGGCCCCGCTCACCGCCGGACAGGCCGATGCCGACGATGCCCCAATCCTGTTGGCCGGACAGGGCAAGACAGCGATCGATGTAGAAAGCCTGATGCGCGCGATGGAAGTTGCCCACGCCGAAATGAGCAATGCCGCGCTTGAGGCGGGTGCGGTCGTAGGACGGCGCTGCAACCTTGGGCGGCAAATGCGACAGTGTGCCTTCGTTGAGTTCGGTCATGATCGACTCTCCAGAACTTGAAAATACCGCGAACCGTCGTCGCTGTTCGCGAAAGCGCGGGTCACGATCTCGCGGCGGTCCCTCAGGTGAGGTACCGCGCGGATCACAGGCGTGTTGATTGGTCCCTGGCAAGTGGCCGCAGCGCGATCGATAGTGGACCGACAATCCCGGGCGCCAATGCGTCGCCCCCAAGAAGAACGGCGAACAGTGTCGCCGTCACGTGCGGCGCGGACTACCGGACACGCAAACGGTTAGAAGAGTTATGTGTCGTCGTTTCAGGGTCCAACGACGGTCACGATTTGATTCTGACCCTTCGCGCGACTGATCTGACAGGCCGCTGATCTGCGGCAATGTGGAGCCGATGACGGGAATCGAACCCGCGTATTCAGCTTGGGAAGCTGATGTTCTGCCATTGAACTACATCGGCTTGTCTGGCGCAGCCAGTGATCACGAAGGCTAACACTCGAGCGGCTACGCTCGTCGCGTGCTGCTCTCCGATCGCGACATCCGGTCCGAAATCGCCGCTGGGCGGTTGGGTATCGACCCGTACGAGGAAAGCCTCATCCAGCCATCGAGTGTCGACGTCCGGCTGGACAACCTGTTCCGGGTGTTCAACAACACCCGCTATACCCACATCGATCCGTCGACCCGTCAGGACGATCTCACGACGTTGGTAGAGCCCAAGGAGGGAGAGCCGTTCGTGCTGCATCCCGGTGAGTTCGTCCTGGGCTCGACGCTGGAGCGGTGCTCTCTGCCCAGTGACCTCGCAGGTCGCTTGGAAGGTAAGAGCTCGCTCGGCCGCCTCGGGCTGTTGACCCACTCAACCGCCGGATTCATCGACCCCGGGTTCACCGGCCACATCACGCTGGAACTGTCCAACGTCGCGAATCTGCCGATCACCCTGTGGACGGGCATGAAGATCGGCCAGCTGTGCCTGTTGCGGCTGACCAGTCCCGCCGAGCACCCATATGGCAGTGCGCAGGCCGGCTCCAAGTATCAGGGTCAGCGCGGTCCCACGCCCTCGCGGTCGTATCAGAACTTCATCAAGTCCAGCTGACCGTGAGCCTTCGGTAACCGACCCGAAACGCGAAACATATGCTCGTCGGAACTTCGCCGAAGGAGCTGACGTGCCTGAGATAGATCCCGCCGCCACCGCATGGCTGCTGGCCGCCACCGCGATGGTCCTGCTGATGACCCCGGGTCTGGCCATCTTCTACGGCGGCATGGTCCGCACGACCGGTGTGCTCAACATGATCATGATGTGTTTCATCTCTATCCCGGCGTGCACGGTGGCCTGGCTGTTGATCGGCTACACCGTCGCGTTCTCCGAGGACGCAGGCGGCGGGCTGATCGGAGATCTCTCACACTTCGGCATGCTCGGTATCGATCCGACGACCGCCCGCGGGTCGGTGCCCGAACTCCTTTTCGCCACTTTCCAACTCACCTTTGCGATAGTCACCGCTGCACTCGTCAGCGGCGCCATCGCGGATCGCGCGCGGTTCTCGGCGTGGGTGGTCTTCGTTCCGCTGTGGACCGTCGCGGTGTATGCCGTGGTGGCGCATTGGGTGTGGGGACCGGACGGCTGGCTGTTCAATCTCGGGGTGCTTGATTACGCCGGCGGTCTGGTGGTCGAGATCGTCTCCGGCGCTTCGGCATTGGCGCTTGCGCTGGTGCTCGGCCCACGCATCGGCTTCAGGAAGGACGCCATGCGCCCGCACAACCTGCCTTTCGTCCTGCTCGGCGCGGGCCTGCTGTGGTTCGGCTGGTTCGGGTTCAATGCCGGCTCGGCGCTGGCGGCCAACGGCACGGCAGCGGCGGTCTTCCTCAACACCTTGGTCGCCGGTTGCCTGGGCATGCTGGGCTGGATCACCGTGGAACGATTCCGTGACGGCAAGCCGACGACGTTCGGCGCCGCATCCGGTGTGGTCGCTGGCCTGGTCGCGATCACACCGTCGTGCGGGACGGTCAACACTCTCGGCGCGTTGGTCGTGGGTCTGGCCGCGGGGGTCATCTGCTCGTACGCTGTCGGACTGAAGTTCCGGTGGGGCTACGACGATTCACTGGACGTGGTCGGCGTGCACTACGTCGGCGGGCTCGTCGGCGTGCTGCTGATCGGATTCCTCGCGTCCGAGGTGATGACGGCCGGTCCCGAGGGTCTGTTCTACGGCGGCGGACTCGCCCAACTTGGCAAGCAGGCGCTGGCGGCCCTCGTCGTCACCATCTATGCGTTCACCGTCTCGTTCGTCTTGGCCAAAGCGATCGATCGCGTTCTCGGATTCCGCGTCAGTGCCGAGGACGAGACGACCGGCGTCGACTTCACCCAGCATGCCGAGACCGCCTATGCCGAGGCGGTGCACGGGCAACAGCCGCAGCGCCGACCAACCCCGGGCGGTCCGGGCACCTTGGAACAGCGCACCGAGATGGCCGAGACGGAACAGCGCGCGGAGACCGCCGACGGCAGCCCGGACTGAAATCTGCCTGCGCTTTGAACACCCACGCGCGTCCGGCCGTTGACCCGAGTAAGGTCGAGGTACCGGCGTCGTCGGGGCGCCGGAGCTGCTAGAGGTCCGGCCACGGCTCGATCGCTCTCAGCAAATGCGCTCCGGGATGTAACGCACTCGCTGAGCAGGTCGATCAAGTACTAGTTGTCGGCTCGTGCGGATTTGCAGGGCCCATCAGCGAACTTGATAGCGCAGCAAACTTTATTGGAGGGATAGTGGACATCGTATTGGGTGTGTCGACGACACCTACGACGGTCCGCATGGTGCTGGTCGAAGGCGAGAAGGGCGACGGAGTTACCGTCGACCACGACTCGTTTGACGTCGCCGCGACCGAAGGCTCAGCTAACTCCGCCGCAGCCGATCAGGTTGTCGAGGCAGTGCTGGGCACCCAGGAGAGCGCCGCCACGGGTGGCCATCACCTCAAGGCTGTCGGCGTCACCTGGAGTGACCACACCCAGGGGGCGGCGTTGCGTGACGCCCTCGCCGCGAAGGACCTCGACGATGTGCTGCTGGTGTCCGCCGGGCATGCCGCCGCAGCGCTAGCCCAGGCCGCCGGCCGTGCGGTCGGATACGACACCACCGCGCTGCTGTTCATCGACCGAGACACCGCCACGCTGTCGGTCGTCCAGACCGATGACGGCTCGGTCGTCAAGGTTCTGAGCCGCGACCTGCACAGCGCCGATGCCATGGGGGTGTTGGCCGAAATGGCTGCCGCCGTCGATGCGCAAGACTCCCCGCCGCAGGGCATGTTCGTGGTCGGCTCGGGGGTCGACGTCACGTCGGTGAAGGAACACCTTCAGCATCTGGTCAGCCTCCCGGTCAGCGCGCCGGACGAACCTGAACTCGCACTTGCTCGTGGCGCCGCGCTGGCCGCTGCCAACGCTCCGGCTATGGAGTCGTCGACCGTCGGACTGGCCTACTCGCTGGACCCCGACGGCACCACCGCAGGCTCGGTCCTCGCGGGCCTGGCCAATGCGCAGACGCAGCTCGCGTCGGTCGGTTCCGACGGTGCGTCCCTCGGTGACTACGACCCGCAGACCGACCTGCAAATCGGCGATGGGGAGCGGAAGCCGTTCCTGCTCGTCGGGAGCGCACTGACGTCCATCTTCGTCGTTGGCGTTGTAGCGCTTGTCATTTCGTTGGCGGTGAGTATCCGCCCGACGGCCGACCAGCGACCGAGTCCAGGCCAGAACGCACTCGTTCCCACGACGGTCGCACCCGCCGCCCCGGCGCCTGCGCCCGCTCCCGAAGCGCGGCCGGTCGAGGCGCCTCCTCCGCCGCCGGCGCAGACCATCAAACCCCCCGTCCAGGTCGCCCAGGAGATTCCGCAGGCACCCCCGCGGACCGTCTACGTCGAGGCGCCACCACCCGCGGCGCCCCCGCCTCCCGCGGCTCCGCCGCCCGCACCTGCTGCGCCGGCCCCCGCCCCGGCGCCGGTGTACGTGCCGCCGCCCGTGTACAACCCTCCGGCCTACAACCCACCATCGATCTTCCGCCCGCAGTGGGTACCGCCATGGCGGCGGCCGCCCGTCTATACGCCGCCCAGGCCGACCTACGTTCCGCCGGCGCCGACCTACGTTCCGCCGCCGTGGGAAGAGCCTGAGGAGCCGCAGTGGCCGCAACCGGAGGAGCCAGAGGAGCCGCAGTTCCCGCAATGGCCGAACGGCGGAGGGTCCAACAACGGCTCGGACCGTGGCGGCTCACAGTCAGGTGGATCCGACTCGGGCCGTGGTCCTCAATACCCGGGATCGGGATCGCCGAGCGGTGGAGGTTCGGGAGGCAACTGCTTCCTGATCTTCTGCAGCTGAGGCCTCCCCGCGTTCACTCGTAACCTACCGTTGGTGTGTTGCTAAGTGTCGCGTAGCGGTTAGCTCATCGCGGCTGCCTAAAGAGGTGGTATGCGATGCGCAGTCTTCGGCACGGGCTACCTCGGTGCGACACACGCAGCCGGCATGGCCGAACTCGGACACGACGTGATCGGTGTCGATATCGACCCCGGAAAGGTCGCCAAGCTCGCCGCCGGCGATATTCCGTTTTACGAACCCGGGTTGCGAAAGATGCTGAGCGACAATATCGCTGGGGGCCGTCTCCGCTTCACCACGGACTACCACGCCGCCGCAGACTTCGCCGATGTGCACTTCCTCGGTGTCGGCACTCCGCAGAAGAAGGGCGAGTACGGCGCCGATCTGCGGCATGTGCACGCTGTCATCGACACATTGGTTCCGCTGCTCAAGCGCTCAGCCGTCATAGTCGGTAAGTCCACCGTCCCCGTCGGTACGGCCACCGAACTCGGCGAACGGGCGCGGGCATTGGCATCCGACGGCGTCGACGTCGAGGTCGCGTGGAATCCCGAATTCCTGCGTGAAGGCTTCGCCGTGCATGACACTCTGCATCCGGACCGGATTGTCCTTGGTGTGCCGAGGAATTCGGTGAGTGCCGAAGCGGCTGTCCGCGAACTGTACGCACCGCTGTTGAACGAGGACGTGCCGTTCCTTGTCACCGACCTGCAAACCGCGGAACTCGTCAAGGTGTCTGCCAACGCGTTTCTGGCCACGAAGATCTCGTTCATCAACGCGATCTCGGAGGTGTGTGAGGCGGTCGATGCCGACGTTACGATGCTTGCCGATGCGCTGGGCCACGACTCCCGCATCGGGCGACGATTCCTCAACGCGGGTCTCGGTTTCGGCGGCGGTTGCCTGCCGAAGGACATCCGCGCGTTCATGGCGCGCGCCGGCGAACTCGGCGCCAACCACGCACTGACGTTCCTTCGCGAGGTGGACAGCATCAACATGCGGCGTCGCACCCGGATGGTGGAGTTGGCCACAACCGCCTGCGGCGGTTCACTTCTCGGCGCCAACATCGCAGTTCTGGGGGCGGCGTTCAAGCCCGAATCCGACGATGTGCGCGACTCGCCGGCACTCAACGTCGCGGGCATGCTGCAACTCAACGGCGCCACGGTCAACGTGTACGACCCCAAGGCGATCGAGAACTCTCGGCGCCTGTTCCCGACGTTGAACTATTCGACGTCGGTGGTGGAGGCGTGCGAACGCGCCGACGCCGTGCTGGTGCTGACCGAATGGCGCGAGTTCACCGAACTCGACCCCGACGACCTTGCTGAGACCGTACATGCCAAAGTCGTTGTGGACGGGCGAAATTGCCTCGATGTCGAGCGCTGGTCCGTGTCGGGTTGGCGGGTGTACTGCCTGGGCAGGAGCCCGCGCGAGGTCAGTCCGCCGTCGCTTGTCTGAGCATTCCGTCGAAGCCCTGCCATAACAGCATGAAGACGAGCTCGACGACGCGCTCACGCGGCACGTCGCGGTTCTCGTACCACCAGGTGGCTACGCCTCCGCATGCTGACTGTGTTGCACGGGCGAGAATCCACGCCCCGTCGTCGACAGGGATGCCCTTCACCGACTTGGCGTCCGCGGCGCCGAACCGGATCAGGTCCGCGATACCGGCGGTGCCGCGGTCGGCGAGCTCCTGACACACAGTGGCGACCTCCGGATCGGGAGGCGGGTCGCGATGCAGGAACCGCCACAGGAAAGGATCATCCTCGACGAACGCGAAATAGTTCGCGATGCTCGCGCGGACCGTCTCCTCGACTGAGGTGCCCTCGAGGCGGCGTAGCGACCGTTCTCTGAGCTGCTGGGCATGCTGCTCGAGGAGCGTGATGAGCAGTTCGCGCTTGGAGCCGAAATGGTCGTACAGCACCGACGGCACTACACCGGCCAGTGAGGCGATGTGCTGCATCTTCGCGCCGGTATAGCCGTGCTCGGCGAACACCTTCATGGCGGCATCGAGGATGCGAACCCGGCGCTCTTGCGCGGGCATCCGCTTCCTTGCCATACCGAATAGTAATTCGGTAAGCTTCTCCAAGATTACCGAACGGGAATTCGGTTTGGCCGCCGCGCACGCGAGGAGCAGCGAGAGTCATGGATCAGAGCCCGATCAAGCAGCGGATTCACTGGCTAGCCGTGCACGGTGTGATTCGCGCAATATCCAAGGCCTTCGCCTGGCAGGGGGATCCGCAGGGACGGCTTCTCGTCGATCCCGTCGTACGGGCAGACCCCGTCGCGTTCATCGAGGAATTGCGTGCGCGGGGCCCGATCGTTCGATGTCGCACCTTGTTCATGACCGTCGACCACAAGGTGGTCAACGACCTGCTGCGGTCCGATGACTTTCACGTCTTCGGGATGGGGTCGAATCTGCCCAAACCGTTGCAGTGGGTGGCCGACCGCACGAGATCCGATCTGCTGCACCCGATTCAGCCCCCGTCGATGCTGTCGGTGGAACCGCCGCAGCACACGCGATATCGCAAGCTCGTGTCGTCGGTGTTCACCACACGCGCCGTCGCGGCATTACGTGACCGTGTTCAGGACTCGGCAAACGCGCTCCTCGACGACCTGACCGATGCCGGCACCGTGGATATCGTCGAGCGGTATTGCTCGCAACTCCCGGTCACGATCATCGGCGACATCCTGGGGGTACCCGACGAGGCCAGGCCTCGCATTCTCGAGTTCGGCGAACTCGGCGCGCCCAGCCTCGACATCGGCCTGACCTGGCGGCAGTACCAGACGGTGTATCGCGGTATCAGGGGCTTCAACTACTGGCTGTCGAACCACCTGCACGAGCTGCGCCGCAACCCCGGCGACGATCTGATGAGTCAGATCATCGTGGCTTCCGAAGACGCCGAAGGCGGTCCGCTGACGCATCAGGAGCTGCTCGCGACCGCGGGCCTCGTGCTCGCCGCTGGTTTCGAGACGACGGTCAACCTGCTGGGCAACGGAATTCGGATGCTCGTGGACATGCCCGAGCATCTAGACACCCTGGCAGCCCGTCCCGAGCTGTGGCCGACGGCGGTGGAAGAAATCCTGCGGCTGGACTCGCCGGTTCAACTCAGCGCGCGGATCGCGGCGAAGGACGTCGACGTGGCGGGCACCATGGTCCGGCGCAACACAGGAGTGATCCTCTATCTCGCGGGTGCCAATCGCGACCCCAAGGTCTTCGACGACCCGCACCGTTTCGATATCGAACGCCACAACGCGGGCAAGCACCTGTCATTCTCCGGTGGGCGGCACTTCTGCCTCGGAGCGGCGCTGGCCCGCGCCGAAGGGGAGGTCGGGCTGAGGACCTTCTTCGAGCGCTTCCCGGATGCGCGGCTGGCAGGCGGTGGCAGCCGGCGCGAGACCCGGGTGCTGCGGGGCTGGTCGACGCTCCCGATCTCGCTTGGTAAGGCGCGCGCCGCTGTAGGTTCGTGACGTGGATTTTCGGGCCGCCCTGCTAGACCAGACCCAGGCATTCGGCGAACTGATTCGCGGCGCAGACCCGTCGACGCCGGTCCCGACGTGTCCAGACTGGACGCTCAAACAGCTGTTCCGCCACGTCGGGCGCGGAAACCGGTGGGCCGCGCAAATCGTCGCCGAACGCCGCAGCCAGTCCCTCGATCCGCGCGATGTGCGCGACGGTAGGCCGCCCGACGATCCGGACGCCGCCATCGACTGGCTCAACGGTGGTGTGCAACAGCTCATCATCGCCGTCGACCAGGTCGGCTCCGACGCACGCGTGTGGACGTTTCTGGGGCCGCGTCCCGCCGGATGGTGGATCCGCAGGCGGTTGCACGAGGTGCTCGTGCACTTCGCCGACGCGGCGATCGCGGTGGGCGCGGACTTCGCCCCGGCACCGGACCTCGCCGCCGACGCGATCAATGAGTGGATCGAGCTCATGGTGGTGCAAGCCGACAGGAAGGCGCCGCCGGTTGAGCGTGGGCGCACGCTGCATCTGCATGCCACCGACGCGGGCCTCGGTCCGACCGGCGAGTGGACAATCGTCAACGACGAGGACGGACCGTCGTGGAGCCACGAACATGGCAAGGCCGATGTCGCGTTGCGCGGCACGGCCAAGGACCTGCTGCTGGCGATCGTGCGTAGACGCGAGGTGGCAGACGGCGACATCGAAGTTTTCGGCGACACTGCGGTGTGGGACGCATGGCTCGAGCGCACGCCGTTCTGATTGGCGTATTTTCACGACCATGACCACTTCGGAGATCGCGACCGTCCTTGCCTGGCATGACGCGCTCAACGAGCAGGACCTTGACACCCTCGTTCAGGTATCCAGCGACGACATCGAGTTCGGCGACGCGAACGGTGCAGGACAGGGACATGACGCCCTGTGTGAGTGGGCGAGCTCCTTGGCAACGACGGCGGCCGTCCCGGGCAGGATGTATGTCCGCGACGGTGTCGTCGTCGCAGAGGAGGAAGACGGAAAGGCGGCGGCGTTCCGGGTCGTGCACGACCACGTCACCTCGGTGTTTCGCCACGACGACCTCGCGTCGGCCCTGGCCGCCACCGAGTTGAGCGAACAGGACCTCGCGAGCTGATGAGAGGCGTCATCCTTGCCGGCGGATCGGGCACACGGCTGTACCCGATCACGATGGGTGTGAGCAAGCAGCTGGTGCCGGTCTACGACAAGCCGATGATCTACTACCCGCTGTCCACCCTGATGATGGCGGGCATTCGCGACATCCAAGTGATCACCACCGCCGAGGATGCGCCCGCGTTTCACCGGTTGCTCGGCGACGGCTCGCATTTCGGCATCAACCTCAGCTATGCCGTACAGCAGCAACCCAACGGCCTGGCGCAGGCGTTCGTGATAGGTGCCGACCACATCGGCAGCGACTCGGTGGCATTGGTCCTGGGGGACAACATCTTCTACGGCCCGCGTCTGGGGACGAGCCTGGCCAGATTCCAAAAGATCAGCGGCGGTGCGGTTTTCGCCTACTGGGTTGCCGATCCATCCGCCTACGGTGTGGTGGAATTCAGCGACGACGGCATCGCACTGTCGCTGGAGGAGAAACCCGAAACACCGAAGTCGCATTACGCCGTACCGGGCCTCTACTTCTACGACAACGACGTCATCGAGATCGCGCGCTCGCTGAAACCTTCTGCGCGAGGCGAATACGAGATCACCGACATCAATCAGACATACCTCAACCAGGGTCGGCTCTCGGTCGAGGTGCTCGCCCGCGGAACCGCGTGGCTGGACACCGGAACCTTCGACTCGCTGCTGGATGCCAGCGACTATGTGCGCACCATCGAACGTCGACAGGGCTTGAAGATCGGTGTCCCTGAGGAGGTGGCGTGGCAGGTCGGCTTCATCGACGACGAGCAGTTGGCCACGCGCGCACGGACTCTGCTCAAATCCGGCTACGGCGCCTATCTGCTGGGGCTGCTGGACCGCTAGGTGTTGCCAGTACCGCGGCGATTCCCGTCGTCAAGGGCACAGACATGGCCAGCGCGATGCCACCGACCGTGGATCGCGCGATTTCGATGGCCACGCTCTCGCTGGTCAGCACGTCACCGAGAGAGCGGTTGGCGACGCTGAACAGCAAAAGCAGCGGCAGTGCGCTACCCGCGTAGGCCAACACCAGTGTGTAGACGGTGCTGGCGATGTGGTCACGGCCCACCCGCATCGCACCGACGAACACCGCACGGCGGGAGGTGCCTTCGATCGCGGCCAGTTCGAAGGCCGTCGACGCCTGCGTCACAGTGACGTCGTTGAGCACACCCAGCGAACCGACGATGAATCCGGCCAACAACAAGCCGGTGATCGACACGTTGCCCAGGTAGGTCGCGACCGCGTTGTTCTCCTCCTCGGAGAGGCCCGTGAGGTGAGTCAACTCTATTGCAGCCCAGGACAATACGGCGGCAAGCAACAGAGATGCCAGCGTGCCGAGCAGCGCCGCGCTGGTGCGCAGGCTCACGCCGTGTGCCAGGTAGATCACCGCATACAGGATCACGGACGACGCCACCAGCGCGACGGGGATCGCGGCGGCTCCGTCGCGCAGGGCGGGCAGCATGAACGCGACCAGCACCATGAATGCGACGACGATGCCGATCAGCGCCCGCAATCCGCGCCACCGGGCGACCGCGATGATCACCACCGCAAAGGCGACCGCCAGCCCGATCAACGGCCACGTCCGCTCGTAGTCGTAGAACGAGTAGGTCGTGGTGCCGGTGGGGTCGACCTGGCGGGTTATCCGGATCTGGTCACCGACCGCGAGCTGAGGTTGCCCCGGCCCGCCGCTGAACTCCAGCAGCGTGTTGGCGCCCTCGTTCGGACCGGAGTCGATCGCGATGAACGCCTGCACGCAGTTGGCACCGTCGCCCTCGGCGGGCACCGGTGGGGCCGTCAGCACCGCTCCCACCGACTGGTAGCCGCAGGTCGCCGCGCTGGTGGACGCCACGTGGCCGGCCTCGGTGGTGACCGCACCGCCCGCGGCGTTCTGGAACGGCAGCGGGATGTCGACCTTCTGCTGGCTCGGCCAGAGCCACGCCGCCCCCGCCAGCGTCACGACGCCGATCGCGATCAGCAGTCCGACGACGACCCGGGCAGCGAGCGGTCCCAACGGCGATGGTCCGCCCAGGGAATGCGAATGCGCGTGTGAGTGCGTCACCCGCAACAGGGTAGAGGGTCTTACTGGCGGTAACCGACCAGGAAGTTGCCCAGTCGCTCGATGGCGTTGGCCAGGTCGCGTGCCCACGGCAGCGTCACGATGCGCAGGTGATCGGGTGTCGGCCAGTTGAAGCCGGTGCCCTGGGTGACCAGGATCTTCTCCTGCAGCAGCAGGTCGAGGACCAGTTGTTCGTCGTCGGCGATGTCGTAGACCTCAGGGTCCAGCCGCGGGAAGGCGTACAGCGCGCCTCGAGGTTTCACGCACGACACCCCGGGGATCTCGTTGAGCTTCGACCACGCGACGTCGCGCTGCTCGAGCAGTCGTCCGCCCGGCAGCACCAGATCCTCGATGCTCTGGTGCCCGCCGAGGGCGACCTGAATGGCGTGCTGGGCCGGCACATTCGGGCACAGGCGCATGTTGGCCAACAGGCTGATGCCCTCCAGAAAGCTGGCTGCATGTTCCTTCGGTCCGGTGATTACCAGCCAGCCGGAGCGGTAGCCGGCTACGCGGTAGGCCTTGGACAAACCGTTGAACGTCAGCGTCAGAAGATCCGGCGCCAGTGTCGCCAGGCTGATGTGCTCGGCATCCTCGTACAGGATCTTGTCGTAGATCTCGTCGGCGAGCAGCAGCAGTTGATGCTTGCGGGCCAATTCGACCATCTGCTGGAGGATTTCGGCGCCGTACACCGCACCGGTGGGGTTGTTCGGGTTGATCACCACCAGTGCCTTGGTGCGGTCGGTGATCTTCGCCTCGAGGTCGGCAATGTCGGGCTGCCAGCCTTGGGTCTCGTCGCACAGGTAGTGCACCGGCGTTCCCCCGGCCAGCGAGGTCGACGCGGTCCACAGCGGGTAGTCCGGCGCGGGGATGAGTACCTGGTCGCCATTGTCCAGCAGCGCCTGCAGAGTCATCGTGATCAGTTCGGAGACCCCGTTGCCGAGGTAGACGTCATCGATGTCGAATCGAGGAAATCCCTCGACAAGTTCGTAGCGGGTGAACACCGCGCGGCGGGCGGCCTGAATGCCCTTTGAATCGGAGTACCCCTGCGCGTACGGCAGCGCCTGGATCATGTCGCGCATGATCACGTCGGGCGCCTCGAACCCGAACGGGGCCGGGTTGCCGATATTCAGTTTGAGGATCCGGTGGCCCTCGGCCTCGAGTCGCGACGCGTGCTCGTGCACCGGGCCGCGGATCTCGTAGAGAACGTCTTGCAGTTTGGATGACTGCGTGAACGTGCGCTGCCGCGGATGCTGCCCGGCGGCATGAAACGGCACGTGGTGCGTAGTCACGTCCACAATGCTCTCATTGCTGTCCAGCGATTTTGCAAAAACGGTGGTTAGCGCTTGCCGGGCGGGCGTGCACCCTTCGCGATTCCCAGACCCTTCACCGGTGCTGCAGGCTCTTCACCGTTGCCGTCCGCGGAAGACTCAGGCGCAGGACTGGATTCGCCGTCGGCCTCTGGATCCGGTTGTGGCGCAGCAGGTTTCGGGGCTGCCGCCGGTGCCGCCTTCTTGGCGCCCGGTCGCCGTGCACCTGCTGCGATACCCAGGCCCTTGACCTCGGGTTCTGGCTTGGCGGGTGCTTCCGGTTCGGCCTCGGGCTGGGCGACCGCGGCCTCGGGCTGGGCGACTGCGGCTTCGGGCGCCGGCTTGGGTGCCGCCTTCTTGGCGCCCGGTCGCCGTGCTCCCGATGCGATGCCCAGGCCCTTGACCTCGGGTTCGGCAGCCGGCTCTGCCGGCGCGGCAGCTTCGGCCGTGGGAGCTTCGGCCGTGGGTGCGGTGGCCTTCTTGGCCCCGGGGCGCTTGGCGCCACCCGCGATACCCAAGCCCTTGACGGGTGCTGCTGCCGCGGCGGGCTTTTCGCCGGTCGGGGCGGCTTCGGCAGTGGGGGCAGAGGCCTTGGGGGTGGAGGCCTTCTTGGCGCCCGGACGCTTCGCGCCGCCGGCGATGCCGAGGCCCGTGACGGGCTTGGTGTCAGTGGTCCCGGAAATCGTAGAAGACGGTGTCGCCTGGGCCGCGGGTGCCGCCTGCACCTGTGCCTCAGCAGGTGCCTCGACAGTGGGTGCTGACGCCTCGACGCGGGCGGCGCGCTCCTCGGCTTCTTTGGCCGCGGTGCCCTTCGCGGGCAGCGTCACGCCGCTCTTGTCGAGCGAGCCCAGCAGCAGCTGAGCCACGTCGAGTACCTCGGCCTTCGGGACGTCTTTGGCCGCAGCGACGTCGTCCACGCCGTCGGTGATCATCACGCGGCAGAACGGACAGCCGGTGGCGATCGTCGAGGCGGTGTCCATGGCCTCTTCGGTGCGCTCCACGTTGACGCGCTTGCCGATGTGCTCTTCCATCCACATCCGTGCGCCGCCGGCGCCGCAGCACAGCCCCCGGTCGGCGTGGCGCGGCATCTCGGTCAGCTTCGCCCCGGACGCGCCGATGAGCTCACGCGGCGCCTCGTAGACCTTGTTGTGCCGACCCAGGTAGCAGGGATCGTGGTAGGTGATGTCGATACCGCCGTCGGCCGGCTTCACCGGCACCAACTTCTTGTCGCGGATCAGCCGGTTCAGCAGCTGGGTGTGGTGCAGCACCGTGTAGTTGCCGCCTACTTGCGGATATTCACGACCCAGCGTGTTGAAGCAGTGCGGACATGTGACGACGACCTTGCGATCCACGCGTTCGACACCCTCGAAGAGGTCGTCGAGTGTCGCGACGTTCTGGGCGGCCAACTGCTGGAAAAGGAACTCGTTGCCCGAGCGCCGGGCCGAGTCGCCGTTGCACGTCTCGCCCTCGCCGAGCACCAGATACTTCACTCCCGCGGTCGCGAGCAGTTCGGCGACGGCCTTGGTGGTCTTCTTGGCCCGGTCTTCGTAGGCGCCCGCACAGCCCACCCAGAACAGGTACTCGTAGCCCTCGAAGGACTCGACGTCCTGGCCGTAGACCGGCACGTCGAACTCGACCTCGTCGATCCAATTGGTGCGGTCCTTGGAGTTCTGTCCCCACGGATTGCCCTTGTTCTCAAGGTTTTTGAACAGCACGCCGAGTTCGCCGGGGAACTCCGACTCCATCATCACCTGGTACCGGCGCATGTCGACGATGTGGTCGATGTGCTCGATGTCAACGGGGCACTGCTCGACGCACGCCCCGCAGGTGGTGCACGACCACAGCACGTCGGGGTCGATGACGCCGCCCTGCTCGAGGGTGCCCACCAGCGGACGGGTCGCCTGCGCGGGTCCGGAGCCCAGGATCCTCTCGAAACCCGACTCCGGCACGTGGTGCTCTTCGTCGTGCTTCTCGCCGCCGAGGTCCTCGCCGAGGCCACCTTCGGCGGTGTTCTCCAGCGGCGTCTCCTTGTCATCGAGGATGTACGGCGCCTTGGCGAACAGGTGATCGCGGAGGTTCATGATCACGAGCTTTGGAGACAGCGGCTTGCCGGTGTTCCATGCGGGGCATTGCGACTGGCACCGCCCGCACTCGGTGCACGTGGTCATATCGAGGTAGGCCTTCCACGTGAAGTCCTCGATCTTGCCGCGGCCCAGCACCGCATCCTCGGCGGGATCCTCGAAGTCGATCCGCTCGCCGTTGTACTCGACGGGCAGCAGCGGACCCAGCCCGTCGGGCATGCGCTTGAACGTGACGTTGACCGGGGCGAGGCCGATGTGCAGGTGCTTGGAGTGCAGCACGATCAGCAGGAAGATCAGCATGACCGCAATGTGGCCGATGAGTGCCAGCGTCTCGATCCACTCGTTGGCGGATTCGCCGAGCGGATGCATGAGCCAGCCCATGAAGTGCGAGAAGAACGCGCCGTTGCCGTAGGGCAGGGCGTGGGTGTTGGCACCTGCGCCGCGGACCAGCGCGTAGGTCCAGATGACATTGAAGATCATGAACAGGATCAGCCAGGCGCCGCCGGTGTGTGAGCCGTAGAAGCGCGAGTCGCGGCCGTGCTTCTTGGGCTCGCGGACGACTCGGATGATCGCGAACGTGATGATGCCGAGCAGCACCGCAACGGCGAAGAAATCCTGCAGGAAGCCGAGGGCATCCCATCGGCCCACGAACGGGATGTGGAAGTCGTGGTCGACGACTTGACCGAACGCCTCGACATAGACGGAGCCGAGGATGAAGAAGCCCCACATCGTGAAGAAGTGGGCCATGCCGGGGATCGACCACTTCAGCAGTCGGGTTTGCCCGAAGACCTCCTCGAACTGTGTGGTGATGCGCTTGCCGAGGTTGTCCTTGCGGTTGTTCTCGACGCTGGTCTTGGTGCCCGATCGGATCAGGTTCGTCAGGAAGAGGACGCGCTTGAGTGCGAATACACCGACGACGGCGAGCATCAGGGCCACCACGACGATCCTGATCAGCATCTGCGATTCCACCGCGCGCCTCCCGTTCCCAAGTTACTCAAGGGTAACTTAATGAATGTTACCCGCCAGTAACTTTCGCTGCATGCCTGCTCATAGTTACACCTCGGACGGAAACGGCGCTACGCAGGCTGACCTAACTAGACTTCGCCGGCCATGATCAGCCCTGCGGCGCGACCATCGCGCGCAACATCGACAACATCTCCGAACGCGATTCGGCGCCCAGCCGTCGGCGGATTCGCGCGACGTGATGCTCGACGGTTTTCGCCGAGATGAACAGCTGCGTGCCGATGTCGCGATACGGCATGCCCAGCAGCAAGAGTTCGGCGACCTCGCGCTCGCGGTCCGAAAGCCGCGCCGACGCCGGGCGGGCAGGACCCGGGTGGGGGGTGTCAACGGCCGGAGCGTCCAGGCCGGGTGTTGCATCAGGCGCGGTGGTTTGCTTGAGGTCTCGAGCCAGCTGCAGCATCGCGCCGGAGACACGCCCGTCGGGAGTGTGCAGCGCGGCCTGGCCGGCCAGTCGGGTGGCATCCCAGGTGAGGCCGAACTGCGACAGCGAGCGGGCCGCGGCGCTGACTTCGTCGATCTCGACGTGATTGGCGAGTACCCGCAGCCAGGTGCGCCCGGCGGTCGCCAGCGCCTTGGCGAAGGTGCTTTGTCCGGCCGCGGCGGTCAACGCCTGACCGTGCGGCGCCACCGCTTCGGGCGAGTTGGCCAGGATCCCCGCATGCACACCGGCCCAGTGCAACGGCACCGACCACAGCAGCGGATTACCGAGCGACTCCAGCAGCGCGAACGCCTCGTCGAGGGTGTGCTGCAGACGATCGACCTGCCGCATCCGAGCGGCGGCCACCCACAGCTCGCCCAGTGGCAGCAGTGAGAACAGGTCCATCGAGTATTCGGCGAGCACTTCGGCCGCCGCGTACCAATGCTTCTGCACTGCGCCGCTGTCGCCGCTGCGGCGTGCGATCGCCGTCTGCAGCGCCGCCGCCCACAGCGCATCGCGGCGGTGCAGCGTGGCGCAGGAGACGGTGTCGTCGGCCACGGCGGTGACGTCAGCGGTCGCGGCGGACAGGTGCCCGTCCAGCATCCTCACCCAGCCCAGCAGCAGCCTGTGCCTACGCGCGACGAACGCCGTGTTCTCCGGGCTGTCCGCCGGCGATGCGCGCACCGCACGGCCGATCACACTGCGGGCTCGCACCGGATCGCCGCCGTGCAGGGCGGCCAGCGTCACCAGCGCCGCGGGGGTGTCGGGTGCGACGCCCGTCGGCTGCTGTTCGGCGGTGATCGACTGGCCGAGCCGCGCGACCGCCGAGGGGTAGGGCACTTCGAGGGATAACAGCAGTCCTTCGGCGAGGCTGCGGGCGGCGCGTGAGGTCGACGTCGGCGGGCCCGCGCTCTCGGTACTCAGCGCAGTACGTGCGGCAGACAGATCCCCAACGGCGAGCGACACGATGGCACCCGCTGCGCTGACGGACGCGTCCGGGTAGGGCCCAAGCCAGCGGAACAGGTCGGCCGCCTGGGCGGAACTGCCGTCGTGCACGGCGATGCTGGCCGCTATGCGGACCGCGGCCGCACGTTCGGCCGCGTCTTCGGAGGCGAGCAGCTCATCGGCAATTCGGCCAGCGGTCGTGCAGTCACCGGTCAGGGCGAGCGCATCCGCCAACCGCGAGCTGAGTTTCGTCGCCCCGGCATCCGCAGCCGCACGGTAAAGCCTTGCGGCCCTTGCGGGTTGGCCATGGTTGTCGGACGCAAGCTGTGCCAGTGCGTTCGCCAGCCGGTCGTCGCGCAGTCCGTGCTCGGCCAACCGTAAAGCGAGATCGGCTGACAGCGTTGACGATTCAATCTGGGAGACGAGCAGTGCGATTTCGGTGTCGTGATGCCGCGCGGTCCCGATGATCTGAGCGATGCATTGATGCACGGAGCGCAAGAACGTGTGGCTGTGCGACGGCTCGATCAATCCGCTGGCGCGGGCGCGGTCCACCAGGAACTGGGCATCCTGCGCCGCGACCCGTAATGTCGCCGCGACGTCGTCGGGCCCTAGGTCGGGGCTCAGCGACATCAACAGCAGCGTGTCGAGTACCGGCTCATCCAATCGGCGCAGCCGCTCGATCAGCGTGAAGCTGGCCGCCCGCGCGATCGCGGTCGCAGGTGCCTCCCCTTCACGAGAGGCAGCGGCGGCGATCGCCGACTGCAGCAGAAATGGGAGCCCGGCCGTCGACACCATGATCGCACGGACCAACTCGGGTGTCGGTGCAGCGCCGAGGATTTCGGTGGTGATACGCGCGACGTCGGGCGGGCTCAACGCGCCGATCGACACGACCTGGTTCTCGCGTTCGATCGCGGTGGCCAAGACTCGTAACGCCGGCCGGTGCGCGAGTGGCTCCGTTGCGACGACGACCGTGGAGGCGGGATCTGCGACCCGATCGGCGAGCTGTTCGAGTTCGCCGTCGTCGAGCAGATGAGCGTCGTCGATCACCACCGCAGCAGCAGCATCGTCGCCGCTGCGCGGTGGCCGGGTGAGCACCGGCACCCCGGCCGTCTTTAGCGCTGAACGCACCGCGGCGAGTACCGAACTCTTGCCGCTGCCGATGCCGCCGGACACCAGGATCTTGACCGGTTCGCCCGGCGCAGCAGTCAGCGCCGCGAGGGCGTCACGCGCGGGCGGCGGGATCTCGGTGGCTTGCTCCGGCGCCGGCTTCGCCATGGATCACGGCTCGCCGTCTGGAATCACCACGTCGGGAACCACTGTTGTCGTGGTGATCGGCTCGTCGGTGGTGGTCGGAGGCTGGGTAGTTGTCGGTTGAGTCGTCGTCGGCGCAGTGGTCGTTGTGGGTGGCGTTGTCGTGGTGGTGGTCGTGGTCGTCGTTGTTGTGGTCGTCGAGGGTGTCGTTGTCGTGGTCGACGACGGGGGAGGCGGCACCACGGTGGTGCTCGGGCGGCCGTCGGACCCTGTGACGGTGATGGTCTCGGACGTGGCGGGGGGACCGGCGGGCGGGGGACCGGTCTCGACGGTGGTCGCGGTCTCGGTCACCGGACCCGTGCTGCCCGTGGTGCTGGTCAACGTGACCGCCAGGCCACCGATGGCCAACAGCACGGCGGCCGCCGCGGCCCCGAACAAAATGGTCGGGCGCTTGTACCAGGGCAGCGGCCCGGGTTCGGGGGTGAAGCCCTCCTCCTCGTGACTGAACTCCATCGGCGGGCGCGCCGCACCGGTGGCGGCCGCTTGGTCGAAGGTGTAGTCCTCGCCGGTGTAGGGCACGGGCTCGCCGCCTGCTGGTATGTCGTCCTGCGACCACGCGAGCGCACGGAACGTCGATGACCCAGGATCGTCGGCTGCCGCCCCGGCCGCGGCCGCACCCGCCGCGCCTAGTCCGGCTGCGCCCGCGACCCAGCCCGCGGTCGGGGCCATCCCCGTGGGGGCGTCGACGGCAGTGGCCATTCCGGTCGCGGCTTCAGCACTGTCGGCCAGCACTGCGGCGCCTGCGGCCACGTTCAGCTGTGATTGCGGCGTCGTGATGATGGGCACGCGCAGCCGCGTCGACAGCTGCTGGGTAACCAGCGGGATGTTCGCGCCTCCGCCGACCGTTGCGACAGCTGAGATGTCCGAGGACCCAACGTTGTTGCGCTGCAACGTTTCTTCTACCGTGTCGAGGAGCCCGTTAAGCGGCCCGGCGATGAGTTGTTCCAACTCGGTGCGCGTCACGCGGACATCGGATGCGAAGCCGGGTAATTCGGCGTGGACGGCGGCGGCGGTCTCGGCGGACAACTGCTCCTTGGCCAGCCTGCAGTCGTTGCGCAACCGGGCCAATGAACCTACCGCCGCCGTGCTCGCGGGATCGGATTCGTTGGCCTCCGCGATGCCGGCCACCACATGATTGAGCAGCGCCTGATCGATCTGATCGCCGGAGAAGTCCGGATATCGGACCGTCTCGCCGATCGTGTCGAAGTTGGCACCCGCGTTGGCCAGCGTGACGCTGGTGCCGCTGCCACCGAAATCACACAGCACCACCACGCCGTGCGGTGGCAATCCCGGCGCCGACTGCAACGCAGAGAGCGCGGCGACGGAATCCGGGACGAGCGCCGCAACGATGCCGTTTGGCGCCAGGCTCGGTGTCGCGCGCAATGCGCCACGCAGCGCACCGACGGTTGCAGCGCTCCAATGCGCGGGCACCGCGATCGCGATGGGGGCACCGCCTCCAACGGTGCGTGCCATCGCGTCGAGGGCTTCCACAAGCACCTGCTCGCCGCGGTGCGGTGAGCCGTCGGCGGCGACCAACGGCACCGGGTCCCCGACCCGCTCGACAAATCCCGCCAGCACCATGCCGGAAGGAGGCAAGGAGGGATTGTCCGAATACTCGGCGGGCACGCCGACTTCCGCGGCGCGGTCCTCGAAAAGCGTGAGCACCGAACGTCGCATGACTGGGGGACGGCCCATGCGAGCCGCCACTAGATTGGTCATTCCAATCGACAACCCGAGAGAGTCGCTCATCTTTTCCTCTGCGTTTCGGCCGAACCTCACGATAGCGGCTCGGTGCGCCAATCCACGGCACATCCCCCTATGCCGCAAAAACCCCTAACGCCGAGCCCCCTAATGCCCCGGCGACAGAGGTGGGTTTCGCACCGATCTCTGCGGCAACGACCGTAGATAGCATCGAGACAAGCCATTTGGCTTGCATATCTCTAGTCACATATATCTCTCGTGGGAAGGAGGGTGTTTCATGGCCAACTCGCTGCTGGACTTCGTGATGTCCCTGGTGCGAGATCCCGACGCCGCAGCACGCTTCGCCGAAAACCCGGACCAAGCCATCGTCGACGCCAACCTCACCAACGTGACCAGTGCCGACGTCAGCAACCTGATTCCGGTTGTCACGGAGTCGCTGGGTGCGTCAGTGCCCAGCACGGGCGCTGACGGCATCGTCGACATGGCGGACAACGTCTGGGCGAGTGGCGCAGCGACGGCCGCGTTCGACGCATTCGACGACCAAGTGCCAGTTCAGGCGTTCGATGACGTGCATACGACGATCACCGACCATGTCGATTCGCCGGATGAGGTGCTGCACACCGGGCTGGACACGCTCGGTGACGTGGGCGTGCCGGGGGTGGTCGGCTCCGATGACGGGTCGCTGCAGTTCGACCAGGACATGATGGACGATCTGCCGGTGATCGACCTGCCGGCCGACAGCGATGTGGGAGCCACCATCATCGAGGTCGCCGACATGGATTCAGATCCGTCGGGGTTCGACATCTTCTAATCGTTGCCACCGATCACCACCACGACTGCGCGGCCGGAAACGGCCGCGCAGTTTCGTTTCCAGGGCTGGTGACCGCCACCCCCTAACAACCCCCTAATCCCCTAATGAAGGACCTGCGCCCACCCCGGACTGCCCCGACACAGGGATGGGTTTCGACCCCGTTTCACTCCGGTTGTGTGCTCCCTAACGTGGTCATCAGTTCGCCGGAGCGCCCGGCGACCCGCTCCGTAGAAAACACAACCAAAGGACAACGAAAATGACGAACGTAATCGACTGGCTCCTGGACCTGTTCCGTGACCCCGTTCGGGCCCAGGAATTCGTCGCAGACCCAGGCCGCTCCATGGCCGCAGCCAATGTCTCCAACGTGACTGCGGCTCAGGTGCAGGCGGTGGCCGCCACGGTCGCGCCTGCTGCGGTCCTGCACGGTGGTGGCGACCCCGTCGTCGGGCTCCAGCAGGCCGTTGCCCAGACGCACGGCATCGCCTTCGTCCCGCAGCGCCAGACCGAGGTGCTGTCTAACAACGACACGCTCAGCCACAACGACACCCGCTTCATGAGCCCCGAGACCAACAACGCGGTGGGTCCCGACGGCCAGCAGGGTGTCGGCAACCTCGATCTGGAGTTCGGTGACATCACCTTCGGTGACAAGACCACCAATACCGCCACCGATGGCGGCGTGGTGAACACCGGCACCGCAGGCGACATCGACGCGACCAACGTCGAGGGTGACGGCAACGTGGTCGGTGATGACAACGAGAACGTCAACACCGGTGACATCGACGATTCCAACGTCAACATCGGCGAGGACAACGAAATCGACGACAGCGGCGACCAGACCGCGGGCGGCGACATCATCTCCGACAATGAGGGGCCCGTCATCAATGACGTCGACATGAGCGGCGGCAGCGGCGGCGGCGCGGTCGGCGGAGACGGCGGCGGTGGCCTGATCGGTGTCGGTAACGACGGCGGCAGCGCGACCGGCGGTGCCGGTGGTTCCGGTGGCGGCATCGTCATCAACGACACCGAGACCACCAACGTCGGCGGAAACCAGACCACGGTCGGTGACATCGGCGGCGATGCCTCCGGCGGTGTCTCCGGAGGCACGTACACCCAGGACAACTCGGTGGACAACTCCGTCGACAACTCGGTGGACAACTCCGGCCAGGACAACTCGGTGGACAACTCCGTCATCGACAATTCCGTGGATACGACCATCGACGTCTTCTGACCCGACCAATACCCACAACCAAGCGCACTGGCGGGGATCGAAAGCCGATCCCCGCCAGTTCGCGCATCTACCGTTAGTGCGAAGCCGTTTCCCGGCGCTGCCACCAGAAGGACTCCATGACGCAACCCAGCGACCCACGCAAGGTCACGGCCGGCGAGCCGGCCAGACAGGTCAAGGTCATCGTCGAACTGATCGACCACACTGCAAAGATCGCCGATGCGAACGAGCGCGGCGACCTCGTCGAGCGCCTGGCCAGGGCCAAGGCCCGGGTCACCGATCCGCAGATCCGGGTGGTGGTGGCCGGGCAGCTCAAACAGGGCAAGAGCCAGCTGCTCAACTCGCTGCTGAACGTCCCGGTGGCGCGCGTCGGGGACGACGAGACCACCGTGCTGCCGACGGTGGTGTCCTATGGCGAGAACACCTCGGCGAAGCTGATCGTCGCGCAGCCCGACGGCGCGGAGCCCGAGGCGATCGAGATCCCGATGGCCGACATCAAGACCGATCTGCGCCGAGCCCCGCAGGCCGGTGGGCGCGAGGTACTGCGGGTGGAGGTCACCGCCGCGGGCCCGCTACTCAAGAACGGATTGGCGTTCGTGGACACCCCGGGGGTCGGTGGTCACGGTCAGCCGCACCTGTCGGCGACGCTGGGCCTGTTGCCCGACGCCGACGCGCTGTTGATGTGCAGTGATACCAGCCAGGAGTTCACCGAACCCGAAATGACCTTCATGCGACAGGCATTCGAGATCTGTCCGCTCGCAACGATCATCGCCACCAAGACCGATCTGTATCCGCACTGGCGCAAGATCGTCGAGGCCAATAGGGCCCATCTGGACCGCGCGGGGCTGTCGACGCCGATGATCCCGGCGTCGTCCCTGTTGCGCAGTCACGCGATCCAACTCAACGACAAGGAACTCAACGCGGAGTCGAACTTCCCGGCCATCGTCAAGTTCCTCACCGAGCAGGTGCTGTCACGGCAGAACGACCACATTCGCGATCAGATTGTCGCCGAGATCCGTTCCTCCGCCGAGCATCTGGCGCTCACCGTCAACACCGAGCTGGCGGCGTTGAACGACCCGGACGTCCGCGACAGGCTCACGGCAGATCTCGAACGGCGCAAGGAGGAAGCCGCCGACGCCCTGCAGCAGACCGCGCTGTGGCAACAGGTCCTCAACGACGGAATCGCCGATCTCACCGCCGATATCGATCACGATCTGCGCGGCCGGTTCCGGATCATCGGTCAGCACATCGAGAAGGAGATCGACTCCTGCGACCCGACGCAACACTGGGCCGAGATCGGCACCGAGCTGGAGAACGCGATCGCCACGGCGGTCGGCGACAACTTCGTCTGGGCATACCAGCGCGCCGCGGCGCTGGCCGAAGAGGTGGCCCGCACGTTCATGGAGGCCGGGCTCGAGGCGATCAAGATGCCGCAGATCGACGCCCGCGAAATGGGTGCCAGCCTCGGCGAGATCAAATCGCTTGCCAATCTGGAAGCCAAGCCGATCGGCAAGGGCCGCAAGGTCACGATGGGTATGCAGGGGTCCTACGGTGGCGTGCTGATGTTCGGCATGATGACGTCGCTCGCCGGCCTCGGCATGTTCAATCCGCTGTCCATCGGTGCGGGTCTGCTGATGGGACGCAGCGCCTACAAAGAGAACATGGACAACCGCATGATGCGGGTGCGCAACGAGGCGAAGCTGAACACCCGCCGGTTCATCGACGACGTCTCGTTCGTCGTGAACAAGGAATCGCGGGACAGGCTCAAGGGCATCCAGCGCCAACTGCGTGACCATTACCGCGGCATCGCCAACCAGACGACGCGGTCGCTCAACGAATCGCTGCAGGCGACGATCGCCTCGGCGAAACTCGAGGAGAACGAACGCAATACGCGCGTCAAAGAACTCGAGCGTCAGCTCAACATCCTCAACCAGGTGATCGACCACGCCGTCAAGCTGATGCCCGACGGCACCCAAGCGAGTCGCGAGCCGGCGGGAACTTAAGCTGGACTGTCTGCGGATGCCCAGTGGGAGGACTGTCGAGGTAGCGCGAGATGAGCACGAGTGATCAGGTGCGCGCGATCCTGGGCGGAACCATCCAGGCCTACCGGTCCGATCCGGCCTACAGTCAACGTCCCGATGTGCACAACGAGCTGGACCGGATCGGCCGTCGACTCAATCAGCCGATCCGTATCGCGCTGGCGGGGACACTCAAGGCGGGTAAGTCGACCTTGGTGAATGCCCTTGTGGGCGAGGACATTGCGCCGACCGATGCCACCGAAGCCACCCGTATCGTCACCTGGTTCCGGCATGGCCCGACGCCGAAGGTGACCGCCAATCATCGGGGCGGACGGCGGTCCAACGTGCCGATCGGCCGCGACCCTGTCGAGGGTGGTCTCACCTTCGAATTCGCCAGCCTCGATCCCGAGGACGTCGTCGACCTGGATGTGGAGTGGCCCGCCGCTGAGCTGATCGACACCACGATCATCGACACCCCGGGGACGTCGTCGCTGTCGCGGGACGTCTCCCAACGCACATTGCGGCTGCTGGTGCCCGACGACGGCGTTCCGCGCATCGACGCCGTCGTGTTCCTGCTGCGCACCCTCAACGCCGCCGACATTGCGCTGCTCACGCAGATCGGGGAGCTGGTCGGGGGGTCTGCCGGGGCGCTCGGGGTGATCGGCGTCGCCTCCCGCGCCGACGAGATCGGTGCGGGCCGGATCGACGCGATGCTGTCGGCCAAGGATGTGGCCGCACGGTTCACCAGCGAGATGGACAAGACCGGCATCTGCCAGGCGGTGGTGCCGGTGTCAGGGCTGCTCGCGCTGACCGCACGCACGCTGAGGCAGAGCGAGTTCGTCGCGTTGGAGAAGCTGGCCGGGGTCGACGCGGTGGAGCTGACCAAGGCGATGCTGTCGGTGGACAGATTCGTCCGCGAAGACAGTTCGTTGCCGGTCGACGCCGCTACCCGGGCCGCGTTGCTCGATCGGTTCGGCATGTTCGGGATCAGGATCTCGATCGCCGTACTGCGCGCGGGAGTCAGCGATTCGGTGGCACTGGCAGACGAATTGTTGGAGCGCAGTGGGCTGATCGCCCTGCGCGATGTGATCGACCAGCAGTTCGCACAGCGTTCGGATCTACTGAAGGCGCACACCGCGCTGCTGTCGCTGCGGCGCTTCGTGGAGAACAATCCCATCTACGCGAGCCGCTACATCATTGCCGACATCGACCCGCTGCTGGCCGACACCCACGCGTTCGAAGAGCTGCGGCTGCTCAGCCAATTACGTTCTCGTCCAACCACATTGAACGAAGATGAGATGTCCTCGCTTCGGCGCATCATCGGCGGTTCGGGCACCGACGCCGCCAGCAGGCTCGGCCTGCAGCCCGATGCCCCCTACGACGGCCCCCGCGCCGCGTTCGCGGCCGCCCAGCGCTGGCGGCGACGGGCCGAACACCCGCTGAATGATCCGTTCACGACGCGCGCCTGCCGGGCGGCGGTGCGCAGCGCCGAGGCGCTGGTCGCCGAGTACGCGGCCCGCGGTCGCTGAGCTCAGGGAGCGTCCGGCGTCACCGTTTCGGTGACCGTCTCGGTACTCGTGCTGATGCTGACGCTGGTCGTGGGCGTGGTGGTGGTCGTCGTGGTGGTGGTTGTCGGTGGGGTGGTGGTCGGTCGTCGTGGTCGTCGTCGGCTCGGTGGTCGTCGGGGTGTAGGTCTCCGTCACGGTCTCGGGCGCCGACGTCGTCGTGGACGTCACCGATCTCGACGTCGTGGTGAGCGGTGTCAACGGGGTGGACTCCGGCGGTTCGTCGCCGCCCATGATGGCCTTTGCCAGACCGAACACGATGAGGGCGATGAGCACTGCGCCAAGGGCGCCGAACGCGACGAGGGCAGCCGGCTTGCGGTACCAGGGAACCGGTTCACCGAGCGGCGGGCCGAGGTATTCCGTGGGGTTGTTGTCCGGGTAGTTCGGATCGTCGGGAGGTCCGTATTGCGCCACGGGGACCGATAGTAGGCGCTCAGGGATAGGGATTGAACGTACGCGTCACATTGGTGCGCGGTCGTTGCCGTGTTGTTCTGGTCGGCCTGTCTTCGTCCTCGTCTTCTGTGCGCGCGGTGGTCGGTGCGGTGGATGTCTCGCTGCTCGACGTAGTCGATGAGGACGATGTCGAGGATGTCGACGACGGGGGAGATGTTCCAGGCCCGTCGATGTCGGTCGTCTCCGGCGGACTCGTACTCGTGATCGTCTGGGTTGTGGTGGAGGCGGCCGCCGAATCCGAGCCAGTCGCGGAATACGTGGGTACGACGAAGTCCAGCGGGGCTTGCTCCGGTTCGCCGAACTGGCGGGCGACGGCCGTCGCCGCGACGATCAGTAGACCGACCACCAAGATCGCGAGAATGCTCGCTCCGACGACCGTGGAGGTGCGGTTGTGCCAGGGCTGCCCGTCGTCATCCTCGTAATTCCGGCGGGCCACGGGCACTGATAGTAGCGGCGGCGCGCTTGCCGGCGCTTGTTCAGCCGAGCTGTGGGATCACCTCTGCGGCGAAGAAGTCCACGTGGTCGAGGTCGGACATATCCAATACCTGCAGGTAGACCCGCTGCACCCCGATCTGCAGGTATGGGCCAAGCTTGTCGGCGATCTCCGCAGGTGTCCCCACTAGTGGAGAGTTGCTGCGTAGCTCGTCGACGTCGCGACCGATCGCCGCGGCCCGACGGGCGATCTCCTGCTCGTCGCGACCGGCGCACACCACGAAGGCCGCGGAATACGTCAGCGACTCGGCGGCTCGTCCGGTGTCGGCCACCGCCGAGGCGACACGTTCGAACTGGAGCCGAGTCACCTCCAGCGGCGCGAACGGAATGTTGAATTCGGCGGCGAACGCCGCGGCCAGCGCCGGTGTGCGCTTGGCGCCAGCGCCGCCGACGATGATCGGTGGGTGTGGCGACTGGACAGGTTTGGGCAGGGCGGGGGATTTCGCGACGGTGTAGTGGGCGCCGGAATAGTCGTACGTCTCTCCGGGCGGTGTCGTCCACAGCCCCGTGATGACGCTCAGCTGTTCGGTCAACCGGTCGAACCGTTCACCCAGCGGAGGGAACGGGATGGCGTAAGCCTGGTGCTCGGCTTCGAACCAGCCCGCACCCATGCCCAATTCGACGCGCCCGCCGCTCATCTCGTCGACCTGGGCGACGGTGATCGCGAGTGGGCCCGGGTAACGAAACGTGGCCGAGGTGACAAGCGTGCCGAGCCGGATCGAGGTCGTCTCGCGGGCGATGGCGCCCAGTGTGACCCAGGAGTCGGTGGGCCCGGGCAGTCCGTCACCGCTCATGGCGGTGTAGTGGTCGGAGCGGAAGAACGCTGAGTACCCGGCGGCCTCCGCTGCGCGGGCGACCGCCAACTGGTCGCCGTAGCTGGCGCCTTGCTGAGGCTCGACGAAGACGCGGAAATCCACGGTCGCCAGCCTAGCGGCGGCGAAGGGGCATGGGGCGTCAGAAGACCTCGACGCCGGAGGTGTTGATGAACATTCCGTGGCCGGTGTCATCGTTGGTGAACCGGGTGCCGTCGCTGGTCGCCGCGATCGTCCAGCCAACTGCACGATACGTCTGGTAGTCCAGCGTGACGGCGGGGATATTGCCGAGGTTACCGACGATCCAGCGCATGCTGCCCTCGGCGGTGATGTTCACCCCGTTGGCGGGCATGCCGTTCTGTTCGGGCGCGTTGGCGAATTGCGACTCGCAGCCGACCTCGGCCCGAGATATTTGGCAGCGCGTCTTGCCCGACTTTGTTTCGATGAACACATAGCCGGATTCGTCGGGAGTCAACGTCGTCGCGCCCGGCTGCTCGCCGGTCGGCGGCGGCGGGGATGGCGCTGGGTTGGTGGTAGGCGGCGTTCGCGTTGGCCTCGTCGTCGGGAAGCTCGGCTCGGTTGGTGATCCACGGGATGCGACGGGATTGCCGTCGATGATCGTCGCACAGCCGACGGCCAGCGCGGCCGAGCACAGCAGAAGCCCAACCGCGAGGCCGACTTTCGCCCGGTGCGGAAGGGTCACAAGCCCCGCCGTGCGGCCCGGACTGCCTGGGCGGCCTGTGCATCGGAGAAGGTCAGCTGAGCCTCGTCGCGGCCGGCGACGAACAGCGTGAGCTCAGCGATGTCACCTGTGACCGTCAGCTCCTGGCCTCGGCCGACGACCGCCACAGTTTCACCGTCGGGAGTCTGCAGCGCCACCCGGGCGGGCACGTTACCCATCGTCAGCCGGGCCATGATGGCGAGCGGTCGCCGCAGTCCCTTGAGGGTTGATGCCTCGAGCGCGCGTGGCTCCCAACCGCTTTGGGCGCGGCGGACGTCCTCGTGATGGATGAACATCTCGTCCATGTTCGCCACCGGGTCGAGGAGCTTGAACGGCGACAGCAACGGCGGCCCCGACGCGATCTTGTCCAGCAGCTCGTCCCAGTTCGTGGACTCCGCGGCCTGGCGCCGGACCTTTTCGGTGTAGTCGGCGAGGAACGGCAGGACGATGCCAGGAGTGGTGTCCATCCTGCCTTCTCGCACCACAAGATGAGCGGCGAGGTCACGGGTGGTCCATCCCTCACACAGGGTCGGTGCGTCGGGCCCGATCGTGCGCATGGTTTCGACGAGTGCGGCGCGTTCGCGCTGGGCGGCGGTCATTGCTGCGATGCTGCCATCGCGGCGTACCCGTCGGCCAGCGCCCGCAGCTGTGCGGCGCCGTCGCCCGAGAACGACGCCCCGTGCATGATCGCCAGCGCCGTGGGCTTCAGCTCGGCGAGCCGCTCCAGCGTCGGCTGCAGGTTGGTCGTCAGCCCGGTGGCATGGAAGAACTCCTCCGCCTCGAGTGCGGGCTCGACGATGTCGCTCTCCGTGAGTGCCGGACACGCGCCGACGTGCGTGAGCAGGTCACCGGCGAGCAGCGTCGTGGTGGTCTCGTCGAACCACAGCCCGGCCTCCCAGTTGTGCGGCACATGCGGGGTTGGGATGAAGCGAAGGCGGTGCCCGCCGATGTCGAGCACACCGTCCTCCGGCGCCACCACGGGCGGGCGGTCACACAGGTCGGTCAGCGACAGCATCACGGCCAACGGGCCGGCGATGACTTCGGCGTTCGGTGCGACCGCCAGCAACATGTTCATCGCGCCGCATTCGTCGGCCTCGATGTGACCGATCGAGATCCACCGCAACTTCTCCACCGGCATGACCCGGTTGATGGCGTCCGACACCAGCGGGAAGAGCTGGCGCATGCCGGTGTGGAAGAGAAACGGCTCGTCACCGGTGAGCAGGAACTGGTTGACGGTGAATCCGTGCTCGGTGATCTCAGGGATGTAGGTGGACAGGCGATAGAAGTCCGTCCCGATTTCGTCGACCGTGGTCTCCATGGGGCCATCGTGCGCCTCCCGGACAG
>CAVRIH010000012.1:0-15381 GCA_963721195.1 uncultured Actinomycetota bacterium | reverse complement strand
CTGAGTGGGGCGGTCAGGCCGCACCTCTCGCACGGATTGGCAGGCACCATCACCAGTCGGTTCCGCTCGCATCCGTTGATGCAGCGAGCGGCGTGGCACTCCAACGCCTTGCGGACCACGACTGTCCTTGCAACTCAGGGCCATTCGTCGAGTCCGCTGCGGTGACGTCGACGTCCTCGGGAGTGTCGTCACGAACCGACGAACACGAAAGGAAAGCGCATGTTCTTGGGCACGGTTGACGACTGGACTGCCGAGGGCACCGTGGTGTCCTGGTATCCCACCGAGGCCAGCTATGCGTGCGCGGCCGACGCGGGAGCTCATCCGGCCCCCTTGAGCTACCAGCAGTCGCAGCACCTTCAGTACTACCGCAGGCAGACCAGCCTCGGCCGCGATATCCCGCGGTTGTGCATCGGCGTCTGGGAGATCATGGGCATCTGCGATATCGACGCCATGACCCAAGCCGTCAACGCCCATGTGCGCCGACACGATACCTACCACGATCGGTTCGCGTTCGAGGACAACGACGACATCCACCGGTACGTCATCGCCGACCCGGAGGCCATCACGCTGGCACCGACGGATCACGGCTTGATGACCCCGCCGCAGATCCGCAAGCTGCTCCTCGATACCCCGGATCCGCTGCAGTGGGACTGCTTCACGTTCGGGATCATCCAGGGCGAAGACCGGTTCACCGTCTACATCGCGATCGACCACTTGCGAGCCGACGGTATGTCGGCGGGCGTCATCTTCCTCGACATTCAGACCACGTACTTCACCGTGCTGCAGAGCGCCCCTGCCGAGCTGGCGCCCGCGGCGAGCCATCGGGACTACTGCACGAACCAGCGCGCGTACACCGCGGGCCTGGACGAACAGATCGCCCCAGATCCAGTCCTGGCGAGCCTTTCTCGCCGCCAACGATGGGGCGAACTGCCGAAGTTCCCGCTGGAGTTGGGCGAGGCAAACCCCGACACGCCGGGAGCCATCGACGTGTTCGACCTCATCGACGAGGAACAGGGACGGCGGTTCGAATCGGCGTGCCGCGACGCGGGTGCGCGGTTCAGTGGCGGGGTGTTCGCCTGCGCGGCTATGACCGAGCACCGGTTGACCGGCGCCGCCACCTACTTTGGCCTGACGCCGTTCGACAACCGGAGAGACCCCGCATACGCCACCGCCGTCGGTTGGTTGGCGACCTTCGTGCCGTTGACGATTCCGACGGCCGACGCGACCTTCGAGGAGGTGGTGGGCTCGGCGCAGACATCGTTCGACGCGAACACGACGCTGGGTGCAGTCCCCTACTACCACTTGCTCGACATGCCGGATTCAGAGTCCGGCCCGATCGAGATTCCCGACCGACCTGTTCCGATGCTGTCCTACATCGACATTCGCAAGCTGCCGTTCAGCGACTACTGGGACGGTCTGCGGATCGGCATCTGGGGCGATAACCGTCTGTCAGAGGCCGTGTGTATGTGGGTCAATCGCATGCACGACAGAACGCAGTTGGTCGTCGCGTACCCCGGCACCGAGGTGGCGCGCAAGTCCGTCCTGCGATACGTCGAGGCGATGCGCGCCGAGTTCGCCGCCGTGGCCGACGGCGTCAAGCAGTACGCCAATGCCTGAGGCTGCTATCGAATGCCGTGACCTCGCAAAGTCGTTCGGCAAGGGCGAGTCGAACCATGTCCGCGCTGCAGGGTGTCAGCTTCACCGTTGAGCGGGCATCGGTCTGTGCGCTTCTCGGCCACAACGGTGCCGGGAAGACCACAACGATCAACATCCTCTCCACCCTGGTGCGCCCCAGCGCGGGCTCGGCTACAGTGGCCGGATTCGACGTCGAGCACCGGTCGGCCGAGGTTCGCGCATGCATCGGAGTGACGGGTCAGTACGCGGCACTGGACGAATTCCTCACCGGCCGTGAGAATCTGATGCTTTTCGGTCAGCTCCGCGGCCTGCGAAGCCGACATGCGCGACGACGGGCCGACGAACTGATCGAGCAGTTCGACATGGGTCATGCCGCCGACCGGCGGGTTTCCACGTATTCCGGCGGGATGCGCAGGCGTATCGACATCGCGGTCGCGCTGGTCGTTCCCCCGCGGGTGCTCTTCCTCGATGAACCGACGACCGGGCTGGATCCGCGCAGCCGCCGCGATGTCTGGGATCTGGTGTCGGCGCTGCGCCACCAGAATGTCACCGTGCTGCTGACCACTCAGTACCTCGAAGAAGCCGACGTCTTGAGTGATTCGATCGTCGTGCTGGACTCGGGGCGGGTCGTCGCCAGTGGAACCGCCGACGACCTGAAACGCCGCGTGGGTGTCAGCTACTGTCAGGTCACGCCGGCCGACCCGGTTCATCTGCCCCGAATCGCCACCGCGCTGGCGGATTTCGCAGGCATCCGTACCGATTGCGATGCATTGATCGATCAGCAGGCCGCTGCCGTGTCGGTGCCCGCACCCGATGGCGTGGCGACCTTCGGTGAGGTCTTCCGCCGACTCGACGGGCTTGGCATCGAACTCGCCGACATCTCGTTGCGTAAGCCGTCGCTTGACGAGGCATTCCTGAGCTTGACGTCACCGGCGGTCACCGTATGAGTGCCCTTGCGGCACTCACTTTGCGCACCCTGTCGGGCACCCTGCGAGACGCCGACCTGCTCTTCGCAGTCCTGGCCCCGGTGGGCTGCTTCCTCGGGTTCACGTTGACCTTGAGCAACCTCATCGACACCGGGCCGATGACCTATCCGCAGTACGTCCTGCCGGTGGTCATCGTGCAGGCGATGTTGTTCGGTGCAATGACGACCGCCGACCGGGCCGCACGGGATCGGTTGTCCGGATTCGGAGTTCGGCTTCGTACCCTTCCGATTCCGGTGGTGGTGCCGCTGGCGGCGCGGATGCTGTACTGCCTGATCCGCGCGGTGGTCGCGCTGGTCGCCGGCACCGCCGTCGCTTGGGTGTTCGGCTTCCGGATGGTCGGGGGTCTCGGATACGCCGTGCTGTTCGTCGTCATCGTGTTGACGTTCGCGGTGGCGGTCTGCCTCGGCGCGGACGCCCTCGGATCGCGGATCGGCTCCGTCGAGTCGTCCAGTCAGCTGCTGTTGCTGCCCCAGCTCGTCCTGGTCCTGCTCTCGACCGGCATCGCGCCGGCCGAATCGTTTCCGGCATGGCTTGGTCCGTTTGTCCACTACCAGCCGGTGTCGCAAGTCACCGAGACCTTGCGTGGTCTCACCAGCGGTCACGTCACGGGCACGGGTCTGACGGTGACGGTGGCCTGGTGCATCGCGTTGGTGGTCTTATTCGGCGGTCTCGCGTTGCGTATGCAGAGGCGCGCCGCGGTGATCGTGAATACTGCAGCGGCAGAAGCAATTCCGTACGACGCGTCGCTGACGGCCTTTGCCCGGCAGAGCGCATTGGAGGCGGGACGCCTGCTGCGCCGTTGGCGGCGCGACCCGATCGTCGCCGTCCAGGCGTTGCTGTTCCCGACCTTCCTCCTCGTCGTCTACAAGTTGCTGATCGGCAAGGCCGTGCTGGCGGTCACCGGAAGCGACAGCCTCTACGGGCTGGTCCCGATGTGCGCGGTCGTCGGGGCCATCTTCGGCACCCTCGGTGCGGGCCTGGCGCTGCCCGCAGAGCGCGAGTCCGGCCTGCTGAGCAGGTTGTGGGTACTACCGATCCATCGGGCGAGCGCCCTGACCGGACGGCTGCTTGCCGAAGCCGTCCGCACGGCCGCGTCCGCCGTGCTGCTCACCGCGTTCGGTGTCGCCTTGGGCTTGCGATTCGCCAATGGCTGGGCCGCGGCGGTGGCATTTGTTCTTGTGCCGGTGATGATCTCGGTGGGGGTCGCGTCGGTGGTCATCGCTATTGCCGTCCGCGCGGACGGCCGGGCCATGGTGACCTGGCTGGGCGCGGGATGCGTCGTACTGCTGTTCTTCAACACCGGTGTGGCCCCCGCCGAGGTGTTTCCGTCCTGGCTTCAGGTCGCGGTGCGGCTGCAGCCGATGTCTCCGACGATTGAGGCAATGCGCGGGCTTGCAGAGGGTGGGCAGGTGCTCTGGCCGCTGCTGCAGGCGACCGTGTGGGCGGTCGGACTTGTCGCGGTGTTCGGGCCCACAGCGGTGCGCGGGTATCGCGCCGCCGCCGAAGCCGGGTGCCCATGACGAGACTCGCGCTTCTCGATCAGGCCGCGTTTCTGCGGTTGCGGGCCACCGGTCAGGGCAGCGTGTGTCAGTGCACGTGGGTGTACGACCGCGACGTGGACATCGACGAATTGTGCAGCTTCAATCGCAATCTCGGTGCCGGACTGCTGGGGCGCCGGATCGAGCGCTCGTCGTTGCCGTTCGGCCGTCATCGTTGGGTGGTCGACGGCGGCTCCCCCGACATCGACGTCGCGGAGTGCCGTCCGCGCACGGAGATCGGCGCCTGGATCGAGCAACGCGCACAGCTAGCTGTCGATCCCGAGTGGGGGCCGAGCTTCCACCTTGGCGTGCTGCCGTTGGGCGACGGCGGCACGGCGGTCTCCCTGGTGGCGTCGCACTGCGTCGCAGACGGCCTCGGGCTGGCGACGGCGATTGCGGAAGCCGTCAAGGGTGAAAGCCGCGATTTCGGCTACCCGCAGGCGCATTCACGCCGCTGGGGTCGTGCTGTGGCGGAAGATCTGACCGATGCGGTCCTGGCAATGCCCGCCGTCGTCCGCGCGCTGATCGCGACTCTGCTGATCTTGCTTCGGCTATCGCGGGACACGAAGGCTCCGTCAGCGGTTCCCCCGGTGGCCGTCGGGGACCCTTCGGAGGCGGAGCTTCCTTCTGTGACGATGCAGACCGACGCGTCGGCCTGGGACGCCCGTGCCCGTGAGTTGAGCGGTAGCAGCAACACGCTTTTCGTCGCATTCGCGACCCGGCTGGCCCACCGGATGGGCAGAGTCCACCCCGACGGCCGCACCGTGACGGCCGTGCTTCCGGTCAGCGAGCGCAGCCCCGACGATCATCGTGCCAACGCGTTGACCTCGATCACGGTCGACGTCGACAGCGAAGCAGTTGTGGACGATATGAGCCGCGTTCGCGCAGACGTGAAGAGTCGGCTGGCGTCGCTGGGTCACCAACCCAACGAGATGCTTGCCGGACTTCCGCTCATCCCGTTCACGCCGCAGTGGTTGGTCCGGCACACCGAAGGCATCGCGATGGCCACCGGCCAACTGCCGGTGGGATGTTCGAACCTCGGGAACCTCGACACAGTCGTCGGTCGAATCGACGGTCGGGATGCGGCCGAGGTGTCGATGCGGCTGGCCGAGCAGGGCGTCACCCGTCACCGCATCGAGCGCGCCAATGGCCAGTTGTTCTGCGGCACCGGGACTCTCAACGGCAGCCGCTTCATCACCGTCGTCGCGTACCAGTGCGGTGCCGAGAACACCGCGGCATCGACCCGCGAGCTTGCGCGTGGCGCACTGGCCGACCTGCACCTGTCCGCGACCACTGTCTATTAGGACCTAACTGATGGTGAACCTGAGCCTCAAAGCAAACCCGCGTTCGCGCCCGATGATGTATGTCGGCATCGCCGTCGCGATCGCGATCTGGTCGGCGGCCGTGCTGTGCTTCGCGATCAACATCGTTCCGCTCGACGTCTATTGGATGTCGTATTACGCCGTCGACTACACGTTCGGCTTCGTGCGTCGGGGACTGGCCGGGGAACTGGTCGGGTTGGCCCCTGGCCATTACTTTGCGGCCGCGCTCGGACTGCGCTGGCTGTCCACGGCCGTGTACGTGGCGGGCCTTGCGTTGGTAATGGGTGTGGTGCTGTTCGGGCGGCGCCGATCGGAACGCAGGCTGATGGTGGCAATGCTGATTCCGTTGCTGCCGTTCGGAATCCCGTTCGCGGCATACTCCGCTCGACCAGACCTGTTCGGCGCGGCTGCGCTGGCGGTCTTCACCGTGGCGCTGGCATACGCCCGCTCGCGTGCGATCGCGGTGTCGTCGTGCGCGGCCTACGGCGTCGTCATCGCGGCCTTGACGCTGGTGCACGAGGCGATCGGGCTGCAGTTCGCGCTTGGCGCCGTGCTGGCAATCGTCGTCCTCGGCGGCGCACTGGAATCAGCCAGGCGGCGCGGTGTGCTGCTGGCCGTCATGCCAGGCGTCTTCACCGCCGTCGTAGTGGCGGCGTTCGGCCGTCACGATATTGCGTCCCAACTGTGTTCGGCGATACCGCATCACACGGTGCCCAACCCGTTGGCGACCATCACGTCTCTGCCGACGCTCGCGCAGTATGTGGTCGGTGGACAACCAAGTCAAACCGACTACCACGACTGGGTGTGCCGAAACGTGATGCCGATCTACGACTACGGGGTCGTTGACGCCATGCGGATTGTGGCGAACATCGGTGCGGCAGGCCTTGCCATGTCGCTGGTGTTCGGTGCGGCCGCTCTTTTCGTGAGCATGTACGGAATCAGCACCGTGTCAGGAGTTCCGGTGCGCGCCTTCGTTGACGAGGTCCGCAGCAGAATCGCATGGGTCGTCGCCGGGTTGTTGTTGGTCGTCCCGGTATTCCTGACCGGTTTCGACTGGACGCGTTGGCTGATCGTCGCATCGTTCGACGTCGCGATCGTCTATCTCGTGTTCGCGGCGCGCCGGTCTGAGATCGAGCAGCCGCCGTCGCCAAGAGCGTTGCGGGTGTTCGTCTGTCTTGTCCTCGTTTTGGCACTCATCCCGATCGGCACTGTTCCCGGCTTTGGCGGGCCGAGAATGATCTAGCTCCCCGTGCAGGGGCGTCAAGTTCTTCGACGGCCACCAGTTCGCCTTGCCTATCAGGACGGCCAGTGCCGGCACCGTCACCGTGCGGACCAGGAAGGTGTCCAGCAGCAATCCGACGCCGATGATGAAGCCGACCTGCACCATCCCCGCGATGCTGCCGAAGGTCAGGCCGAACATGGACGCGGCGAAGATGAGTCCGGCGGAGGTGATCACGCCGCCCGTAGCGCCCACGGTCCGGATCACCGCTGTGCGAATTCCTCGAGACGCCTCGTCGCGGATGCGCGAGATCAACAGCAGGTTGTAGTCGGCCCCTACCGCAACCAGAACGATGAAGGCGGTACCGGGGACGTTCCACGCGATGTGCTGGCCGAGGATGAATTGGAAGACCACGACGCCGATGCCGAGCGCCGATAAGAAGGAAATCGCCACCGAAGCAATGAGATAGAGCGGCGCCACGATGGCCCGCAGCAGCACGATCAGAATCAACAGCACGACCAGGATGGTCATGATGAGGATGAACCGCATGTCCTGGTTGTAGTAGTCACGCACGTTTGCGTTGACGGCGGGCAGGCCGGCGATTGAGATCGTCGCATCGGCCAGTTCGGTGTTGGGCTGCGCGCTTCGCGCCGCGTCCATGATCTGCGCGACCTGGTCCATCGCCTGCGTGCCGAACGGATCGAGGTCGGTCTGGACCAGGTAGCGCACCGCGTGCCCGTCGGGTGAGACGAACATGGTTGCAGCGGTTTTGAACTCACCGTTGGACAGGATCTCGGGCGGAATGTAGAAGCCGGCCATCGACGGTTCGCGGGCGTTGTTGCGCATGGCCATCAAGAAGATCGAGGCGTCACCGAGACCCGGCCCCATCTGGCGGACCTGGTCCACCAGTAGCTGCACCCCGTCGGCGAGCTGCCTGCTCGCGTCGGCGAGCGTGTTGGCGCCGTTCTGCAGTTCGGTCAGCTTGCGCTGAATGCCGTCCGGCTTGTCCAGCCCGAGTTGTCGCGCCGCCTCGGTGGCATTGTCGAGCTTCTCGCGAAGCTCGGTGGCGGTGGCGTCGACCGACTGGGTGCCCTGGGTGGACTGCAGCTGCTGTGCCAGATCGGACAGCGATCGCAGCGTTCCGTCGTCGTGGGCCGTGACAAAACGCTGCAGCGTCGCACGGGAATTCTGGCACGCCGGGTCCATTGCGCACACCGGGCTGAAATTCAACGCGGTCATCATCGGCACCGCCCACCGGTACACGTCGTCGACCTGGGTGAGGTTCACTCCCATCGCATCACCGAGAGCACGCATGTTTGCCACGAGTTGAGCCGAACGATCCATATCGGCGAGAGTCGCGTTCGCCCCGTAACGACTCTGCATATCGACCAGTGCGTTGGTCAGTCCGCTGACCGAAGCCATAGCTTCCAGTACGCCGTTGCGGACGTCGCCGAGGGTGTCGGCCAGCTGGTGCGCACCGCCGGTGAGCCGATCGAGATCCGCGTCGCGACTGGAGATCTGGGTCGACGCTTCGGAGAGCTTGTCGCCGACCGCACCGGCTTGGAAGGTGGCCTTGGCTTGTTCGAGGGTGTCACCGGTGGGCCGGGTGACACCGCGCACGGCGGCGATGCCCTGCACCTGGCTGACGCGGCGGGCCATCTGCTCGAGGTCGGCGAGGGCCTTGGGACTTCGCAGGTCGCGCGGCGACTGCACCAGAATGAACTGCTGGATGCTCGAATTGACCGGGAAATGCTCGGCCATCACCGCATATCCCACATTGCTGTCCACGTCGGCGGGCAGGTTCTTGCGGTCGTCGTAGTTGAACTTGATCACGCCTACGCAACCGGCCAGGATCGCCAACACGATAAGGCTGGCGACCAGATGCCGTGTCGGATGCTTCACGATCCGAACGCCTGAGCGCCGCCAAAAGCGGCTGGTGAGTTCACGTCTGGGCTTGACAAGACCGCGCCGGCCTGCGAGGGCGACCATCGCGGGCAGCAGTGTCATGGACGCGATGAACCCGACGACGATCGTGATGGCCAGGGCGGGCCCGATGGTGGAGAACACTCCCAGCTTCGCAAAGCTCATGCCCAGGAACGTGATCGCAACGGTACCCGCCGACGCCGCGATCACCTTGCCGATCGACGCCATCGCCGACACCAAGGCGGCGTCGGACTCCGCACCCATCCGGAGGTATTCGTGGTATCGCGAGATAAGAAAGACCGCGTAATCCGTTCCCGCGCCCAGCATCATCCCGCTGACGAGGACAATGGCCTGCGGCGAGATGCTCAGGCCCAGCTGCGCGAGCCAGGCGATGATCTGCTGGGCGACGACGAGCGATATCCCGATGGTCACCAACGGCAGCACCATGGTGAGCGGGTTTCGATAGACGAGAAGCAGGATCGTCAAAACCATGAGCGCGGTCGCGATTTCGATCACGTGAACATCGCGCTCACCGACTGCGGTCATGTCGCCGACCGTGGCGGCCGGGCCGGTGAGGTGTGCGGTCAGCGATGTGCCCGTCGTCGACGCCTTGACGATCTCGACGGCCTTCTTATACGACTCGCTGGCGGCCGGCGTGGCGAGCTCGCCGGCGAGTCCGACCGGTAGATACCACGCCTTGTGGTCCTTGCTGGTGACGACGTCGCGCAAGGCCGGGGTGCTGATGAAGTCCTGCAGCATCACCACCGACTGGTGGTCGGCGCGAAGGTTGTCGACGAGCTTGCGGTAGACCGCCTCCTCCGCCGGACCGAGCCCGTTGTCGTTGCTCAACACAACCAGCAGGCTGTTCTGCGAGTCCGACTCGTTGAACTCCTTGATCATCGCGTTGTTGGCGACCAAGACAGGCGCATCGGACGGCAAAAACTCGGGCTGCTTCTCCCCCGCGATCTTGGCCAGCGGCGGGAACAACAGGAACAACGCGACGGCCAACGCGAGCCACAATCCGATGACGATCAGCGGTCTACGCACGACGAAGCGGCCGATGGTGCCGAAGCTGCCGAGCGAACTCGCCGGGTCGTCAGGCTCGGCGCGTCTCAGCACGGTCGTCCCTGCATCCCCGAGAACAATACTGTGCGGCAGCGCGCTACGAGAGGTCAGCGATCCTGCGAACTGCCTGTGTTGCCAACGTGATTCGAGAACGCACCGCTGGCAAACGCGCAATCCTCAAACTGCCCTGCGTTGCGCTGGCGTAACCGAGCAAGATCTCGGCCCGAGCGACGCTTGACCCCGCGACACCAAGAATTCATCCTCCAGAAGACTTGACTCATTCCAGAAAAGGAGCATGATAGGTGCCGTGACGCCGGTTCCGGACTACGCAGATCAGCTCCGCGCAGCTGACCTACGCGTGACGCGCCCTCGCGTGGCGGTGCTGGAGGCGGTGCACGCGCATCCACACGCCGACACCGAGACGATCTTTGGTGCCGTGCGGGCCGAACTTCCTGACGTGTCGAGGCAGGCGGTATATGACGTGCTGGCCGCCCTGACCGGCGTCGGCCTGGTCCGCAAGATTCAGCCGTCGGGTTCGGTCGCCCGTTACGAGTCGCGCGTCGGGGACAACCACCACCACGTCGTCTGCCGATCCTGCGGGGTCATCGCAGACGTCGACTGCGCCGTCGGCGAGGCGCCGTGTCTCACCCCGTCGGACCACGACGCTCTCGACGGCTTCGTGCTCGACGAAGCAGAGGTCATCTATTGGGGCCTGTGCCCCGACTGCTCGGCATCACAAGTTTCGCGATCACACCCGTGATCACAGCCCGCATCACCCACCCTCGGAAGGAATGTTGTGTCATCTGATACATCCGACGCCCGCCCGCCTGGTCCTAGCGCCGGGACCGCGAGCAAGAGTGAGAGCGAAAATCCGGCGATCCCGTCGCCAACGCCCAAGGCGAACGCTCCGCTGACGAACCAGGACTGGTGGCCCAACCAGGCCGACGTGTCGATGCTGCACGCGCACTCGTCGCTGTCCAATCCGCTCGGCGACGACTTCGACTACGCCGAGGAGTTCAACAAGGTCGACGTCGAGGCCCTCAAGGCCGACGTGATGTCGGCGCTGACGACCTCGGTGGACTGGTGGCCCGCCGACTACGGCAGCTACGCCGGTCTGATGATCCGGCTGAGCTGGCACGCCGCGGGCACGTACCGCATCGACGACGGCCGCGGCGGCGGCGGGAAGGGCATGCAGCGCTTCGCGCCGCTCAACAGCTGGCCCGACAACGCCAACCTCGACAAGGCCCGCCGGCTGCTGTGGCCAGTCAAGCAGAAGTACGGCAACAAGATCTCCTGGGCCGACCTGTCTGATCTTCGCCGGCAACGCGCCTAGAGTCGATGGGCTTCAAGACGTTCGGCTTCGGCTTCGGCCGCGGGACGTCTGGGAGCCCGAGGAGATCCTCTGGGGCCCCGAGGACGCGTGGCTCGGCCGACGAGCGCTACGCCGGCGAGCGTGAGCTGCAAGGGCCGTTCGGCGCACGTCAGATGGGCCTGATCTACGTCAATCCCGAAGGGCCCGAGGGCAAGCCGGATCCGCTGGCGGCCGCGCACGACATCCGCGAGACGTTCGGCCGCATGGCGATGAACGACGAGGAGACCGCCGCGCTGATCGTCGGCGGCCACACGGTCGGGAAGACCCACGGCGCGGGCAACGCCGACCTGGCTCGGGCCCGAGCCCGAGGGTGCCCCCTCGCAGTCCAGGGTCTGGGCTGGAAGTGCCCGTTCAGGGCACCGGTGTCGGCAAGGATGCGATCACCAGCGGCCTCGAGGGGATCTGGACGATCGACCCCGACCAAGTGGGACAACAGCTTCCTGGAGACGCTGTACGCCTACGAGTGGGAGCTGTTCCAGAGCCCGGCGGGCGCCTGCCAGTATCGGCCAAAGGACGGCGCCGGCGCGGACACGGTGCCGGAGGCCTTCGGCGACGGCAAGACTCAGCCCGACGATGCTGACGACGGACCTGTCGATGCGGATGGATCCGATCTACGGGAAGATCACGCGTCGCTGGTTGGACCACCCCGAGGAGCTGACCGAGGCGTTCGCCAAGGCGTGGTACAAGCTGCTGCACCGCGACATGGGTCCGATCGCGCGCTACCTGGGTCCGTGGGTTGCCGAGCCGCAGCTGTGGCAGGATCCCGTCCCCGCGGTCGACCATGAGCTGATCACCGACGCGGACGTCGAGGCGCTCAAGGCCAAGATCCTCGACTCGGGGCTGTCGGTTTCCCAGCTGGTCTCCACGGCATGGTCGTCGGCGTCCAGCTTCCGCGGTACCGACCTTCGTGGCGGGGCCAACGGAGCGCGGATTCGCCTTGCGCCGCAGAAGGATTGGGAGGTGAACAAGACCGCCGACCTTGACACCGTGTTGCCGGCGCTCGAGAAGATCCAGTCGGACTTCAACGGCTCGGCGTCCGGTGGCAAGAAGGTCTCGCTCGCCGACCTGATCGTGCTGGGCGGCTCCGCGGCCATCGAGAAGGCGGCCAAGGACGGCGGCGTCGACGTCACGGTGCCCTTCGCGCCGGGACGCACGGATGCCTCGCAGGAGCAGACCGACGTCGAGTCGTTTGCGGTGCTCGAACCGCGGGCCGACGGCTTCCGCAACTACATCCGGGCCGGCGAGAAGGCTCCGCGTCGAGCGTCTGCTGATCGAGAAGGGCGTACTTCTTGAACCTGACGGCACCCGAGCTGACGGTGCTCGTCGGCGGCCTGCGGGCGCTGGGCGCAACGGCCAGACCAAGCACGGCGTGTTCACCGATAAGCCAGGCACGTTGACCAACGACTTCTTCGTGAACCTGCTCGACATGGGCACGGTGTGGAACGTGTCCGAGTCGACGGAGAACGTGTACGAGGGTCGCGACCGAGCCACCGGCAAGCCGAAGTGGACGGCCACTGCGAACGATCTCGTTTTCGGCTCGAACTCGATCCTTCGTTCGCTTGCCGAGGTGTACGCCACCGACGACGCCAAGGAGAAGTTCGTTCAGGACTTCGCCAAGGCGTGGGTCGAAGGTCATGAACAACGACAGGTTCGACGTCAAGTAGCAACCGAAGAAGCGGCGCCCCGTGAGCTGAGATGGCTTACGGGGCGTCGTCTTTCACGGGTATGTCACGACAACTGTGCGCCGATCAACGGCGCGATCTTGTCCGCCATGTACGCGTGGCCGGCGTCGGTCGGGTGCACGCCGTCATTGCCGATCAAGTCGGGTCTGCCGACGAACCACCCCTCGGCGATCGGATCGATGAACGTCGCGCCGACGACGGTGGCCTGATACTTCAGGGCGTCGCGGATCCGCAGCACTGCCTCCGGCGGATCGGCGGTGGGCCACGGCGGCCCGATCACCAGGAACCGTGCTTTTGGCGCGGTGCGTCGCGCAAGTTGAAACGTGCCCCACGCCAGAATCGACAGCTGCGTCGGATCGATCGCTTGGTCGTTGCGAGAGCCGAAGAACACCACCAGCACATCGTCCGGTTTGACCGCGTGCAGCGGTCAGATCCTCGAACACGCTGCCGCGGTTGCCGCGGGTGCCGTAGCCGGCCCCGCCCTCGGCCGCGACATCTGCCGAGACGGGTATTCCCTGCTGGGTCAGCCACTGCCACGCGCGTGCGGTCCATCCGTTGGGAGCCGAGACCGCCGAGATCGCCACCGGTCGTGTACGAGTCGCCGATCACCGCGATGTGGTTGACGGAGACGGCCTGATTCAATGTTTCGTTGTGCCAGACCGGTGTTCGGTGCTCAGCGAGCGTGGCGAGAAGTACGGCAATCGTTACCATGGCCGTGATCAGACGACTCACCGGAACAGCCTACGGCCCCACTGGCGAAATGCCAGGCGTCGACCCATTTGTGAGCGATGCGTTACAGAACTGCTGCTTTGTCATCGCGCGCAGCATGATTCGGCTGTTTGGCATGCCTCAGCCCGCGCGCGCAGCGACGGCGTTCGGCCGGTATTTGTCGTCGGCCGTGAAGCGGCTGGAGCCGGGCGTGCGACGGGTCGGCCGCTTCGGCGGGTGTCCTGGGACTCGACTGGTATTTCTCGAACCTTGACCATTCTGCGCATCCAGAGGCGGGCGGGCTCCTCGACGAAGTGGTACAGCAGTACCGCACCGGCGAGGGCGACCGCCAGCACGCCCACCACTGTTAGCTTGGCCGACCAGCCGGGCGTCAGGACGATCTCGAACTGTGCTGTGGCCCAATTCCAGGCCGTATGCACCAATTCGTGCACCATGTACAGGCTGAACGAGATGTGCCCGCAGTACACCATTACTCGGGTGGACAGCAGCCGCGGCAGATGTGCCGGCGCCCACCGCCAGCGTGACGACCAGCGGCACGAACAGCACATCGACGAGCCCGCTCGAGTCGTAGACCTTGGCCATGGGATGCGCGTCCAAGAGGTAGAGAATGCCGACGATCGCGACGCCGAGCACCACGGAAAGATAGCCGGCACCCCGGCGCGCCCGGTCCGACAGCTGCAGCTTGCGCACCGCCGCGCAGGCCAGCGCGCCCGCGGTGAACTGCATGACGATCCGCGGTAGCCAGCTCCACGGCGTGTAGAACTGGCCGGTCGCCAGCAGAAGCAGCGTCGGCGGCAGCGAAGCGGCGAACGCCAGCCACAGCAGGCCCCTGGCCCTCGTCGCCCGGGCGATCCGGAAGACCACCAGCACCAACAGGCCGAACAACAGATATGCCAGCCACTCGGCGCTGATCGACCAGGCGGGCCCATCCCAGCTCGACCCGTCGAAGAACGGCTGGAACCACAACTGCACCAGCAAAAGTTGGCGGACGTAGCTGACGGCGTTGAGCTGGTCGGCGACCTTTGACGGCTCGTGACCGACGTAAAGCGTGAAGATGATCCACGCCGCCGCCAGGTGCAGCGTGACCAGATAGACCGGCCACACCCTGGCCAGGCGCAGCCAGAGGAAAGTGCAGCGTGGCGCGCATCGACCACGACTCGCCCATGCGGTCGAGGTAGGTCCAGGTCAGCACGAACCCGCTGAGGATGAAGAACAGGTCGACGCCTTGTGCACCGCAATTGAGCACGGGAGCGAGGGCGGACCTGAATCCGGGCGACGATGCTCCAACCACGGCCGGAAGTGAAACAGGACCACCCACACTGCGGCGACGATGCGCAAGCCGGATAGGGCCTTGATCTCTCCGGTGCGCACAAAACTCTTTTCGTGAGGGACTCTGCTGTTTCGTTCGGGGGTCACGCCGCTGCGTCCGCCGGCGTTGGCAGAATATCAGCTGATCGCGCAGTTGGCGCGCGCGGAATGCTGTGCGGTACCTGCGAACCCGTGTGCCGCAAGTCCGTCAGCTAAAGAAGTCCGCCAAGTAGCCCGCCACGTTGATCGTCGTTCCGGGACGGAGCCTGATTCGGAAACGGTGGACGTGATTCGGGTGAAACGCTGATCGGCGCGCGCGTTGTGGGCGGCGGCGGCATCGTGCCGGGGGGCTGGCTGGCAACGGTCGTCGGTTCCTGTAGCGAAGTCTGTTGCGGCGCGACGGGTGGTGTCGCTGCAGAGCGTGCGGGCGGCGGATGTGCCGGGCGTGGCCGGTAGCACCGGAACAGGCTCTGCGGTGGTGGTCGGTGCGGGTGTCGACGCCACCGGCGACACCGTTGTGGACGGCGGCGCGTGGTTGCCCGGGATGAGGATCTGCGGTTCCGGCTCCGCGGGCTGCACCAGCACGATAATTGTCGCGGCTG
>CAVRIH010000011.1:0-268104 GCA_963721195.1 uncultured Actinomycetota bacterium | reverse complement strand
ATCCTCGGTTTCATCGTCGAGCTTCGCGATGCTGTGCGCTGACATTCCTGCCAACGTTCATCCAGTTCGTCAACGGCGTCTCGGCGACGGAGTCGGGCATGCGCACCCTGCCGATGGTGACGGGGATGCTCATCGTCCATGGTAGCGTCGGAACATCGTCGGCCGCCGCCGGCCGACCCGCATGTTCCCCGTCGCTCGGCGCGCCACCGTGGCGCGGGGCTTCGTTCTGCTGTCCCAGATGGGTGCGGCAGGACGCCGACCTCGCGGCAGTACGGTGTCCCTGTCGTACTCGGCGCAGGTATCAGCCTGTGCATGCAAGTCCTGGATCTCGTCGTCCAGAACACCTCCAGCTTCGCCGACCTCCTTCGGCGTCGCTACGTCCAGTGTCACGTTTCTTCCGGACGATCGGAAGTTCCTTCGGCGCAGCGATTTTCGGCTCGCTGTTCGCCAATTTTCTTGCCAGCCGGATTCCGGCGGCGCTGGCGGCAGGCGGGGCGCCGGCTCGCGCTGCGGACTCTCCGCAGGAGCTGCATGCGTTGTCGCCGGAGGCGGCGGCGCCGATCATCGATGCTTATGCGACTCACTCGGCACGGTGTTCCTTTGCGGGGTGCCAGTCGCGATCGTCGGGTTCGTCGTCTCGCTCTTCCTCAAGGAGGTGCGACTGCGCGAGACCGAGACGGTATCGGCGACGGACCTCGGGGAGGGGTTCGGCATGCCGAGCACCGAGTCGCCCGAGAAGATTCTCGAAGTGGCCATCGGGCGGATCTTCCGCGACTCGCCCGAGATCCGACTACGCAGTCTCGCCCAACTTCCGGGCTGTAACCTCGACGTCTCGCAGATGTGGGCGCTATTGCAGATCTACCGGCAGAACCAGGTGTTCGGCACGGCCACCCTCGCCGACATCGCCGAACGTCTACGGGTGCCCTACGAGGTCATCGAGCCCATTTTCGACGGTCTGATCCGCGACGGTTTCGTCCTGGGCGGCGCGGGCAGGCTGTGGCTCACGCAGGCCGGAATGAGGCAGGTCGACGCGATATCCGCGCTCATCGTCGGGCGCATCGTCGACAAGCTGGCCACGTCATCGTCGTTCGAGGGACGACCCGACCGCCTCCAAGTCGAGGCCGCTCTCGAGCGCATCGTGCACCGGATGCTGGTGCAACGCAGCTGGACGGAGGACCGCGGCGAACTGGCGGCCGCACGCTAACGGACAAAACTAGAACGTGTTCCAATTCGGTGCTTGCGGGCGTACGATGCCGTCATGAGCCGAATTGGACCTTTCGCCGACGACGACGCCGCGGCCTGGGTGGTCAAATCGCCTGATATCGGTGTCGCGATGGCCGGATTCACCAACGCGGTCTACAACAAGAACCGCCTGCCGATGCGGGTGCGCGAGCTGGCGCGGATGGTCATCGCGCTCGACAACGAATGCGTGGTGTGCCAGAACACCCGCGACTCCGAAGGTATCGCCGCGGGCGTGGACGAGGACCTCTATGACCACGCCGCGCAGTGGCGGACCTGGCCGGGCTACAGCGCGCAGGAGCGGGTCGCCGCCGAGTTCGCCGAGCGCTTCGCGAGCGACCACACCGGGCTACGCGACGACGAGGACTTCTGGGCGCGCTGCAGCGAGCAATTCGACGACGAGCTGCTGACGGACCTCGCGTTGTCGTGTGCGATGTGGCTCGGCATGGGCCGGATGCTGCGGACGCTGGACATCGGCCAAAGCTGCAAGATCACGCTGTAGCCTCCGGCGGCACCGCGCACAATGGCGGCTATGACATCGCGGGCCGCCAAACCTCTCGCCGCAGCCGCCATCGCCCAACTCGAGTCCGACGGCGTCGCCACGTTGATCGGCACGGTCGTCAACCCTGCCGGGCTTATTCACGCCAAGACCGTCCCGTTGCGCCGCATGGGGACCTTCGCCGACCCCGGCCTGGGCGCCAGCCCGGTCTGGCACGTGTTCGCAATCGACCAGGTCGGCATCGTGTTCGGCGATGCCATCGGCGTGGTAGGAGATCAGCGTGTGCGCATCGATTTGGGCGCGTTACGCATTCTCGGTGACGGATTGTGCTGGGCCCCGGGCGCTTTCTTCAATCAGGACGGATCACCGGACCCCTATTGCAGCCGCGGCACCCTCAGCAGGGTCGCCGAAAGACTGTCGGCCGCGGGTATCGATGTGGTGGTCGGGCATGAGATGGAGTTCGTGCTCGTCGGACCCGACGGCAGCGAGCTTGGATCGCACCTGTGGGCGCAGTACGGGCTTGCCGGAGTGCTCGAGTTCGAAGGATTCGTCCAGGACGTCACGAACGCCGCGACCAACTCGGGAGTGGCAATCGAACAGTTCCACCCCGAGTACGGCAGGAATCAGTTCGAGATCTCGCTGTCCCCACTGCCACCGATGGCAGCGGCCGACGCACTGGTACTGACACGCATCATCATCGGCCGAGTCGCACGACGGCACGGGCTGCGCGTCAGCCTCTCACCGGTGCCGTTCGCGGGCGGCGTCGGATCCGGGTCACACCAACACTTCTCGATGAAGCGCGGTGAGGTCCCGCTGTTCTCTGGCGGCTCCGGCGCCGCGGGGATGACGCCGGAGGGGGAGTCAGCAGTGGCCGGGCTGTTGGCGGGTCTGCCCGAAGCGCAGGGCATCCTGTGCGGGTCGGTGCTGTCCGGCATCCGCATGCAGCCCGGCCACTGGGCGGGCGCATACGTCTGCTGGGGTGCCGAAAACCGGGAAGCGGCCGTCCGATTCCTCGTCGGCGGGCCCAGCAATCCGCAAGGCGCCAACGTCGAGGTCAAGGTCATCGACCCGTCGGCGAATCCCTACCTCGCGACCGCCGCGATGCTCGGTCTTGCGCTCGACGGAATGCAACGCAAGCTGAGGTTGCCCGCGGAGGTCACCGTCGACCCGGCCTCACTTACCGACGCCCAGCGCGAGGAGGCCGGAATCGCATTGCTTGCGCACGACCAGGCCGACGCAATCGACGCTCTAGACCAATCCTCCCTGCTGCGGGGGATTCTCGGCGACGAACCCGTCGACGCCGTCGTCGCGGTGCGGCGCTACGAACAGCAGAACTACGGTGACCTGGAACCCGACGAGCTAGCCGAGAAGTTCCGATTGGCTTGGAGCGTATGAGAGTGTGCTTGGCTGCACTCAGTAGCTAGTTGGTTAAGCGGTTGATTACTCGCACCTGGTGGGTGTTGCGAAATGCCGGTCGTGGTGCTTGGTCTTGGGTGTTGATCGCGAAACCATGAGGTATGGCTCGTTCGTATCGTCCTGTGGTGCGTGATCAGGAGTTTTTGTTGCCGCCGAATATGGCGGATTGGCTACCCGATTCGCACCTGGTGTGGTTTGTCCTCGATGTGGTGGAGCGGTTGGACACCTCGGCGTTTCATGATGGCCGCCGCACCGGTGGGGTCGGGCGGGCCGGCTATGACCCAGACATGTTGGTGGCGCTATTGATCTACTCCTATGCCTCGGGCAGCGGTCCTCGCGGCGGATCGAGCGCCTGTGTGTCGATCATGTCGCTTACCGGGTGCTGTGCGCTCAGGACGCACCCGGATCACACCACGATCGCCCGGTTCCGCGCGGCCCACGACGACGCGTTCACCGACCTGTTCGCCCAGGTGCTGCGGTTGTGCGCCGAAGCGGGGATGGTGTCGGTCGGGGTGATCTCCATCGATGGCACCAAGATCGCGGCCAATGCCTCGAAATCAGCCAACCGCTCCCAGGAGTGGGTGCGCGAGCATGCCCGCCGGATCGCCGAGGACGCGGTCAGCGAGGCGGCCGCCGTCGATGCCGCCGAGGACGCCGCCGAGGCAGCCGCCGGCCCAGGCGCGCAGCCGCCTGCGGAGTTGGGGACCCGGGCCGGTCGGGCGGCCGCGATCAAGAAGGCGCATGGAAGAGATCCCACGTCAAGACGCCCGCGACGACGAAGCCGACGCCGCCGATCGGGCCCGCCAGGAGCAGTATCTGCGGCGCGTCGAAGCCGGTGAAGCGCCGACGGGCCCACCACCGGCGGGCATCGATAAGGTCCGGCTCTACGCAGGCTCAGGATTGCCCGCGAGCAGCAGCGGCTGGCCGCCGTTGATGGGGGTGCGCGGAACCAAGAAGCCAAGCCGCGCAGCGATATCCGTAAGAGCATCAAAAGCTCGCAGGCTGGGCCTGCAGCGTGCCCGCCAGGAGCAGGCAACCGGGGTTGACAGATCGGCGGGGCTCAGCAGCGCGGATCCGTGCCTACAACCAGGCCCGACGAGCCCAACGCGGAGGACCTGTGGTCAACCTGACCGACCCCGAGGCCCGGTTGATGATCGAGGGCTCCGGCGGTGGAATCGGTGCAGGGCTACAACAGCCAGATCGTGTGCTCTGATGACCACCTCGTGATCGGGGTGCACGTATCCCAAGACGCCAACGACCTGGACTGCTGGACACCGGCTTTGGCCGCGGCGACCACCCAGACGACGGCGCTGGGCAAGACGATCGGACTGGCGTTGGCCGACAACGGCTACTTCACCGAAGACAACCTCACCAGCCCCGGCCCCGAACGGCTCATCGCCCCCGGCAGCGGCCGAGAGGTACACCACGACGCCAAACACCACCCCGCCCACGGGCCGCCACCACCGGATCTGTCCCCGCTGACGCGATGCGCCACAAGCTGCGCGAACCCGATCACGCCGAGCAAGTACAAACGCCGATCAGCGACCGTGGAACCCGTCATCGGACACCTCAAAGACCGCATCGGATTACGCCGCTTCGCCCGCCGCGGCCTCCAAGCCGTCAGCGCCGAACTACACCTGGCCGCCGCCGCACTCAACCTCACCCGCCTGTACCACGCCACCGCGTAGCCCAGCCGAGGCGATCAGCTCACCACCGAGCTCCACAGACCCCCGCCGCCCATTTCGCAACACCCACCTGACGCGAGTGATCAACCTCTTAGCCTCGACTCACGCCACGCACGAGCGGCCGCTCAGACCAGACCTGTGGCATCAAATACCCAGCTCATATCGGCGTTTGCGAAGTCTTCCATCCAGGTGGGCGGTGCATGATTGGCCAGCGCACCCATGTCCCAGTAGTCCTTCCACAAGGTGATTTTGCCGTTCTGGACTTTGTGCACCGAGACGAAATTCAGGACAGCGGATTCGCCTGTTGCCCAATGCCATTCCTCATGATGCTCGTACATCACATCGATGCCGTTGTCGACCATCAAACCGTCGAAGTTCTCGTAGGAGGCCAACGGCTCGATGCCGATCTTCAGCCGCTTGACAATGTCCTCGGGTCCGCGGGCCGCTGCGGTGGGACCCACCGGCACGTCGAGATATATGCAGTCGTCCGACAGGAAAGTCTTCAACGATTCCCAGTCGCGCGCCGACAGTGCCTTCCACATGCCCAGCACCGTATCCTCAACTGACACTTGATAACTCCGAATCTCTTGTCGTCTGGGCTGGCGACTTGTGCGCGGCCCGTAGGAACCTTCCGGTGCGCTGTGCACCCACAACGTCGGTCGACTCGCCGTCGAGAAACACCGCGCGTCCACTGACGAATACCGCACGCACCGTCTCGTCGTTGCGGTTGACCATCCGGGACAGACCGCCGTACTGCTCGACCGGCGCCTCCGCGTACTCCTCCAGTGATTCGTCCAGCCGCTCGGGATCGATGACGACGATGTCTGCGCGGTCGCCGATGCGCAGATGGCCGGCGTCGATGCGATACCAGTCGGCCAGTTCTCCGGTGAGCCGGTGGATCGCCTGCTCGACGGTCATGAAGGGGTTGCCCGCCTTTTGCGCTTCCTGGACGTGGCGCAGGAGCCGCAGGCCCATGTTGTAGAAGGCCATGTTGCGCAGGTGGGCGCCCGCGTCGGAGAAACCCATCTGAATGCCGGAGTCACGGGCCAGCTTCTTGAGCACGTCGGGCCGGTGATTGGAGATCGTGGTGCGCCAACGAAGAGCCTTGCCGTGCTCGAGCACCAGGTCGAGGAACGCGTCGACCGGGTGCAGACCGCCACGATCGAGTCCCACCTGGCCGAAAGACCTACCCACGACCGACTCGTCGGGGCAGCCGACGATCTCGGCGTCGAAGAAGTCGCGCTGCCACACCCGCATCCCGAACTTGCTCTCGTACTGCTTGCGGAACTGCCGGCGATACGTCTCGTCGCGAAGCAGCTCGTTGCGTTCGACCTCGTCGCGGAGATGCAGGGCGGCGGCGCCCGCCCCGAATTCCTCGAAGACCACCAGGTCGATGCCGTCGGCGTAGACCTCGAACGGGACGGGCAGGTGCTGCCAACGGAAGTTGCCGCCAAGGCGGTTGATCAACCTCGCCAACGGGCCCAGCATCTTGATCGCAAACGGGTTCGACTTGACGTCGGCCGCCGACAGCAGGCTGGTCTTCAGCGGATTGCGGAAGACACCGAGCGACTGGAACACCTGCGAGCCGAGGTTCAGTGGGTTCTCGATGTCGGGTCCGGACTGCAGCACGCGGCCCGCACGTCGCAGCCGCGCCTTGAGGCGACGCAGTTCTCCCGGCTTGGCGTAGGTCGAGGGCAGCGTGCGGGACCGGCACACTTCTCCGTCGAGCTTGTCGAAAAGTAGCTGCTGAGAGGACATTCCGACGAATCCGGCGCGTAGCGCCTCGTCGAGCCACTTCTCCATTTGGGCCTGTTCGCTTCTGGTCGGTCGTTGCCGTTTCTGGGTCGCCCGGTCCAGCCCCATGGTCGCGGCGCGCATATCGGAGTGACCGATGAACGCGGCCACGTTGGGTCCGAGGGGACGCGCCTCCAGCGCTGCGATGTACTCCTCGCAGTTCGTCCAGGTCTTGTGCTCGTCGACGGCGCCGATGACGTGTTCGCGGGGGATCGCCTCGACGCGCCCGAAGATGTCGCCTGCATCCACGCCGCTGACGTGGACTGTGGACAGCGAACACGACCCGACCATCACGGTGGTCACGCCGTGACGAAGCGACTCCGTCAGCGCCGGACCGACCAGCACCTCGATGTCGTAGTGGGTGTGGATGTCGAGCATGCCGGGCAGCACCCACTTGCCTGTCGCATCGATGACGTGGGGGCAGCCCGTCTCATCGAGGTCGGTGGGGGTTATCGCAGCGACGTGACCATTGCGGACGCCAATGTTGCGCACGGCCGAAGGCGCGCCTGAGCCGTCGAACCAGCGGCCGTTCCTGATGATCAAGTCGTACGTCACCAAGTCATCGAACAGGCGCCGACCCGCGGTGTCAACGAAATCCGTGAACAGATTCCATAATTTGTCTACTCAAGTGTCTGAGCTGCGGCTATCCGGGTGCCCAGCCATCGGGCCGGCGGCCGTCGAGGTCGGTGAAGCCGTACTCACGGGCCAGGTCGGCAGACGTGACGGACTGCTGGTTGAAGCGTGACCGACGCGCGTCGGCGGCGATCGCGGCCACGCCGCGCCCCACATACCGCGGCGTCTCCGATTCGGCGAAGCCCGGCGGAGCCACCGGGCCGTCGGACCGCAGCGGGTCCAGTGCGATATGCCAGTTCTCCTCGGTGACACCCCAGTTGTCGAGCATCATCTCCGACCGCAACCAACCCGGCGTCACGGCCACCGCGGTCGCGCCGAAGGCCTCCAGTTCGTGGCCCTGGCTGTAGGCGAGGCGGTTGACGGCGAGCTTGGCCAGGTCGTAGAACACCGACAATCGGTAGTTGAGGTCGTTGAAACTCTTCGTCCCGTCGGTCACTTCGACGAGCAGTCCGCCGGGCCTGCCAACCATCATCGGCAAGAGTCGGTGCGACGTGATGAGGTGCGTGTCGATGCCGAGCCGGAGGATCCGAAGACCATCGGTGATGTCGTGCTCCCAGATCGGCCTGTTCCACAGTGGTGGCCCGCCCTTGAGGATCTCCGCACCCCAGATGTCGTTGACGAGGATGTCTATCGCGCCGTGGTCGTCGCGGATTCGGTCCGCAAGGCGGCCCACTGCGGCAATGTCGAGATGGTCCACCTGCACGGCGATGCCGACGCCGCCCAGTTGGGTCACGAGTTCGGCGGTCTCCTCGATGGTTTCCGGTCGGTCGTAGTCGGACTGGTCGTTGCCGGAAGCGCTGCTACGGCCGGTGCAGATCACGGTCGCTCCGGCTTCACCGAGCCCCGCCGCGATGCCGCGCCCGGCGCCGCGCGTGGCTCCGGCCACCACGGCCACCCGACCGCGCAGCGCATCTGTGTCCGGAGTCCAGCTCATACGGGCATACTCGCTGAATGTGACCCCGTTACAGCGGTATATCGCCGAAGAAATCGCAACCGATCACGTTGACGGGTTGCTGTCCAGACGCGAAGCCCTGCGCCGACTGGCATTGCTCGGCGTCGGCACCGCGGCCGCCACCGCGTTGATCGCGGCCTGCGGGGAGAACAAGCGGCCGACCTCGGACGCGCCGGTTACGTCGAACGAGCCCGCGACCGCCAGTGCGCCGCCGCCGGGATCGGAGAACACCGTCCCGTCGACACCGATCACCTGGGCCGGACCCCGTGGTGAACTGCAGGCCGCCTGGGCGCCGGCGCCCGATCCGCGTGGCGGGGTGCTCGTCATCCACGAGAACAAGGGGCTCAACGACTACATCCGTTCGGTGGCCGGGCGGTTCGCCGGTATCGGGTATTCCGCGCTGGCGATCGATCTGCTGTCGGCGCAGGGTGGCACGGGCACGTTCGCGGATCCCGCAGAAGCGACGGCGGCCCTGGGCAAGCTGCCACCCGAGGAGGCCGTGGCGGATCTGAAGTCCGGAATCGACGAACTGCAGCGCCGCGTACCGGACAAGAAAGTCGCCGCGGTCGGCTTCTGCATGGGGGGCGGCATGGTCTGGCGCCTGCTGGCCTCCGGTGAGCCGCGGTTGGCCGCCGCCGTGCCGTTCTATGGTCCGACTCCCGATAACCCGGATTTCGCCGGGTCCAAAGACGTTGCAGTGCTGGGCATCTATGCCGCACAGGACCAGCGTGTCAATGCGACCGAGCCGGTCGCTCGGGCGGCGCTGGAGAAGGCCGGCCTCGTGTTCGAACTCGTCACCGAGCCCGATGCCAACCACGCGTTCTTCAACGACACCGGCGATCGCTACAACGCCACCGCCGCAGAGCATGCCTGGCGCCGCGTCCAGGACTGGTTCACCAAGTACCTCGCCTGACCTTCCCCCTTCCACGCTCGCAGAAGTTGGGGAGGAGTTGGGTGTTCGCGCGCAATTCAGCTGCCCTTCAATGTCGCGTTGTTGACCGCACATGCGTCCAGGTCAAATTCAGCTCATGCGGGTGGTTCAGGTCGCGAACTTCTACGGTCCGCGTTCAGGGGGTCTGCGCACTGCGGTGGATCGTCTTGGCGCGGAGTACTGCGCCCGGGGCCACGAAGTCTTCTTGGTCGTACCGGGGCGGATCTCCGAATGGCACGAGCTGCCGTCGGGAGTCGTTCGAATCTCCTTGCCAGCCCGTCTCATCCCGTTCACCGGCGGATATCGTGCCGTGCTGCCCGGGCCCGTCACCGAATTGCTGACCCGGCTGGCACCTGACGCCCTCGAGGTGTCCGACCGGCTCACGCTTCGTTCTTTGGGCGGGTGGGGGCGCCGGCGCGACGTGGCAACCGTGATGATCTCTCACGAACGACTTGATCGCCTTGTCGGGCAAATACTTCCGGCGCGCGCGGCCCGCTCGATAGCCGACGCGGCCAACCGTCGCACCGCGCAGAGCTACGACGCCGTGGTGTGCACGACGGCATTCGCGAGGGAAGAGTTCGACAGAATCCACGCCACGAATGTGGTCACCGTGCCACTGGGGGTCGACCTCGACCAGTTCCATCCCAGCAGGCGATCCACCTCGGTTCGGCAGCAGTGGGCCAGCCCTGAGCAGACGCTGCTGGTGCACTGCGGCCGGCTATCGGTGGAGAAGCACGCGCACCGAAGTGTCGATACCGTTGCCTCCCTGCGAGACTCGGGCGTGGACGCCCGACTGGTCGTCGTCGGCGAAGGTCCGATGCGCGCCCGGCTCGAACGCCAGGCCGCGCGGCTGCCCGTCGACTTCACCGGCTACATCGGGTGCCGTGACACGGTCGCCACCATCTTGGCGACCGCCGACGTCGCACTCGCCCCCGGGCCGCATGAGACATTCGGCCTGGCCGCGCTGGAAGCGCTGGCATGCGGGACTCCCGCAGTCGTCTCACGCACCTCCGCCCTCGCCGAAATCCTGACCACTGAGAGCGGCGCGGCAGCGGATAACGATCCTGACGCCATTGCGCAAGCGGTGACCTCCATCATCAGTCGTCCAGAATGGTTGCGCCGCAACGACGCACGACGCCGAGCTGAACAATTCACCTGGCCACGAGCGGCTACGGGCATGCTCAACGCGCTGGGCGCACGTTAGGCGCCGAACACAACACCGGGTTAGGTTGGCGGCATGGGTGGCCAGCCGACCGGCCCACAGGACATCGAGCGAACGCGGACCCTGTGGTTCGCCCTGCTGCTCACGCTGGCCAACGGATTCCTCGATGCCCACACCTACATTGCGCGCGGTGGCGTGTTCGCCAATGTGCAGACCGCCAACGTCATCTTCGGCGCTATCGACACCTCGGAGGGCAAGTGGGCCTCGGCACTCAACCACGTCTGGCCGCTGCTGGCTTTCATCGTGGGCATGGCGCTCGCATCGCATATCAAGTCCGGCCGTGTCGAGCGTTTCGTACCGCACGCGTTGCGCTGGACGATTGGTGTGCAGGCCCTCGCGTTGGGCATCATCGGATTCGTCCCTGCTGGCGTGCCCCACAGCTATGTCACCGTGCCGATCTCTTTTCTCGCGGCGATGCAGATCGGACTGTTCCGCAACATAGGCGACCTGGCATACATGCCGGTTGCGACCACGGGCAACTTGATGCGGTTGATGGAGTCCTGGTACGACGCGTTCGTCGAGAAGCATGCGGAGTCGCGGCGGGCATTCGGGGTATACGGCGCGCTGATATCCGTGTTCGGGCTCGGTGCCCTCTTGGGCTCGTTCGCCAGCGTGGCCTGGGGAGTGCATGCGATCTGGCTGCCCGCGGGATTCCTGGCCTTGACACTGGTTCTGTTCATCATCGATGAGGACCACCTGCGGTGATCTACGATCCATCAATGGTCCGGCCGCTGATGTTCCTCATCGCCGCAGTGACTCTGCCCGTCGGCGGAACCGCTGCCGTGGCAGTTGCCGAACCCGCACCACCCACGTGCACCTACAACCTGTCACCGCCGCAGGTCGTGGGTGTGTCGGGCACGAGCATGGTCACCGCCACGCTGTCACCCGGCGCGTGCGATCGAGCCAACGTGTACCTCTCGGTGGCCTGCCTACAAATGCAGGGCAGCCCCGGGCCGCCCAAATGCGAGCAGAACAACGGCGTGCTGACTGCACAGGTCTTCTACGCCCCGTACCAGCCCGGTGCCACTTACGTCTCCACCGGCCGGGGATGCGCCAACACACAGAACCCGCCCCTGCCGGTGTGCACGCCTGTCGGGCCTGTCACTGCGACGATTTAATCGGCGGGCTTGCAGAAAGCGACCTGGTCGAAGCACAACCGGTCGATAATCGTGTTCTCGGAAGCGATCTTCAGGAGACGCGATGAAGAAAATCATGCTGTTGTGCGCGACCGTCTGCCTGTCCGCCGCGGTCGCCGCCTGTGGCAGCGAATCCAGCTACACCACCTCAGAAGGTGACACCGGCACCGCAACCGCGACGGCGAGCCCTGAAACCACAAGCGAAACGACCAGCGCCCCTGCGCAGGCCACCGGCCCGACGATCACGATGGCCAACATGAGTTTCGGCGATCCCATCACCGTCGCGCCGGGGGCGAAGATCACCGTCAAAAACGACGACTCCGCGGAGCACTCGGTGACATCGCAGACCGAAGGCACGTTCGATGTGCACGTCGACGGCGGCGAGCAGGGCACGCTGACCGCACCGACAGAGCCGGGTGAGTACGCGTTCTACTGCGTGTACCACCCGTCGATGAAGGGCACGCTGATCGTCAAGTAGCCGTTGCGCCGAACGGCTCCCACGGCCGGACCTCGGTTTAGACGCCTCTATGGACGGGCACTCGCAGAATTAGCGGGTTCGTCAATCGTCGTGACCCGGGGACAGATCGAAGGAGCCGACATGGACCGCAATGTCATGATCTGGATCATTGTCGCCATCGCGGCGATTGTCGTCATCGCGTTCGTCGCGTGGACAGTACGCAACTCGCGCCGTCGCGCCGAGGCCGGACGACTGCGCAGCGAGATAGGGCAGCGGACCGAACATCTCGAGAAGCGCGAAGCCGTAGCCACCGAAACCGAGGCGAGGGCCAGGGCCGCGCAGGCAGAGGCTGAGGCAAAGGCCGCCGAGGCGGCCCGCTTGCAGAACGCCGCGCAAACGCATCGTGAGGCCGTGAGCACCTCCCGGGAGGAACTGGACGCGCACCGGGAACGAGTCGACAAGCTGGATCCGAAGGGCAGCACCGCCGAGCCTGCACCCGGTAAGGCCGACGAGGTGCGCGCGGACACCACTGCCGCACCGCAGCAGCAGCCGACCTCGCACGAGCGTCAACGTTCGTGAGACGCCGCAGACGCCCGGCCACCGCAGCCGTGCTGTTCGACATCGACGGCACGCTCGTCGACTCGAACTACCAACACGTCGATGCCTGGTGCCGAGCGTTTACCGATATCGGCATGCCGGTCGACGCGTGGCGAGTCCACCGCTCGATCGGAATGGACGGCACCACCCTCGTTGCGACACTCGCCGAGGGTGCCGATGACGAGACCCGCGCACGAGCGAAGGATCTGCATTCGCAGTACTACAAGGAGAGCGCGTCGTTGCTGCGCCTGTTGCCGGGTGCGCGCGATCTCGTAGAAGCCGTCGAAAAGCTGGGTATACAGGTGGTTTTGGCTACATCGGCGCCCGATGACGAACTCGCGATCCTGCGTGATGTGCTCGACTGCGATCACCTGGTATCGGTGATGACGTCGTCGAAGGATGTCGACACCGCCAAGCCCCGACCAGACATCATCAAGGTCGCCCTCGACCGTGCCCTTGTCGATGCCGCGCACGCCGTCTTCGTCGGCGATGCGGTGTGGGACGTCGAGGCCTGTAAGCGGGCCGATGTCGTCACCATCGCCGTACTCAGTGGCGGGGTTTCGAAGTGCGAACTCGAAGCGGCCGGTGCCCACCAGGTCTTCGAGGACGCGCTCGACCTGTGCCAACACCTCGACGACACTCCGATTGCGGCGCTAGCCAACTTGGTGGGCGCCCGCTGATCAGGACAGGGAACAGGGTTTATACAAACCGTGCCGGATCACGTTCGGGTCAGCTGCTCGATCAGTGTTTCGGCTAGCCATTTCTCGAAGCGGCCGTGAGACCACCCCCGGGTGCGGACCAGTCGGTCATGCAGCACCGCGTCTGACGCCAGCCAGGCGACGTCGACGGCCTGATCCCTGCTGAGCCCGGGTTTGAGCGCACCGAGGGCGTCCAGGCGCCGCACGATGGTGCGAGCTCCGGCGAGACGTTGCCGCTGCGAATCGTCGACCAGCGTCTGCGCTTCGACGTCGGCATTCGCGGCGACCTCGAGGGCACCGATCAGGGAACCAACGCGGCTGTCGATGTCGACCAGCATATGCACCCACCCCGTAATCAACCGCTGTGGATCCGTTTCCTCGAGCAGCCCGCGCATGACGCCGCGATCGGCCAGTGCCACCGGCCGGTCGTCGCCGGCGACCGCCCAGTCCAATGCCGTCTTCAACAGGTCCAGCTTGCCGCCGACCGCGGTGAACACCGTTTTGCGGCTCACGCCGGCCGCCTTCGCGACGGCTTCGACGGTCGTCGACCCGTATCCCTCTGCGGTGAAGAGCTCGGAGGCCGCGGCCACGATCGCCCGGCGCGTTTGAAGCGCCTGGGCCGCACGCAGGTCCGACCGGTAGTCGCGCTTGACACCGGCGGCCATTCTAGGTAACCCTGAGTGTATTCATTACATCCTAAGATACCTCAATTTGGAGGGGTCCGTGCAAACCGTCATCATCGGCGCAGGTCCGACCGGCCTGTTCACCGCCATCGCGCTGGCTCGCCGGGGCCGTGAGGTCGTGGTAGTGGACCGCGATCCCGGCCCGCCGGAGCGAGGCGAATGGCACCGCAGGGGAGTGATGCAGTTCCAGCATGCGCACAGCTTCCGCGGCCAGGTGGTTGACGCGCTCAACGAGGAAATGCCCGACGTGCTCACGGCTTTGGTGTCCGCCGGCGCCTCGGTGGCGAAGACGTCGGGGCAGAACAGCCGCGCGGCGGCGTTGCACTGCCGCCGAATGGTCTTCGAGCGCGAGTTGTGGCGCCGCGCTGCCGCCGAACCCCGCGTGCGCGTCGTCACCGGGAACGTCAGCGAGATGCTTGTCGAACGCACGCGCGCCGTCGGCGTCAGGATCGGTTCGAGCGTGGTGAACGCCGATCTGGTCATCGACGCATCGGGACGCGCGGGCCGCATCGCCGCTGCGGTGCGCAGCCGTGGTGAAGGCGCAGACTGCGGCGCCACCTATGCGGGTCGGCAGTATCGGCTGCGCCCGGGCGCCGAACCGGGGCCGACGAACTCGGTGATCGGCCTGTCTCTGAGCTTTCCCGGATTCGCGGCGGTGTTGTTCCTGCACGACAGTGACACGTTCACCGTCACCGTCATCCACAGCGGGGCCGACCGGCGCTTGCACCGCCTCAGGCACGATGCCGTCTTCGAGGCGGCGCTGAGCACGATCCCGGCACTGGGCGATTGGATCCACCCCGACCGGTCGGTGCCGATAGCGCCGGTCCTGGCCGGCGGACGGCTGTACAACCACTATCGCGGTCAACTCGATGACTCCGGCCGACCCGCCATGTCCGGACTGATCTCCGTCGGGGACGCCGTGTGCACGACCACGCCGTTGGCGGGCCGCGGCGTGGCGTTGGCTTTCATGCAGGCACGGCAGCTGGTACGGAACCTAACGGACCATCATGACGATATCGACAGCGCCACAATAGAATTCGACGAATGGTGCACTGCCGCCATCAAGCCGTGGTTCACCGACCACCAGCATGTCGACGCCGAACGCGTCCGGCGGTGGTCAGGTAACGACGTCGACCTCGATCGGCCTTTGCCGTCAGACCTCATCGTCGCGGCCGCAGAGGCCGACCCGCACCTGACCGAACTGGTCGCGCCCTACATCACCATGGACGCGCTGCCTGCCAGCCTGATCCCGGCCCAGGGGCGTGCTCGCGAGGTCTACGCAAGCGGCTGGAGACCGTTACCGCCCGACGGGCCGAGTATCGACGAACTCATTTCGGTGGCGTCCAGGACACCGGTAGCCGCTTGATTCCATGGATGAACGGCGACAAGAGTCGGCGAGGCTCCTCTGTCGCGGCGATGTCGGGTATCCGGCTGTGTAACTCCTCGAAGACGACGCTGATCTCGCGGCGCGCGAGGTTGGCACCCAGGCAGAAGTGCGCGCCGCCGCCGCCGAAGCCGGCATGCGGGTTCGGGTTGCGGCCGACGTCCAACGTCCACGGATCGGCGAACTTGTCCTCGTCACGGTTGGCCGAGCAGTACCACAGGGTGGCCTTGTCGCCAGCCGACATCTTCGTACCGCTCAACTCGCAGTCCTCGGTGAGTGTGCGGCGCATGTAGATGACCGGCGATGCCCACCGCACGATCTCCTCGACCGCCGTTGGAGCAAGCGTCTCGTAGTCCGCCCACCATCGCGCGCGCTCGTCGGGATACCGGGTCAGCGCGAGGACTCCGTGGCTGATCGCGTTGCGGGTGGTTTCGTTGCCCGCGACCACCAGCAGGATGAAGAAGGAGGCGATCTCGGCCGACGTCAGCCGCTCGCCGTCGACTTCGGCTTGCACCAGCGCGGTCGTCAGGTCCTCCTGCGGGTTGGCTCGGCGGTCCTCGGCGTGCGCGGTGGCGTACGCGCCGATGTCCATCGCGACCTTGACGAATTCCTCGTAGTCCTGGGCGATGTCCTTGTCCCCGAACCCGAGAATCACGTTGGTCCAGTGAAAGATCTGCTGATGATCGTCTTCGGGAAGACCCATCATGTCGCAGATCACCTGCAACGGGAGCGGGCCCGCAAGCTCCGCGACCACTTCACCCGTACCGTCGGGATGCTCGGCGATCATCTTCTCGACCAGGCGGCGTGCCCGGTCCCGAACCGATGTTTCGGTGCGTGCGACGACGCGTGGGGTGAACGCCCTGCTGACGATGTTGCGTAGGCGCAGGTGCTTCGGGTCGTCCATGGCGATCATCGAGCCGAAGAACTCGGACACGTCGGGATTGGCGTCGTTGATGGTGATGCCCGGGCTGGAGCTGAAGATATGGGGATGGCGGCTGGCGTAGTGGACGTCCTCGAACCGCGTGACGGCCCAGTGGCCGGCACCGCCCTGTACACCGGGGGTGTCCAGCGGTTGGTGGAACGAGATCGGCGCCTCACGCCGCAGGGTGGCGAAGGCGCCGTCGCGCATATCGTCGTCGAGGACCCAGAACTTCCAGTCGCTGAGGTCGATGTCGAGACATCGGCACGTCCGGGGGAGCAGTTCCGTTCACACGCGTCGCGATACCCACCTCACCGAGAGTAGGTTCCGCCCAAGCCGCCGTCACGGATTTCTGAAACATGTTCCAATTCGCGTTATGGCGTGGTAGCACCGATGGGTGCGTAACCCACATGCCGGACAGCCCTTTACGGCGACGGACGACGAGATCGCGGCCGCGTTGCTCGACGTGAGCATCCCGACCCTGATGTTGTCGCTGGTCCACATGTCCGGCGATGCCGGTCTGATCCGCGGCGATTTGAAGCCGGCCGGTCTGTTTCTCAACGAGGTGCAGGGCTTCATGTCCGAAGAGGACAAGACCGCTGTGCGCAAGATCGCGCTAGAGGTCATCGCCGATTACCGCGACCGCGGATGCCCGGAGCCCGAGCCGATCAGCGCCGAGCTGCTCCGCGAAATGATGCAGTGGCTGGTGTGTGAGCCGGTGCCCGACGAGTACGTGCCGATGCTGCTCGAGGAGATGGAGCTCGACGGCAGAGATAGCCGGGCCGCCCGGTCCACCAGTGCGGGCAAAGCCGACGATTTTCCCGTCGTCGTCATCGGATGCGGCGAGTCGGGGCTACTGGCAGGGATCCGGCTGAAGGAGGCCGGTATCCCGTTCACCATCGTCGAGAAGAATGCGGGCGTTGGCGGCACCTGGTATCAGAACACCTACCCGGGCGCGCGGGTCGACGTCCCCAACCACTTCTACTGTTACAGCTTCGAGCCGACCGATCAGTGGACGCACTTCTTCGCCGAACAGCCGGAGCTGCAAGGGTATTTCGAGCGTGTCATGGACAAGCACGACATTTGCCGCCATGTGATGTGGGAAACCGAGGTGACCGAGGCGTCCTGGGACGACGCGACCGCCACGTGGACGGTCTGCGTCCGCGACCGCAGCGGGACGACGACAGAACTTCCGGCGCGCGCGGTGATCTCTGCGGTGGGACAGCTCGACCGGCCTCACAGACCGACCATCGAAGGACAACAGAACTTCGCGGGACCGACGTTTCACTCCAGCGCTTGGGATCACTCCGTCGACCTTCACGGGAAGCGGGTCGCCATGATCGGCGCGGGCGCCAGCGGCTTTCAGATCGCACCGACCATCGCGCCGGATGTCGAGCACCTCACCGTGTTTCAGCGCACCGCGCAGTGGATGTTCCCCAATCCGGGTTATCACGACAAGGTCGGCCCCGGTGTGCAGTGGGCGTTGCGGCATCTGCCGTTCTATGGCCGCTGGTACCGCTTTCTGCTGTTCTGGCCGTGGTGCGACAAGGGGCTGGACGTGGCGCGCGTCGATCCGGATTATCCGGATCAGCAGAGGGCGATCAACGCGGTCAGCGAGGTCACCAGGGTCATGTTCACCGAGTGGATCATCAGTCAGGTCGGCGATGATCCAGACCTTCAGGCGAAGGTGGTGCCGGACTATCCGGCGACCGGTAAGCGCACGCTGCAGGACAACGGCAGCTGGCTGAAGACGCTGACGCGCGAAAACGTGGAACTGGTGCGGACCGGGATCGACCACATCGAGGCGGACGCAGTCGTCGCCGAGGACGGAACGCGGTATCCGGCCGACGTCATCGTCTACGCCACCGGATTCCAGCACACCAAGCTGTTGTGGCCCATGACCATTCGTGGCCGAAACGGCGAGGTTCTCAGCGCGCGCTGGGGGGAGCGGCCTGCGGCCTATCTCGGTATCACGGTTCCTGATTACCCGAACTTCTTTTGTATGAACGGTCCCGGAACCTGGCTGGCCAGCGGCGGAAGCCTGATCTTCCAGTCTGAGTGCCAGATGCGTTACATCACACAATGTCTGGAAATGCTCATCGCGGGTGGACACAACACGATGGAGCCGACTGTCGAGAAGACGACGGACTGGCACGAGCGCAGCCAGGCCGAGATGCGCACGATGGTGTGGTCGCAGCCCACGATCAAGCATTCGTATTTCAAGAACAGCTTCGGCGAAATTCACACGCTCAGCCCGTGGCGCCTCGTCGACTACTGGACCTGGACGCGCGAGCCGGATCCCGACGACTTCGTGATCCGTTAGCTCAGTTGCCAATTCATGTTCTTTGCGAACGTGCGGGCATCGTCTGAGATGGTCCCGAGTTCGTGGCTGCGCTGGATGTATTGCTGGATCATCAGCATGAAGTTCATCGGGTTGTAGGCGTCTTCCTCGTAGCTCCACTTGTCATCGCCCGCGTACTCGAGCACGGTGATGACCGGAGCCCCGTGGACACTGCCGTCGCCGGGGTCCCTCATGGTGTTGATGTTCTTGAAGATGACCCAGCCCTTGTCGACGTCGATCGAGTACCAGTCCACCGGGTAGGAAGGCATCTCGCTGCCGGGGAAGGTGTTCATCGTCGAGACGATCCACTCGCGGATGTTTTCGCGGCCCTCCATGTTGCCCAGCGCGTGTTCGACGTACTTCGCATCCTCGGTGAAGTGGTCGGCGTAACTGGACCAGTCCCACGTCCTGCCGACGTCGACGACGGATTCCTGGTACCGACGCCAGGCGTCTTCGAGTTCCTCACGCGACCACTTACCCATGCGAGACTCCTTCGGCTCTCCACTGAAAACTAGAACTCGTTCTACCAGGGCCGCTGGCTCGGTGACTGCGGATTCAGGACACCTTCATTGGTTACTGTCGCAGCCATGGCACTCGGTATCGACGAGCAGGTGCTCGCGGAGATGGCGCCCTTGTTCGCGGCGCTCGGCGACGCGGAGCCCCCACCAGTCGGCGACGTCGACGCGCGCCGCGTCAGCGGCCACCGGATGTTCGATCTGGTCGGCTCACGGCGGTCGCCGGCAGCCGGTGTCGACACCGAACAGCACTTCATGACCGCAGCGGACGGCGCGACGCTGGATCTCACGTGGTACCACCCGTCCGGTGGCGGCGGGCCGGGCAGCGCCGCGCTCTACCTCCACGGCGGGGGCATGATCTTCAGCCTCGAACACATCGGCGTCCTTTACGACGTGGCGGTGCGGGAGTATGTCGCGACCTCGGGCGTGCCGATGCTGGTGGTCGACTACCGCGTGGCACCCGAGCATCCGGATCCAACTCCTGTCGAGGACTGCTACGGCGCGCTGGTCTGGCTGGCCGAACACGCCCCGGACCTGGGAGTCGACCCCGCGCGCCTTGCGGTGATGGGCGACAGTGCGGGCGGTGGCCTGGCGGCGGGGGTGTGCCTGATGGCACGAGACCGCGGCGGCCCGTCGATTTCACAACAGGTGCTGATCTACCCGATGCTCGACGACCGTCCGGCAACTCCGGATCCACAGGTGCAGCCGTTCTTGACGTGGACTTACGACGACAACGTAACCGGATGGGGTGCGCTGCTGGGTGAAAGCGCTGGTGGTGCCGATGTGTCGCCGTACGCGGCGCCGGCACGCGCCGACGATCTCACTGGTTTGCCCGACACCTACATCGACGTGGGCGACCTGGATGTGTTCCGCAACGAGGACATTGAATACGCCCGGCGACTCGCCGACGCGGGCGTCCCGACGGAGCTGCACGTATACCCGGGTTGCCCCCATGCATTCGAGGCCCTCGCCCACGAAGCTGCCGTTTCGCGGCGGGCAATCAGTGATCGTGTACGTCGCCTGCGCGCCCTCTAACTGCCGGCGACTGGTGTCTCGACGACAGCCTTGATCCGCTCGAGCGTCTTACGCATGTCGCGGATGTTGCGGCGCCGACGCAGTTGCCCGCCGAACAGCGAGAAGAGTTTCATGGCGAACGAGTCATCGAGCCGAAAGGATTCGGTCACCTCGGTTCCGCCGTCGACGGGGTTGAGGCGGTAGTGCCAGTTGTTGACGGCCTTGTCGCCCATGAGTACGGCGAAGCCGAATTCGCGTCCCGGCTCACAGGCGGTCACCTCGCACGTCGTCCAGTAAACCGGCCCGATTTCGTTGCGCTTGACGTGACCGCGGAAGCGGGCGCCCAGCGCCGGACCGGTCGCTTCGCCGAGCCACTCCGCTTCCATCACCTCCGGCGAGAAACGGCCGGTATTACGCACGTCGGCAATGAGGTCCCAGATCTTGTCCGCGGGTGCCCCCATAGACACCGTCACCGAACCGTCCATGACTGCGTTCCTCCCTTTGTGGCCTTTGCTACCGAGCACTTTCGCGCGCGCTCCCGTCCGTCTGCGCGCACCCGCTAGCGTTCGGCTGGCTCGTCTTCCGGGAGGTCGTGCCGGACGACGCGGACCTTACCGTGCGGCAGGCAAGCGGCGTAGCCGTGGAGCTTGCCGTACAGCTCCCAGGCTGTTAAGTGGTCGTCGCTGTGCACGTGTATCTCATGTCCGTCGGAGAATTGCAGATGGAGACTGCCGTCCTCGTCCCATGCGGCATGGGTGCACTTCTGGCCGGAGAAATCAAACAGCGGACGTAATTCGTCCCGGAGGGCTGTCGGGTCGACGAGCACTACCTCCTCGTCATTGCCGCCGGCTGCCGGCAATCGGAAATGGAACGGCACGGAGATGACGAGCTCGTTGTAGTCATCGAGGTTCAGCACAAGACCATTTCGGAAATTGATCCGCTGGACCTCGCACCCTTTGATCCATTGTTCGGTCATCTTCTCACTTTGGTCGCATCCAGATGCGGGCACAAGAGGGGGCGCAGCAGCGTTGTCCACGGGAGGGTCGAGCAACCAGGAGGTAGGCGTGAAGATTCGCTTCGGGGTCGGTTTGGGTGCCGACACGGGCCCAGACCAGCTTTCTGGCATCGTCGACCATCTGGAAGCAACCGGCGTTGATTCGCTGTGGTTCTCCGAACTCGTGTACTCCAAGGCAGTCGATCCGTTCGTTGGCATGGCGTTCGCGCTGGCCCGCACGACCCATCTGAAGGTCGGTACGTCGGTGGCGGTGCTTCCGGGCCGCCATCCGGTGCTGGTGGCCAAGCAGCTGGCCTCGCTGGCCGGTCTGGCTCCCAAGCGGGTGCTTCCTGTCTTCGGGCTACGCTCGGCTATTCCGGCGGAGCGCGAGATTTTCGTGGTGCCCGACGGTGAGCGCGCCGCCGTCTTCGACGAGTCGCTTCAGTTGCTCAGATCGGTTCTGGATCAAGACGATGTCGCCTTCGCCGGCGACTACTTCACCGTGAGTTCGGTGGGTGTCGAACCGCGGCCCGCCAAGCCCCTGGACATCTGGCTCGGCGGGTCCGCGCCCGCCGCGTTTCGCCGCATCGGCCGGCTCGGTGACGGCTGGCTCGGCAGCTTCGTCACACCGCAGGAAGCCGGTCGTGCCCGCGAGCAGATTGAGCGGGCCGCCCTAGAAGCCGGCCGTGTAATCGAACCCGATCACTTCGGCATCAACCTCGCGGTGGGTGACGGTGCGATACCGGACGGGTTGGTTGCCGCGGTGAAGCGGCGCAGGCCTGACCTCGATCCGGCCGAGGTCATCGCGCTCGACTGGCCGCAATTGCATAGTCAACTCGACGCTTACCTCACGGCAGGGTTGACCAAATTCGTCATCCGGCCCGCCGGGCTGACGGCCATGGACGACTTCGTCAATCGGTTTGTGGCGGAACTGCTTCCGCGGCAGAACTGACACGGGGGTCTGCCCCCGCCGCGACCACAGCGTCTCACCGAGCACCGATCGCGACGCCGTATGGTTCAGCGACCGCGGAGCGGCAAACACTTGCGGGTTCACGAGCGTCCAGACCACGACGATCCCGACCGGAATCAGACACCACCAGCCGATCCATGCGCGACTCCAGATGCCGACGACGAGCAGGACTGGGATTGGGATACGGGTTGTGAACGGCTGACCGTGTGGTTGGGCGTTGTCGGTCAGTGGCGCGTTGGCGGCGCTGGTGTCCGTGTCGGTGTCAGTGGTTGCACATAGAGTCCACCCCAACAGAACAAGACCGTCAGCCGGGAGGGCGCGGATGAGTTATTGACACTGTTGAGGTGCCACCATCGGCACTGGCACACACTGAATAGAAACGTCACCCGACACCGGGCAGCCGCCCGGGTGATCGGTTGACGCGCCCCAGGGTTTCAAGGCGCGGCGACGGGAAGGTGTGACACGCACGCGACCAGAGGATCGCGTCGTGAGAGCTACCAACCAGGCCACGCCCCACAGCCGAAGGGTGAGTACCAGCAGCTGCCACCGGCCAGGGATACGGGGAACCAAATCCCGTCCGCCCGGCCGGGCAAGAACGCAGCAACTGGGCCGGGCAACCGTTACCCCGGCACCGGCCCACAGTGGCCAACTTCATAAGTAACGGTGTAGACGCTCCACGGGTTGGCGTGCCTGCGCCACGCGTCCTCGCCACTGAGCCCGAACGCTTTCGCCAGGCCTGATTCCAGCGACATGTTGTCCCTTTCCGGATGTGAACCACGACGGCCAAGCCACCGTGTTTAGAAGTGTGAGCGCTGGCCACTCACTCGGTGCGATCTTGAGCGGAGGAGATGGGGATGAGGATTCGACTTTCACGAAGAAGCGGGTCGTTCGCGATAGGTGTGATGACCGTGGTGCTGGCGTTGGCCCTCGTCAGTCCGCCCTCAGCGATCGCTGACGACCGTCTGCAATTCACCGGCACGACACTGGCCGGGGCGCCGTTCTCCGGTTCGAGTCTGGTCGGCAAGCCGGCGGTCTTGTGGTTCTGGACACCGTGGTGCCCGTTCTGCAACGCCGAGGCGCCGAACGTCAGCCAGGTCGCCGCAGCCAATCCCGATGTGACCTTCGTCGGCGTGGCTGCCCGTTCGGACGTCGCGGCCATGCAGGGCTTCGTGTCGAAGTACAACCTCAACTTCACGAATCTCAACGATGCCGACGGCTCGATCTGGGCGCGCTACAACGTGCCGTGGCAGCCCGCCTACGTGTTCTACCGCCCCGACGGGTCATCGTCGTTCGTGAACAATCCGACCTCGGCGATGCCCCGCCAGGAGCTGTCCGATCGGGTAGCGGCACTCGCATAAGCCGCCCCACGCGTGGACCAGGAGTTGATCGGCCTCGCGTTCGCCGCCGGGCTGGTCGCCGCGCTCAACCCGTGTGGCTTTGCGATGCTGCCTGCTTATCTGGCGCTGGTTGTCCGGGGCGAGGGCAACGGCGAACGAAGCGCTGCGCTGACCGCGCTGAGCCGGGCTGTCGCGGCGACGGCGGCGATGGCCCTCGGCTTCATCGCGGTGTTCGGCACGTTCGGACTGCTGACCGTCGCCGCAGCATCGACGGTGCAGCGCTACTTGCCTTATGTGACCGTTGCCATCGGTGTCCTCCTCGTCGCGCTTGGTATCTGGCTGCTACTCGGGCGCGACATCATGGCGCTGATTCCGACGGCGCGCAGCCGATGGGCACCCACGGTGCGCCTGGGCTCGATGTTCGGCTACGGGCTCAGCTACGCCGTCGCGTCGTTGTCCTGCACAGTCGGTCCATTCCTCGCAGTAACTGGCATGGCGTTCAAGGGTGGTTCCCGTCTCGGCGGAGTGCTCGTCTATGTCGCCTATGCCGCCGGTTTCACGCTGGTGGTCGGTGCGCTTGCAGTGGCAGCCGCCTTGACGAGTTCAGCCGTCGCCGATCGGATGCGCCGAATCATTCCGTACCTCAACCGAATCAGCGGCGCCCTGCTGGTCGTGGTCGGCCTGTATGTGGGTTACTACGGCCTCTACGAGGTACGGCTGTTCACCGCCAACGCCAGTCCCGATGACCCGGTGATCGCGGCAGCTGGCCGTCTGCAGGGCGCCATCGTCGGCTGGGTTCATCGGAACGGGGCGTGGCCGTGGCTCGTGGCGCTGACAATGCTGCTTATGGTCGCGCTGCTCGTCGCGTGGCGAGCGAGGACCAAGACTTCGACGAGATATCGCCGTGCAGATCCGGCCAGGGCGGTCGACGCACCATAGCCACCCCGGCAAGGGCGGCAGACACCAGCCCGACGAAGATGCCCATCAACGCGATACGGGAGGCGTCGACGGTAGGTACCCACTTGGCCTCGCCATCCTTGACGATGAACACACCAAGCGCCCCACCGCGCACCTTGCTCACCGGAATGACTGTTGTACCGTCCGCGGTTTCGTACGGCTGTCCGTACGCACGTGAAGTATCGGTTTCCGCGGTGTCGAGCAGTTCTGAAACGTCGCGCAGGTTCATGCCTTCATGATGGCGGCTATCGGACGCATATAGGACCATGAGGTTCTCGTGGTCGTTCCCGAGGTTCCGGAGGTTATCGTCGCCGGTCATCTCATCGTCGACCCATCGCAGCGCGACGACTACCTGGCCGGGTGCGTGGAGGTGGTTCGCGCAGCCCGCACCGCCGCAGGCTGCCTCGACTTTGCGTTGTCGGCCGACCTCATCGACGCCGGGCGGATCAACATCCTCGAACGCTGGGAATCGGCGGCCGCCGTCGAGGCGTTCCGCGGTAGCGGTGTCGGCGAGGAGCAGGGCGCAGCCATCCTCACCGCGTCGGTGGCTGAATACGACGTAGGCGCGACACGCAATCTCAGCTGACGAGTTCACGGATGTGACCAGTTCCTTACGATGCGGCCCGTCGCTACGGCGTGCCATCGCTTACGGCCGTTGAAGGCGTGATGGCTGAGCTGAAGGGACGCCGCAGATCGGAACACAAGGAAGCGTTGCTGTGCGGCAGTTCAAGTCCCCCTGGACGGCGGAGAGACCGATGACCCAGCCGGCGGCCTCGCGCCGCAATAAGCCCAGGAAGTGGGTATAAAACAGAATTGACATTAACTACCAGGCCGATTGTCAGCGGCGACGACGGTGCAAGAATATTCGCTGGCGTCAGTAAGCGGCGCGGCGCAGCGGGCGGGATCCGCTGATGAGGTCATTATGGGTTGTCTCGTGTACTGTGCGTAAACTGCGCAGTTGACGGGGGAGGCGCCCGCACTGATGCGGGAGCCTTCGCAAATATTCCGAGAACCAAAAACGTCAGAGGCTGAAACTTGCCAGAAACGACCAGTGACACCCGGGGCCTTAAGCCGCACTTCGAGAACGTGCAGGCACACTACGACCTGTCCGACGAGTTCTTCCGGCTTTTCCTCGATCCGACGCAAACCTACAGCTGCGCGTACTTCGAGCGCGAAGACATGACGCTGGAAGAGGCGCAGATTGCCAAGATCGATCTGTCGCTCGGCAAGTTGGATCTGCAGCCCGGGATGACGCTTCTCGATATCGGCTGCGGCTGGGGCGCAACGCTCAACCGCGCTCTGGAGAAGTACGACGTGAACGTCATCGGCCTCACGTTGAGCCAAAACCAGAAGGCCCACGTCGAGAAGGTGTTCGCCGCATCGCCAAGCACGCGCACCAAACGGGTGTTGCTGCAGGGGTGGGAGCAGTTCGACGAACCGGTTGACCGCATCGTGTCGATCGGCGCTTTCGAGCACTTCGGACGCAACCGCTACGACGACTTCTTCAAGAAGGCCTACGCCGTGCTGCCGGACGACGGCATCATGATGGTGCACACGATCATCAAGCCCGAGGACCAGGAGTTCCTGGACAAGGGCCTGAAGCTCACCATGAGAATCGTCCGATTCTCGAAGTTCATCATGGACGAGATCTTCCCAGGCGGTGACCTGCCGAAGCCCTCCCAGCTCGAGGGCCACGCAGCCGAGGCCGGCTTCCGGCTCACGCGCGCCCAACGGCTGCGCCTGCATTACGCCCGAACGCTGGACATCTGGGCGGAGGCGCTCGAGTCCCGCAAGGATGAAGCCATCGCGGTGCAGTCCGAAGAGGTCTACGACCGCTACATGAAGTACCTGACCGGGTGCGCCGATCTCTTCCGCGAGGGCTACACCGACATCTGCCAGTTCACTCTGGCCAAGAGCTAGGCGGGTCTGCCCACACCGACCGCGGTGATCGCGTCGATCACGGCGGCGGGATTATCCAGCGAGACGAACGTTCGCGCTTCGGGCACCTCGATCAGCGTCGAGTCCGGGAACAGGGCCGCAAGTCTCCGGCCGAGCGACGGGGTGAACGCACGGTCGCGCTGACCCCAGACGATGGTGACCGGTTTGGTGAAGCGGGGCAGCCGCGTCGCCACGTCGGTTAGGTCTGTCCTGGCGACCGCCCGTAGCAGCCGGGCGAGGTCACGCCGGATTCGCACGTCGGTGCGGCCTGGCTCCAGCCACGACGCCGTCAGTTGTGCATCCGGGTTGACCAGCAAGCCGAAGCCAAGCGGAGAATGCCGCAGGGCCTTGAGCCTCATCTGTTCGAACAGCACCTTGATCGACACCGGTCCGCGTAGCAGTGCGAACACGAGATTGAACGGGAACGGTGGGAACTTGTCGAAGGCGTCGCAATTGGTGAGGACCAGTCGGCCGGCGACGTCGGGGTACGCATCGATGACCAACTGGCACAACCCGCCGCCGGTGTCATTGCCGACCAACGTCACATCCGAAAGGCCCAGTTCGACGACGAAGTCGCGGATCATCGTCGCGACAGCGTGCGGTGACAACTCCACGCCGTCGTTCACGGGAATCGTGTGCGAGCCGAGCGGCCAGTTCGGTAGGTAACACCGGAATCCACGACTGGCCAGACCATCCGCCACGCGGTCCCACAGCCTGCTGTCCACGAGGATTCCGTGCACGAACACCACAGGAGGGTGCGGCGAATCCTCCGGACCCAACACGCGGTAGGAGATGGTGGCTTGATCCAGTGCGATCTGCGGCATGTTCGCTATCCTTTCCCTAACTTACAAACACTTGGTATGAAAGTTACGTGCAGACTGTATGAAAGTCAACGATCGGGCCGCGGCGTCGGCGACGACCCGGCGCACCCAGGCGGAGCGGACGGCCGCCACACGCGCGCTGCTGATCGATGCCGGCCGAAAGCTATTCGCCGACAAGGGCTTCAGTGAGATTTCCACTCAGGCGATCGTGACGGCCGCCGGCGTCACCCGCGGGGCGTTGTACCACCAGTTCGACGACAAGGTGGGCCTGTTCGCCGCGGTCTATGAGCAGGTCGAGCGCCAACTGGTCGAGGACATCGCCGACCAGATCATGGCACTGCAGCCTCTTGATCCGCTGGAGGCGATGAGGGTCGGGGCACGCTTGTTCCTCGACGGCTGCTCGGCGCCCGACGTGCAACAGATCGTCCTGATCGACGCCCCGGCGGTACTGGGATGGGACCGCTGGCGAGCAGTGGGTGTCAAGTACGGACTCGGGGTGATAGAGGGGATGCTCGCCCATGCGATCGCCGAAGGAGCCATCCCTGAACAACCGCTGCGCCCGACCGCCCACGTGCTGCTCGGCGCGCTCGACGAGGCGGCGCTGTTCGTCTCCCGCGCCGCCGACGGCGAACAGGCGCGCAAAGAGATGGACGTCGTGTGCGAGCGGCTGATCAGTGGGATCGCCGGGAGATAGCCATGAAGAGCGACGGAGGCTGGATCCGGTCGCGCCAATCCATGGCATTACTGTGGGCAGCCCTGCTGGTGTCGTTGGCACTCGGCGCAGGCTTCGTCGTCGTCAACCATTCCGCCATCGAGGCGCCCCGTCTGGACGGGGCACCGCTCACCGACGACCAGGCAGCGGCACAGGTTGTGGATGCGGCCAGACAGATCGTGGCCGCTGCGCAGCTTCGGGGCGCGACCGGCGGCTATACATTCGTGTCATGCGCAAACGAAAACGAGCCGCCTTATCAGGCGGCCCTCTACATGAGTTTCCATCTGCCGCAGAGCGATTGGGCCCGATATCTGAACGAGGTCGCCTCCGCGATGATCGCCGACGGCTGGGTGGACGCGCCCGCCAAGGCCGAGCACTTCGGCCGGAAACTCACCCGCGACGGGGTCACGGCGGTGCTCCAACGCAACGTCGACGACACGGCCTTTGCAACCATGCGGCTGTACGGCGAATGCCGCAACACCGCGGACCATCGAAACGACAACCCGGCATGGACGGAGGTCAGTCTGTGACCTCGGCGATGCTGCGCTGCAGCAGGAGGGTGTCGAGCCACCGGCTGTGTTTGTATCCGACCGCGGTCAGCCGCCCGGCATCGAGGAATCCGCGATTACGGTGCAGCGCAAGGGAAGCCGCGGCACCTTCGATGTCTACGATGACGGCGATGACCTGCCGGACGCCTGCGCTGGCGCAGTTCGAGAGCAGGGTGTCGAGCAGCCGGCCGCCGATGCCCAGCCCCAGCGCGCTGGGCGCGAGGTAAACCGAGTCTTCCGCGGTATGGCGATAGGCCGGCCGCGTCTTCCACGGTGCGCAGTAGCCATAGCCGGCCACCTCGGCGCCCAACGTCGCAGTGACAAAAGGCAATTCGCGTTGGGCGACGGTGTCGAACCGCCTTCGCCACTCATTCTGGTCCGGGGGGAGTCAGTTCGAAGGTGGCCACCCCGGTCAAGACGTGATGAGCGTAGATATCGGCGATCGCGTCGAGGTCATCAATGACCGTGGGCCGGATCACGACGTCCATGGCGCGCACCCCGCGGTCAGCAGGAGACCGGATGCGACTCGCAGTACGGAGTGGTGCCGGGGAAGCGGTAGCGGTGGTCGGCGACCCAGCGGTAAACCGCCTCCTCGAGTGAGGTGATTCCGGGAATCCGGTAAACCAGTCAGCGGCAACCGAGTGCCAAGAGCCGCCGACACCGCTGCGTTCGCCGCTTCCGCGCCCTCGTACACATCACCGGACGCATCCAGCCAGCGGACCGATTCGAGCAGCCGGGCCGCCGGGATTCCCAGCCGCTCCGCAACGCCATTGCCTTGCAGCGGTTCTGTCTGCAGGTCACCGGTCCGGTTCAACTTCAGCAGGAAGTCTCGCGCGCGCGTGCACATTCCGCATTGGCCATCGAAGAACAGGATTCCGGTCATCTCTCTATTGTCCTCTCGGCGCCAGCTCGGCAACAGCTTGCCGGGCCGAGATCACAGACGTGAGCCGCAACACGGTTTCACCTGCGTAGAGCGCCGACCGGTCCACCACCGAATCGGACATCCCCACGGTCGGGGCGGCGGGGGAGAACAGCGGCAGCCGAGGGTTCTGAATACTAAGTTCGGGGCCCGCGAGACCGCCTCCCATGCCAGCCTGGGCCACCGGGACGTCGAGCCTAAGCCGGTCCAGAAGGTCCACGGCCGCAGATTAGCAAGACGGCGGCACTCGGAGAGTGGCCGTCACCAGCAGATCGATATGGCTATCCGTACAACTTGGCGAAAACCTCGCCCGCTTCGTCGTCCTCCATCACCGGCGTCGCCTCGATCTGGAGGAACTCCTGCCACTCGGCGACTAGGGCGAATACTCCTTTGGGATCCGCCGCCTCGACGACGGAGCAGCCCTTGCCGTTCATGCCGAACCAGCGCCCGAGCTGGGTCACCCCGTCGGGCGGTTTGCCACCGGTCTCCAGGAAGCGTTTGGCCGCGGCCCGCGTCGCTTGTGGCCCTGCCGTCCACTGAACGAGATACTTCATTTTCATTCCCCCTATCACATTGGCTGCCAGCCAATGGCGGCGCCGCGATTGCGGTCGCCACCTGCAGTATGCGTCGGCATGTCTGCCGTGTTCGCGGATCGGCAGCCGGGAACCCGCGATGGTTGCCGTTGCAACCGTAAGGTCGGCTAAGACATCGTCGGATGCTCGACTGACAACTCTAAATATGTTGGGGTACACGGAATTTGGATATATCTGAATCTCTCGGTGTGGAGAGTGGAACCAGCTGAGGCTTCAGATTTCTCGCTACCGGGCCGGCGGACCCGGCGTGGCGTCAGGGGCGGCATCGCGGCGGCGCGCGGCCATGCCGCCGAGCGCTTCGAACACCACGCGGTGCGCCGCGTTGACGGTCAACTCCGCGTGGTCGTAGGCGGGCGCCACCTCGACGACATCGACGCCGACGACGTCGTGTTCGCGGCAGAGTTGTCGCACCAACCGCAGCAGGTCCGCGGTGGTGATGCCGCCCGGTTCGGGCGTACCTGTGCCGGGGGCGTGCGCCGGATCGAGGACGTCGATATCGACGGAGACATACAGCTTGTCAGCCTTGGCCAGGGCCTCGTTCACGGCATCACGCATGACGTCCTTGAAGCCGCGCTCCCAGATCTCCTGCATGGTGTGCCAAGTCATGCGTTGCTCGAGCATCCACTCGAAGGTGTCCTGTGGTGGCCAATAGCCCCGGAGGCCGACCTGCACGAAATGACTGCCGGGCACCGCACCGGACTCGATCAGCCTGCGCATCGGCGTGCCGTGGCTGGCGAGGTTGCCTTCGATCTCATCGGCGGTGTCGGCGTGTGCATCGAAGTGCACGATGCCGACGTTGCCGTAACCGTGGACGTCGGCGACGGCGGTGGCGGCAGGCCAGGTGATCGAGTGGTCGCCGCCGAGTACGACCGGCACGATGCCGCGAGATGCGATGGCGTACACGCGCTCGCGAATGTTGTTGTGCGAGACCTCGGTCTGCCCATGCGGGCAGTAAGCGTCGCCGAAGTCGACGACTTCGAGCCAGTCGAAGATCTCGAGTCCCAGATCCAGGTGGTAGGTACCCGGCTCATAGGCGGTGGCACGAATGGCGCGCGGGCCGAAGCGGGCACCCGGCCGGTTCGTGGTCCCCACGTCGAACGGCGCCCCGACGATCGCCACGTCTGGACGCCACGACTCCAGCTGTGCGACCTCGGTGAGAAACGGCCGGTGTCCGAACGAGGTGACACCGGCGTAGGCCAACTCGAGCTGCTCGACCATGCCCGGCGGAAGCTCTCTCTGATGGTCGTGATCTTGACCCATTACTCGACCGTACCGCCGCGGTGACTCAATCGGACGCGTTACGGGCTTGACGCTCAACCGAAGTGAGCGCTTCACGCAGTACCGGCGGGATGGGGCGTTTGGCCCAGTCGTCGGTGGAGACGACCACGTAGATGTTGTGGCCGCGTACAGCGGACTGCTGCTCGGCGGCGGGGTCGCCGCTCTTGCTGCGCAACACGTCGAAGCTCAGGGTGAAGCTGGTGGATCCGATTCTCTCGCAACCGACCTCGACGTGTATCGAGTCGCGCCACCGGACCGGCCCTTTGAAGTCGATTTCGCTGTGCACCACCTGGATGTCGTATCCGCTCGCGATCAATCCCGGATAGGTGACGCCGAGATGGTCCAGGAAGCCTGTGCAGGCCTCGTCGAACCAGGTGAGGTAGTGACCGTTGAACACGACACCTTGTTGATCGACCTCGGCGTAGCGCGGCGTGATCGGCAACGCGAACGATGTCACGGCATCACACTATCGGGCACCACCGGCCTGCTGGCCCCGCGCCGCGACACTCGGCAAGACTGGAGGCGTGGACATGGTGACGATCGACGACATCCAATCGGCAGCCGCGCGGATCCGCGCGTTCGTGGTACGCACGCCGCTGCTACCGACGCTGTGGGCCGACGAGGACCGTCCGCTGTGGATCAAGCCGGAGAACCTCCAGCCCATCGGCGCCTTCAAGGTCCGCGGCGCGTTCAATGCCATCGGCAACCTCGACGAGTCTGTTCGCACCCGTGGTGTCGTGGCCTACTCCAGTGGCAACCACGCCCAAGCGGTGGCGTATGCCGCCGCGATCTACGGAATTCCGGCGCACATCGTGATGCCGCGGGAAACGCCGGGCATCAAGGTGGAGGCGACCCGAAAACATGGCGCCGAAGTGATTCTCTGCGAGGCCGGTCAGCGCGAGCGGGTCGCCGCGGAGGTGCTGAAAGAGACGGGCGGGGTGTTGGTCCCGCCGTTCGACCATCCCGACATCATCGCCGGGCAGGGCACGATCGGCTTGGAGATCGCCGAGGATCTGCCTGCGGTCCAGAACGTACTCGTCCCGGTCAGCGGCGGTGGCCTGGCTTCCGGGATCGGCACGGCCATCAAGGCGTTGTGCTCGCAAGCCCACGTCTTCGGCGTGGAACCCGAACTCGCCGCCGATACCGCCGAAGGACTCGCGCAGGGTCGTCGCGTCGATTGGCCGATCGAAGACCGGAATCGCACGATCGCAGACGGTCTTCGATCACAGCCCTCCGAGTTGACGTTCGCCCATCTGCAGAAGGTGCTAGACGGCGTGATCACCGTGTCGGAGAGCGAGATTCGCAGTGCGGTGCGTGAACTCGCGGTCAAAGCACATCTCGTCAGTGAACCCAGTGGCGCCGTCGCGTTGGCCGCCTATCGCCAGGGCCGAACGCCGTCTGGCCGCACGGTGATGGTGCTGTCCGGTGGCAACGTCGACCCATCGGCTCTGACCGACATGCTGGCGGGGTAGCGGTTGCGTCTGACCTCCGGGTCAACTCTTAGTGGACGCCCTCCATCAGGCGGCTTATCCAGGGGGACAGCGCGAATACGATCACACCGGCGACGACGGCGACTGCGCCGATGATGCCGAAGTAAGCGAGTTCGTGTCCCGGATCGTAATAGCGGGATAGCACACCCGACATCGACGTGCCGATACCTACGGAGAAGAAGTACAGCGCCATCATCTGCGCCCGAAACGCTTCGGGGGCAAGCTTTGTGGTGACCGAGAGCCCGATCGGTGACAGCAGCAATTCAGAAATCGCGAAGACTGCCATGATGCCGACCACAAATAGTGCAGGGACTGCTCGGCCCGTCGTGCCCGCCATCGGCAGGAACAACAGGAATGCCAGTCCCATGCCGATCACGCCGTAGGCGAATTTTCGTGGGGTGGTGGGTGCGCGCCCGCCGAGTCGCGTCCACATCAAAGCGAACAATGGTGAGAGCAGGATGATCCACACCGGCTCGATGGAGCCGATCCAGCTCGACGGGGCGGTCCAGCCGAAGATCGACCAGTTCATCCGCTCGTCCGAGTAGACCGCAAGCACGGTGAAGATCTGCTGGAACAGCGACCAGAACACCGCGTTGGCGATGAACAGCGGCATGAATGCCCGAAGCCTGGTCCGCTCGATCGGCGCAACCTTAGAACTCGTCAGCATCACGACGAAGTAGGCGACGGACGCCGCGACGATTACTCCCGTCGTCACCTGCGACAGGTTGGATAGCCCGACCAGACCGGTGGCGAATGTCGCGACGATCACCGCAACCGTGAGGACGAAGGCTCCGATAACCCACCCAATGGCACTGCGGGGCAGCGGGTTCGGAATATTGCGGCCGTGTTCACCGAGGTTGCGCCGGAAGACGACGTACTGCGTGAGCCCCAGCGCCATCCCGACGGCCGCCGCGCCGAAGCCCCAGTGGAACCCCAACCGCGTTTGCAGCAGGCCGGTGATGAGCGGCCCGACAAAAGCACCCAGATTGATGCCCAGATAGAACAGGGTGAAACCGCCGTCGCAGCGCGGGTCGTCCTTCTCGTAGAGCGTGCCGAGCAGCGACGATGCGTTGGCCTTCAAGGCGCCCGAACCCAGTGCCACCAACACGAGACCCACGGCGACGCCGGCAAGACCCGGCACGACGGCGAGCGCGACGTGGCCGCACATCACCACCACGCCTCCGTAGAAGACGGTGCGTTCCATGCCGAGCAGCCGGTCGGCGATCCAGCCGCCGAGGACGGTGGACAGGTAGACCAGTCCGCCGTAGGCGCCGACGATGCCGGTTGCGGTGGTCTTCGGTAGCCCAAGACCACCATCGGTGAGCGAGTAATAGAGGTAATACCCGAGGATCGTGAGCATCCCGTAGAACGAGAACCGCTCCCACAGTTCGACACCGAAGAGGTTTGTCAGGCCGATGGGGTGGCCGAAGACCGTACGTCCGGCCGGCCCGCCTTCGATGTGTCCCGTTGGATGTCTCACAGCCGCCATGGGGTCACCATGCCACCCGGCCCGAATTCCGGTGACCGATCGATTGAGCCCGGATCACGGGCAAAGGCACTGCCGGATAACTTGCAGTAGATTTCAGCACCACAGCACATTTCGATGCGGTTGCGCATGCGTTAGCACAGCTGCCGGAACAACGCCCGGTGAGCCGGCTCACGCGGGCACAGGTAAGGTCACCCCGAACAGGTGGACGTCCGGAAGGGTGGTATGGACGCCGTACTCGGCTTATCGGTGACGCCGTCCGCCGTCGGTCTCGTTCTCGTAGAGGGGCAGGACGCCGACGGTTCCACGGTCGACCGCGAAGCCTTTGAGATCGTTTCCGGCAGGCATTCGACGCCCCTTCAAACCTCAGAGCAGGCGGCCGCCGCGGTGCTGCGGACCGAGGCGCTCGCGGCCACTCGCGGTCAGCGGTTGCATTCGATCGGCGTGACGTGGAGCGACGGCGCCGACGCTGAGGCCTCGTTGTTGTTGAAGTCGTTGACAGACTGCGGTTTTGGCAACGTCGTGCCCGTCCGTCTGTCCGAGGCGACGGAAGCCCTGGCGTGGGGCATCGCAGAGGTCATCGGATACGACGTCACCGCGGTGTGTGTGATCGAGCCCGAGACGGTGATCATGCTCATCGTCCATTCCGGTGAGGGCGCCGTACAGACGGCCGTCAACCATGCCATCGACACCGAAGAGTCGTTGCTTCGGTGGTTGAGCACCGTCTTCACCAGGGCCGACTGGCGGCCAGACGCGTTGGTCGTGGTCGGCTCCGGCAGCGAACTGAATGCGGTCATGCCACGGCTCGAGGGCATCTTGTCGGTGCCGGTGTTCGCCCCGGCCGAGTCCGAGCTCGCATTGGCACGGGGGGCGGCACTCGCGTCCGCGCACAACACCGAGTTCATGCAGATAGGCCGGGTCCCCGTGCATGCGCCGCGCGACCGCCGTCGACCGTTGGCTCAGACCGGCCCGCTGGCCATGCTCGTCGCAGGCGCAGTGGCGTTCGTCGTGTCGGTGTCGGTGGCTGTCAGCCTGGAAGTGGCACCCGAGCGGGACGTTGCGACGTCGGAGCCACAGCCCGCGGCGAAGGCGTTCCCAGACGTCGCGTCCGCGGCTGACCGCGCCGCCCGCCCAGCTGTACCGAGCGCGGCGATCCCCGCGCCCACCGCCGAACCATCGTTGGGACCGCCGCAGGCCCCGCCCGTCGAGGCCGCACCACCTGCCGACGCAATCGACATACCCGAGGCGCCCCCGGTCGACGGCCTCGCGCCAGTCGCGGCTGTCGACGCGCTGCCACCCGAGGCTCCCGTGGCACCCGCGGCGGTCGCCCCGGTCGAACCGCTGCCGCTCGGAGCCGTCCCGCCCGCACCGGGACTGATGCCCGCGCAGCCGACCCCGGTGCCGCAGCAGCGCCCCGGCCTGCTGAGGAGGCTCAAAGACCGGCTGTCGAACATCGGGAACGACGAGGTGCCGGATGTACAGCAGGCACCCGCGCCTGCCGCGCCGGGGGCACCACTACCGCCACCTGATGCCGTTGCGGCACCCGGAGCACCCGCGCCGCCGCCTGAAGCGGCACCACCGCCGATGCCCGCACCGCTACCGCCTGAAGCGGCACCACCGTCGGACGCGGCACCGCCACCACCGCCAGATGCACCTTTGCCTCCGCCGGAGGCGCCGCTACCCCCTCAGTGACGTCGTCAGCCAGCGGTCCTGCGGTGAGGCAGGCCGGTGCGCGCCGTATTACTTTCTGGATCCCGGCAGCGTCAGGCTGGCCCATGTGCTGCTGAATGTTTGTGTGCTGGGCGGCCGTGGGAGCGCGGTCGGCTACGCGTTGCTGGCGGCCAGCCGGCTGTCGGCACCGGCGCGGATCGGCGCGGTCTGAAACGTTCTGAACGGCGGATTCGATGATCGGTCGTAATGAATAGCACCAGTGACGACGACATGCCGTGACGCGTGGAACTTGCGGCTACCCTGCTAACTCTTCCCGACGAACTAGGATAAAAGTGTGCTGAAGCTTCGATTGGTGGCCGTGGTTGGCTTGATGGTGACCGCCCTGTCCGGGTCTGTCGCGACCGGTTCTGCGGGTGTGACCGCTGGAACGGACGTCGTCAGCATCTCGCCAGCCGGCGTGACAGTCGGTGTGGCCCATCCGGTTACGGTGACCTTCGCGGGGAAGATCGCTGACCGTACCGCTGCGGAGAACAGCGTCGATATCGCATCACCGGTGCCGCCGGTAGGAGAGTTCACCTGGCTCAACGACCGTGTTCTGCAATGGAATCCGAGCGAGTTCTGGCCTGCACACACAACCATCGCGGTGTCCGTCGGTGGCGCCAAGGCGAACTTCCAGACCGGGTCCGCCACGGTCGGGGTGGCCAACATCAGTAATCACACCTTCACGGTCAGCATGGACGGGCAGGTCATGCGCGAGATGCCGGCATCGATGGGCAAATACGGATTCGCGACGCCCGTCGGAAACTTCACCGCGCTCGAGAAGCAATCGACCGTGATCATGGATTCGCGGACGATCGGCATCCCGCTGGACGACCCTGAGGGCTACAAGCTCACCGTCTACGACGCGGTGCGTGTCACCTGGGGCGGTGTCTATGTGCACGGCGCCCCGTGGTCGGTCGGTTCACAGGGCTATGAGAACGTCAGCCACGGCTGCATCAACCTCAGCCCGGACGACGCGGACTGGTACTACAACACGGTTCAGATAGGCGATCCGATCATCGTCGAGGGCTAGCGTCGGCCTTTGTCCGATGCCGGCAGCTCGGCGTGCAGGTTCTTAGCGGTGGGTGAGTTCTCGACGGCAGCCGGATCCGGATACGTCCGCAACAGACGGTCAGCCGTGCCCGAACTTGTGACCGTGAACCAGTAGTGCTCGTTCTTGTAGTGATGGTTGCGATGGTTGCGCCAAATCGCCCGATAGACACGGGTTTTGGGCTTGTAATCGGTATGGATCAGGTAGTGGGTCCACTCATATCCGAGTCCGGCCAACGCGATACACACCAGGTAGGTCAGGCCCATCCCAAGCCGCGGGAAGGCCAGCAGCGAAATTCCGATCGCGAGCGGAAGCACCCACGTCGCAAGCGATTTCCACGGTATGAAGATCAGGGGAATGTTGCGGGGATCCACGTGGTGGGCGCGGTGCTCCCTGGACAGCAACGGGTCGATCGTCAGTCGGCCGACCCGCTTGGGGCGCCAATGCAGGATGAACACGTGGATCATCCACTCGAAGAACGGAAACAGCGCCACCATCACCAGCGGTACGACCGCGTCGGTGATCTGCCAGTCACCGACGATGGCGCGCGCGACCACCGCCGCGACGAGGACGGCGCCAATCATCCAGGGGGAGGGGTGCTTAGCGAATTCTCGTGCGGCGCCGGCCAGCGTGACCGTCTTGCGTGCGGTATGTGCGCTCGCGGTGGTCATGACGGGTCCTCCAGATCATCGAGGGCGGCGAGGAGCGCCGTAGTTGCGGGTTCGAGTAAGTCGTGTGCGGCCTGCCTTGCCCGCGCGGCGTCGCCAGCGGCGATCGCATCGGCCAGTTCGCGGTATGCCTGCGGGCGGCCCACCTCGTCGGCCATCACGGCAGCAAGGGCCGGCAGCGCAGGCTCGTAGGTCGCGCGCAGCGTGTTGTACATCAGCCGGAAGGCAATCGAGTTCGCGCCGTCGACGATGTGGTCCCAGAACGTCAGGGCGCAGCGCTGCTGTTCGACGGGATCGTTCTCGTCGGCCATCGCGCTCAGTACGCCATCGAGAATTCCGGCCAGTTCCGGGCCACGACGCTGGGCGGCGAGTTCGGCGACCTTCGGACCGTTGTGCAATCGGGTCTCCAGAATGCTGCGGACCACAGACACGTCGAGTTCGCCCGCGCGGATGAGCAGCCGGGGGAGCAGGTCGAGACCAGCGTGCCGACGGAAATCGCGCACCGTGGTGGCGTCGCCCTGACGCACTTCGACCAGGCCTGCTGCGGTAAGGCGCTTGAGCGCTTCGCGCACAGCGGGCCGTGATACGCCGAGCACCTCGGCGAGCCTGCGCTCACTGGGCAACGATTCGCCGGGTTGCATCTCGCCGCTGAGTACCTCGGCGACGATCTGCTCGAAGACGTCTTCGGGCACCGATCGGCGGTTCACCGGTTGGAGGGCCATGACACTTAGAGTGCCAGCCGACTGGCCAGAGGTCAAGTGGTCAGACCAGTTGCTAGATGGCGGCGAGCCGTTCCTTCATCGCGGCGGCCAGCGCAAGCATGGCCTGCATCGGACGCACCATGACGGTGAGCTCTTTGATCGCACCGTCGTCGTCGAGCTGGATGAAGTCGCAGCCCTGAAGCTGTTTCTCGCCCACCCTGGCTTCGAAGACCAGCGCATGGTCACGCGCGCCGTCGTCGCCGATCTCGCGCACGTAGCGGAAGTCCTGAAAAACATCCATGACGGCGGCCAGGATCTGCCGCAACACATCTCGACCCTCATAGGGTGTGAAGACGACCGGACTACGGAAGACGACGTCTTCGCGAAGGAGGGCGACGGCGGCGTCGAGATCCTGGGCTTCGATGGCCGCGCGGAACGGGTGTACCACTGGTCAGCAGTTGGCTTCGATGCGGAACGTCGCCGTCACGGCATTGCTCGGGTTCTCCGTGTACGAACCGTCGGCCGATCCCGTGATCGTGAACTTCCCGCCGTTGCCGGTCACCTCGGCTTCCCCGAGGCGGCCCTGCCAGAAGGTGCCCGTGAAGCCACCGAAGTCGCGGAAATCGACCGACTGGACGGTGACTTCGTCCTGGGTGTTCAAGAACGCAGTGAACCCCCTCGGCTCGCCCGGGGTTTTGATGTTCCACATCCACCCGGTCTGCGTGCACGTCACGGCGTGTGCGTCACCAGTGCTCTTGCCGTTGATGGTCACTTTCGCGGTCGTGCCGCCGAGTGCCGCCTCCGGCGTCGAGCAGCCTGCCGAGGCTGCGGCGAGCGCAACGGCGACTGTCGCGACGAGTCGATTGTCCATGTCGGGTGACTCTATTGCTGTTGACGGCCCGCCGCGTGCATTTCACCGGAGCGCGGCGGCGGTCGCCTCGTCGGCGGGTAGGAACGCCTCTATGGACAGTTCGGCCGCGGTGAGGTCGAGCGCCGTGCCGAACGTTGTGACGGTCGACAGAAATGTCAGCAGCTGACCCTGCGGGGTGTAGAGCTCCAACGGAACCGCGACGCCGCCGAGATCGCGACTTCCGTCGAATCCACCTGGAAAGGCCTCGATCTCGGTCAACAGCACCGCCAGTTCGTCCGAACCGCTCACCGCGGCCTCACGACGCAACCGCTCGACGAGGTGGTGTCGCCACTGTGCGAGGTTTCGGATGCGCGGCGCCAGTCCCTCGGGATGCAGCGCGATGCGAAGCGCATTCGGTTGCTCGAGAAGGCTGGGCGCGACGCCCTCCAAAAGCACTCCGGCGCCTGTATTGGCGTGCACGATCTGCCATCCCCGGTTCACCACGACACAGGGAAACGGGTTGTATGCACTCAGGACACGCTCGACTCCGTCGCGCACGGCGGCCATCTCCGGATCGTGCAGCGACCGCTCGCTGTACACCGGGGCGAGCCCGGCAGCCATCAACAACTGGTTCTGTTCGCGTAGGGGAACGCCGAGCACCTCGGCGAGGCGCAACACCATTGCCCGGCTCGGGCTCGACCGGCCGGTTTCGATGAAGCTGACATGGCGGGCTGATACGTCGGCCTCGATCGCCAGGTCGAGTTGGCTCAGCCGACGCCGCTGTCGCCAATCGCGCATCATCGTGCCGAAGGGCGGCGACTGCACATGAGCGGTGGTCACGGGCCCAGTGTCGCGCACCTCCGCGACCGCGGCCATTACGCGTCAGGTAATTGCGACACTTACCTTGCGCGGGGACTGTTGAAGACGACAGTCGAGCGAAGGAGAACGACCATGCGGACCACACCACCCGCCGATCGGCCCATCCCGCGGTGGCTGCACTTCGTGCTGATCTCCGACCGCGCGGGCTCTTCGTGGTACATCGGCGCGGGATTCTTCTTCGCACCGCTGCTGGTGCTGATGTCGCCGTGGCCGACCGTCACTGCCGTCGCGTGGATCGTGATCGGGCTTGCGGGCCTGTGGCTCGGCCTACTCGGTATCGCCATGGCGACCGGGCTGGCCATGGCCATGCGGTCGAACGTCGAGATCCCCGAGGATTACTGGCGCTCGCTTGTCAACTATCCGGTCAGGTAGCGCCGGCGCCGGTGTAGTCGACCTGCCAATGCTTGATGCCGTTGAGCCAACCCGACCGTAGCCGCTCGGGCGCCGAAATCGGTGTGAGATTGGGCATCTCGTCTGCAATCGCGTTGAAGATCAGATCGATCGTCATCCTGGCCAGGTTCGCACCTATGCAGTAGTGGGCACCGGTACCGCCAAATCCCACGTGTGGGTTGGGATCACGCAAGATGTTGAACGAGTAGGGGTCGTCGAACACCTCCTCGTCGAAGTTGGCCGAACGGTAGAACATCACCACCCGGTCGTCCTTCTTGATCTGCACGCCGCCCAGCTCGGTGTCCTCGAGCGCGGTGCGCTGGAAGGAGGTGATCGGCGATGCCCAGCGGACGATTTCGTCCGCGGCCGTCGCGGGCCGCTCGCGCTTGAAAAGCTCCCACTGGTCGGGGAATTCAGTGAATGCCATCATGCCCTGGGTGATCGAGTTTCGAGTGGTCTCGTTGCCGGCCACCGCCAACAGAATCACGAAGAAGCCGAACTCGTCGTCGGTGAGCTTGTGGCCCTCGACATCGGCCTGCACCAGCTTGGTGACGAGGTCGTCGCCAGGGTTCTTGCCGCGCTCGGCCGCCATCTGCATGCCGTACATGATCAGTTCGACCGATGCGGCCGTCGGGTCATTCCTGCCGTACTCCGGGTCCTGGTCGCCGACCATCTGGTTTGACCACTCGAACAGCTTCATGCGGTCTTCCTGGGGCACACCCATCAGTCCGGCGATCGCCTGCAGCGGAAGCTCACACGACACCTGCTCGACGAAATCACCGGATCCCTCGGCCGCGGCCCGCTTGGCAATGTCGCGCGCCCGAACGCGCAGCTCTTCGCGAAGTGACTCGATTGCCCGCGGGGTGAACGCGCGCGAGATGATCTTGCGCAGGTGGGTGTGGTGCGGCGCGTCCTGGTTGAGCAGCACGACCTTGCCCGTCTCCAGAGATGCGGGATCGGCCTCATCGCGGTACCGCGGCAGCGCGGTCTTCTTGTTGCTGGAGAACACGTCGCTGCGCCGCGACACCTCCTTGACGTCCTTGTGCTTGGTCACCACCCAGTAACCGTCGTCGCCGAACGCGAGATTGCCCCTCTCCTGCTTCTGCCACCAGATTGGGGCGACCTTCCGCATATGGGCGAGCTCGTCGATCGGGAGCCGCTCGGCGTAGATGTCGGGATCGGTGAAGTCGAATCCGGGCGGAAGGTTCGGAGTTGGCATCGATGCATCCCTCGTATGACGTTGTCTAGTGCCGTTGATTCATTGCTACACCACAGTTGGGGCCCGCTGCGGGCGGTTACAGAAACTCCGAAGTAGAACGTGTTCCCACGCCGTGCGGATTATTTACCGGTTGGTCACATGGGACTCAGGTGTAACAATTTCGAGCGTCAAACTGAAGCAGTCGGTAGACCGAATTCGGGTCAGCATGCGGATTGGGGGCTTGGGTGAGAATCGACTTCGAGGTGAAGGCGGCGACAGTGGCCACCGCGGGCCTGGGAGCGCTGGCCGCGCTGCTGGCGGGAGCGACGACGGCGCAGGCCGATCCGGGCGTCCCCGTTCCTCCGCCTCCTCCGCCGCCCGCGCTGGCCGCACCCGACATCCCGGGTCCTCCGCCTGCCGTGCCGTTGGCCGCCGACGCGGCGCCGCCCGCGGAAGTCCCGCATCTGGTGAGCCCCGAGAACCTGCCGCCCGGCACCAGCATGACCCCGGTCGGCCCGCAGCAGAGCACTGGTCAGTCGTACCTGCGCGAACTCTGGCACGCCGTCCAGACGCAGGAGGTGAGCGGCAAGGATGCCCTGCTTCTGCTCACGCAGCGGCCGCTGAGCGCCACCGCCACGCCACCTCCGGGACTCGCCGCGAATCCAGCGCAGCCGATGCCTGCTGCGCCACCGCCTCCTGCGGGTGATCCGCTGCCGCCGGCCGCTGCTGCTCCGGTTCCGCCTACACCACCGCCGCCCGCCGGCTAGCCATCTCGAGGATCGAGCGCACCGTTCGCACGTGTGCGGCCTCGATAGATGACCACATGGCGCGAGCGATTGAATTGTCTTGCCGGACAAGGGTGGCGAACAACAGTCCATCCTCCCGAAGCCGCAGCAACAGCTCACCCGGCATGCCGATGCGCGAGTCGGCGCCGAGCAGCACGAAATCGACATTCGCGGCGCGGATCTGCCAGCCGAGCACCGACCGGCCGGGGCCAGGCAGGCTGACCTTGAGTCCGATCGCCGACCACGCTGACAGCAGTCGCAGGCGGACGCTCGCCGGTGCGTCTTCCAGGATGACGCGCATCCATTGTTCGGCGCGGCGACTGTGCGGCGCACCGACGTCGACGACGAACGCATCCACGTAGTCGATCCGGCCGAGCATGCTCGGCGACAGGGTGGCAGCGTCTGGGGTGATCTGACGGACTCGGGCTTCGGCGGCCTCAGTGTTGGTCATCGCTGCCTTCCTTCGGTTTGGTTGGGGCACCGAGCTGCTCGCGCCAGGCTCGACCGATGTCGCGCATCATCAGTGGGTAGACGACCAGGTGGCGAAACGGAGCGATCGCGGCCATATAGGCGAGACCGAGTGCGCCGTTGGGTCGCACGAGAACGGCCATCTGTCCGCGGAAGCCTCCGGTGCCGTCGGGAACCCAGCCGACGTGCAACACCCCGTGCACTGTCTGGTTGGCGATCTCCATCGCGAACTCATCGTCGGTCAGATACAGCGGGCTGAACGGATACCGGTCGGACCCGAGATTCGTTGGGGTGTCGCGTAGATCGGCGGGCAGCTTGTCGCGCAGCGTCTCGACACGTACTCCGAGGCCCGTCTCCGGCCGGTCGAGGCCGAGTACCCGACCGATGGTCCACCGGATCGCGAACAATGCCCGCACGACGCGAGAGGAGCGTCCCGGGTCGAACGTCGACCACATGTCGACCAGGTGCGGGAAGTCGCCGGCTCCACCCGGCGTTGGCAACGCCCACACGTCGAGGACCTGAAAGTCCTTGGTGAGGTCGTGGATTCGCCACGGGCGCGTCAGGTGCTCGCTCTTGTCGAGTGGTGCAGAACCAAACATACAGTACTGTATGCTTGATTGATCGTCCCCGTCAAGACCCTGTCTGCGAATTGGAGAACCATGGTCGCCCAGACCCGTACACCACGGAGCACGTGGATCGACGTAGGCCTGGTAGCGCTAGCAGCAGGCGGACCCGACGCGGTGCGCATAGACCTGCTCGCGAAGGCGCTTGAAGTCACGCGCGGCGGCTTCTACCACCACTTCGAGAGCAGGGCAGTGTTTCTCGACGCACTCCTCGACGAGTGGGAGCACCGCAGCACCGACGAGGTGCTCGACCGTGTCGAGGCTGGGGGCGGCGACGCGAGGGACAAGGTACGCAAAGCGGGCATGCTTACGTTCGCCAAAGACCTACTGCCGATCGACCTCGCCGTGCGCGACTGGGCGCGCCGCGACAAGTCCGTGGCCAGACGTCTGCGGCGCGTCGACAACCGGCGCATGGAGTACCTGCGCGCGCTGATCGGCACCTTCAGTGACGACGCCGGCGACGTCGAGGCTCGCGGCATGCTGGCGTTCTCGTTGGCCATCGGCAGTCAGTTCATCGCAGCCGACCACCCGGGCAGCAGCAGACAACAGGTGCTGGAGCGCGCGACCCGGCGCCTGCTGTCGTGACTAGACGGTGCTCAGCGCGGCCGGCACCGCTTCGATCCGGGCGGGTACGTGCTTGTGCCAGGGGGTGCCGGCATACGCGTCACGCCAGTCACTGGATGTCAGCGCGTTCGGCGCCACTCCGGGAACATGCGCGCGACCGTCGCCGTCGACGAAATCGAGGCCGAACCCGTTGGGCAACGATGCGTGGCCGGGAAGCATCGCTTCGCTGATCTCGACGCTCGACTCCGCGCTGCCCGCCGCGGTGGTGATGCGGGCCCGCCCGCCGTGCACCAGCCCGAGCGCCTCGGCGTCCTCGAGGCTGACCCGCAGTGCGCCGTCGGCGTCGCGCTTGCGCCAGGTCGGATCGCGGAAGATGTCGTTGGCTGTGTAGGCACGACGTTCGCCCGCGGACAGCACGATCGGGAAGTCGGGCGTCGTGAAATGCGGTCGGGCGTCGGACAGGGCGCGAATCTCGTCGAGCATCTCTGGCATGTCCAGCGCGATCTTGTGGTCCGCATGGGTGATCAGCGCGAAGTCGTCCTCGTACTCGTGGACGGTGAACGTGACACCCGAGCGGCTCGCCAGGATGGCGTCGAACAGTGCGTTGCCGTCCGCATACCCGGCCCGGCGCACCGCCTCGGGGTAGGCCATCGCGGCCTTCTGCGCCAGTCCCCACAACGCGGCCGCTCCGGTAAGTCCTTCGGGCAGAGTCGGTCCCAGCGTTTCGTAAAGCACGAAGGGGAGTACCTTGCCCAGTATCGGACTGGCTCCCACGGCCTGCAGGAACGCCATCGTGAACGCCTCGCGACTCTCGCTTGCGGCGCGTCGCAACGGTTCCAGGTCGGCGTCGTCGACCACGTCCAGTGCCCGCACCAGTCGCGCCCAGATCTCGGGTTCGGGAAGCGTGCCCTCGAGCGGTTCCATCAAGCGATGCCGCAAATGGAAGGTGTTGTGCGGAAATTCGAGGTTGAAGAACGTCGCCTCCGCCTTCTCGTACTGCGATGCGGCCGGCAGCACATAGTGGGCCAGCCGCGCTGTTTCCGTCATCGCGACGTCGATCACCACCATCAGCTCCAGCGAGCTGAATGCCTCGCGGCACGCATTCGAATCCGCCAATGAATGAGCGGGATTGCTGCTCTCGACGACCATGGCGCGGAACCGATCCGGATGGTCGGTCAGCATTTCCTGCGGGACAACGTTGCTCGGGATCAGCCCGCCGACGATCGGCGCACCGGTCACCGGGGTGCGGCCTACGTCCGCGCGTGTGGCGGAACAGCGGCCCGAACGACGAATGCAGGTGCTGCCCACCGCGTTTGGCGAAGTTTCCGGTCAGGATCCACAGCAGCTTGTTCAGGTACGAGCACAGCGTGCTGTTGGGCGCCTGCTGAATGCCGAGGTCCTCGAAGACGGCAACGCTCGCCGCGGCTGCCGATGCGACGCGCCGCGGCGCGGATCAGCTCCTCGTCGACACCGCACCGCAGCGCATAATCGCCGACGTCGACAGTGCGCAATACGTCGAGAACGGATTCAACGCCGGTGACATGCTCGGCCAAGAATCGGTTGTCGCATAGATCTTCCTGCACCAGGACAGCGGCCAGCGCGGCCAACGCCCAGGCATCGCTTCCCGGCCGCACGCGCAGGTGAATGTCGGCCATCTTGGCGGTGTCGGTGATCACCGGGTCGATGACGATCATGGCGCGTTCGGGGTCTTTGGCGATGTCGTTGAGCACCGTCCTTGCCCGCGGGAAACTCTGCGACATCCACGGGTTCTTGCCGATGAACACCGACACCTCGGCGTGCTCGAATTCGCCTCGCGTATGGCCGCCGTAGAGGTGGGCGTCCACCCAGGCTTCACCCGTCTTCTCCTGCGCGAGCGCATTGGAGCGGTAGTGCGAGCCGAGCACCTTGAGGAAAGCGCCGCTGTACGCGCCGCCGAGATGGTTGCCTTGCCCGCCGCCGCCGTAGTAGAAGATCTTGTCGCCGCCGTAGGTGTCGGCGATGCGTTTGAAGCCGGCTGCTACCTCGGCAATTGCTGTGTCCCAGTCGATTTCCTCGTAACTACCGTCGGACCGTCGACGCATCGGAGAGGTCAACCGGCTGCGGTTGTTCTGGTAGTGATCCAGCCGTAGCGCCTTGTTGCAGGTGTATCCCTGCGACGCCGGATGCTCCTTGTCGCCGCGGATCTTGGCCAGCTTGCGGCCGTCGAGTTGAACGACGATGCCGCAGTTGCATTCGCACAAGATGCACGCGGTCGACTGCCATTCATCCACCATCGCTGGACTTCCTTTCCGGGGTTTCGGCCAGTACGAGGGCGCGTAGCTGGCCGTGAACAAGGTCGAGAGGTTTGACGTCGCGGGAGGCTCGGGCAACGACGATCGCGCCTTCGACCGACGTCATCGTCAACATGGCCAGCTCGGCGGCGCGGTCGGCGGACACGCCGTCGGCGAGCAGTTTCTCGGCGATGAGGTCTGTCCACCCCGCAAAGGCTGCGGCCGCGCGTTCGATCACGGGGTTGGCGGCGTCGGGTTTGTCGGGGTCGCCCGCCTCCACGCTGACGGCTACGACGGGGCAGCCAGCCCGGAAGTCGCTTGTGAGCAACTGCTTTCGGTAGTAGGCGCACAGGCCGTCAAGCGCGTCTACGCCGGACGCCGCCTTTTCGATCTTCGCCGCGACGTATCCGCCGGCGAAGTCGATCGCCTCACACAGCAGTTGGGTGCGACCGCCGGGGAAGTAGTGGTATGCCGACCCCCGCGGCGCGCCACTGTGCTGCAGCACATCGGCGATGGCGGTCGGATGGGCACCACGCTCGCGAATGAGCAGCGCCGCCGATACCACCATGCGCTCGCGGGGACTTGGCACGACTGGATCCCTCCGTCCGACCGACTATGTATGTGACCTTACATAATCGCCGGGCGGGAAGCGAGACCGTCCGCGAACGTTCCTTACCGATCGACATCTTGGCGATTTTTCGAGCGGTAAGGAACGTTCGTGCAACCCGGCCCGGCTAACCAGTGAGCCACACGGCGAGAAACGCCACCATGCACACCAGGCACAACACGTGGTCGAGGCAGATCGCCCGCGCCAGCCGCGATTGCTCGCCGACGCCGTCGGCACGGGATCCCAGCCGGACCGCGTTCGGGACGGTGCGGATCGTAGCCAGCAGGATCGGCCCGCCGGTGAGCGTGAGTGCGGCGACCGACAGCCACGTCGGATGTCGGCCACCGAACGACCCAAAAAGCAACGTGCCCAACAGGATCGCCATCACCAGCGCGATCAGATAGCTCATCGGGCGTGAGGTCGTCGTGGCGCGGTGGTAGTAACCCGCGATGGATGCGAGAACGGGCTCAGGAACTTCGTCGGCCCCGCGGTGGCGCAAGACCTGACTGTCGAAGATCAGATCCATCCACAGCACGGCGATCAGGAAGCCGGCACAGGCGGCCGCGATCAGACTCACGCGGCGAGCCGCGAATCAGACAGAGGCCGCCTCGTTGATCTCGTTGAGCGTGCTGGTCGCCTCGAGGTATTCCTGCACCCACCGCTCGATCACGGCCGACGACTTCTCCACCTTGGTGAACTGGCCGACAACCTGGCCGATCGGGTTGAACGCGACGTCGACACTCTCGTTGGGGTACTTGTGGGTGGCCGCGACCGCCATGCCGGAGACCATGTACTGCAGGGGCATACCGAGCGGCTTCGGGTTGTCCGGGTTCTCCCAGGCCTCGGTCCAGTCGTTCTTCAGCATCCGCGCAGGCTTACCGGTGAACGACCGGCTGCGAACGGTGTCGCGACTGGACGCCTTGGCGTACGCGGCGTGCTGGACCGGTGTGTGCTCGGACTCCTCGACCATGACCCACTGCGAACCGGTCCACGCGCCCTGCGCGCCGAGGGCCAGGGCCGCCGCGATCTGTTGGCCGCTGCCGATACCGCCGGCGGCAAGCACGGGAACGGGCGCGACCTCCTTGACGACCTGTGGCCACAAGCACAATTGAGCCCACCTCGCCGCAGTGGCCACCGGCCTCGCCGCCCTGGGCGATGATGATGTCGACTCCGGCGTCGGCATGCTTGCGCGCCTGCGACGGGGATCCGCACAGCGCGGCGACCTTGCGTCCTTCGTCGTGGATGTGCTTGATCATGTCGGCGGGCGGGGTGCCGAGCGCGTTGGCGATCAGCGTGCACTTCGGGTGCTGCAGCGCGACCTCGACCTGCGGTGTCGCGGTCGCCTCGGTCCAACCGAGCAGCTGCAGCGCATCGTCGTCGCTGTGGTCGACGGGCACACCGTGGTCGGCGAGGATCTTGCGGGCGAACTCAAGGTGCTCCTCGGGCACGAGGGCGTTGAGCTGCTTCTTGAGCACCTCGGGGTCCAGGTCGACCGAATCCATGCCCTCGTATTTGTTGGGGATGACGATGTCGACGCCGTAGGGGTGGTCGCCGATGTTCTCGTCGATCCACTTGAGCTCGATCTCGAGCTGCTCGGGCGTGAAGCCGACCGCGCCGAGCACACCGAACCCGCCGGCCTTGCTGACGGCGACGACCACGTCGCGGCAATGAGTGAAGGCGAAGATCGGGAACTCGATTTTGAGTTCATCGCAGATGGGGGTGTGCATGACTGCTCCTCGGTGCGCCGGATCACGAATTGGAACGTGTTCTAGTTTAGTACGTCGCCGGGCCGTTGTGACCAGTCGGGGGTCACTAGAGACAGTTCGGGACTATTCGGCCCTCAGGTCCTGCACAAAGGAGACCTCGTTGCCGTCCGGATCGGCGACGTCGACGACCTTGACCATGTCGGCGATCACCACGACTTCACCCGTTTCGATGCCCTCGGCGGTCAAGGCCGCGATCTGGGCGTCCAGGTCGTCGACACCGAGGCGCACCGCGGTGTTGCCGGCACGATCGTGGTCCTCGGCGAGTTGAAGCCACGCGGTAGCGGCTATCTGCCACTCGCCGACGCCCTCGATCGGTTCCAAGTCGGGTTCGCGGCCGATGACGCGGACGTACCAAGAGCGGCCGGTGGCGTAGTCCTTCGTCGCGATGACCGCCGCGATGTCATTGAACCTGTCGGGCACCGTTGCACCCCTGTCAGTCGTAGCCGATGAGTCTGCGCAACGAGGGGCGCCGACGCCTACCCGTACCGACGACCTGTAGTACCGGCCAGCCGTGTTCGGCGGCCAACGCGGCGAGCTTCGGCCGCGGGTTCACCGGCCGGGGGTTGCCGACCATGGCCATCAGCGCAGCGTCCTCGTCGCCGTCGGCGTAGAAGTAACTGCGTTGCAGGTCAACCTCGTTGACGTCGCAGAAGCCCACCACGGCGCTGGCCTTGTTCCGCCCCCAGATGACGGGTTTCGCGATCCGGCCGGTCAGGCGTCCGACGCGATCGATCTCGAAGTGGTTGCACAGCACATGGTCGACCTCGAGGAATCGGGCCACCGGCTCGGCATGAATGGTGAGCGCCGAGGAGCTGAGCACCACCGTATGACCGCGTTCCTGATGTGCTTGGACGATCACGCGCATGGCGGGGAAGACACGCGTGGAAACACTTTCGACGAAGATTCGCTCGCCGACGTCGTCGAGGTCGGTCAGTGATTCGCCCTGCAGATAGCCCGCCGCCCTGGTCAGCAGATGCTCGAACCGCATCCGGCCGAGCCGGTACCGCATCGATGCCTCCACCACGCCCAGGACCTCGCCGAGACTTGCCTGCCTGCGCCGGATTCGGTCGCTGGCATGTGCTGCGGCGGTGAATCCGTCAACCAGGGTGCCGTCGAGATCGAAGAATGCACCGACTTCGGGACCCGGTTCACTTGCGGCGATCTCCGCAGTTGGGTCCTCAGCCACGGGCTGCGCGGTCATCGGGCTCCAGCCTACGTGGCTGCGTACAGACCTTTCCCTGTCACGAGCGGCATATCGAGCGTGGTGCGGATGCCGCGCTCGGCGGCCACGACGTCGGGGATCGCGTTCACGATGCGTCCCGCGGCGGCCAGGATTGCCGCATACGGCGCTCCGCCGTTGCGGCTCATCGGAACGATGTCGCAGAAATATGACGGTTCACCGGTGATCTCGACTCGGTAGGAGCCGCCTGGATGAGCGGGCTGCGCCCAGTCGGGGCGGAGATCGGCGCGCAGCCGTGTCACGTGCTCGACGACGATCACTGGTTTGCCGCCGACCATGCCCTCGATCAGGAAGCGGACCGCCGCGACGGTGCCCTTCTTGATGGTGCCGACCGCGACGTCCAAGTCTTCGGGGGCGGGTTCCTGCTCGACGGAGTCGCGGATCTCGTCGACCTCGATGCCCAGGCCCGCGGCGAGCTGCCGGATGGCGGTGCCCCAGGCGATGGACAGCACGCCCGGTTGATACAGCATCGGCAGGTCGCCGATCTCGTTGCCGAAGCCCATCACGTCGAACATCACCGTCTCGCCGTCGTAGGTGGCGTAGTCGGCGATCTCCATGGTGCGGATCTGCTCGATGCTCTGGCAGGTTCCGGCCAACGCGAAGGGCAGCAGATCGGTCGCAAAGCCCGGATCGACACCGGTGAAGAACACCGTCGAATCACCCTCTCGCGCAGCATCTTCGACTTTCTGGATGGCCTTGTCGGGAAGTAGTCCCCACGGGTACTGGAGCGCGCCGACGCTCGAGCCGACGACATTGATGCCTGCGGACAGGAGCGTGCGCACGTCGGCCAACGCCTCGCGTGGGCGTGTGTCGCCCATCGCGGTATAGACGATGCAGTCGGGTTTGGCCGCGATGATCACGTCGAGGTCGTCGGTCGCGGCGATGCCCGTCGTGATATTCAGGCCGGCGAGTTCACCGGCGTCGCGACCGACTTTGGCCTCCGTCGACACCCACACGCCGGTGAGGTCGAAGCGCGCATCGTTGATCAATTGACGCAGCGCCAGGCTGCCGCAGTTGCCAGTTCCGATGAGCGCGACCCGAATTGCCATGGCCAGCAGTATGCGTGAGGCCAATCCAAATTGGAACAAGTTCTAGTTGCTTATTGGTCGTGCGGTAACCTGTCGCCCCATGGGACGCGTGGACGGAAAAGTGGCACTGATCAGTGGCGGAGCTCGGGGTATGGGGGCCGCTCACGCCAGGGCGCTGGTCGCCGAGGGTGGAAAAGTGGTCATCGGGGACATCCTCGATGAAGAGGGCAAGGCGCTGGCCGATGAGCTCGGCGAGAGCGCGCGCTACGTCCACCTGGACGTCACCGATGCCGAGCAGTGGGACGCCGCGGTCAAGGTCGCCGTCGACTCTTTCGGCAAGTTGACGGCGCTCGTCAACAACGCCGCGATCGTCGCACTCGGCCAGATCGGCAAGTTCGACATGGCCAAGTGGCAGCAGGTCATCGACGTCAACCTGACCGGCACGTTCCTCGGCATGCAGGCTGTCGTCGAGCAGATGAAGGCGGCGGGCGAGGGCTCGATCATCAACGTCTCGTCCATCGAGGGACTGCGCGGCGCGCCGATGGTGCACCCGTACGTCGCGTCGAAGTGGGCGGTCCGCGGACTGGCCAAGTCGGCGGCGATCGAGCTGGGCCCCAAGAACATCCGGGTCAACTCGATCCACCCGGGCTTCATCCGTACCCCGATGACCAAGCATTTCCCCGACGATATGGTCACCGCGCCACTGCGCCGTCCCGGTCAGTCCGAGGAGGTCGCACCGTTCGTGGTGTTCCTGGTCAGCGATGAGTCGTCATTCGCGACGGGTGCCGAGTTCGTGATGGACGGCGGACTGGTGACCGACGTCCCGCACAAGCCGCTACCGCTGGGCTGATCCCGATCAGTCGACGGTGGGTGTGATTTCGGCGCGGTAATCCACGCTCAGCGACGGTTTCCGCGCCGAAATCACAATGTTCACTCGACGGCGGCGAAGTTGACCGTCGCCGTCGCACCGATCTGGTCGTCGTTGGCCCGATAGATGTCCACCTGGACGACGACGGATCGCTTGCCCGTGCGCAGGATTCGCGCGACTGCCCGCGCTGGTCCGACCTTGATCGGTCGCAGATAGCGGATGAACAGATCGGTGGTGGCGATTGCGTGCCCGAAAGGGGTGGCCCGGGCAGCGAGTTGGCCGGCCGTCACATCGGCCATCGTCGCGACCAACCCGCCCTGCAGGCCGCCCGCGGTGTTGACGGTCCGTTCATCGACGGGCATCTCCATGATCACGCTGTCATCCGTCGACGGGACTTCGGCGAGGCCGAGCTGATCGAAGAGTTCACGCAGCGATCTCGGCGCAGTCATGGAGAACGACATTACCGACGTTCAGCTCCCACGTCCGGTGTGCGTAGTGTCGTACGGCGTGAGCGCGCGCGCGGGCATCGTGGTGACGGGAACCGAAGTCCTCACCGGAAGGGTGACCGACCGCAACGGTCCGTGGATCGCCGACCGACTGCTCGAATTGGGTGTCGAACTGGCGCACATCACCATCTGCGGCGACCGGCCCGGCGACATCGAGGCGCAGCTGCGGTTCCTCGCTGCCGAGGGGGTGGATCTCATCGTCACAAGTGGCGGTCTCGGCCCGACTGCGGATGACATGACGGTCGCGACGGTCGCTCGGTTCTGCGGCCGAGAGTTGGTGTTGGACAACGACCTTGAGGTCAAGATCGCCGACATCGTGCAGCGACTGATGGCACGCTTCCCCAACGTCGATTTGGAGGCAGTGCGCGCGGCGAACCGCAAGCAGGCACTCATACCGGCCGGCGCTCATGTCATCGATCCGGTCGGAACGGCGCCGGGAGTCGTCGTACCCGGGAAACCGACGGTCGTCGTATTGCCCGGCCCGCCGCGCGAGTTGCAGCCGATGTGGCCGTTGGCTCTGCAGACGCCCGCGGTGCAGGAGGCGACAGCGGGCCGAACGACGTATCACCAGGAGATGGTGCGGATGTTCGGGCTGCCCGAGTCGGGGCTTGCCGATACGCTGCGCGACGCCGAAGAGCACGTCGACGGCTTCGAAAGGCTCGAGATCACCACCTGCCTCCGGCGTGGCGAGATCGAAATGGTCACCCGCTACGAACCCGACGCCGCGGCCGTCTACGCAGACCTGATGACGCTGCTTCGCGAGCGCCACGGCGGCGAGATCTTCTCCGAAGACGGTTCCAGGGTCGACGATCAGATTGCATCGCTGATGGCTGGGCGGCGGATCGCCACCGCGGAATCCTGCACCGCGGGCCTGGTCGCGGCCCGACTGACGGAACTTCCCGGGTCGTCGGCATACGTCGTGGGGGGAGTGGTGGCCTACTCGAACGAGGCCAAGTCCGAGCTTCTCGGCGTGGATCCGGCGCTCATCGATGCGCATGGGGCGGTGTCCGAACCCGTGGCCGACGCGATGGCCGACGGTGCGTTGCGCCGGTTCTCCGCCGACACCGCTGTCGCGATCACTGGAATCGCCGGTCCGGGTGGCGGCACCGACGACAAGCCGGTGGGAACGGTCTGCTTTGCCGTGAAGCTCGCCGACGGTACGACCGACGTCCGCACCATGCGGTTACCCGGTAACCGGTCCGATGTCCGCGAAAGGTCGACGACCGTGGCGATGCATCTACTGCGCCGCGCCCTGGGGTGAGAGCCCGCACCGGTGCGATGACGTACGCTGGCTGGTCAGGAGGACTACCCAATGACTGCAGCTGACCTGCGCAAAGAGATTTCCGAGCGCGCCGTACAGGCCGGATGGAATCGCAGAGATGCGGACCGCACCGACTACTTCACCCGGAGCCCGGTACGAGTGCACGTGATCTGGCAGGGAAACGACAAGATCAGCGGCGGTGCGCTGTACCACGACGATTTGCTCATGACGTACACCAGGGACCTCGCCACCGTCGCGGGTTGGCTGAAGCGCTGATCAGCTGAGCGCGGCCCTCGCGGCGGCGAGATCGTCCGCCGCCAGCACGAGACGGGTACTGGTTGCCAGGTAGGCGGTCGTCAGGTTGACCTTCGCGTCCCCCAATCTGCGGGCGACTTCGCCGAGCGCGCCCGGTCGATCGTCGATGCTCAACACGATCACCTCCTGTTCGGATGCGATCTCGATTCCCGCGTCGTGCAGCGCCTCGAACGCCGGGGTCGCGTCCTGCACGAGAATGTGCACCACCGCCTGCCCGCCACCTGAGGTGACCGCGCACAGCCCGGTGATGTTGGCCCCTGCTTTACCGAGCACATCGCCTACCCGCGCCAGTTCGCCAGGCTCGTCATCGAGGTAGAGCGTCAGGTCGGTCGCCATCACCACGCTCCTTTCGTGCCTGTCCACCGTATCGGGTCGGCAGGAAAATCGGATGCGATGGCGGACAGCAGTGTGACGCCGTTGATTTCCGTGCTAGAAGCGCGGGTCGCCGTACTCGTCCCAGACCTTGATCATCGTGTGCAGGATCTCCTCGGCACGGCCCAGCCCGGCCAGGTGGCTTTCGCCGGGCATCGGATAGAGCTCGGCATCGGCCAGTCGCGACACCACGTGCTGCCCGTGTGCGTACGGCACGATGTGGTCGGCGTCGCCGTGCCACCAGCGGACAGGCACTTTGATATCGCTCAGCCGGAAACCCCAGTCCCTGGCGAAGACGACGACGTCGGAGAACGGGGCCGAGAGCTGCTTGCGGCTGCCGTTGAGCAGGTCGTCAAGGAACATCGCCTTGATCTCCGGGCGGGCCAGCAGCCTGCGGTCGGCTTCGGGCGAGACCCGGCCGTACAGATCGGCCGCGGGGGAGGCGATCGGGCGGACCAGCCGGATGATGGCGCTGGCGATCAGCCCGATAGGGGTTCCGGCCACCTGCAGCAGCGGCGCAACCCGTGTACCGATGGTGCCCATCACACCGCCGGTGATGGCGTCCGAACCCATCGTCGGGGCGACACCGCCGATGACACCGGCGGCCACGACGCGATCCGGCATCGCCGCGGCACAGCCCAGCGTGTACGGTCCACCACCGGACAGCCCGACGACGACCATTTTGTCGATGCCCAGCGTGTCGGCGATGGTGCGCAGATCGTCGGCGAAGGCGACCACGGTGTCATAGCTGTGCTGTGTGGACGAGCCGATGCCGGGCCGGTCGACCCCGATCAACCGGATGTGCTGCTGTTCGGCGTAGACGCGCGCTTCCATCGGGATCTGGCGCCGGGCTCCCGGCGTCCCGTGCAGCCAGAAGATCGCGCGTCCCTGCGGGTTACCGAACTCGGCGAATCCGATCTGGCGGTCGTCGCCGACAGCGATGTTGCCTTCGAGCTTGGGACGGGCAATTGCGACAACCATGGCCAAAGTGTCGCATGCCGGCTCGGCGCCCTTGGAGCTACACCGAGCGGAATTGGTAGGACGCCGTCGTGATCAGCCGGTCGCCGTTCCCTTCGTCACGCATGAGGACCCGCACCGCGACCGTGCCGTCGCCACCGGCCATCGGCTCGGTTTCGACACGGAACGGGCCGACCTTGCCTCGCGCGAGAAACATCACGTGCGTCGAGACGCCTTGCACGCGGTCGGTGCCTGCGACCGCGGTCGCGGCGTCCACCGCCGCAGTCTCCAGGATGACGAATTGTGGTCCGATGTGGAGCGCCGCATCGGGTGAGGCCACCTCCACCGCGAGTTCGGGCAGTCCCCAATTGCCGTCGGGCCGGCGGTAGCCGCCGAACACCTGCCACAGCGGAGGCAGGTCGGGGGAATCGACGACGTCGAGCGGGTTGGCCTCCATGCGTTCCAGTCCGTCTGGCGGCGTCCCGATGGTCACGCCCTGGCCTTCGATCAGCGCCAGCACACGGTCGGGCTGGTCCGCGTCGACGATCTTCGCCCGGCTGTAGCCCATCTGGCGGCCGACCTTGAGCTCTTCGGAGATGATCTCGATGCGACGCACGTCGCGGCCGGCATCGACGATCTGGCACGAATGGATGACCGGGTTCGGCACCGCCTCCAGATCCGACATGTGGCCGCTTTCCGGAGCCGATATCCCGAAAACGGCGAAAAGCACTCCGCCGGAGGTGTTCCGCATGTCGTGGCGCAGTGTGACGGTGTTGTCCTCGGTGACGACGTCCATCGATGCGTAGCTGCGGCCGATGTAGCGGTAGCTCAACAATCCGCCCCAGCGCCTGCGCAGTTCGGCCGCGTATTCCTCTGGCGAATCGATCAGTTCGCGAATATCACGCAGCATTGCGCACTCCGTCCGTCTTTGGGGACTCCAACGAAGCACGAATCCGCGATTAACGCCAGATCACATGATCGGATGACGGGGCGTCAGACTCATCTCGTAGTCGGCGGGAAAGGACGCCTCGATGACTCTGAGCTGATCGTTGGCCTTGGACTCCAGCTCGAGGACGACGCAGCTCTCACCGAGCTTCTTGGCCTCCAGAACTATGTAGTGCTGACCGCCACCGTTGACGTCGGTGATTGGGTCCCCTGAGCGCAGTGCCCCGACCGGTACCAGGCCGGGGGCTTTAGCAGGGTGTATCTCCACGCTTCAAACGGTAGGTGACGAGCGCGCCTCCGTGGTCGATTTCGGCCGAGGACCCCGCGCCGCGTGTGCTCACCCGACCGCCATCACGTAGCCGACGCCTCCGAGGAGGACCGCGATCGTGCACAACGCAAGGGTCGCAACTGCAAACGGCCAGCCCCGCTTTCGCCGGACCAGTTGCACCACCGTCACGACGAGTCCCACCACACCGATCGTTGCGGCGACACCAAGCGCGGTCATCACCGCCGTGACGGCACCATCCACGCTGCAGGTCGCCGGTGGGCAACTGTCGAGGAACGCAAGGGAGAAGAGCCCGAAAAACGCCGCGACCGCACCGAGGAGCACCGTCAGGATGAGCGCAGTGACAGAGACGGCGACATCACCGCCGGAGACCGGAGCCTTCGGTGGCGGCATTGCGGGATAGCCGTACTGCGCCATGGCAGGTGATGGTATCGGTCACGTTGTGCATTTCCCGCCGAATAGCTGCGGACATCGGCGATCATGGACACTGCTCACTCACGCACCTTGGGGGTGTCGATGGACAGCACGATGCAAGACTTTCCGCTGACCGTGACGGGGATTCTGCGGCACGGCACCACTTGGTACTCCGGCCGCAAGGTGATCACGAAGACGTCCGACGGCTACCGCGAGACCTCCTTCGGGGAACTCGGAGCGCGGGTCGCACAGCTCGGCCACGGGCTGCGGGAACTCGGAGTGAGCCCCGGGCAGCGAGTCGCAACGTTCATGTGGAACAACCAGGAGCACCTCGAGGCGTACTTCGCCGCGCCCTGCATGGGCGCGGTGCTGCACACGCTGAACATCCGCCTGGCAGGCGAACAGATCACCTTCATCGCGAACCAGGCCGAGGATGCCGTTGTGCTGGTGGACATGTCGCTGGCTCCGTTGCTGGCGCCGGTGCTGGCGGAGATGGCAACCGTGCACACCGTGGTGGCGGTGGGTCCTGGCGATCGGGATCTGCTCGCGGCTTCGGGCAAAAAGGTCGTCGACTACGACGATCTCCTCGACGGGCAACCGATCGAGTTCGGCTGGCCCGATCTCGACGAGAAGAGCGCCGCCGCAATGTGTTACACCAGCGGCACGACCGGCAATCCCAAAGGTGTCGTTTATAGTCACCGGTCGAGTTACCTGCATTCGATGTCGTTCTGTGCGGCCAATAACATCGGCCTGGTCGACGGTGATCGCGTGCTCACGATAGTGCCGATGTTTCATGCCAACGCGTGGGGCCAGCCATATGCCGCAGTGATGGCCGGCGCCGACCTGGTGCTGCCCGATCGCTTCCTGCAAGCCGAGCCCCTGGTGGACATGATTCAACTGCACCGGCCGACCATCGCCGCCGCGGTACCGACCATCTGGAACGACGTACTGCAGCATCTGCATGCCAACCCGCACCGAGACATCTCGTCACTGAGGTTGGTTGCTTGTGGAGGTTCCGCTGTCCCGCTACGGATGATGAAGGAATATGAGGAGCACTACGGCGTGCCCATCCGTCAAGCCTGGGGAATGACGGAGACCTCGCCTCTGGCCGCGCTGGCTGCGCCGCCACCAGAAGTCACGGGAGCCGACCACTGGGCATTGCGTGCCACTGCGGGCCGGGTCGTCAGCGGAGTTGAGATCCGCATCGTCGATGACGATGGCAGTGTGCTGCCCAACGACGGTAAAGCCGTGGGAGAAATAGAGGTTCGCGGTCCTTGGATCACCGGGTCGTATTACCAAAATGCAGATCCGTCGAAGTTCGACAACGGCTGGCTGCGGACCGGTGACGTCGGTCGCGTCGACCCGCAGGGCTTCATCACGCTCACCGACCGCGCAAAGGACGTGATCAAGTCGGGCGGTGAATGGATCTCTTCGGTCGAACTCGAACTGTGCATCATGGACCACCCGGCGGTACTCGAGGCAGCAGTGGTGGCGGTGCCCGACGAGCGCTGGCAGGAGCGGCCGTTGGCGGCCGTCGTCGTCAAAGGGGATGCTTCGGCGAGCGCCGAGGAGCTGCGAAAGCATCTGTGCGACAAGGTTGCCCGCTTCTGGCTGCCCGAGCGGTGGACCTTCATCGACGAGGTGCCAAAGACCAGCGTGGGCAAGTTCGACAAGAAGCACATCCGTTCGCTCTACGCCGACGGTGTGTACGACATCGTCGAGTGCCGGGACTGACCTCAGCCCGTGCCGGCAGATCGCCATTCGTCGACCCGCTGGAATTGCCCAACGCGCAGCTGATCGGTGCTTTACTCGGGACTATGCGGCAGACGACACGGATTTTGACGCTCGCGACGGCCATGGTTTTGGCTGCGCCACCTGCAGGAGCGCTCGCCGACGGTGTCGGCGGCGGCGGGGGAGTATCCGGCGGAGGTGGCGGCACTGTTCTGCCGTTCTCGCAGATGCTGCGACGGTGCGATTTCAGTGAAACCGAGTACAACGGTCCGACGGGAATGGGGAGACCCTTGGGCACCTTGCGATCGGCCGGGTCGACTGTGACGGTCGATGTGCAGATTGCGACCGCCGTGCCGAACACGCATTACGACATCAGGATGATCCAGGTGCCCCGGTCGTCGGCGGCGCCTTGTTGGGGGGCAGATCCCGGCGTCGCACAGGGTTCGTTGAACACCGATGGCGTCGGGGCCGCGGCTGTGACGCTTCAGGACACGATCGAGCCGGGCGCGACGGGCGCGTTTGTGTTTATCAGCCGCCCGGACAGGTTCTCGCAGGTTCCGGCGGAGTTCTACACGACGGACTTGATCGCTCCGATCTAACGCACGAATCCCCTTGGTGGCGCCTATGTTTCACCAGTTGTCAGGCAGCTACCACGACCGTCAATCGACTGCCGTTGCGCTCCACGCGCATTCCCGCGCGCCGCGCGATGGTGGCGACCGCCCCCGCGTCGCCGGGCTCGGATCGGGTGGACGCCAGGATGCGGGCCAGCCGCCCCTTGTGGGCCTTGTTGAAATGGCTGATAACCGTGCGTTTGCCGTCGGGGCGCTCGGAAACGACTTCTACGCGAACAGCGTCTGCCAACCTGCCAAGCGACGCGTACGAACCTGACCGGAGGTCGACGACCAGCTCGCCTGCCGCCATCCGGGCCAGCGCCGGCTCCAACAATGGGCGCCAGCGCGTCGCCAGTGGAGGTTGTCCGGGCAGCTTCGACGTCGCCGAGAGCCGGTATGCGGGAATGGAATCGTCTGCGCGCAGAAGCCCGAAAAGCGCCGAGCCGACCGCAAGCCGGGCTCGTGCACGGCCCGCGGCGGCGCCCGTCAGCGATTTCACGTCGAGGGCGTCGTACAGCACGCCGGTGTAGAGGTTGATCGCGGGCAGGGTGGGAGCGCTGCGCAGCATGGCGTTTCGTTCGATCTCGGCATCCTGCGATGCCGATAGCTCGAGTGCGCGACTGCACGCCGACTTGTCGGCGGCCAGTTCGACCAACTCGTCGACAAGTGCGGCGCGCAGCGGCGCGAACTCGGGATGGGCTAGAGCGTCCAGGCGCATCGGAGGTCCGTCGCCACCGGCGTGCTTGGTCTCCGACGGCGGCAGCAGGACGATCACGCCGCAGACGTTATCGCGCCCCCGAGGTCAGGCCGGTGGCATCCCCGGAGCCGGCGGAATGCCGGGAGCGGGGGGCGGCGGGAGCGGGGCGCCGGGCGGAGGCGGCGGGCGGCAACATCGGAGCTCCCGGGGGCGGCGGCGCCATCGGCGGTGCGGGCGGCGGTGGCGGTGCCATCGGCGGTCCCGGCGGCATGGGGGGCGGTGGTCCCATCGGCGGTGCGGGCGGCATCGGGGCCTGCTGGCCCATCAACACGACTGGGGCGCCGGGAGGCGGTGGCGGCTGGTCGGCCGGCATCGGCAGGAACATGTGGTTGGTGAACTGCGGCTGGTACGCGCCGCCGCCACCGACCTTCACTCCACCGCCTTCGCCCGAGGACACCGGAGTGCCATCGGGCAGGGTCGCCGCGGTGTGGCCGCTGTTCCAGCCGACCACCAGAGCGCCGGGTTGTGAGCCGTACTGGAAGCCACGTGCCTTCAGAGCGCTCTCGATGTTCCCGGTGTGGAACCGATCCCCGTAGACGGGCCGGCCGGTCGCGGCATTGGTCACGAAGGAAACCAGACCAGAGCAGTCCGTTCCCCCCGGTGAGTCACCCCCGGTCACGTACGGCGTGCCGGACAGCGAGTTGACAAGCGTCAACAGCGTTACGGTAGCAAACATGCGGACGGACGTTAGCAGCGGTTTTTGTAACACGCCAAAATCTGTGACCACGTTCACGCGAAATGGTGTGACCCCGTTCACAATTCCTTAGATCCATGGCCTGATTCACTGAATTCCCAGCAGAAAGTGGCATATTCACGCGTTTATTTGCTGGTGGCGTTGGTTCGAAGAACGATTCCTCTTGTCAGTGTGACGAATTCGATCTGGCCAGTGCGTGGTTCATCGGCGGAATACACGAAAGTTCCTGTAGTACAAGCGCTTAACGTATCGAAGTACCAACCGACAACACAGCTCACCCGTGGGCGAGCAGGAGCGGGACGTTCTGTTCTGCAGTTGTCAGCGACCCATGGTGGCCGATCAACGAAGATTCGAGTGGCTCGACCGTTCGCCTCAGCAAACCCGCCGAGCCGCGGGCTGCCGCCACGACGTCACCGATGCGACAGCGCACCGCGTCGCTGACTCGCTCACCGAACCACCCGGCGGCGATGGCCTCCTCGCGCGACACCACCCACGCCCGTTCGGCGAGCGTCTCCCTCCAGGTGGCCAGCACGTTGTCGGCGGCGCCGTTGGCTATATATATGTGTCGCGCCCGCGGTTCGCCCCCGATGTCGGTCACGCCATCGGTGAGCGCCTCGGTCGCTGTCGATGTCGACAACTTCCGCGGTGTCGACTGAGACCATGCCGTGGTCGGCCACCACCGCGAGCAACCCACCCGGCGGCAGACCCTCCACGACGGACTCCACCAGGCGGTCGATCTGGCGCAGCTGCATCCGCCACGCGGGCGATCCGGGCCCGTACAGGTGCCCCATCATGTCGAGCTCGCTGTGGTAGGCGTAGCAGAACCCGCCGTCGACGACCGTCTCGCGTACCCGCGCCGCCAGATCGCCCAATGCCTGCACACCGATGTAGCGACCGCCACGCAAAACCGCACGGGTCAGCCCGGACCCGGTGAATTCCGCGCCGGAGATGACGCTGACCGCGGCGCCCGCCGACGCCGCCCGCTCGAAGGTCGTCGGCATGGGCTGAACCTGCTCGGGCGGTGCGGTCTCGCGCAGGTCGTCGCCCCAGGGGTGCATGCGCCACCGCAAAGAGTTCACAACACCGACATCCGGTAGCCGGAAGGAGTAGCCGACGAGGCCGTGCTCGCCGGAACGGCACCCGGTACCCAGCGCGGCGAGCCCGGCGACCGTCGTGGACGGGAAGCCGACCTGCAGCGTGCGACCGCGAAGGCCGGCCATGACCGGGGCGTCGGAGGTATGGGAATCGAGCAGTTCTGCGCCGAGCCCGTCGATGAGCAGACGCACGCCCCGGCGATATCGCCGGGTAGCGGGATCCGGCTGTCGAATCCCGCAACACCCATCGCCGCCAGCACCGACGGCACCACATCGGCCAAGTGCGGGGCGTCCGGATCAGGCTTGGGCAGTCCCACGAATCGAGCCTGCCACAGACATCTTTACTAAACCTTGACCGCGTGTGGAATCGCCCGAATGACGATGGCGACGTGACTACGCTTCAACAGGTGGAGCTGGGGGTTTTGGGACCTCTACAGGTCCGGCAGTATGGCCTGCCGGTCTCCATTCCCGGCGCCAAACCCCGGTCAATCCTCACGATGCTCGGCCTTCACGGCGGTTCGGTCGTCTCGTCGGACACGCTCGTCGAACTTCTCTGGGGCGATAATCCACCGCGCACCGCCGCCAAGGCTTTGCAGACGCACATCTCGTCGCTGCGTCGCACCCTGGGCGACGGCTTCGTGTTGACCGCGGGCACGGGGTGGACCCTGAGCACCACCGAGGTTGACGCCACCCGGTACACGCTGGCCGCCAAGATGGGCCGCGCCGCCGCCGCCTCTGGCGACATCAGCCAAGCGGTGGCCCACTTCGACGAGGCGCTGTCTCTCTGGCGCGGCACCCCCGAACTGCCCGATGGCCAGCGCGGCGTATCCGAGAAGACCCGATGGATCGAAGGCCATGCCGCTTTGGTGGAAGACCGGGCCGACGCGTTGCTTGCGACGGGTCGCGCAGCCGAGATCATCGGCGAGCTCGAGGCCGCCATCGCCGACGCGCCTCTGCGCGAGAGACGTTGGGGCCAGCTGATGCTCGCTCTCTACCGAGCAGGCAGACAGGGTGAAGCCCTGGCGGCATATCAACGTGCACGGTCGCTGCTCGCCGACGAACTGGGCGTCGACCCCGGACCGAACCTACGCCGGCTCGAAGCCGCGATCGTCTCCCAGGACGATGCGCTCGAAATATCTGTCTCACAGCAACTTTCAACAGTCACCAAGGCGGTGACCTTCCTGCTCACCGATATCGAGGGGTCGACTGCAGCCTGGGAGGCGGACGCCCCACGCGATGGCAGTGGCCCTCGCCCGACACGACGAGATCGTCGAACAGGTCGTGACGTCCCGCGGCGGACGGCTCATCAAGACTCGCGGCGAGGGCGATGCGACGTTCTCGGTCTTCGACCGACCGTCGGGGGCCGCCACGGCCGCCATCGAGCTGCAGGAAGCGATCCGTCACGAACCGTGGGCGCTGGCAGACCCGATGCGCATCCGGGTGGCACTGCACACCGGCGAGGTCGAGCTGCGCGACGGCGACTACTTCGGCCGGGCGGTCAACCGTGCTGCACGCCTGCGTTCGTTGGCCGAAGGGGGTCAAATCCTGTGTTCGGGCGCAACAGCCGAACTCGTCATCGACACGCTTTCGGACGATGTTCTGCTGGTCGACCTGGGATAGCGCCAGCTCAAGAACCTCGCTCGCCCGGAGCACGTGTTCGAGCTGCGCTTGGAAACCGCCGAAGACCCCGCCACTCCCACGACCGAAGCACCACCCATGGAGCGACCCGGCCTGCCCGCAGTGCTCGACCGGGCCCGGGCCGTTCGTCGGGCGCGGTGCCGAGCTCGAAGCGACTTCTGGTCGCATGGCAGTCGACGCTGGACGCCGGCACGCGCGCCATATTGATCGCCGGTGAACCAGGTGTCGGCAAGACGCGGTTGGCCGGCGAATGGTCACGGCAGGCCTACGAGCAAGGTGCCGTCGTCCTCTACGGCCGTTGCGACGAGGACCTCGGCGCGCCGTATCAGCCGTTTGCAGAAGCGCTGCGTGCGCTGGTGCCCTGCCTCGGCGCCAACCGGCTGCGTGGCCTGCGCGGCGTCGAAGCACTTCTTGCCTTGGTTCCCGGGCTGACCGATGTGCTACCCGATTTGACAGCGCCTCCCCGCGCCGACGCGGACACCGAGCGCTACGCACTTTTCGACGCCGTCGTCGCGGTGCTTGGAATCGCCTCCGCGAGTGCACCTGTCGTGCTGGTTCTCGACGACCTTCACTGGGCGGCCAAGCCCACACTGCTGCTACTGCGGCATCTTCTGCGGTTCGGAGAGCACGCCCGCGTGCAGATCGTCGGGACGTACCGCAGCACCGACCTCGACCGCTCACACCCCCTGGCGGCGATGCTCGCCGACCTGCACCGCGACGGCTCCGCGAATCGCCTTCAGCTCAACGGTCTCGACGAGGACGACGTCACCGCCTACGTCGCCGAAGCCGGCTACGACGACGAGGAGCTGGCCCGCGCGTTGGCGTCTGTGACGGGCGGCAATCCGTTCTTCCTGATCGAGGCCCTGCGCCACGTGGACGAAAGCGGTGGCCATTGGGATCCGAGCACCCTGCCCCAAGGCGTCCGGGAAGCGGTGAGCCGCAGGCTTTCTCGGCTCCCAGCGGAAACGAACAAGGCCCTCGCGGCGGCTGCGGTCGTCGGCAGCCGGTTTGCGATCGACCTGGTCGAGCGTGTGGTCGGCGAAGACCTCGTCGACGCATTCGACGAAGCGTGCAAGGCCGGCATCGTCATTGAAGAACCGGGCGGTCGTTACCGGTTCAACCACGCCATCGTCCGGCAGTCGTTGCTCGCCGAGCTGGCGTCGGTGCGGCGCATGCGGCTGCATCAACGGATCGCCGCGAGCCTCGAGACGGAGCAGGGCGCCGACGACGAACTGCTCGCCGAATTGGCTTACCACTACTTCGAATGCGCGTGGGCGGGCAACGCGGCCAAGGCCGTCGACTACTGCCGGCGTGCCGCGGATCAGGCGATGGCGCGCCTGGCGTACGAAGGCGCGGCCGACCTCTACGACAAGGCATTGCACGCTCTCGATGAGCTTGACGACGAGTTGCCCGACCGCGCCGACCTGCAAGCCGAGCTGTTGGTCGCTCGTTGTGAGGCGCTGCTGGCCGCGGGTGACGTGGGGTCAGCGGGGGGCGCGGTCTCGCAGTTGCGAGGTGCTGCACACGATTCCGCGCGCCTGGCGGCCTGGGGCACGTGCTTCGACGGTCAGCTGTCGATGCTCACCGACCCCGAGCGTCTGGACGAAATCGAGACCGCGCTGGGCGCGGCGGCCGAGGAGCTCGCCGGCCTCGACGACGCCGCAGGGGAGGCCAAGGCTCACACGGTCCGGGCCGAGTGCCTGGCCCGCCTCGGGCGGATCGGCGATTGCGAAACCGCGTTGGATCAAGCGCTTACTGCAGCGCGACGTGCCGGCGAGCACCGTCGAGTCAACGCCGTGCTGGCCGGCGCACCGCTTGCGGCGCTGTGGGGACCGAACCCGGTTCCGCGCGCGGGCGGGCGTTGTCTCGATGTCGTTCGGCTGCTTCGCATCACGACGGGATCGCCGGTCGTCGAGGCCACGTCGACGCGGTGTCAGGGAGTGCTGGATGCGTTTCGCGGGACGCGCCGCCGCGGGTCGTCAGCTGATCGACTCAGCTAGGCGTTCACTAACCGAGCTCGGCATGCGGCACGCGCTACTCGAGGTTGAGCAGTTTGCAGGGATCGTCGAGATGGTGGCCGACGATCCCGCTTCCGCCGAGCCGCATCTGCGACGGGCCTACAACGGTTTTCGCCGCATGGGCCTGGAGGCCGACACGGCCGAGACCGCTGCGTTGTTGGCTCGAGCGTGTCTGGCGCTCGGTCGAGATGCCGAAGCCGACGAACTATGCACGGAAAGTGAGCGTCTTGCTGGCCACGCGTTGAAGCCGTCGATCGCGTGGCGGACGGTTCGGGCGCAGCTGCTGGCCCGCGGCGGTGCACATGACGAGGCGCGACGGGTGGCCCAGGAGGCTGTCACTTGGGCCGAGCGCACCGACCTCTTGGTCGATCACGGCGATGCCTGCCTCGCAATGGCGACCGTGTTGCGGATCGCTGGCGACGAAGCGGGGGCGCGAGCCGCGGCCGAGAAGGCCGTCAGCCTGTACGAGCTGAAAGGTGCTGCGGCACTCGCGGAGAAGGCGCGGAAACTGTTGCTCGGCAGCGCGTACGCCCGTCCGCCCCAGCGCCACCTGAAGCGGCGACAGTCGAGCTGAATAACGCATGCACACGAGTGATCGACCGCCTGATCGCTGCTCTCAATCGCGAGGCTTGGAGCGAAGTCGAACAGCTCAGTGCAGTCGACGTCCACGTCGAGAGCCGCCGAAAGGTCATCGCGCTTCACACAGGATGACCTCTTCTCGGGCAAATGGACTGAGGACCTAAGAAGACTTTCGCGTGAAAGGCGTGACATCTATTACCGTCACGGGGTTGTCGCCGTACGAGGCGAGCGACTGGCTCTGATCCGGCTGGAGACTGGGAACTGCAGACGAGAGCTCCGGAGCACCGCAATCGAGATGCTTCAGGTAGCAGGACTTGATCAGTCAGGCCACATGGCGCTGTCGGTGTGGTTCGACATCGAAGACATGGACGCAGCGATGGCGGAACTCGACGCCGCGCACGCCCGCCTCGAAGAGCGACCTTCGCGTGCGCCACTCGAGAACGCCGCGACTCGACTCGATGACCGAGCCTACGCGCTCTATGCCGAGAACCGCCTCGATGAACTCGGTGCGCTACTGGTTGAAAACTACTTGACCGAGGACCGGCGTCAAGGACTTCGGCGTGTGAGCAACGACCGGGCCACAGCGCTCCAGAATGTCCGTGCGATAGCGTCCTTGGGTGGGTGCATCACCAACACGCCCCTCGCCCTGCGAGGCGAGCGTCTCTGCCTCAGCCACATCCTGATCGAGCAACGTAAGACGGCAGCCGACGCGTTCAGCGCGGAGACCCTCGACGTGGTGGAGGTCGACCGCAACGGCATGATGGTCGCCAGAATCGTGTTCGACCCCAACGACATCGACGCCGCGATCGAGGAACTCGACGCGCGATACCTCGCCGGGGAGGCGGCACCGCACGCGCAGACGTGGTCGGAGGTCGCCCAAGCTTACGCAAAGCTCAATCAGCAAGAGCTGCCCGCGACCACACCGAATTGGATCAACATCGATCATCGGCGACTGGCGGCGGTCGAGGCGGGGCATCTTGCCGCATACGTCCGCGATGCCCAGAACCAGTGGGGCGTCATCTTTATCGAGGCAGTGCATCGCCTCAGCGATGTCGGAGCGGTCGTCAGTCGGGCGATTGATGCCACATCGCAAGATGGCTTCGACGCAGAATGGCGGGAAATTGACCTTCTGACGTTCGAAGGCACCAGAATCAACCGCCTCGAAATCTTCGACGAGGCAGACATCGAGGCCGCGCTGGCAAGTTTCGATGTCCTCAGTCAGCCGGTGCCGCGGCTGGAAAACGCGGCAAGCCGGGTGGCAGAGCGCTTAAGCGAGTCCTTTGCCGCGCGCGACTGGGTCGGCATGGGTGACTTGCTGGCCGACGACTTTCACGGCGACGACCATCGCCAGTTGGTGAATGTCGATCTGCACGGTCGGGATGCGGTGATCGAAAGCTTCCGAGCGGTTGCCGAATTCGGCATCCCGGATGCGACGTCAGTCGTCCATGCAATTCGTGGCGAGCATCTCGTCCTGACTCGTGTCCGATATTCGCTTAGCGACGAGGAACCCGATGCATTTCACGTCGAGCTACTACAGATCGTCGAGATCGACCCCGACGAACGGATCACGTCGCTTGTCACGTTCGACCTGAACGATGTCGACGCCGCCTTCGAGGAGCTCGACGCACGGTACCTCGCTGGCGAAGGGGCATCGTACGCACGCGTTTGGCAGGGCGCGATCGACGTGCTCGGCGAAGCCAATCGACATGAGCGAGGGCCGATTCTTAGCGGACTCACGTACGTCGACCACCGACGAGTCTCGTTCGGGTCCGACAACTTCGGGCGAGCGGTTGAGGAACTGTGGCCACTCGTGCCCGACGCCCGCTATCGGGTAACAGCAGTACACGCGCTCGACGCGCACGCCACCGTCGCCAGTCTCCTCATCGAAGGTACCGATTCGAATGGGAACGAACTGCAGTGGTCTCGCATCGTTGCGTTTGTTCCCGACGAACCGCGCATGGAAGTGTACGAAGACCACGACGTCGAAGCCGCGCTCGCCCGGTTTGACGAACTCAGCCGTCCGGCGCGGCGGTTGGAAAACGCAGCGAGCCAAGCAGTCCAACGCTTCGAGGCCCACTTCGTGGCCCGAGACTCGGGCGCCATCGCGGACATGTTCGCCGACGATTACTCCTTCGATGATCGCCGACGGATTGTGAACTCCGGGGTTCGACATGGTCGCGATGGCGCGATCGAAGACGTGCGGGTAGCCGTCGAAGTCGGGTTGTTCGTGAACTTGACGTCGTCCGTTATCGCTACCCGGGGCAGACGCCTCGTTCTGACGCGATTTCGCGCCTCGGGCCACGACCCGGAGGCGATTCAGTCCGAAGCGCTTAACGTCATTGAGATCGACGCCGACGACCGGATCACGGGACTCGTCATGTTTGATCCGGGCAACATCGACGCCGCCTTCGATGAACTAGACGCCCGATACCTCGCCGGCGAGGCGGCACCGTACTCGCGCACATGGTCGGTCATCGGCCGGAATGTCACGGCGTTCAATCGTGGCGATCGGTCCACGACAACCCCGGACTGGGTCACCATTGACCACCGCCGTGTCGCGCGATTCGCCCCCGGAGAATTGGCCGCCGCGATACAGGACTCCGCGGACCCGACGCCGGAATTCCGAGCCCGCAACGTCGCCGTGCATCGGCTAAACGATTGTGGTGCGGTCGTGACCACTTCGTCACATGGGACCTCGCCACAGGGCTTTGAAGCCGAGTGGACGGTAATCCAGATCCTTACGATCGAAGGCGAACTGATAAGCCGTTGCGAGCTTTTCGACGAGACAGACCTCGACGCCGCGCTCGCGAGGTTCGATGAACTGACTCGGCCGGTGCGGCGGCTGGAAAACACGGCAAGCCAGGTGTACCAGCGCTTGTGGACCTACTTCGCGGCCCGCGACTGGGCCGCGCTGGCCGAGATAGTGGCCGACGAGATACTCGACGAGGATCGTCGTCGCGTCGTGAATGCCGGCGCCCGCCACGGCCGGGATGCCCTGATCGCAAACTTGCGTGCGATCGATGAAGTCGGGGCTGAGAGCGTGACGTCATCAGTCGTTGCGACGCGCGGGGAGCGGCTCGCACTAAGTCGTGTGCGTTTCACTATGCGCCGCGGCGAGATCAGCGCCGAGGTGCTCAACATCGCCGAGATCGACGCCAACGGGCGGTTCGCGGCCTCTGTCCAGTTCGATCCTGACGACATCGACGCTGCGTTCGAGGAGCTCGACGCTCGGTACCTCGCTGGCGAAGCGGCCACCTACGCGCACACCTGGTCGCTCATCGCAGAGGTTTACGCCACGTTCAACCGGCATGAACTGCCTACGGCTGACTGGGTCGCCGTCGACCACCGGCGAGTTACACCATTCGCGTCCGGCAACCAGACCGCGTCCATCCGCGCCACGTTGGATCTCATGCCGGACTTCGCCATCCACATCGAGGCGGTGCGTCGACTCAGCAGCGCCGGAGCGGTTGTCACCCATACAGCGCGTGGGACATCGCCAGACGGCTTCGACGCTGAGTGGCGCCATATCCAACTTCTGACTGTCGAAGGTGACCGGATCAGCCGCTCCGACCTGTTCGACGAGGCCGACCTCGACGCTGCACTCGCGAGATTCGACGAACTCAACCGGCCGGCACGGCGGCTGGAAAACGCGGCTAGTCAAGCGTACGAGCACGTCAAGGCGTGCTTTGCAGCCCGCGATTGGGACGCGATCGCTGAGATGTTGGCTGACGACATTTGCAGCGAGGATCGTCGTCGGGTAGTGAATGCCGGCCTTCGGTATGGCCGCGATGCCCTCGTAGCAGAACTTTCAGCAATCGCCGAGGTTGGGGTTGCAGAACTTACGTCAGATGTCATTGCGACCCGTGGAGGACGCCTCGTGTTGAGTCGTGTCCGAGTCTCGGAAAGCGACCCACGACCCGAGGCGTTCAGCGCCGATGCAATCGACATCATCGAAGTCAACGCCGACAGACGAGTCGTGGCACGCGTTGTGTTCGACTTCGCCGACCTCGACGCGGCTTTCGAAGAACTCGACGCCCGTTACCTCGCCGGCGAAGCGGCCGACCATGCACGCACGTGGTCAGTCATCACGGCTGCCTACGCCGCGCTCAACCGGCATGAGCTGTCGCCCACAACGGCGGATTGGGTCAACATCGATCACCGCCACGGGGCACCGTTTGCGCCTGGCGACCTCATCGCATACCTCCGTGCCTCCTGGGACCAAATTCCCGACATGAGCTTCCGCATCGAGGCTGTACATCGGCTGAGCAACCTTGGAGCGGTCTTCACGCAGGTGATGAAGGGGACCTCACACGAGGGCTTCGACGCCGAGTGGCGGTTGGTCGAGATCATGACGGTCGAAGGCGACCTGGTAAGCCGCGCCGAGATCTTCGACGAGGCCGATATCGACGCCGCGCTCGCAAAATTCGACGAACTCAACCGACCGGCGCCGCGGCTGGAAAATGCGGCTAGCCAGGCGGCCGAACGTTTCTGCGCTTACTTCGCGGCCCGCGACTGGACCGCGATAGCGAACATGACTGACCAGAATATGTTCGCTGACGATCGCCGTCGCGTCGTGGGCGCCGGAGTTCGACACGGTCGACAAGCCGACATCGAGAATTTCCGGGCGTGGGCGGACCTTGGGGTTACGAACATCACCTCAGACGTCATTGCGACTCGTGGAGGAGGCCTCGCCCTCAGTCACGCTCGATGGTCAGGCCCAGAACAGCGACCTGAGGCGGTCCACGCCGAAGCGCTCGCAGTCATTGAGACCGACACCGACAACCAGATCGCGGCGCGCGTCATGCTCGACCCCAATGACCTTGAGGCTGCGTTCGAAGAACTCGACGCGCGGTATCTCGCCGGTGAAGCCAACCCCCATGCGCATACGTGGTCGGTCATCGCGGAGGCGTATGCCGCACTCAACCGACGTGAGCTTCCCGCGACTACGCCGGATTGGGTCAACATCGATCACCGACGCGCGATCGCCTTTGCGCCCGGTGAGCTGTTTCAGTGGCTCCGTGCCTCGTGGGAACTGACGCCGGACATCAACATCCGAATTACGGCTGTGCATCGGCTGAGCAGTCTCGGAGCGGTCGTCACCCACACAGCCAATGCGACTTCACACGAGGGCTTCGTCGCCGAGTGGCGAGTGATAGTCGTTCTCACAGTCGACGGCGAGCTGATCAATCACGACGAGCTTTTCGACGAGGCAGATCTTGAGACCGCACTCGCGAGGTTCGATGAACTCACGCGGTCGGCGCCGCGACTGGAAAACGCGGCAAGCCAAGTAAACGATCGCTTTGACGCGTGCTTCGCTGCCCGCGACTGGAACGCCATGGCGGCGATGGTTGCCGAAGACATGTGCAATGACGATCGTCGACGGGTCGTAGGCGCTGGGATCCGACGCGGGCGGGATGCCGAGATCGCGAACATGCGGGCCATCGTCGACCTGGGCGTTAAGAATGCGAAATCGGTCGTCGTTGCCACCCGGGGGCAGCGCCTCGCCCTCCTTCGTACCCGCTTCTCGGGGCACGACCCGGGCCCCGGGGCGTTCCACACCGAGATAGTCGACATCGTCGAGATCAACGCCGACAACCGGATCACACGACGTATTGCGTTCGATGCCATCGACTTTGACGCAGCCTTCGAGGAGCTCGACGCCCGCTACCTCGCCGGCGAAGCGGCTGCGCACGTGCGAACGTGGTCAGTCATAGCTGGAGGCTTCGCTGCGGTCAACAAGCGCGAACTTCCCGATCTGGCGTCAGATTGGGTGAATGTCGATCACCGGCGAGAGAGATCGTTTGCACCCGGCATCAGTGGTGACATGGCCGCGAACATCTCCGCATTGTGGGACCAGGCGCCGGACGTCAGGGTCTACATCGAGGCCGTACACGGGTTGACTGATCTCGGAGCCGTTTTCACCCAAGGCGCACATGGGACCTCACAACGCGGCTTCGAAGCCGAATGGCGAGCGATTAACTTGGAGACGGTCGACGGCGACCTGATCAGCCGCTGCGAGCTTTTCGACGAGGTAGACCTCGACGCAGCGCTCGCGAAGTTCGACGAACTCAGTCGACCGGCGCCGCGGCTGGAGAACGCGGCAACGCGAGTGAACGCACGCTTCATCGCGGGCTTCGCTGCCCGCGACTGGGACGCGATGGCGAACCTACTCGCTGACGACCTTCTCAGCGACGATCGCCGTCGCGTGGTGAATGCCGACTTCCACGGCCGAGACGCCGTGATCGAAAGTCTGCGGGCCGTCGCCGACCTCGGGATCCCGGCGGCGACGTCGATCGTCATTGCGACCCGCGGGGAGCGCCTCGCCCTCACGCGTATTCGCATACGCGATCAACGACGAGGCCCTCGCGGCCCGAGTTCGACGACTCAGCGCCCTCGCGACTGGAAAACGCGGCAACGCGAGTGAACGCGCGCCTCATCGCGGGCTACGTTGCCCGCGACTGGGCCGCTATGGCGAACCTACTGGCTGACGACCTTCACAGCGAGGACCACCGTCGCGTGGTGAATGCCGACCTGCACGGCCGAGATACCGTGATCGAAAGTCTCCGGTACGTCGCCGAACTCGGGATCCCGGGGGCGACGTCAATCACCATCGCGACCCGCGGAGAGCGCCTCGCCCTCACTCGGATTCGATACGCGATCAACAACGAGGCCCTCGACGGGTTCCACGTTGATCTCCTTCAGATCATCGCGATCGACGACCATGAGCGGATCGCAGCGTTCGTCACATTCGACCCTGACGACATCGACGCCGCCATCGAGGAACTCGACGCCCGGTACGTCGCGGGCGAAGCAGAGGCTTACGCGCACACCTGGTCAGTTACTGCGGCTGCTTTCGCAGCACTTAATCGGCACGAAGTGCCCGCAACTACACCTGATTACGTCCTCGTTGACCACCAGCTGCACCACAAGACGATCGAAGCCAGCGGACTGGTGGACAATCTGCGCGCCTCGTGGGATCTCACTCCGGACCTTCGCATGTACATCGAGGCAGGTCCATCGGCTGACTGGCCTCGGGGTAGTCGTCACTCTTGCGGTGCATGGGATCTCGACCGAGGGCTTCGACGCCGACTGGCGAATCGTCGAGCTTCTGACACGCGAAGGCGACCTGGGCAAGCGATGCGAGGTCTTCAAAGAGGAAGACCTCGACGCAGCGCTCGCGAGGTTCGATGAGCTCAGTCGGCCAACGCCGCGCCTGGAAAACGCGGCTAGCCGACTACTCGATCGCTTCCCGGCGCTCTACGCGGCCCATGACTGGGACGCAATAGCCGGGATAATGGCCGAGGATGTTTCCAGTTACGACCGTCGTCGGGTGGTTTCGCGGGCGTCCGACAAGGACGAGAAGCCGAAATCGCAAATATGCGGGCGACGGCCGGCCTCGGAATCACAAACATCACGTGGACCGTCATCGCGACCCGCGGAGAGCGCCTCGTCCTGACGCGTGCCCGCTACTCCGGCCGCGATCAAACGCCCGATGCATTTCTCACGGAGGTCCTCGCAGTCACGAAGTCGACGTCGACGATCGGATCGCGGCGTTCGTCGTTTTCGATCCCGACGCACTCGACTGCCGCCTTCACCGAACTCGATACCCGTTACGCCGCAGGCGAATCGGCCGCACATTCGCGCACATGGTCAGTCCTGACGCAGGCCTACGCCGCATTCAAACCGACGCGACTGCCACCACGACGCCGGACTGGGCCTGTATGTCGACCATCGCCGGCATCCCTTCGCGCCGGGCGACATGACTGCATACATCTCCGTCGCGTGGACCGATCACGACCGGACCTCCACATCTACATCGAGGCTGTGCATCGGCTCAGCGACCGCGGAGCGGTCGTGACGCAGTACTCGAAGGGACGTCGCACGAAGGCTTCGACGCCGAGTGGCGGACGATCAACCTCTATACAGTCGACGGCGACCTGTTCAACCGCTGCGAGCTTTTCGACGAGGCAGACCTCGACGCAGCGCTCGCGCAGGTTCGACGAGCTGGCTCGACCGGCACCGCGGCTGGAAAATGCGGCAAGTCAAGTAATCGAGCGCTTCAAGCGCGTACTTTGCCGACCGTGACTGGGCCGCCATGGCGGAGGTGCTGGCCGCGACATTCGCACGACGATCGTCGACGTGTGGTGAGCGCCGGTACCCTGCGCGGTCGAGACGACGTGATCGCCGACGTGTCGGCACTCGCCGACATCGGGGCTCAGAACTCGCGTCAGAAGTCATTGCGACCCGTGGCGAGCACCTCGTCTCAGTCGTGCCCGATACTCGGGCAGCGACCAGCGGCCGGAAGCCTTCCACGTCGATGCCTTAGACCTCGTCGAGACCACGCCGACGACCAGATCGGGGCACACATCACGTTCGACCTCGACGACATCGACGCCGCCTTCGAGGAACTCGACGGCCGCTACCTCGCCGGAGAAGCGGCCGCGCATGCGCACACGTGGTCGGTCGTCGCCGGCGCCATCGCCGCTTTCAATCGGCACGAACTCCCCGACAGCACACCGGACTTCGTGCTCGTCGATCACCGGCAGTTCGCGATCATCGAGGCGGATGCTCTGAACGGGTACACCCGCGTCGCATGGGATCAAACACCGGACCTCACCATCCGCATCGAATCTGTCTACCTTCTGAACGGCGTCGGATCGGTGTTCGCCATTGTCGCGCATGGAACCTCGCAAGACGGCTTCGATGCCGAGTGGCGAATGATCGAACTTCTGACGATCGAAGGGGACCTGGTCAACCGTATCGAGCTTCGAGACGAGGCCGACGTCGACGCCGCGCTCGCGAGGTTCGACGAACTGAGTCGTCGGCACCGCGACTACACAACGCGGCAAGCCAAGTTAACGAGCGCTTCTGGACGTCCTTCGCGGCACGCGACTGGGACGCAATGTCGGCACAACTGGCTGACGACATGTCCGTCGACGATCGCCGTCGGATCGTGGGCGCTGGGATCGACATGGTCGAGATGCCGCAATGGCGGATATACGAGCGGTTGCCGGCGTCGGGGTCACGAACGTCAATTGACCGTCATCGCGACCCGCGGCGCGCGGCTGGTCCTCAAGCGTGTTCGCATGATGGGACGGCGACCAGCGCCCCGATGCATTCCACACCGAGTCGCTTCGCATCGTCGAGATCGACGCTCGACGAACGGATCACGGCCGTAATCGTATTCGACCTCGATGACTTCGACGCCGCGTTCGAGGAGCTCGATGCGCGATACCTTGCCGGTGAAGCGTCCGCTCATGCACACACCTGGTCCGTCATCTCAAAGGCCTACGCCGCGTTCAACCGTCGTGAGCTCTCGGCGGCGACGGCGGAGTGGGTCGTTGTCGATCACCGACGGGGAACAGGATTCGCGTCCGGTGAGATGACTGCAATTGTCCACGCCGAGTGGGACCTCACGCCGAACGTCAGCCATCGCGTCGAGGTCGTGCATCGGATGAGCCACCTCGGAGCGGTCGTCACCCACACGGCCCACGGGACCTCGCAAGAGGGCTTCGAGGCCGAGTGGCGGGTGATCAATCTTCTGACGGTCGATGGCGACCTGCTCAGCCGGGTCGAAATCTTCGACGACACCGACATCGACGCCGCCCTCGCCCGCTTCGACGAGCTCAGTCGGCCGGCGCCGGCACTCGAGAACGCCGCAAGCCAAGTGGCCGAACGCTTCAACACGTGTTTCGTCGCCGAGATTGGGACGCGATGGCGGAGACACTTGCTGTCGACCATTTCTCGGACGATCGCCGTCGGGTGGTGGGCTCGGGAATCCGTCCCGGTCGAGACGCTGAAATTGCGGACATGCAGGCAATCGCAGACCTCGGGACCGGCAACGTAACGTCCACCGTCACTGCGACCCGCGGAGAGCGCCTCGCTCTTAGCCGTAGCCGCTTCACGGGGCGTGACCAAGGCCCTGAGTCGTTCCAAACGGAGGTGCTCGACATCGTCGAACTCGACCGCGACGACCGGATAGCGGCACAGCATCATGTTCGACCTCGACGACGTCGAGGCCGCGTTCGATGAGCTCGACGCCCGATACCTAGCCGGTGAAGCGTCCCCTCATGCACACACCTGGTCCGTCATCTCAAAGGCTTACGCCGCGCTGAACCGGCGCGAACTCGCCGCGACGACGCCAGATTGGGTGAACATCGACCACCGGAGCGTGGTAGCGGCCGCGCCAGGTGATCTGACCCGGAACATCCGTGCCGCGTGGGACGTCATGGGGCACGTCACGGAATACATCGAGGCTGTGCATCGGCTGACCGACCTCGGAGCGGTCATTACCCGTATGTCGAAAGGGACCTCGCGAGAGGGCTTCGACGCCGAATGGCGGGAGATCGACCTTACGACGGTCGAAGGCGACCTGATCAACCGCAGCGAAAAATTCGACGAGACAGACCTCGACGCTGCGCTCGCGAAATTCGATGAGCTCAATCAACCGACGCCGCGGCTGGAAAACGCGGCAAGCCGAACGTACGAGCGCTTCTGGACGTGCGTGTCAACGCGCGACTGGGTCGCCCTCACGGAGCTGTTGTCCGCCGACATTTTCACCGACGATCGCCGTCGGGTCGTGAACGGAGGGGCCCGGCATGGCCGAGATACCGAAATCGCGGATAAGCGAGTCCTCGCCGACCTCGGGATGACGAACGTGACAGTGACCGTCGTGGCGATCCGCGGCGAGCGCCTCGCCCTGAATCGAGTCGACAGCTCGGAGTTCGAAACCGAAGTATTCAACGTCGCCGAGATCGACGCCGACAACCGAATCGCGGCTATCGTCGGATTCGACATCGACGACATCAACGCTGCGTTCGAGGAACTCGACGCTCGGTACCTCGCCGGGGAAGCGGCCGCCCACTCGCACACATGGAAGGTTATGGCGCAGGCCTTTGCCGCAACCAACAGGCGCGAAATTCCCGAGTTCATGCCGGACTTTGTGAGCATCGATCACCGGCGAGCGAGAGCGTTCGCGCCCGGCGACCTGCCCGCATACATACGTGCCACGTGGGACCTCGCACCGGACGTCATCGCCTACGCCGAGGCTGTGCATCGGCTGAGCAACCTTGGAGCAGTCTTCACTCAGGCGGTCAACGGGACCTCGCAAGACGGCTTCGAGGCCGAATGGCGCGAGATCTGCGTTGCGACAGTTGAAGGCGACCGGATCAACCGCATCGAGCTATTCGACGAGGCAGACCTCGACGCCGCGCTCGCCCGCTTCGACGAGCTCAGTCGGCCGACGCCGCAACTGGAAAACGCGGCAACGCGCGAATGCGAGCGCCTCCTAGCGTATTTCGCGGCCCGAGAGTGGGACGCAATGGCGGAGCTACTGGCCGACGGCACGTCCACGGACGATCGCCGAAACCTGTTGGGCGTCGGGCATCGAAGCGGTAGGGATGCCGTGATCGCCGATTGGCAGACCACCGCCGATGTCGGGGTAAAGAACGTAACTGCCGCCGTCATCGCGACACGTGGGGAGAGGCTCGTTCTGGGTCGTTACCGCTTCTCAGGACGCGACCAGCGGCCAGATGCGTTTCACACCGAGGTGTTCGGCGTCGTCGAGATCGACACTGACCAGCGGATCGCGGCATGCGTCATGCTCGACCTCGACGACATCGACACCGCGTTCGCCGAGCTCGACGCGCGCTACGTCGCAGGCGAAGCGGCGGCCCACTCGCACACATGGAAGGTTATGGCGCAGGCCTTTGCCGCAACCAACAGGCGCGAAATTCCCGAGTTCATGCCGGACTTTGTGAGCATCGATCACCGGCGAGCGAGAGCGTTCGCGCCCGGCGACCTGCCCGCATACATACGTGCCACGTGGGACCTCGCACCGGACGTCATCGCCTACGCCGAGGCTGTGCATCGGCTGAGCAACCTTGGAGCAGTCTTCACTCAGGCGGTCAACGGGACCTCGCAAGACGGCTTCGAGGCCGAATGGCGCGAGATCTGCGTTGCGACAGTTGAAGGCGACCGGATCAACCGCATCGAGCTATTCGACGAGGCAGACCTCGACGCGGCGCTCGCCCGCTTCGACGAGCTGAATCAGCTGGCACCGCGGCTAGAAAACGCGGCAACTCATTTCTACGAGCGCTTCCGGGCGTGCTTGAATTCCCGCGACTGGGCCGCATTCGCGGAGTTACTTGCGGATGAGGTTTCCACCGACGACCGCCGCCGGGTCGTTAACGCCGGGGTCCGACACGGTCGCGATGCCGTGGTTGCCGAAGTCTCGGCGCTCGCCGAGATCGGGCTCCAAAGCCTGGTGTCAGAGACCATTGCGACCCGCGGTGAGGACCTCGCACTCAGTCGTGTGCGATCCCTGGGCGATGACCTACAACCCGACGCGTTCTATGCCGAACTGCTCGATGTCCTCGAGATCGACGCCGACGAACGGGTCGTGGCGCGCGTCGTGTTCGATCTCGATGACATCGCCGCCGCTTTCGCCGAGCTCGATGCGCGATACATCGCCGGAGAAGAGGCCGCGTACGCGCAGACGTGGTCCGTCATTGCGCGCAACTATGCTGCGTTCAACTGTCACAAGTTCCCTTCGACGACGCCCGACTGGGTGACTCTCGACCACCGCCGAACGACCTCTGTCGAATCCGGTGACTTACCCGCATACATCAGTTCCCTGTGGGATGACATTCCCGACGCCACGGTCTACATCGAGACGGTCCATCGGGTGAGCGAACGGGGAGCGGTCATCACCCAGGTCACGAAGGGGACCTCGCGGGAGGGTTTCGAGGCCGAATGGCGAGAGATCAATCTCGTGACCGTCGCTGGCGAACTGATCACGCGCTCAGAGCTTTTCGACGAGACAGACCTCGACGCCGCTCTTGCTCGGTTCGACGAGTTGCAGATGCAATCGCACCGGGTGGAGAACGCGGCGACGCGTGTATACGACCGCTACCATTCGCGTTTCGCCGCTCGCGACTGGGATGCGATAGCTGGAATGGTGGCGGAAGACCACCTCAGTGAAGATCGTCGTCGCGTTGCTAACGAAGGAATTCGACATGGCCGCGACGCCGAAGTCGCGAGTGCGAAATCGGTAGCAGATCTGGGAGCCACGAGTTTCACGACGGTCGTCATCGCAACCCGCGGTGAACGCCTCGCGCTGTGCCGCACTCGGGGCACTACCAGCGGGGGATTCTCGTTGGAGGTTCTGCGCATCGTCGAGATCGACGCCGACGAGCGGATCGTGGCACGCGTCGCATTCGACCTCGAGGACATCGACGCCGCCTACCAGGAACTCGATTCCCGATACCTCACAGGCGAGGCGGCGGCCCACGCCCATACGTGGTCGGTCATCTCGGGTGCCCTCACTGCACTTAACCGGCACGAGCTCCCCGAGCTGACGCCGGACTGCGTGAACATCGATCATCGGCGCGGGATCGCCTTCGCGCCGGGGGACATGACCCCATACATCGGCGCGACGTTGGATGACGTTCCCGACTTCAGCATTCACCTCGAGAGGGTGCATCGGCTCAACAGTTTCGGTGCGGTCGTGACCTTCACCTCTTCTGGGACCTCGCGAGGCGGCTTTGACGCCGAATGGCGAATGATTCAAGTACTGGCTGTCAGGGGCGACATGATCAGCCGCTGCGAATTATTCGACGAAGAGGACCTCGACACCGCGCTCGAGAAGTTCGAAGAGCTCAATCGACCTCGACTCGAGAACATGGCGTCGCATGTCTACGAACGCCTTCAGGTGTGCTTCCTGGCCGACGAGTGGGACGCAATGGCCCACCTGCTGGCCGACGACTTCCTCCAGGACGACCGTCGTCGGGTGGTAGGGGCCGGGGCCCGGCACGGCCGCGATGCACAGATCGAAGACATGCGTGCGATCGCCGACCTCGGATTCAAGCACTGGACGCCGGACGTCATTGCGACACGTGGATCGAGGCTCTTCCTCAGGCGTGTCCGGTATTCGGACAGTGAGCGACCTGATGCGGTCCACATCGACGTCCTCGAAGTCGTCGAAAGCGACGCCGACGAGCGGATGACGGCGCTCGTCATTTTCGACCCCGAGGACATCGACACCGCCTTCGCCGAACTCGACGCACGTTATGCCGCAGGCGAATCGGCCGTCCATGCGCGCACGTGGTCACTCGTCGCGCAGACCTACACAGGGTTCAACCGGCGCGAGTTAGTCCCGACGCTGCCGAACTGGGAGAGCGTCGATCACCGTCGCGGAATAGCCTCTGCGCAGCTTGATGTGATCGGCTATGCCCACGCCGCGTGGGACGTCACGCCGAACGCCAAAGCCTACGTCGAGACTGTTCATCAGCTGAGCAACCTCGGAGCGGTCGTCACGGCCGCAACAGATGGGACGTCGGAGGAAGGATTCGACGCCGAATGGCGCGACATCCACCTGATTACGTTCGAGGGCGACCTGGGCAAACACTTCGAACTGTTCGACGAGGACGACCTCGACGCTGCGCTCGCAAGGTTCGACGAACTCAACGCGCCGGCGCCTGTCCTCGAGAATGCCGCAACGCGGAACTGGACGCGTCTAGCCGATGCATTCAACCGCCGCGACATGGACGGATTTCTCGCTCATATGGCCTCAGACGGACGATCAGAAGATCGGCGAAAGGGCCTGGGTGCCTTATACGTCGGGCCAACGTGGCACAAAGCCGTATACGCGCTGTTCGACATCACGCTCAGTAGTTGGCAGCTAGAGGTGGAGCCCGTCGCCGTGAGGGGATCTCGCCTCTCGCTGACCCTCCAAAGGTGCCGCGACAACGGTGCTCCCGACCGACCGATCACCGCCGAGTTTTTGACGTTGACGGAGGTTGACGACGACGACCGTATGCGCGAAGCCGTGACCTTCGATCCTGACGATCTCGACGCCGCCTTCGAGGAACTCGATATCCGTTATATCGCCGGCGAAGCGCCCGCTCACGCACACACGTGGTCGGTCCTCAAGCATGCCAATGCCGCACTCAACCGGCGCGAACTTCCCGGGACGACTTCAGACTATGTACTGGTCGATCACCGGCCGCTTGCAATGATCGAAGCAAACAATCTGACCGCGTATGTCGGTGCCGGCTGGGGCCTCACGCCGCAAGCGAGAATGGAAATCGAGGCCGTGCATCGGCTGACCAACCGTGGAGCGGTCAGTCACCTGGGCAGCACATGCGACTTCACAACAAGGCTTCGACGCGGAGTGGCGGCAGATAATTGTCGTGATGATCGAAGGCGACCTGATCAGCAGCGCGGAACTTTTCGACGAGGACGACCTCGACGCCGCGCTCGCAAGGTTCGACGAACTCAGCCAGGCTGCGCGGCAAATCGAGAACGCAGCGACCCGCACGTGGGTGCGTCTCGCTGATGCTTTCAATCGCCGCGACGTGGACGCCTTTGTCGACCTCACCAGTCCGGACGGACACTTCGACGACCGGCGAAAGGTCCTGCGCGACGCGCAGGACGCGTCAATGCGTCGCCGAGTTACGCAGGGGCTGTTCGATTTTCCCCGGAGCTGGCGTATGGAGATCGAGCATGTCGCCATCAGGGGATCGCGGCTCTGTCTGAGTCGGCAATTCCTGCGCGACACGGATGACACCGATCGTCCAATCACTCTCGAGGTCTTGGTGCTCACCGAAGTCAATGACGACAATCTCGCGCGCCAGTTGGTGCTCTTCGATCCCGACGACGTCGACGGTGCCTTCACGGAGCTCGAATCCCGTTACCTCGCGAGCGAAGCGGCGCAGCACTCGCGCACGTGGTCGGTCATCGCGGAGTCATTCGCTGCGCTCAACAGGCATGAGCTGCCCGCGATGACGGCGGACTGTGTCCAGGTCGACCATCGGCCGCTCGTAACGATGGAAGCGGGCAACATGACCGCGCACATCCGTGCCATTTGGGACGAAATTCCGAACCTCAGCATCTGGATCGAGGCGGTGCACCGGCTGACGGACCACGGAGCGGTCTTCACTCACGTTGCGCGTGGGGCTTCGCTAGCAGGGCTTCGACGCCGAGTGGCGCATGGTCGAACTTGCCACGGTGGAAGGCGACTTCATCAATCGCTGCGAGCTCTTCGACGAGGCAGACATCGACGCCGCGCTCGCGAGGTTCGACGAACTCAGTCCGCCAACGCCTCAACTCGAGAACGCGGCGATACGAGCCCGGGTGCGTGTCGACGATGCGTTCAACCGCCGTGATCTCGACGGCTTCCTCGGAGTCTGCGCTCCTGACGGACGATACATGGATCACCGCAAAGGTCTACGGGATGAAGGTCAGGTAGACCGCGCGTACGCGCACGCGCTGCTATTCGAGGCACCCGCAAGCTTTCGATTGGAAATTGAACCCATCGCCGTGAGGGGCGATCGCTTGGCGCTGAGCCGCGACAAGTTTCGCGATACCGATGAGGCCGACAGGCCGATCGCTGTCGAGGTATTGGGGCTGACCGTTCTCACCGACGGCGAATTGATCAGCGAAGGAGTGATTTTCGATCCCGACGACGTCAACGGGGCATTCGGTGAGCTCACCGCTCGCTGGATCGCATCCGGAGAGGTGGCCCATCCCGAGGTCATCGAGGCGTCGCACAAGGTAAACGAGGCCTACAACCGTCATGACTGGAATGCGGTCGCCACATATTGAAGCCGACGCCACCTACGTCAATCATCGGCAGCTGGCAAGCGGAGACGCCGAAACGATCGCCGACCATTGGAGGTCGATGCGCGCCTTGGAGTCGCTGATCCCAGACCTATGGGTTGAGGGCCCCGAGATCCTCGCATATTCGGCGACGGGCGTTGTGAACAGCGTTGTTGTGAAAGGCACAACGGCCGAAGGCGCCGCAATAGAGCTTCCTGCCGTCATCCTTCTCCTCTTCGACGGGCCACGCGTCATCCGCATGGAGGCCTTCGATTTCGACCAGCGCGAGTTGGCGCTGGCCCGGTTCGAGGATCTCAACTGATCTGGTCAAGGAAGCACCCACGCGTTGACATGCAGCCCTGCGGCTGCATATAGTGGAACATGCAGCCATCAAGCTGCATGAATGGATATGGCAGAGATGGACGAGGTATTCAAGGCGCTGGCTGACCCCAGCCGGCGCCTGCTGCTCGACAGCCTGAACACGCGCAACGGACAGAGCCTGCGGGACCTATGCGCAGGACTGTCGATGGCGCGGCAGTCGGTCAGCAAGCATCTGGCGGTGCTCGAAGACGCCAACCTCATCACCACCGCGTGGCGGGGGAGAGAAAAGCTGCACTACCTCAACGCCGAACCGATCAACGCCATCGCCGACCGCTGGATCAATCAATACGACCGTGCGCGAGTGCAGACGCTCGCCGACCTCAAAACAGCATTGGAGACCGCACCGATGAGCAGCAGCGCCGAATTCGTCTACACGACCTACATCCGCACCACACCCGAACGGCTGTGGCAGGCGATCACCGACCCGGCGTTCTCTCGCAAGTACATGGGCCATGGGATGGTGTCGGATTTCGAGAAGGGGTCATCGTATGTGTGGTCCGACCGCGATCTCGAGATCGAGCACCCGGAACAGGTGATCCTCGAGTCAGATCCGTACCGCAGGCTCGCCTTCACCTTCCACACGTTCGTGCCCGAGCTGACCACGCTGGGTCTCGATGAGGAGATCATCGCAAAGGCCGCCAGCGAGCGCCGCTCCAAGGTGTCGTTCGAGATCGAGCCGGTCGACGACGACCAGGTGAAGCTGACCGTCGTGCACGACGATTTCCCGCCGGAAAGCACTGTGCGCGAACTCATCTCCGGTGGTTGGCCGTGGAAGCTTGCCAACCTCAAGTCGGGACTCGAGCGGCCATGACGGCTATGCCTCCCATCACCGACCGGACGACGTGGCAAGCGGAGATCGACACGCTCCGTATCCGAGAGAAGGCACACACCCGGGAAGGCGACGCGATCGCGGGGGCCAGGCGGCGGCTGCCGATGGTCGAAATCGATGCCACGACACCGTTGGTCGGCCCTCAAGGACAAGTCACATTGCTTGACGCATTCGAGGGGCGCACGCAGCTGATCGCCTATTACTTCATGTGGTACCCGGGCCATCCGGCACCGCGGCAGTGCGAAGGCTGCACGTGGTGCACGACGCATGTCGCGGAGTTGTCCTACCTCCATTCGCGTGACATCACCTACGCGGTGTTCTGTCAGGGGCCGTACGACGAAAGCCGCCGCTACCGGGACTTCATGGGGTGGGAGATGCCGTGGTATTCGGCACAGGACTCGCTCGACACGCTCCTCGTCGGGCGGCAACAAGGCCTGATGCACCTCGTGTGCTACCTGCGCGACGGCGACCGCGTCTTCGAAACGTATTGGACGAACTACCGCGGTGTCGAGGCGATGGACTACAGCCTCGCTCTTATGGATCTCACCGTGTACGGACGGCAGGAGGCGTGGGAGGACTCGCCAGCGGGCTGGCCAATATTCCCGCTCGACGACGGCCAACCAATGCGCGCAAACGGACGTCCCATCGCCCAGTGGTCACGGCTCGAATCCGGCCGCTCCGACGAGCTGACATCGAAATAGGAAGGGAGAGAATACAGATGAAGACACCACCGATCGTATCGGCAGGGGAGTGGGATACGGCTCTCCAGAAGATGCTGGCCAGGGAGAAGGAAGTTCAGCGCGCCCGCGACGCCCTGGCCGCGCAGCGACGACGAATGCCGTGGACACCTGTTGAAAAGGACTATGTGTTCGACGGGCCGGACGGCAAGCTGAGCCTGCTCGATCTTTTCGATGGCAGGCGCCAGCTGATCGTCTATCGCGCGTTCATCGAACCCGGCACCGGTGGCGACGATGTTCCCGGGCACCCGGGCTGGCCCGAACACGGGTGCGTCGGTTGCTCATTGATGGCCGACCACGTGCCCAATCTCGCTCATCTCAACTCGCGCGACACCACATTCGTCTACGTGTCACGCGCCACCCAGCCCGACCTCGAGCGAATGAAGGCCAAGATGGGCTGGCGGCACCCGTGGTACACGATCACCGACGACTTCGACAAGGACTTCGACTGCGATATGTGGCACGCCACCAACGCATTCATCCGCGACGGCGACCGCGTGTTCCGCACCTACATGATCTCCGGCCGCGGTGACGAGGTATTCGTCAACACCTGGAATCTTCTCGATATGACTGCCCTTGGGCGTCAAGAGGATTGGGAGGACTCACCGCAGGGCTATCCGCAGACTCCGCCCTATGAATGGTGGCGCTGGAATGACACCTATACGAAGCAGAGTGATGGCGCTGGCGCGTGCTGCTGAAATGGCGAAATTGCGCACAGGGCTGCCGTCATCCGACCCATCACAGCCCTGGCTGCAATCTCGAGCTTAGCGACTCAATCACACCTAGGACTTCACGCTCGCCAGCGCCTGGTCGACGATCTCCGACCACCGCGCAGCGTCGACGGCTTCGATCGCCGTTTCGCCGCCAAAGGCACTGGAGATCACGATGTCGGGCTCGACGGTACCCAGCAGCTTGACGCTGTCCTGCATCGCCGCCGCATCGCCACGACCCGGCACCACGAACGTCGACCACGTCCCGTCGCCTGCGGGAAATATGGTGTCACCGGTGAACAGGTACCGTTCACCGCCCACACCCGTCGCGACATAGCACGTGCTTCCGGGCGAATGACCCGGCGTGGGAAGCACTTCCACATCGTTTCCATCAATGTGCCTGACTGCGTCCAACGGCACGTCGACACGGCCGTGCTTGCTGATCGCGTCCAGTTCGGCGGCCGGCGCGTGCAACCGGCGGCCGAAGCGGTCGGCAATCCGTACGAGGTTGGGTCCCGCCTCGTCGAGATGCGAAAGGTACTGGGCGCTCACGCCGCCGAGGCCATCGATGGCGTCGAAGTCCGCATCGGTCGCGGGACTGTAGAACAACACATTGCCGGCCGGCCGTCGCCAAAGATAGGCGTGGGTGGTCAACCCCGGAAACGGCGAATCCATTTGGGTCTGGAACAGATCGTCGCGGATTTTCGTCAAGGTAGTCATAAATCCACCATGCTTCCTCAACCATTGTTGAGGTCAAGCCCTGAATTCGAAGCGGCTGAAGCGATTCGAGCGGCCACATCGGCGGCCACCGCCAGCGTCGCCGGATCATCGGAGGGTTCGTAGCGGTCGGCGGCTGCGTCATACCTGGCGCCGGCGATCGAGCCGTGGTCGGCAGCCAAGACAGCGACCTCGGCGGGCCACTCGTTGTCCCGAAGCGTCGCGGCGAATTGGTGGCTGACCGCGGCCGGGATCACGTCGTCGGCATCACCGTGCAGCAGGGTGAACGGCGAGCGGTCGCGGTAGTCGGCCAAATCGGAGGGCAGAGCAGCGCCGGTGATCGGGTCGCTGACCATGAACGCGCCAGCCAGGCACACCGTGTGGGCGAGCCGGACGCCCAGTCGCGCGGCGGAGATGGTCACGCCGGCCGCGGCGATGCCGCCCAGCGACCAGCCGACGAGAACGAGCGCGTCGGGCGTGGTGGCTCGCTCGCGGGCGAAGCGGAGCGACCGCATCAGATCTTCGCGGCCGCGGTCATCAGCGTGGGAGTCCCAGTCGGGCACGACCACGCAGAATCCGTGATCGGCCACTGGTTCGGCGAGCGAACGCATCGCGAGGCGGGCATCGCTCTGCGCACCGTGCCACATCAGGACTGTGCGTTGCCTCGGATCACCGTAGACGTCGGCGAAGCGTCCCCGTGCATATTCGACGGTCTCCATGCGCCGAGTATTCCCGACCGGATCGAACTTATGCGGGTGTCAAGACTGTCGTGCATACCGTTTGATGAACCGTTGCAGGATGGTGTGCGGGTATCGCACATCCCATTGCCGTGCTTCGGTTTTCATTTGCTCTGCTGACTCCGGCGCGAAGTAACCGTGGTTCTTGTAGACGTTGACGCGGATGTCGATGCCGTCGAGGTCGAGTTCGGGATGGAACTGCGTCGCATAGACGTTCTTGCGAACGCGGAAGGCCTGCACCGGGCATTGCGGTGACGTGGCCAGACACAATGCATCCGTCGGTAACCTCGTCGCCGCCTCCTTGTGTCCTCCGTACGCATCGAAGACATCGGGCAGCCCGGCGAAAAGTGGATCGCCGCGACCCGCGTCGGTGACCGTGATCGTCATCCCGCCAACCGGTTCCGGGAATTTGCGGTCGATTACTGCCCCGATGACGGTGCCGAGCGTGCCCACGCCGTAACAGCATCCGAGAAACGGATAGTCCTCGTCGACGATGCGCCCGATCAACGCGAGCAACTCGGACTCCACACGTTGTTGGGTCGTGGATTTCGACTCGGGCGGGTCACTGACGTTGTAGGGCCCGCCCCCGAGGATGATGCCTGACCAGTCAGCGAAATCGATGGAGCCCAACGACTGGTGGGTGAGGCGGATACGGTGCACCCCCGCCGTATCCAGGCCGGCGAAGCGCATCACCGCCCGGTACTCGTCGTCGGCCGCCTCGTCCTCGCCACGGATCGACAGGAGCAAAAAGGGCAACGGCCCACGACGCACGACACCCCGCGAGCCTGATGAGCCCGCGGGGTGGCGCACGTACTTATTGTCGGTCAGGCGAGGTCGAACCGGTCGTTGTTCATGACCTTGACCCAAGCGGCAACGAAGTCCTCGACGAACTTCTGCTTGTTGTCGTCCTGTGCATAGTGCTCGGCCAGTGCACGCAGCTGCGAGTTCGAGCCGAACACCAGGTCGTTGGCGGTGGCCGTCCACTTGGGCTGGCCCGACGCGCGGTCCACACCCTCGTACACGTTCTCATCAGTACCCGACTTCCACTCCGTGCCCATGTCGAGCAGGTTGACGAAGAAGTCGTTGGTCAGCACGCCCGGCCTGTCGGTGAAGACGCCGTGCTTGCTGCCGCCGTGGTTGACGTTCAGCGCCCGCAGCCCGCCGATCAGCGCCGTGAGTTCGGGTGCCCTCAGGTTCAGCATGTAGGCCCGCTCGACCAGCAGCTGCTCCAGCGGGGCCTTCTCCCCGGGTCGGACGTAGTTGCGGAAGCCATCGGCCCGCGGCTCGAGTACCGCGAACGACTCGACGTCGGTGGCGTCCTGCGACGCGTCGGTACGGCCCGGCGCAAAGTGCACGTCGATCTCGAAGCCGGCGTCCTTGGCCGCCTTCTCGACAGCCGCGGAACCCGCGAGCACGATCACGTCGGCCAGCGAGACCTTTTTGCCACCCGAGGCGTTGAAGTCCTGCTGGATCTTTTCGAGGACCGGCAGCACCTTCGCCAGCTCGGACGGCTCGTTGGCCTCCCAGTTCTTCTGCGGCTCGAGGCGAATACGCGCCCCGTTGGCGCCACCGCGCATGTCGGTGCTGCGGAAGCTGCTCGCCGCCGACCATGCGGTCTTGACAAGCTGCTGCACCGACAGTCCGGAGTCCAGCACCTTGGCCTTGAGCGACTTGATGTCCGCGTCGTCGATCAGCTCACCCTCGACGGCCGGAACCGGGTCCTGCCACAGCTGCGGTTCGGCGATCCACGGGCCCAGGTAGCGGCTGATCGGACCCATGTCGCGGTGCAGCAGCTTGTACCAGGCCTTGGCGAACGCCTCGTTGAGCTCCTCGGGGTGATCGAGCCAGCGCCGCGTGATATCGGCGTAGATGGGCGAGACCCGCATCGAGACATCGGTGACCAACATCGTCGGCTTGCGCGGCGGACCACCGAACGGATCCGGGATTGTCGCCTCGGCATCCTTGGCCTCGAACTGCCAGGCACCGGCGGGACTCTTCACCAGCTCCCACTCGTTGCCGTACAGGATTTCGAGGTAGGCGTTGCTCCACTTGGTCGGCGTGTTCGTCCACACGACCTCGAGACCGCTGGTGATCGTGTCGCCGGCCTTTCCGCGAGCCGAACGGGCACTTCCAGCCCAGGCCCTGCTGCTCGATCGGGGCACCCTCAGGCTCGGGTCCCATGCCATCGTCCGGACCCGCGCCGTGGGTCTTGCCGAGGGTATGGCCGCCGACGATCAACGCGGCGGTCTCCTCGTCGTTCATCGCCATCCGGCCGAACGTCTCGCGGATGTCGATGGCCGCAGCCAATGGATCCGGCTTGCCCTCGGGCCCTTCGGGATTGACGTATATCAGGCCCATCGTGGTGGCGCCGTACGGCTCGGCGAGATCACGCTCGCCGGAGTAGCGCTTGTCGGTGCCCAGCCATTCGTCCTCCTCACCGAAGAGGATCTCCTCGGGCTCCCAGACGTCGGGCCTGCCGAAGCCGAACCCGAAAGTCTGAAAGCCCGCCGACTCCAGCGACACATTGCCGGCGAACACCAGCAGGTCGGCCCACGAGATCTTGTTGCCGTACTTCTGCTTGACCGGCCACAGCAGCCGGCGTGCCTTGTCCAGGTTGGCGTTGTCGGGCCAACTGTTGAGCGGGGCGAAGCGCTGCATGCCCTGCCCGCCACCGCCGCGGCCGTCGTGGATGCGGTAGGTGCCCGCGGCGTGCCAGCTCATGCGGATGAACAGTCCGGCATAGCTGCCGTAGTCGGCCGGCCACCAGTCCTGCGAGGTGGTGATGACCGACAGCACGTCGGCCTTCAGCGCCTCGGGGTCGATCTTGGCGAATTCCTCGGCGTAGTTGAAGTCTTCACCGTAGGGGTTGGACGCCGATCCGTGCGCGTGCAGTTTCGACACGTCGACCTGGTTGGGCCACCAGTCCTGGTTGGTGAGCGGAGCGCCCGCCTTGGGCTTGGGCGTGTCGATGACCGGGTTTTCGCTCTCACTTCCGCTGCTCGCCGTCGACTTCTCGGGAAACGGCGGCTTGGCGTCGGGTGTATCAGACACAACATTCCTTCCAGGGGTTGGTGAACTGGGCTGTGATCACGGTTGTGATCGAGAGACTTGTGTTGACGAACAGTCGGGGCACAGGCCCCAGTAGATGACCTCGGCCTCGTCGAGGACGAAGCCGTCCAACGAGCCACCGAAGTCGGACGGGGTCAGGCATGGCGCATCGCCGACGGCGCAGTCGACGTCGGCGATGACCCCGCACGAACGGCACACCACGTGATGGTGGTTGTCACCGACACGTGACTCGTAGCGAGACACCGAGCCGGACGGTTGGATTCGCCGAATCAGATTCGCCGCCGTCAACGCCGCGAGGACGTCGTACACCGCCTGGCGGGACACATCGGGAAGGCCGACCCGCACCGCCGAGAAGATCGTCTCGGTATCGGCGTGCGGATGTGCACAGACCGCCTCGAGCACCGCAAGGCGGGGACGGGTCACCCGGAGGTCTGCCAGCCGCAGCTGCTCCGAGAAATCCGACGTCGAGGACACGCAACCCATCATCCCCCTTTTCTGGAATCAGTCAAGACTTGATGATCGGCGTGTCTGGACGCGCCGGGCGCCGACGGACCCGCGCTTTGTTGCCGGCTGATCCAAAGCGCCTGGTTAGCAACGATATTGGTGATCGCACAGCAGATTGACAGCGTGTCTGAATGTGCTGGTGCGATGGTGTCGCTGGTAGCCTGCTGAACTGCCGGATGCGTGGTCGCGGGGAGGCGTACCGCCCGGCATACGACCGAAACTGCTCGAGTCCCTCACGAAGAGAGTGTTGTGCGCACCGGAGAGATCAAGGCCCTATCCGGCTTGCGCATCGTCGCCGCCGTATGGGTGGTGCTCTTTCACTTCCGGCCACTGCTCGAGCAGGCAGCACCGGGATTCAGATCGGCGCTCGCGCCGGTGCTCGACTGCGGCGCGCAGGGTGTCGATCTGTTCTTCATCCTCAGCGGGTTCGTGCTGACGTGGAACTATCTCGACCGGATGGGTGAATCCTGGTCGTGGCGATCAACACTGCACTTCCTGTGGTTGCGACTGTCCCGCGTGTGGCCCGTGTATCTGGTGACGATGCATCTTGCCGCGCTGTGGATCATCTTCACGCTCAACGTCGGTCACGTTCCGTCGGAGGCCGCCGACACGTTGACGGCGATGAACTACGTCCGGCAGTTCCTGCTCGTGCAGCTGTGGTTCGCGCCCTACTTCGACGGCACCAGCTGGGACGGTCCCGCCTGGTCGATCAGCGCCGAATGGCTGGCCTACATCCTGTTCGGCGCGCTGGTGCTGGTGATCTTCCGGATCGCTCGTGCGACGAGGGCGCGTGGCCTGATCTACCTGGCCGTCGCGGCCTCGCTGCCGCCGGTGGTGCTGCTCATGGCCACCGGCCTGTTCTATACACCGTGGAGCTGGTTGCCCCGGATCATCATGCAGTTCACCGCGGGGGCCTTGGTGTGCGCCGCTGTGCGCAAGCTGCAACCGAGCGACCGGGCCCGGATGGGCGCAGGTCTCGCGTCGCTTCTCATCGCGGCGGCCATCGTCGGCATCCTGTACTGGCTGGACGCCCATCCCATACCGTCGATCGACGACTCGGCCGGACTGGTCGACGTGCTGTTCGTGCCGCTGGTGTTGACCCTGGCGATCGGCGTCGGCACCTTGCCTGCCCTGCTGTCCATTCGGCCGATGGTCTACCTCGGGCACATCTCCTTCAGCCTCTACATGGTTCACGAGTTGGTGCACACGACGTGGAACTGGATGGTCATGCAGTTCGAACTTCGGCTCGGGTCCGACCTCGCAGGCAAGGCGGTGCTCGTCGGCGCTGCTCGCGGTCGCGTTCGTGGGCGCGGTGCTGCTGTACCACCTCGTCGAAGAGCCGGCGCGCCGATGGATGCGCAGCATGATGAGCCCACCCCGCGACGCTCGCGCGGACCGGGGCCATGCCAAGCTGCAGACCGATCGACGGTCAGCGCGAGGAGCGCACGGCTATGGTTTCTGCACGTGCGGGATGAGTTCGCGCGTCGTCGACGTCGATTTTGGTCAAATGCGCCCTAGGCTGGTCCGGTGAGCCGGTTGATCACGGCCATGGTTGCGCTCGCGCTCCTGGTCAGCGTGGGCGGTGGGCGCCCAATACGGGTGAGCCACAACGACATAGTGGCGCTGAATACGTCCATGAATCGCGTCGCAGTGATCGGCGATTCCTATACGACAGGCGGCGACCTCGGCGGTCTCGGTCCGAAGGGATGGACCGCGCGTGCCTGGCGCGAGCTCGCTTCCTATCGCATGCCGATCACTGCGGACGTGGGCGCCGAGGGCGGAGCCGGGTACGGCACGCGAGGCAACCGGGGCAGCGTTTTCGAGGATCTGACCGCCCGAACGGTGAGGCCTGACGACGTGCTGGTGGTGTTCTTCGGCTCGCGCAACGACCAGAACGTCGACCCCGCGCAACTGTCGATTCTGGCCTACGGCACCTTCCAATTGGCCCGCCGCATCGCGCCGTCGGCGACATTCCTGGTTATCGGGCCGCCGTGGCCGACCGCCGACCCGCCTGCGGCCATCGTGCGGATTCGCGATGCACTGCAGTATCAGGCCGGGGTTGCGGGCGCGACGTTCGTCGACCCCATCGCCGAACGATGGTTTGTGGGCCAGCCCGGGCTGATCGGCGCCGACGGCGTGCATCCGACCGATGCCGGCCACGAATACATGGCGGACAAGATCGCACCGCTCATCGCAGCCCAATTGCCGACGCAGTTATGAACGCGATGGGGCTCGGCGAACGCCTGTACGAGTGGTTGACGCGCGTGCTGTCGCTGCGCATCATCGTCATCGTCGCGGCGCTCTCGGTTGTCGCGCTGGTGATCACGCTCGGCGCGTGGGTGTGGTTCGGCGTGACGAACGACCAGTACAGCCAGTTGGACCGTCGACTCGATTCGGTGAGCAGCCTCGGCGACATCAGCACCCTGCTGCGCGCCGCACAACAGGCGGGAACCGATCAGGCCAGGCGCCGGACGGCAACCTGGTGCGCACCGCCCGTATCGACGGCGCCACGGTGTCGATCCCCCGGCAAGTGGTGCTGCCGGAATTCGACGTCGGCTACGCGAACACAACCATCGACGGCGTGGAGTACCGGGTTCGCACCTTCGCCGCCGGTGACGCGAAGATCGCGGTGGGCGCGCCCCTCGCCGAAACGCAGCGCCGCATCGACGAACTGCACCGGCGGGTGTTGTTGATCTGCGGCGGCGTGATCATCGGCACCGTCCTGGTCGGCTGGGTGATGTGGTCGATCATGATCAATCCGTTCCGGCTGCTCGCGCAGCAGGCCCGGGCGATCAACGCGCAGTCCAATCCCGACGAGGTGCAGGTGCGCGGCGTGCAGGAAGCCGTCGAGATCGCCGAGGCGGTCGAGGGAATGCTTGCCCGCATCGGTGACGAACAGCAGCGCACCAAGGCGGCGCTCGAATCGGCGCGCGACTTCGCCGCCGTCGCCTCCCACGAACTGCGTACGCCGTTGACGGCGATGCGCACCAACCTCGAGGTGCTGTCCACCCTCGAGATGCGCGACGACCAACGCCAGGAGGTGATCGCCGACGTCATGCGGACCCAGACCCGGATCGAAGCCACCCTCACCGCGCTGGAGCGCCTGGCACAAGGCGAATTGACCACCGTCGACGACTTCGTCCCTGTCGACATCACCGAGCTGCTGGATCGGGCAGCGCACGACGCGATACGCAACTATCCCGATCTGACGCGTATCGCTGGCATCGTCAACCACGGTGTTGATGGTCGGTTTGCCTGCCGGTCTGCGACTGGTCATCGACAACGCCATCACCAACGCGGTCAAACACGGCGGGGCAACCGAAATCCGGCTGAGCGCAGACAGTTCCGGCGAAGGCGTCGAGATCGTCGTTGACGACAACGGTACTGGTGTACCGAAAGAGGAACGCGCGGCCATCTTCGAGCGGTTCTCCCGCGGATCGACGGCGGCACGGTCCGGCTCGGGGCTCGGCTTGGCGCTGGTCGCCCAACAGGCAGACCTGCACGGCGGCACGGCGTCGATGGAGGCCAGCCCGATGGGTGGTGCGCGGCTGGTGCTGCGGCTACCGGCACCGAGTTAGTATGTGCCGCCGACGAATTGGGCGACGACCGCAGCCAGCTCCTCGCCTTTCTGTTCTGCGATGAAGTGGCCCGCGCCGGTAATGGTTCTGTGTTCCTGGTTCCGGGCGCCGGGAACATGTTCCTGGAATACCTTCTCCCAGCCCCGCGTCGGGGGATCGGCGTCGGAGTAGGCGGTGAGGAAAGGCCGTTCCCACTGCTGCAGCGCGGCCATGGTGTCCCGGCCGATCGCCGCACCAGGGTCGTTGCGCGTCAGCGGGATCAGCGCGGTCATCTGGCGTAGCCCGGCCTTGTAGCGAGCGATCCGGGAACGGCGCATCGTAGGCGGCGAGCACATCGGCGCCGAGCGGACCGGCCACCGCGTCGAGGAACAGGCTCGGGTTGATGTCAGGTGAGCGCTGATAGAACGCGACGTAGTCGAGCAGCGTTTCCTGCAGCATCATCCGGTCCTCGTCGACGCCGTGATGTGCCCACGTGAGCCTGCCTGCCAATGCCGGGTCACAGGTGTGCAGGATCGTGTTCGTTGCGACGACTCGCGCGAACCGGGCGGGCTCGCGGGCCAACACGCTCAAACCGATCGGCCCGCCCCAGTCCTGGACCACCAGCGTCACGTCACGCAGGTCGAGTCCGGCGACCAGGCCGTGCACCCAGTCGATGTGCCGCCGGAAGGTGTACGCCGTGGCGTCGGCGAGCTTGTCCGAGCGGCCGAATCCGATGTTGTCCGGCGCGATGACGCGCATGCCCGAATCTGCAAGTACGCCAATGACAGTGCGGTACATGAACGACCACGTCGGCTGCCCGTGCAGGAGAACGACGACGGGTCCGTCGGTAGGACCGGCCTCGACGTAGTGCATCCGAACAGGCGGGACGCTGCGCGGATTCGACCACGACGTAGTTGGGCGGAAACGGGTAGTCGGGCAGGCCGTCGAACCGCTCGTCCGGCGTTCTCAGACGTGGCGCATCCATGATTCGACGGCGCGGCCCGGTTAGTCCTCCTTGCGGATCAGCCGCCTGAGCGCCTCGCGATCGGGCGCCAGCAGTTCGTCGATGCGCGCCTGGTTCACGTCGGCGACGATGATCTCGCCGACCTCCTGGTACACATTGCTGAAGATGCCGTGGGACTTCATCTTCTCGGTCTGATAGATGTTGTCCTCGGTCGGCGTCACGTAGTACACGATCTCCGGCTTGAAGCGGTGGATCAGCCACACGTGGATCACGTCCATCAGCCGCTTCTTGCGCATCTTCTCGGCGAACGTGTTCTGGTCGCGCACCGTCAGAATGCTGCGGCCGTGCCGGTCCTTGATCGGGTCGACGACGACGTTGGCGAGCGGATCTTCGCCGTCGCCGTAGATGCCCGAGATCGAGCACGTCGGACCCGGCGCGCCGCGGCCGCAGCTGCACGCGTCAGCTTCTCGCCGATCTGGTAGTGGTCGCTCCACAGCGCCAGCCATTCCTCCAGCAGCTTCTTCGGCACCTCGGTCTGCACGAGGTGCTGATGCTGGGTGGAGCCTTCGCCCATCGACTTGGTGGTCGCCGTGCGTCCGGACGAGGCGGCCAGCGCGGCGTCGCTGCGTGGTCCACCGACCAGGGTTTGCGGTGTGCGGTAGGGAGATTCGACGAGTCGCATCTTGCGTTGCAGGCGAGCGAGCGCGAGCATGCCCTCTTGCCGCAGCGACGTGGCGAACTCCTCGCAGGCGACGCCGTCGACCTGGTGACCGCCGTAGGTGATGAAGTTGAAGACGAACCCCATCTTGCCGAGTTCCTCAGGGAACGCCCGCATCTCGTCGTCGGTCATGCCGGTGGTGTCCCAGTTGAACGAGGGGGACAGGTTGTAGGCCAGCATCTTGTCCGGGAACTCGGCGTGGATCGCGTCGGCGAACTGCTTGGCGTCGGCGAGGTCGGCGGTCTTCGTCTCCATCCAGAGGATGTCGGCGAACGGCGCGGCGGCCAGCGACTTGGCGATCGCGTACGGGATGCCGCCGCGGATCTGGTAGTAGCCTTCCGGCGTCTTCGCCCGCTCGCAGTCCCATGCGACGTCGGCGCCCAACTGCCTTCGCCTTCTCCCGCGCGGAGTACAGCGGCGCCTTGGCGGCGAACTTGCGCCAATCCGCGGCGCTCATCTCGGCCGGCTCGCCCTCCCGCTCGCGGAAGTCGAGCAGATCGCCGACGGCCTCGCCATAGGTCTGCAGGCCGGCATCGACCTGCCAGACGTCGACGAACTTCGACTCGACCTTGTCGAACACGGCGTCGACCGAATCGTCCGCGCCGTCCTGCCACGCCTTGGCGGCCTCGGCGATCGCGGCTTGGATGCCGTGGCGCTGCAGCCATGCGTCCGCGGCGGCGTACTCACCGTCGGGCAGCGCGTAGAGCAGATGCCCGTTGAGCTCCGTGACGTCCGGCGTCGTAGAACTGGCGCATCATGGCCAGGAAGCAGGACTTGTACGAGGGGATCTTGAGGTTGGTGACGCCGAGCAGGAACGGCTGATCGCGTTCGTCGGCGCGGCTGTCGAGCAGGTTGGCGGCCTCGGCGTCCGTGCGGGCCACGATGATGCCGGGCACCCGCATGATGTCGAGCTGGAAGCGGGCGGTGTTGAGGCGCTTGATCTGTTCGTCCGAGGGCACCAGAACCTTGCCACCCTGATGGCCGCACTTCTTCGTGCCGGGGCGCTGGTCCTCGATGTGGTACCCGGGCACGCCGGACTCGACGAAACGGCGAATGAGGTTGCGCACGTGGGGATCACCGCCGTGGCCGGTGTCGGCGTCGGCGATGATGAAGGGACGGTAGTCGTAGGCCGGGGTCGCGGCACGTTGCTCGTCGGTCATGCGCAGCCGCAGGTACTGCTGATTGCGGTCCGCGGTCAGAAGCGCGCGCACCAGTCCGGCGGCCTCGTCGGGCACCTGACTGAGCGGATAGCTGGCCAGGTCGGGTCCCGGGATCCTCGCTGATCGAGCCCTTGGCCGACGTCGCCCAGCCGCCGAGGTAGATCCCCTCGATGCCCATGCGCTTCATGACCACGGCCTGCCCCGGGGAGTACGGGCCGAAGGTGGTGATGCTCTTCTTCTGGGCGAACAGCTCGCGCAGGCGCGGGTAGAAAGCCGCGGCCGCCTCACGGGCCACGGTGTAGTCGGTCGGGATCGTGCCGCGCTGCTCGACGACCTGGCGGGCGGTGTAAAGACGAATGATCCCGTCGAACCGCGGGCTGTCGAAGTACTGCTGGGTGTCGGCGACCTCCCGCTCGAACGGGGTCTGGGGCGCTGCATCGGCTTCGATAATGGCCATGACTTCACAGTACGACCGACGCTTGGCCGTCGATGGCGTTATCGCCTACGGCCGACCGCGCCAGGACCGGGGTGAGGTGCCGTGGGTGCGGCGAAACCTGCTGAACTGCGAGTCGGAAGGCGGTTCCGACTTTGGCCAGGCAGATGTCCTCGCACGGGTCCTATGCGCCAGATTGCACTGAGGGCTGTTGGCCGACACGATCACAATCCGCCCTGGAGCACGACCCTGTATGCAATCTCGCTCCTAGCACTCCAGCCGGTGAGTTACTTGACCCGGATTAATAGGCGATGCGAGCTCCTCGCCGACAAGCCACACGGCAAGCAGTCGCAGCACTTCACAGGTTCACTCAGCGTCGGTGATGGTGGACACGACGTGTTCGGCGATGGCGAGCGCGGATGTCGCGGCCGGCGAAGGCGCATTGCGCAGCAGCACGATGCGGCCGCGGATGCTGATCCGGAAGTCGTCGACCAACGTGCCGTCGGCTTCGACTGCCTGGGCGCGGATTCCGGCCGTCCCCGGCACGACGTCGTCGTTGTTGAGTTCGGGGACATACGCGCGGGCCGCCGCGATGAACTTCCGCTTGCTCAGCGAGCCGTACATCTCGCGGATCCCGGTACGCCAGTGCTGACGCGCGAATCGCCAGAATGCCGGTGTGCGGGCGATTTCCGTGAGGTCGCGCGCCGAGACCGTCCGCCAGGTGTAGCCCTCGCGGGCCAGCGCGAGAACTGCGTTGGGACCGACGAGCACTTCGCCGTCGACCCGCGGGGTGATGTGCACGCCGAGGAACGGGTACCGCGGGTCGGGCACCGGATAGACCAGCCCGTTGACCAGGCCGCGCCGGTCCGCCTTCAGCGCGTAGTACTCGCCGCGAAACGGCATGATGACGGGATCCGGGCCGTCTCCGGCGAGTTCGGCAAGGCGGTCGCTCTGCAGCCCGCCGCAGGCGACGATCTGGTCGAATACGTCTTGATACGAACCGCCTGCCGTGCGCGCGGTGACGACGACCTCGGTGCCGGTAGTCCGCAGGCCGATGACCTCTTGTCCGAGAAGGATTTTCGCGCCTGCGGCGACGGCGTCGGCGGCCAGCGCCTGGGTTACCTCGGCGAAATCAACGATCGACGTGGAAGGCGAGTGCAGCGCTGCGACACCGCGTACGTGTGGTTCCAGTTCGCGCAGTTCCTCGGGGCCGATAGTGCGGACCCCGGGGACGCCATTGGCCAGTGCACGCTCTTCGATGTCGCCTAGTCGCACACGTTCGGCATCGTCGAGTGCGACCAGAACCTTGCCGCACTCGACGCGGCGGATTCCGCGCTGCGCGCAGAACTCCTCGAGGAGACCGACGCCGCGTCGGCAGAGGAGAGCCTTGTTCGAACCGGGCTGGTAGTAGAGGCCGGCATGGACGACGCCGCTGTTGCGCCCGGTCTGGTGGGAGGCGAGGCCGTCCTCTTTCTCGTACACGGTGACCTGCGCGTCCGGCCGGCGCGTCAGGATCTCGCGGGCGACGGCGACGCCGACGATCCCGCCACCGACCACGGCGACTCGGTCGGTCATCGGCCTCTCCCGAAGCACGCGTCGTCGGCGCGCATGTCATCCTGATCGACTCTCAGCACTGTTCCCGATCGTAGACCTCGAGTGATGCGAACCACTCTTCGGCTTCGGGCGGTCACTGTTCGATCACGGTACGACAACTCATTGGCCATGTGCCACGCGGCAATTGGGCTCGCAGCACCTCGGGGTTGTACAAAAGGTCTAGCGAATTGTCGGTCGAAGTGGACCAACCCTGTTCGCATCATATTTCGAGAAAGTAGAAAGTCGGATGAGAAGCATCTACGCCTTGGCGATCAGCCTTGCGCTGTTGGTTACGACCCCCGGTCTGGCGACCGCTCAGCCTTACCCCCGGCCCGCCAGTCAGCAGCAGGCGATCCAGTTGGTGATTGCGCGTGGACTTGCCCAACGCGGCGTTCCTTTCTCGTACGGGGGCGGCGACGCCTCGGGGCCGACCCGCGGCAGCGGCCCGGCCGCCAACGCGCTCGGACTGGACACCGAGGGCAGGGTCGTCGGACTGGACCCGGCTGCCAGCACCGTCGGATTCGACGCGTCGGGCCTGATGGTGTATGCATTCGCCGGAGTCGGCGTCAAGCTGCCGCGGTCCTCGGGTGCGCAGTACAAGGTCGGCCAGAAGGTCACGCCCGCGCAGGCACTTCCCGGAGACCTGATCTTCTATGGCCCGGAAGGCAACCAGAGTGTGGCCCTCTTCATCGGTAACGGGCAGATGCTGGAGGCTACTGATCCAGCCGTCACGGTGTCGCCGGTGCGCACCAACAACATGGCCCCCTACCTGAGCCGGATCATCGCATAGACCGCGCGACATCGGTGGCAGGCCTAGCCCGAGCCTATTGAGCGCGGGGCAGCGTTCCGTCGACGACGAGCGCCCGCAGCGCCTTGCGGTTGAGCTTGCCGCTCGGCAGCGTCGGGATCTGCCCGCTCGTCGCGAGCACCCACTGGGTGGGAACTTTATAGGCGGACAATTGATCCCGCGTACGGGCCGCCAGCGATTGCACATCAATCTGTGACACGGCAGGCACGACGACGGCGCATACCTCCTCGCCGCGCACAGGATCGTCGAGCCCGACGACAACGCATTGCGACACGTCGGCGAATTGCTCGATGACCGACTCGACCTCCAGCGGCGATACGTTTGCCCCCGCGGCCTTGATGAGCTCGCTGGTGCGGCCCACATAGAACAGCCGCGGATCGCCTTCCCTCCGGTACACCCGGTCGCCGGTGTGATACCAGCCGTCCTCGTCGAACGTCTCAGGCCGTTCACGCTTGTTGTACCCGGCCATCACCCCGACGCCGCGAACGAGAAGCTCGCCGACGGTGCCGTCGGGCACGGGATCGCCGTCGTCGTCGACGATGCGCATGTCCGTGAACGCGAAGCCGCCCGCGGTTTCAGACATGGTGCGGTGCACGGGAAATCCATCGGGGACGTTGGTCATCGCGATATCCACCGGCCCCTCGCGCAGCATCGGCGCGCTGGACAAGTCACGCCGAGCGAACGTCGGATGCTCGCGCAACCGCTGGGTGAAGGCCGGCCACCCCACGATGCCCGTCGCCCGCTCACGCTCGACCATATCCAGGGCCGTTTCGGCGTCGAGTGCAGGCATGACGAGGAGCGTGACGGGTTCGTGAAGCGCACCCGTCGTCGCGAGCAGTCCGCCGATCCAGAAGAACGGCATCGCACACAGAATCCGGGCGTGAACGCCCGAACCCGTCACCGCGCGGATCGCGTCCGGCCACGTCGACGTCTGCCGAACCAGCGTGCCGTGAGTGTGCAGCACACCCTTCGGGTCTGCCGTCGAACCCGACGTATGAATCATGATGGCCAGATCCGCGGGAGAAACCTCCTGTTCCGCAGCCGCCAGAATGTCTTGCGGCACCACGGGTTCGGCCTCGACGTGACGCGTCGCCCAACGCCGGTCCGACTCGCCGGTGAACACGATGCGACGCAGGTAGGGCGCCGCAGATAGCGTGAGCCGGTTCGTGGGCTGACCCGACAGTTCTCCAAACGCCGCTTCAAAGCGCTCGGCGACATCGATGGCGAGCACCGCAGGCGGGGCGATCAACAACCCGACATCGGCCAGCCGGAGAACTTTGGCGATTTCGGCCGGGGCGTACAGCGTGCTCAGCGGGACCGCCACGGCACCGATCCGCGACACGGCCAGCCACCAGATGACCCAATCGACACCGTTGGCGAAGAACAGCCCGACGCGCGCGCCCTTGCCGACGCCCTCGGCCAGCAGCCAGCGGGCGAGGTGCGCCGACCGATGCTCCGCGTCTCGATACGTGAGACGGTCGGTCGGTGTGACCAGATACGCCTCGTCGCCGAACTCGCGCACGCTGCGCTCCAGAAGTGCAGGAATGGTCGGGCGCGGCTGATTCACGTGCGAAGTGTATGGGCAGAGAAAATTACGCGTCGGTTGGTATCGAAATTCCCGCGGACGTGGTGGGTCGGCGGTTAAGGTCAAGCGCATGACGTCGACAGTCGAAGCGGCTGACCGGGTTGTCGGGCTCGCACGGGGTATGCGCGAGCTAGTACAAGCGGAGGCTGCAGAATCCGAACGGGCCCGCACCCTCACCGCGGCGATCGTCGACCAGATGTGGAACACCGGGCTGATGACGGCGTTCAACCCCGTCGAGGCCGGGGGAGTCGAACCGTCGCTTCAGCGAGATGATCGAGACCTGGATCGAAATGGCCTGGCAGGACGGTTCCTTCGGATGGGTCGGCATCGCGAATCTGCCGTCGTCCTTCGCCGCGGCGGCGTATCTGCCCGACGAGGGATTCGCAGAGGTGTTCACCGCACATCAGAACCGCGTGACGATGGGTGGCCAGTTCTTTCCCAACGGGCAGGGTCACGCGGTAGACGGCGGCTTCACGCTGAGCGGGTCGTGGAGTTTCGGGTCGGGAACCGGCCATTCGGAGTACGTCGCGGCAGGTTTCTTCCCGATGGACGACGGTGAGATGCGCTGGATCAGCGAAGGCGTGCCCGACATGCGGGTGGCCGTGGTGCCTCGCGAGGAGATCACCTTCAACGACGGGTGGTATGTGCAGGGGCTCAAGGGAACCGGGTCCTATGACTACAGCGCGCAGGACGTTTTCGTACCTGAGTACCGGACCTTCGCACTGTTCTCGCGTGATCCGCGGCGGGGCACATCGCCGGCCACCCGCATGGGGCTGATGCCCGTCACCGCCGCCGGACACGCGTCGTGGGCCCTCGGTGTCGCCAAGAGCATGCTCGACGACGTCCAGGAACTCGCCGCGACCAAGTTCCGGATGAGTGACATGGCGTCGCTGGCCAGTCGCCCGACGTTCCAGAAGGGCCTAGCGCATCATGTCGCGGCCTGGCGTGCCGCGCGGCTGCTCGTGCTCGAAGCGTTCACCACCGCGGAGGCGGCGGTCGCCTCGGGCGAGTCGTTGACGCCGGCCCTGCGCGCCGACATGCGCGTTGCCGCCGTCTACGCCACCGATGTTGCCCGGGGATGCGCAGAATGGGCGCACCTGGTCGCCGGCACGAGTTCGATTCGGGAAGGCAGCCGCCTCGAGCGCGCGTTCCGGGACATGTACACCGGCAGCCAGCACGCGTTCATCAGCGAGAAGGTGGCCATGGACGCGGCACAGATCTGGCTCGGCATCATCGAGGATCAGTTCGGCCTCTAGCCGGGCGCGCGCCACAGGTCGGTCGGCATCGGGTAAGCGACCGCTCTGCGCGACGGTGTTGGCGACGCCTTCACCGAGCTCGCGCTGCACCAACCAGAGCGCAAGGTCTATCCCCGCCGTCACGGCTCCCGCGGTTACCACACTGCCGTCGTCGACGACGCGGTTCTCCTTCACGGTTGCGCCGTATCGCGAAAGCTCTTCCAGCGCTGCGGGATTCGTGGTGGCATTGCGATTGCGCAGGATCCCGGCCTCGCCGAGCAGGAGTGCGCCCGTGCACACCGATGCCACCCAGTGAGCTGAGGTCGACAGATCTGCGATGGTGCGCGGTAGCGTGCCGCGCCGAATCTCGCGTGGCACACCGGTGTCCGTTCCGTCCACCCAGCTGCCGCCGGGCACGAACAGCGCGTCCGGCGTGCCCAACTCGTCAACGACGTGCAGTTGCAGTCCGTTGGCGGCACACACCAAGGGTGGCCCGTCGACGCGGACCACGGCGACTTCGAGGCGCGAGTCGATCGACGCGGCACGGGCGAACACCTCCCACGGTGCAACGACGTCCAGGGCGTCGAAGCCCGTCGAACACCACGATCTCAATTCGCATCTATCCAGTCTTGTCCTGCCTTAGGCTGCACGCCATGTCTTTGGACCGCGCAGCACTCGCAGCGGGCGGTGTTCGTCTCGCGTCGGGCATTTCGTTCCTCGTCGATCCTCTTCGCGCCAACCGGCTATGGGGAGATTCCGAAGAGCCGACTCCGACGGCACAGCTTCTCCTGCACTCCATGGGTTATCGCGACGCGCTCATCGGAGGGTTGATGATCAGTGCAGCGCTGCGCGGTAAAGACACTCGCGGCTGGTTCTTGGCCTCGGGCGGAGCCGACGCGGCTGACCTCCTGGGCGGGCTGCGTGTGCACGACGAGATGACGCGCTCACAGCAGATCATCGGACTCGGCGGCGCTGTCATCGGCATCGGGGTCGGGGTGTGGGGCGCGACTCGTCGCCGACCCAAGTCGGCTGCGTCGGACTAACGCGAGATTGCCCTCGCCCGCTCTTGTCGAGATTCAGCCCCCGTTGGACGCAAGCCGGCGACGCACGTACGTCTTGAGTTCCGAGGAGAGCGCATCGGCGGCCAGCAACTGGGGAAGCAGTTCGGAATCGGACATTCGGGCGCGGAACACCAACCCGATCGTCACGTCATGGTCGGGCCGGTGTTCGATCGAGATCGCGTCGCCGGCCCGTACCCTTCCCGATGAGACAACCCGCAGGTATGCGCCGGGCTTCGCGGCCGTAGTGAAGGTTTTCATCCAGCCGTCTATGTCCAAAAATGCAGAAAAGGTTCGGCAGGGAGTACGAGGGCGCGGACACCTCGAGCACGAGACCGTCCGTACCGATGCGCCAACGTTCGCCGATCCGCGCGTGCGTGACCTCGACGCCCGAGGTGGTGAGATTCTCACCGAACATCCCGTCGGTGAGCGAACGGTCGAGTCGGGTCTCCCACTCGTCGAGGTCCTCACGCGCATAGGCGTAGACGGCCTGATCGTCGCCCCCGTGAAGTTTCTGGTTGCCGATGGTGTCACCGACGAGACCGCTTCCGAGCCCACCGCGCATCGGTCCAGGCGGTCGAACCATGACGGCCGCAGTCGTCGCGGACTTGTCGATGCCCGTCTGCCTCGACGGCGCGTCGGGGTTCGCGCGGACACGCGCCAGGTTGACCGACAACACGTTTGCCACGAGTTCAGAGTAGTGGCCGGTGAAGGTGAGTCGCGCGGTGGTGGTTGACCGCTACTGCGGTTCGCCGGTCGGAATCGTGTAGGGCGCGGTGGTGATCGGTGGCACTGCCTTCGATGTCTCTGGCTCTGAAGGCGCCGTCGTCTCGGTAACCGTTTCACCGGTCGTGATCCCGGCGCCGGACGGAACGGGCTGGGGGACAGCCGCATTGACATCGCCAACTGCGAAGGTCAGTACCCCCATCGCGAGCACCGCACCGAATCCAGCCGTCGCCAACATGAACTTCAATTGCTTCGCGTCCACTTCTGCCACACTCCAATCGGTCCCTGCCGGTGTGGATTACGGCGGGACTCCTCGTCGTACGTCGGACTTCGGGCCAGCACACTGGCCCTGTGCAGTACCAACCAACTGACGGCGTTCTCGGAAAATTCCCCGTTTTGGCGGCGTGCGTCATCGTGATTGCGCGTGAGTGCTTGCTGGAATCACCTGCTGCGCAGGAGAACTCCAGCTAGCAGACTTCAGTTAGCCGGAATTGACGTTCGCGCGCACCTGGTGACGCGAAAGGTATTGAAAATGTCTACTACATGGCGTAGTATTCGCCATGAGCCCGACGAAATCGACGGAGGCGCGCCATGAAATGGAGTTTCGCCCAGTTCGGACTGCTGATCATCTGTGTGTTTCACGTCGTGCAGGCAGTCATAGGCTTTATCGCCGAGCCGAGTTTCGCGACCGGACCCGACGCGCCGACCGTCCAGATTCTGGGGATGGATTACAACGGCTGGCATGCGGTCGCGGGCCTGGCGCTCTTCGCGCCCGGCTTGGTGTTCGCGATGCGCAAGTCGTGGTCGGTGCTGTACTTGCTCGTGGCCGCGGTGGCCGGGGCCTTGCCGGGCATTTGGGCGTTCTTCTCGAATCAGGTCGCCTATATCTTCACGTTCCCCAACAACACCACCGATGCGGTCGTGCACATTGTGACGGCGTCGGTGATGATCGCGGTGGCGGCGGTGCAGATCCGCATCGACGGTGGTCTTCGAAACTCGCTGGCCGATCTCCGCAAAGCGCCGAAGCGAGAACACGCCGCCCGCGATTCTTGGGATCGGTAGCGCGCCGGCCGTCTTGTACTTGCGGTCGCGACGCCGCCCACGAGCGGCGATTGACCAAGGGGAAAGACCATGAAGACCACTCAAGTTCGCAAGCGAATGATCGCCGGGGGGCTGATGGCTTTCGGCATTGTGGTAGCCGGTTCGGGATTGGCCCAAGGTAACGCCCAAGCCCTACCCGGCGGACCGGTGCCGCTGGGATCCTGGCCCGGGTGTCCGGAAAACAACCCATCCGGCCCGTGTCGTTGGTGCCCAGGGGATCCGCCGGTGCAGACCGGCAATCTTCGTGTGAACCCGGTGATTTGGGACAACAACGTCTGCCACACGTACTGGTACGTCTATCACGGGCAGGGCAATGTCGCTCAGAACATTTTCGAGGGTGAGGTGCCACCACCGCCGCCGCCACCACCGCCGAATCTCACGCCGCCCCTTCCCCCGGGCTGGTGCTGGTCTCTCTTCATTCCGGGACCCTGCCCGTGACGACAGTGAGGCACCGCATCGCACATCGGTAAGGATGGCGCGCGGGCGCCGCTAGTCGCCCGTGCGCTCGAACGTGTCGGTGAAATCCCCGCCGCCGGTGCAATTACCTCCCGCCAACACGGTTTGCATTCCGCGACCGGTGAGTAGTGCGATCGGATCGTCCAACTGCGGGGGCATCGGATACTCCGCCGTGATCGTCACCTGCGCGGTGCCGCCACCCGGGCATGTCGTGGTGCCTGCTTCGTTCCGCGTCCACTTGTCGTCCGCGAAGATCAGCGTGACGGCCCCGTCGACTGAGTGGAAGAGGCTCATGCACCGATCGCCGGTACGGAGGCAGTAGGTGTTGGCGGCGAGGACCTTTCCCGGTACCACGCTGCCATTCGTGAACGTCGTCGTCTGCTGGTAGCTGCCGTTCAGCGCCTCGGCTGGGGTGACCGCCCGCGGCGGCAGGACCGCGGGATCCGGGACCTTGTTGGGGTCGGGGTCGCCGGTGCGGGTAGTGCGGGTGAACCGGCGCACGGCGTTGGTGAATTCGAGTGGCGGGGAAGGCGGGACCGTTCGTGGTGTTGGCCTGTCTGCGCGGGGCCACCTAAATGTCGGTGGCGTGGACGAGAATGGCGCTCATGGGTAGGGGGCTACGGCGGATCGGTGATCCGGTGGTGGCGGGCGCGCCGAGGGGGGTGCGGATCCGGACCCGGATACATCCAACGGCCGCCGAAGCCCAGGCGCTGGCCGCGATTGGCGAGCTGTTGGGTTCGGCGTACCGTGGCGAACTGGCCGGGCGCCTCCGATTTGGTCGTTTGGATCGGCAGGCCCATTCAGTGTGGCGCGCGGAGCGTAAGCGGGCCCTCACGGCGCTGTCGTCATCGCGGTGGGCCGGAGCGATCACCCGCGCCGCGGAAGATCAATACCAGCTCGGGATGCGCGGCTTGGCCGCCCAGGTAGCGGATCTACGCGCCGCAGTTGAGGTGCTGCAGCAGCGGTGTGCATTGCGGCCCGGCGAGCTCGCGCCGATCGAGTACACCGACACCCACCGCCCATCGCGGCGCCGGCATCGAGGGTATCGCAATGCCGCGGAACGGTTTTCCAAGACCCGCCGCCTCGCCATGCTGCGGCAGCGACTCGATGCGGCCGAGGAGGCGTTGGCGGCGGGCCGGCCCTCGATCACGGTGGGCGGAAAACGGTTGTGGCGCAACTGCAACCACCTCGATGCCACTGAGATGACCGAGCAGCAATGGCGGGAACGCTGGGACGCTGCCCGGTGGTTTCTCACCGCGGACGGGGAGTCGGGCAAGGCCGGCGGTAACGAAACCATCCGCGTCAATGAGGCGGACCGGCTGCGCATCAAAGTACCCGCCGCCCTGGCAGACGAACTCGGGACTCACCTGCAGGTCGATGTACCCGTGAAGTTCAGCCATCGCGCCCTAGAGTGGGCGCAGCGGGTGGCCGATCGACACGCGGTGCGCTACGACATCAGCTACGACCCCAACCGCCGGCGTTGGTACCTAGACGCATCGTGGACCACCAGCCCCGAGCCGGTGCCCGAACTCGACGAACTGCGGGCCGGGCCAGTGCTGGGTATGGACCTGAACGCCGACCATGTGGCCGCTTGTGTGCTCGACTCCTCGGGCAACCCGATCGGCGAGCCGGTCACCATTGCTTTGCAGACCGATGGCCTGCGGGCCTCGCAGCGCGATGGCCGCGTGCGCGCGGCCATCACCAGTCTGCTCGATCTGGCCCACCATAAGAACTGCTCAGCGATCGTGTTGGAAAACCTTGACTTTGTCGACGCCCGCGCCGCCGGGCGCGAAACCCTGGGCCGTGGCGCGCGTGGTAAGCGGCTGCGCCGGACCGTGGCGGGCATGCCTGTCGGCCGATTCCGGGATCGGTTGACCGGCATGGCATCACGCCGCGGTATCGGGGTGATCGGGATCGATCCGGCCTATACATCCCGGTGGGGTGCCCAGCATTGGCGTAAACCCTTACAGCAGCAGACTTCCGATCCGGATACCGTCACCGGCCATCATGGTGCGGCGGTAGCGATCGGCAGACGTGGACTCGGCGTGACGATCAGGCGTCGACCGGCAGGACCCCGAACTCGACAGCGGACGAGCGCGGGCACTCCACCGGCCAGACCTGACTGCCCGCCGGGCGCCAAACGACGGTGCCGTAGTTCTGGCTCACCGCCATGCCCACAACGACGACGAGGCGTGCCGGTCCACCAGAGAACACCCACCGCCAGCGGCCAACACCGTTCGGGCCGCACAGGACTCACTCCTGGTCAGTAGTCAGGAACGGTCTTCACTCAGATGCGGGAGCAGCGGCCACGACGCGGTCGATCTGGCTGTCGTAGGCGCGCCAGACCTCGCCCATCCCGCCGCGACCCAGCAATTCGATCAACCGATAGCGACCGAATGGCGTGCCTTCCACCGGCTTACGATAGCGGCCACTCGCCGGGATCGTGTGGTGATAGGAGCTGAACCTGATGCCTGACAAGACCGACAACGGTCCGCCGCGCAGCAGTGCGGGGGAGAAGGCGACCTTGGTGGACTTTCTCAACTACCTGCGCCGCGCGATGATTTCAAACGTCGAGGGGGCGCCCGAACCGCAGGTGCGCACCGCTGGGGTGCCGTCGGGAACAAGCGTGCTGGGGTTGGCCAAGCACCTGGGCTATGTCGAGAGGTTCTGTTTCCTCGGTGAAGATGTCGACGACTGGAGCGCCACGTTTCGGCCTACGTCTGACGACACGGTCGACAGCGTGCTGGATTCGTACCGGGAGGCGGTATCGCAAGCGAACGCGATCATCGATGCGTGTGAAAACCTGAGTCAGCCCGCTCCGCGTTGGGCTCGACCCCAGCCAGCGCCGTCCATGCGCTGGATTCTCGTGCACATGATCGAAGAGACCGGCCGGCACGCAGGCCATGCCGACATCCTGCGCGAGCTGATCGACGGCGCAACCGGTCGCTGAGCCGTGGCCTAACTCGAGGCGTCGAGGATCTTGATCGCGAAGACGAGCGTGTCACCGGGCAGGATCCCCGCGGCGGGCTGACCGTCGGCGTAGCCATCGGCCGAGGTCATCGCGACTGCGACCGTGGATCCGACTTTCTGGCCGGCGATGGCCTTCTGGAAGCCCGCCACGACGCCGTTGAGGGGGAATTCCTCAGGGGCGCCTCGTTCGTAGCTGCTGTCGAACACAGATCCGTCACGTCCATTGACGCCCATGTAGCAGACCGAAACCGTTGCCGTGTCTGCGACGACAGGCCCGTCACCGGCCTGCAGCGTCTGCACCTGGGTCTCGGCCACGCTGAACGGCGTGCCCACCTTGATGTCTGGCGCCGTCGTATCCGTGGAGCCGGTGATCGCGACACTGCCGCTGGCCCCATTCAGTGTCCACTCGGGTGTGCCGCCGCCGGCCGGGGCCGCCGTCGGGCACGTGCTGGCTGCGGCTGGGGCCGGTGTTTGAGCTGGCACCTGGGTCTCGGTGATCGAGAACGGGTCCGCGGCGGCGGTGCTCGTGGAGGACGTGCCGGCCGATGAGGCGTCGGTGTCGGAGCCGCACGCGGCGAGTGTTGTCACGAGCGCGGCGGCAATGCCTGCGAGCGCGACGGTAGGAGACAGGCGGGGGGAAATCACGGTCGCCACGCTACAGCCGCATTGCTCGGTCACCGCCGGTAGGTCCAGCTCGTGCTCGCTGGTAGGGCTCGTTTCAGCAGAACCGGTACTCCGAGACGGCCGGGCTTCCGACGATGAGTTTGTCCGACCGTGAGGGTCTTTCCACAAGAGCGATACGAGATGGAAGGTCGAGACGATGGGAAACAAGCCTTCGCGCAGTGGTTATCTGCCGATCAACGGGCTGAACCTTTATCACGAGGTGTATGGCCAACTCGGCACGTCGAAGCCGCCGTTGCTGTTGATCCCCGGTGCGTTCATGGCCGCCGACTCGATGCCTGACTGGGTAGAGGCGTTTGCACGCGAGCGCGCCGTGATCGTATTCGATCAGCAAGGACACGGCCGCACCCCGGATACGTCACGGGAGATGTCGTACGAGCAGTTCGCCGATGATGCCGCGGAGTTGTTGCGCGCCTTGGAGGTCGAGCGTGCGGATGTGATGGGGTACTCGCAAGGCGGCGGTGTCGCGTTGCAACTCGCGATCCGTCATCCCGCGATGGTGAGCAAATTGGTCTCGATGTCGGCCACCTTCCGCAAGGACGGCTGGTACCCAGCGGTGTTCGAATCCATTGGGGGACTTACTGCCAAAGATTTCGCGGGCACAGCTGTCGAGACGGCTTTCAAGGAGCACACCCCGGATGCCAGGGCCTACGACGCCTACCTCGAGAAGATGAAGGCGTTGAACATCAACGACCAGAACATCAGCGACGAGGAGATGCGGTCGTTCTCCGCCAAGACGATGGTCATCGTGGGTGACGCAGACGGCGTGACACTCGAACATGCGCTGGCGATGTTCAAGCTGCGCGGCGGAGGCGACGAGGAGGCCGCGGCGTCAGGGCTGTTGCAGAAGGTTCCTGATGCGCGCCTCGTGGTGCTACCGGCGATGTCGCACATCGGCGTGTCGGGGGAGTCGGAGTTGTTGGTCCCCTTGGTGAGTCGGTTTCTCGATGACGTGTCGCCGAAGATCCCGGAGCTGTTCTAGGCGGGCGACCCGCTCGGACACCCGTGGTTAAGGTGGATCGTCATGCGGGTGTTGGCGGCTGTCGCGGGTATTGGGCAGTCGGATTGCGAGCGCGTCGTGAGCGGCACATTGGCCCAGCCTGTCTTGGCGATCACCAGCCTGGCCTATGTCGTCGTGGGCGTGGCCGTGTTGTGCTGGGCGGCTCGAGTCAGGGGAGTGCTGGCCGCGGCTGCCGGAATCGTCCTCATCGCTGTCGGCGTGGGCAGCTTCGCCTACCACGGGCCCCAGCCGTCGTGGGCAGGGCTCGCACACGACTGGGCGATCGTGGCTCTGGCGGCGGTGTGCGCCGTGGGTCTGGCACGGACTGTCCGACGGCGTCGGCGGCTCTGGTTGGCGGCGGCCGGAATCCTCGCGATCGCTCTAATCGCTTACACCGCAGGCCGTTCCGGGTCGACGTTGTGCCGGCCGGACAGCTTGTGGCAGTACCACGGCGTCTGGCATGTTCTTTCCGCAGCGGCTGCAGGATGCGTCGCCGTGGCGATGGGACGCCGACGTGAGGGCGCTGCGGCCACTCACGTTGGCGCTAATCCAACGAGTGATCAGTAATCCCAGGTGGCCGGCACGCACCGAAAGACGTCGCCCGCCACCGCCACATGGCACACCGACGGGAACGGTAGGTGAGTGGCCACCAGCGCCTCGCCTGTCGCTGCCAATTCGCGCAAGAGACGCACGCGGACGCGGGCCGCTTCCTCTGGGTCGTGTTCGAATCCGTTGAACCAGTCCGGTTGGTCGAACCCGACCTGGAACACGGCGTCGCCGGCGAATGTCAGCCGGTCGCCGCCGGACGCCAGGCGAACCACGCTGTGCCCCGGGGTGTGACCGCCGGTGCGAGACACGACTACTCCCGGCGCCACCTCATACTCCGTCTCGAACGGCCGCAGTTGGCCGCGGTACTCCTCCAAGAACCGCGAGGCGGCCGACCGGAGCGCGTCCGGCACCGGAGCAGGCATGTTGGTGCGGGAGAAATCGGGCGACTCCCAGAACTCGGCTTCGGCGGCCGCCAAGTGGACCCGTAGGTCCGGACGCAATCGGGCCTTGAGCCCGTCGCCTAGCAGCCCGCCGATGTGATCCATGTGCATGTGGGTAAGGACGACGTCGGTCACGGATGCGGGGTCGATGCCGGCCGCCTGCAATCGCAGGGCCAATTGCCCGGCCCGCGGAAAGTCCGGGAACTCCAGCCCGAGTCCGGCGTCGATGAGTATGGTCTGGTCGCCGCTACGCACCACGGCAACGTTCAGCGGCCAGTCGAGCACGTCCGGCGGCAGGAACATGTCGTCGAGCCAGGCCGCCAGGTCGGTCGTGTCGGCGTTGTAGGCCATCGTCGGGGCTGGAATCGGTAGCACCCCGTCGCTGATCACCAGCACGTCGATGTCGCCGACTTGCACCGCGTAGCGCGACGGGACCAACTCGTCGAGTCCAGTGCTACCGAGGTGTGAAATGTTGTCCAAGCTCATGCTTTTCTCCTTTTGACCGCCGTGCTCGAAGACAAGGTGCGATGACCCTGTCTTTCGCGTGGAACGCCTTCAGGCTGCGAGATTCATCCAGCGATCGAGCCCAAGCCGACTTTCTTCTGAGACCTGTCAGCGCGCAGGGGAAGACGTCGACTAAAACGCAGGGGGGGAGTTCAGTTGAGCCGCTCGGTGAGGTGGACCTCGACGTTGTCACCGTCGTTTTTGCCGATGGCCCTGCGGATCGGAGCGGCCACCGGAAGCTTGTGAGTTCCGTCGCCCAGGGCCATGAACGCTCCGGTGAACGGCTGGCCGTCGACGGTGCCGGCGACCTTGACCAGACCCCGGGTGCCGAAGATCTGTGCTGAGTCGGGTAGCTGGACGCACGTCCAGGTGTCTCCTGGGCGTGCCTTGCCCAGGCGGGCGGTGAACGTGATGTCCAAGGTCTGCGGGTCCGCCATGATCGTGTCCTCCTTGCCATTACGCGGAGTGTTGCGGTTGGTCAGCGGGACTCGCTCTGGTCCTCCAGGTAGACCAAGCCGTTGCCATCGGGGTCGGTGAAGGAGAACATCGCCGGGATTCCCTCCATCAGGACCAGCTCCTTATTGTGCAGCGTGACCCCGGCCTTACGGACCGTGTCGTGGGCTCGCTGAGCATCGGAGGTACCCAACCGAATCGCGATCGGGATCTGGCTGTCGGGCGGCAGGAGCACCAGGGAGACACTCGAGCCCGGCGGCACGACCTCGATCATGCGCGCACCCGGCCAGACCTCCACGTCGGTGCGGAGTTCGAATCCCAGCACCTCTGTGTAGAACTTCAGCGCGGCGTCCTGATCAGATACCGGAACCGAGACACTCAGCACTCTCGTTGTCATCGTCATACTCAATTAGACCGGGCCGCAGATCGAGACTCATCGCCAACAGTTCGCCTTGCCTCGCGGTACCGTCTCACCGGTGATACACTCGAGCGATATGAACACGGTGACGGTGCGCGACCTCCGAAACAGCGGGGGCGATGTCCTGCGTCGTGTTGAGCACGGCGAACGCATCATCGTTACCCGCGACGGCACGCCAGTGGCCGAGCTGCGCCCGCTGCCTCGACCCAGCGTCGGCCCGGCCGAACTGATTCATCGCCGCAAGAATTTTCCACGGGTTAATCCCGATGCGCTCCGCCGTGACATCGACAACCTGATCGACCCAGCGCTGTGAAAGAAGATTCCAGCCAGGGGATGCTGGATACCTCCACGGTGATCCTCCTCGGCCAGATATCCGACCCAACCGAGCTTCCCGACGAATCGGTGATTAGCGCGATAACACTGGCGGAGCTGTCCGTAGGTCCGCATGTAGCGCACGACGATGCTGAGCGCAGTGCCCGTCAGCAGCACTTGCAGCAGGCCGAGGCGGACTTTGATGTGCTTCCATTCGACGGTGATTGTGCGCGGGAATTTGGCGGCGTGGCGGCGGCACTGCGCGGATCGGGGCGCAAGCCGGCCGCACGCGCGTACGACGCGCTCATCGCGGCGAGCGCGATCGCGCATGCGGTGCCGCTATACACATGTAATCCAGCAGACTTCGCAGGAATCCCGCGGCTGGAACTCCGCTCAGTCACCCACCCACATCACAAATAGGGAAGGCACTCGCGACCCGCAACGTCGACACCGGCGTCGACCAAGCACTGTGCTTCGTCCTCGACTTGACATAATGTGGCTTATCGGCACTTAAACTGGTGCGGGTTATCCTGCAGCACCGCGCATTTCATTGCCAGCCACCAATTTCAGCAGCAGAGTCCACACCCATCATCGCCTGGGTGAATGGGTGAACCGCTCGCCGTGCTCGGGCCGCCACTGGGCGGCGTCTGGCCAGGATCCACCGCCGGTCAATCACCGCGACGCTTACACCCGCCGATACGCCAGGCGGCGCACAGTCGAGCGTGACTGCCGCTCCTCCGGCAACCGTCGGACGCCGCCAATACGTCACAGTGACATATTGAGGCCTTGTCGCGTGTCGTCGGATAAGACTGCACCACAGTGAGTTTCGCGCGCCCACGCAGCGCTGTGAGTTGCCGCGAGTCGCTGCGTCGCTGTACGTAGAGCACGCGAGCCGACTGGAAGCGGAACTCGATAGGCCACCTCGCGGATGCCCCAGTCGGCCAGCCATGTAGCCCGCCATCGACCACGTACCTTCCCTGCCCCTGCGTACCTGGATTACGTCACTGTGACGAATTTACTTGTGGCGCAGGGCTATTGGATCGACGCGTTGAGTTGATGGTCGGTCAGGCTTCGGGCGGCCCTACGTCACACCTGGCCGCGGCTAACCTCCCGGTGTGGCGAAGACAAACAGCGCCATAAAAGCGACATTGATGAAGAACGTCGCCTCGACAAGGCCGACCGTGATCAGAAACGGCGTGAACAAACGATTCTGGGCTTCCGGCTGGCGAGCCACTCCCTCGATGAACTTCGATCCGGCGACGCCATCGCCGATCCCCGCGCCGATCGCACCACCGGCCAGGGTGATGGCGCCAGCCAAGAGTGCGTTCCCCATTAGCTCGTCAGTCATATCTGCACCTCCACGTTGAGTTGCTGAAGTACTACCAAAAGTAGTACTACGAAGGCGCGTAGTAAAGGATGCTTCGCCTCAGCTGCGGAAGCGCCGATCAGGGGCGCGCCTCCGACATTGCCCGTTAGTCCCATAGCGCAGCACGCGCCGCATCAACACCGACAACTTGCCGTCCGAGCCGTGCGCACATATCGGCCGCTCGGGCAACGAGGTCCTCGTTGGTGGGTTGCTCGGGGCCGGCGTAGTCCTCAAGTCCAACGCGAACGTGGCCGCCGGCCCGAACGGCGGCTTCGGCGACACCAGAGCCGAGCACGTCACCCCACATAACGCCAACCATCCAAGGGATACCAACGTCGCCCAGCATCGCGGCGTAGGCATCGAGGCTCGCCAGTGTGGGTGGCAGGCCAAACAACGCTGCGGGACCGCCGAAGTACAACTGGATCTTAGTCCGGCGAGGCAGGCTGCCTGCTCGGTGATGCGCGAGTACGAGCCGCAACATTCCGGGCTCGAATATCGACACGTGCACGGGCACGTCGGTTTCCCGACACCATTTGAAGATCCAGTCGACATCGGCCGCGGAGTTGCCGAACACGGGTAGCACGATCGGCCCTTCCGGTCCGTCGAACGCCGTCGCGATACATCCGGCATCGGCCGTCGCCATCGTCAAGGCCCCGCGTCGATTCAACTCGTCGATGTGCGAGAACCGCGCCGAGATCTCGGCGGAACGCTCACCTGAAGTTGTGGGGTGCATGAGGAGGCCTGGGTGGGCGTCCCAGATCTGACGCCACGCGGAGTCGTACGGATCCGCAGAATGCGTACTCGGCTCGCCCCAATTGGGCTCGTCGTTGTGGTTGTGCACAATCGACGCGCCCGCTTCGACGCAAGCCGACGCGACGGCGACAATCTCATCAACCGTGCGCGGAACGTGAGGATTGGCTTCTTTGGCCGTCGATCCATTGATCGCCGCCTCGATCACCACTGGCTGGATCGACATCGCGTGCTCCCTCCTTCGCAGATGCTTTGATCACGCCGCCAGCTGACGCGCCGCCTCCTCGGTCTGGCGCCAGCGCCCCGGACAACTAACGGCGCCCCGGAAGGTCCTGGTCTCGGCCTGTTCAACCCGTGGTGGGCCGGGTTAGGAACAACAGACGAAACTTGCCAATCTGGATCTCGTCGCCGTTGACCAGCACCGTGGAGTAGATCGGCTCATGATTGACGTAAGTGTTGTTGAGGCTGTCGAGGTCGACGAGCACGAATTGTCCGTTCTCCAGTCGAAACTCGACGTGGTGGCGGCTGACGGTGGCGTCGTCGAGCAAGATGTCGCTGTCCGGATGCCGGCCTCCAGATGTGACGGGTTGATCGAGCAGGAACTGGGAACCGGCGTTGGGGCCGCGTATCACGCGTAGTAGGGCCGAGCGGCTCGGCGGGCCTTCCGCGCCCGAAACGCGGGTTTCAACACCTTCGGCGGCCGGAGCGTCCAACTCGCCGAGAAGGTGAGCGGGGTACGCATAGGTGATGTCCGATGTGCCTTCGTCCGGCGTCTGGGCGATGTCGTTGCGACTCATTTGCTGTCCTGGGCCGTTTGGCGCGGTGGCAGGGCCAAAGCCCTCTTGGAGTGCTTCTTGGAAATTACCGCGTCCCCCCGTGCGCTGACGTCGGTTTGCCGCATTGCCCAAAGGTTGGTTCAGGCCCGCGATCCATGCGCCTTGATTGCAGGGAACAAAAGCGAGACGCACTGCTCCTCTCCCCTCACGCCACTCCGCACCCCATGAACACGCACCGTTACCACTTCTACGACCGGGCAGGTACACCTGCGTGCGGTGCAGAGACCGCGCGTCGAGTCACTCATGAGTCCGCAGTCGGCCGCAATCCCCCTCCCGCCCACATCGCCACAAAACGTCACTGTGACGAAGTTCACTGGGGCGCAAGGCTTTTGAGAAAGCTCATGGACTTCATCCAGACCCCGTGCCAGGCTGGGACGCATGCGCAACGCGGCAGGCATCCTGTACGGTGCTCTCGCGCTCGCGACTATCACCGCGTGCGGCGGGCTTGACGGAGCCGGCGGATCGAACACCTCGATTACGACTCGTGCCGATGGTGATGGAACGGTTTGGCAACCGCCTGTCGGCGCGACGTGGCAGTGGCAGCTGGCAGGCTTACCCATCGACACGTCGTTGAAGGTCGACGCCTATGACGTCGACCTGTTCACCACCACCGATGAGGAACTGGCGACGCTGAAAGCCCACGGCCGCAGCGTCATCTGCTACTTCAGTGCCGGCAGCTGGGAGGAGTTTCGCCCCGACTCCGCCGATTTCCCCGCGGTGGTCAAAGGCGACCCGCTCGATGCGCCTTTTCAGGACGAACTGTGGCTGGACATACGCAGCGCCGAGGTGCGCACGCTCATGCAACGACGAATGGATCTCGCAGTGACGCGGGGCTGCGACGCCGTCGAGCCCGACAACGTCGACGGCCACCTCAACGACACCGGCTTCGACCTGACGGCGAACGATCAACTGGACTACAACCGCTATATCGCTGACGAAGCGCACAGACGCGCGCTCTCCGTGGGTCTCAAGAACGACATCGACCAGGCGGCCGATCTTGAGCCATATTTCGATTGGGCGCTGAACGAGGAATGCTTTGCCTTCGACGAGTGCGCGCAGTACCAAGGCAACTTCCTTGCCTCGAACAAGGCCGTGTTCCACGCGGAATACGTGGACCGCAACCGGCTCTCCGAAGTATGCGCAGTGACGGAGCCGCTCGGCCTCTCGACGGTCATCAAGAACATCGAACTCGACGCTTTCCAGCTCCCCTGTCCATGATCGCCTATCGCTACAAAATATCACTGTGATGAATTGCCGTGGAGCACAGCGCTATTGGAGCAGGTCATCTGCCGGCCGTACCGGAGCGCGCGGCGCTTTATCGTCGGAAACCTGATCGGCCAACTCCAGACCCGCGCCCGCATAGACGTTGAAGGCAATGTCGACACCATGGTCCTTGGCCCACTGCACCTCGTCGTCATATCTGGCGACCGCGGCGACCTTGCCGCTGAACCCCGACTCGCGCAGACAAGCCAGTGCGGTGACGTTGGCTCCGTGACGCGGCATAGCCAGCACGGCGATCTGCACCGAATCGGAGTGTCGTAGTCGGTGCCAGAAATCAAGGTCGGTGGCATCGCCTTCGATCACCCGCAGGCCGTCGGCGGCGAGTCGCTCTATTCGGGGTCCGTCGAAGTCGACACCGACGACCCGCAGTCCGTAGTGATCGGTCAGCCGCTGGTAGGCAGCGAACCCGACCCGGCCCATGCCGATCACCACGACCTCCGCGTCTCCGGCGTCACCGGGGCGCTCCTCCGGGGTCAGGGTGTTTTCGTCCTGGGTGGGTAACCGCGCCGCGATCTTCTCCACCATCAAGTGTCCGCGACCGTTGACCAGCGCCGACAGCACGAAGCTCATGGCGACGGCGATCGACATCTCCACCAGCCAGGCTTGCTCCAGTAGCCCGGCCGATACCCCGACCGACACGACGATCAAGCCGAATTCGGAGTAGTTCATCAGACTCAGCCCGGCGAGCAAGGCGGTGCGGTTTCGCAGCTTCATCCGCGACAGCAACACCACGTACCAGGCTGCCTTGAACGGCAGAAGCAGCACCATCAGCAGCGCGACGCCGATAGTGGGCAGATCAGGAAGCCCGGTCAGGCCGATCGATACGAAGAACCCCACGAGCAGCAGTTCCTTGATGTGGAACAGCGAACGTGACAGCTCCGAGGATGCCGGGTGCGACGCCAGCAGCATGCCGATGATGAGAGCGCCCAGGTCGCCCTTCAGCCCGACCGCGGAGAACAACGCGTACCCGGGCACCAAAGCCATCACGATCCCGAACAGCGACTGCATCTCGCCGTGGCCCAACCGATTCCAGATCTTGCGCAGCACTCGGGTCAGCGGCCACAGGCCTATCAGGGTCAGCGCCCACGGGCTGGGCAGGTGACCACTGGTCGCAGTCAGAAAGACCACTGCGACGATGTCCTGCATGACGAGGATGCCGATGGCGACGCGGCCGTAGAGCGCGTGCGATTCGCCCCGCTCTTCGAGAACTTTGACCACGAATACGGTGCTGGAGAACGACAGCGCGAAGGCCAGCAGGGCGATCGTCTGCACGTTCTGTCCGGACAACATCGACACCCCTGCCACGGCTGCCAGCCACATGGCGATACTGCCGAGGGCGACGCTGACGATCATGTGCACGGATGTGGTCAGCCACACCTCGCGGCGCAGCAGGATGCGAACGTTGAGCTTGAGCCCGATCGCGAAAAGCAACAGGGTGACGCCCAAATCGGCCAGCACTTCCAGCTGCGGCACGTCCTCGACATTGAGGGCGTTGATGACGAAACCCGCCGCGAGGAATCCGACCAGAGGCGGCAGACGCATCGCCATCGCCAGGCCGCCGAAACCGAAGGTGATGACTAGATAAATTGCGACTGCTGTCACGCGCGGTTCCTTGTTTTAGGCGTAGCTTGTGCTCAAGTTCTCCAAGTATCCCGGCAAACACCGGATTCCTCTGCCCACCGCGAGCGACCAAAGTAGAGACAGTCCCGTGAACGTGCGGCACAGTTGATAGATGGCCAGCAAGGTTCCCAGACCGAAAGACATCATGGCTGCCGCGCAGGCGGCGGCCGAGAGTGCGCAGGCGGCGGCGCAGGCGGCGGCCGACACGGCGCAGACCGTCGCCGGCGGAGCGTTGCGCATCCCGCCTGCATCTATACAGCTCGCGAGCCAGTTACCAGATCTGATCGAGAATCTGGCGACGGCGACGGAACGACTCAACCAGGCGATCGATCGTGCCGAACGCTACCTCGCGCTCGCGGACCCGATGATCCGGACGATGGACGCGATACTGCCGCAGCTCGAAGCACTTGTCGCGACGGGCAACGACGTCTACAGCGCCGTATCGTCCGTCCCCGGTGTAGCCACTCTGAGTCGTCTCGCCACTCGCGGGTCGGCCCCCGCCGCCGAGAAGCCGTCGAAAAGCCGCTCGGCAGCGAAGAAGCCGAGGCGGTGACAGCGGTTCGCGCTTAACCCTGGTGCAGCCAGTCTCGCGATCGGATTCGCCACGTCGCCTTCGCGTAGTCCAGTTCTGAGTGCGGCCACTGGGTGACGATCCGCCCAGTAGGCGATCTGTAATAGCTGTCGCATTGTGTCCAGATCGTCCGCTCCAGGTCCGCGGAGATCTTTTCGTTGTAACGACGCTCAACGTCGGGGCGCACGTCGAGATGTCCACCTCGCCTGGCCAACCGAGTTACCGCGCTGGCCACCATGCGGGCGCCGGCCTCCAGAACGTAGATGATCGAGTTCGCGCCCTGGTTGGTGTTGGGCCCGTACAGCATGAAGAAGTTGGGAAATCCGCTCACGGCGACGCCGAGATAGGCCTTGGGATCCAGACCCCAACGGTCGTGCAACCTTTCGCCGCCGACCCCGACGACCTCGAGACCCGAGAGGTAGCTGCTCGTCTCGAATCCCGTTGCCATCACTATCGCGTCGACATCGAAGACGCGACCGCCCGTGGTTACGACGGCACTCTCGGTGACCCGTTCGATCGGATCCGTCACGAGACCGACGTGCGGACATTGCAGTGCCACATAGTATTTCTCGCCGAGGAGCACACGCTTGCACCGGAACGGATACCGAGGGGTCAGCGCATTGCGCATCGCCTCGTCCTCGACGTGGCGCCGCAGAAAGTTCTTCGATAGCTCCTCGGCGACGGCCAGCTGTGGATGGCCCGGAGTGAGCGCTGTGTTGTCATGCTGGAGCTTCCACAGCCGCCACCGTTCCCGCAGCGGGGCCCACGGAAGCCGACGGAAGCGTGCACGCTCTTCGATACTGAACGGGCGGTCCGGCTTGGGCACCATCCACGGTGGCGTGCGCTGGAAGACCGTCAGCTGCGCTGCGGTGGCGGCAAGTTCGGGGATGACCTGCACCCCGCTGGCCCCGGTGCCGACGACAGCGATTCGCTTGCCGGCCAAGTCGATGCGTGCGTCCCACTGCGAGGTGTGCATCAGGTCGCCGGTGAACTCCGTGATGCCCTCGATGTCGGGGTACCGTGCGGCGCCGAACAAACCCACCGCGCTGACGACGACGTCCGCGACGAGGGTGCGGCCGTCGGCAAGCTCAACGTCCCAGTACACCTCTTGGTCATTCCAGACGAGCCTCTGCACACTGGTGCCGAGCATCAGGTGGCGGCTCAGGTCGAAGTCATCAGTGACCGACTCGAGGTACGAAAGGATCTCGGGCTGATAGGCGTAGGTACGGGTCCAGTTCCGGTTCGGTGCGAACGAGAACGAGTACAGGTGACTCTGGATGTCGCATGCCGCGCCCGGGTAGGTGTTCTGCCGCCAGGTGCCGCCGACACCGTCAGATCGTTCGATGATCGACAGGTGATCGATACCTTTGCGGCGCAACGCGACCGCCGCGGCGAGCCCGCCGAAGCCGGCCCCGATGATCACCACGCGCGGCGAGCTGCCGCTACGAGTCAGAGCCCGAATACGACCGCTGAGATATCGACCGCGCCTGGTCATCGATGAATACCTGTGCGGATCTCGAAACCTTCCGGTGTGCCGTTGGCGCGGGATGCTTCGAGAATGTCGGCGTATTCGGTCGGGGTGCCGTAGAAAAAGCTGCCTTGACGCGTCTTCGCGTTCGCCTGGCCTTCGCGGTTGTAGTAGCCCGGCGTGCAGGATTTGGCACGCTCGGCGCTCGCCCCCGACCGTCCGACGACGGTGTCGACCCATGTCGATTCGGCCTCGGCTGTCGCCTCCAACTGCGTTGCCTCATGGCTCAGCGCCCAGGCGATCACCTCTGCGGTGTGACGCGCCTGCACGTCAAGGAGATACGGGAAGTTCACGGTGAACCCGGACTGCGCGATGCTCAGGATGAAGCAGTTCGGGAAACCGTTAACGGCGAGGCCGTGAAGAGTTTGCACACCGCCTCGCCACCTGTCGGTGAGCGTCACCCCGTCGCGCCCGATGACCTCGAAGCCCGTTCGACGCGAGTACTCGGTGCCGACTTCGAAACCGGTTGCGAAGATCAGACAGTCGACGCCGTGCTCCGTGCCGTCGACGACGACACCATCGCCGGTGATGCGCTCGACACCCCTGCCCTTGGTGTCGACCAGTGACACGTTGTCGCGGTTGAACGTCTGCAGATAGTCGTCGTGAAAGCAGGGCCGCTTGCAGAAGTAGCCGTACCAGGGTTTGAGCGCTTCGGCAGTCGCGGGATCGGCTACGAGCGAATCAACGCGAGCCCGGATCTCCTCCATCTTGGCGAAATCAGCCATTTCCACTGCGCGCAAACGCTCTTCGTCGGACATCCCCGCGACAGCGGTCTGCCGCATCACGAAAAGCTTCTTGACGATGCTCGTCCACGCGTCGTCGACGAGATCCTCATCAGCCTCACCGCCTGCTGTGAGCAGCTGGAAATTCTCGATGCGGCGGCGCTGCCATCCGTCTTGCAGCGACGTCGACCATGCCGGATCCGTCAGTCGGTTACCGCGCACATCGACGGTTGACGGAGTGCGCTGAAAGACAAGCAGCTGCTTGGCGGCCTTCGCGAGGTGCGGTACGCACTGGATCGCGGTGGCACCGGTTCCGATGACGCCGACGCGCTTATCCGACAGCTTGGCCAGGTCGGAGCCGGTGTAGTCGTAATCCCATCGGCTCGTGTGGAAGGCATGCCCGCCGAAGGTCATAATTCCTTCGATTCCAGGCAGTTTCGGCTTCTGCAGGTAGCCGTTGGCCATCGCCACAAATCGTGCCCGCATCGCGTCACTGTGGTTGGTCGAGATGATCCAGCGCGAAACTTCTGAATCCCAGCGGATCTCGTGCACCTCGGTCTGAAGGCAGATGTCGCGATACAGGTCGTAGTGCTCGGCGATGCGTCGACAGTGCGCGAAGATCTCGTCGCCCTTGGCGTACTTCTCGGTCGGCATATACCCCAACTCTTCGAGCAGCGGCATGTACACGTACGACTCGACGTCACAGGCGATGCCCGGGTACCGGTTCCAGTACCACGTGCCACCCACGTCGGCGGCCTTGTCGATCAGCCGGATGCTCGCAACCCCTAGTTCCCTTAGGCGGGCCCCGGTGAGAAGTCCGCCGAAGCCGGCACCGATGATCGCGACGTCGACCTCGTCGGACAAGGGGTCGCGGGTGAATTCCGGATCACTCCAGGGATCATTCGCAAATCCAGCAAACGGACCGGTGATCTCGATGTACTGCGCGATACCGTCAGCCCGCAGTCGCCGGTCCCGTTCAATGGCGTATTTCGTCCGTAGTGCATCTACGTCGAATGCCACTGTCGGCGCCTCCACTTGGCTCCAGCTAATGTCCCTCCCGGAATCTTGGACCACTGCCGACAATCTGGCAAGGACGTTAACTCCACACAGGTCAATTCTGCGACGCTGCTGACTGCAGCCCGCGGCGCAGCGCGTCGGCCGTGGTTTCCGGTGTGGTGTTGAAGCAGAACGTGATACCCGGCGATATCTCGTTGACCACATTGACCAGGCGTTCGAAGAGCACAGTGTGCTCAGGCGCCATCCGTACGCCCGCACCGATCATCACGATCCGGAACGACCTGGCCGCAGCACAGGAACGCACCTGCGCTTCTGCGTCGTCGGGGTCCGCGGTCACCTGGCAGGACACGAAGTCGAACCCGCCAGCGCGAAGCGCAGCCTCGCCCGCCTCGATTCGTGCGGACAGCGCTGCTTCGTCCAGACCGGGATGACTGCTGTAGTCGACGGCGCTTGGATGCAGCCCGATGGACAGCACGGTGCCAGCCTTGACGGCCTCTTGGTTGGTCATGCGCCGACGTACTCAGCGAGGTGCTCGCCGGTAAGGGTAGAGCGTTTCGAGACGAGATCACTTGGTGTGCCCTCGAACACGATGCAGCCACCGTCGTGACCGGCGCCGGGACCGAGGTCGATGATCCAGTCGGCGTGCGCCATCACCGCCTGGTGGTGCTCGATGACGAGAACGGACTTGCCGCCCTCGACGAGGCGATCGAACAGACCCAGGAGCTGCTCGACGTCGGCGAGGTGCAAACCCGAGGTCGGTTCATCGAGGACGTAGACATTCCTTTTTTGGGCGCCTTGGTCCCCTAGATGGGAGGCGAGCTTGAGCCGCTGCCGCTCGCCGCCCGACAGCGTGGTGAGGGGCTGACCGAGCGACAGGTAGCCCAGCCCGACATCGGCGAGCCGGTTCAGGATCTTGTGCGCGGCGGGGGTGGCCGCATCACCCTTGCCAAAGAAGCCGAGCGCGTCCGCCACCGACATCGCCAAAACTTCGGCGATGTTGCGACCGCCGAATGTGTACTCCAGCACCGACGCTTGAAATCTCCTGCCCTCACACTCCTCGCACGGCGATTCGACCGTGGCCATCACACCCAATTCGGTGAAGATGACGCCGGCGCCGTTGCAGGTCGGACATGCGCCCTCGGAGTTGGCGCTGAACAACGCCGGTTTCACATCGTTGGCCTTCGCGAACGCCTTCCGGATCGGGTCCAGCAGCCCGGTGTAGGTCGCGGGATTGCTCCGTCGCGAACCGCGGATCGGCGCCTGGTCGATCACCACGACGCCGTCGCGACCCGCGACCGAACCCGCTGATCAGGGAACTCTTGCCGGAGCCCGCCACGCCGGTGACCACGCAGAGCACGCCGAGCGGGATGTCGACGTCCACCTCCTGCAGATTGTGCGTCGACGCGCCGCGGACCTCCAGGACATCGGACGACGAGCGGACCGAATCCTTGAGTGTCCGCGCGATCGTCGAGGTGGCGTCCGGTGACGGTGTCGCTTTTGCCGCAACCCCTCGATCGTGCCCTCGAACACGACCTGGCCACCGTCGCCACCGGCACCGGGACCGAGGTCGACGACGTGATCGGCAATGGCGATCACCTCTGGCTTGTGCTCGACGACCAGCACCGTGTTGCCCTTGTCGCGCAGCTGCAGCAGCAGCTCGTTCATGCGCGCGATGTCATGGGGATGCAGACCGACCGTCGGCTCGTCGAAGACATACGTGACGTCGGTGAGCGCCGAGCCGAGATGCCGAATCATCTTGACGCGCTGGGCCTCTCCGCCCGACAGTGTGCCGGCCGGACGGTCCAGTGACAGGTAGCCCAGGCCGATCTCGACGAATGAGTCGAGGGTGTGATGCAACGACGCCACCAGCGGGGACACCGACTTGTCGTTGATGCCGCCGATCCATTCGGCAACATCGCTGATCTGCATCGCATAGACATCGGCGATGCTGAGGCCCTTGATCTTCGACGATCGGGCCGTATCGGAGAGCCGGGTCCCGTCGCAGTCGGGGCATGTCGTGAACGTCACCGCCCGCTCTACGAAGGCGCGGATGTGCGGCTGCATCGCCTCGACGTCCTTGGCCAGGAACGATTTCTTGATCTGCGGGATCAGCCCCAGATACGTCAGGTTCACCCCGTCGATCTTGAGCTTGGTCGCCTCCTTGTGGAGCAGGGCGTCCAATTCCTTCTTCGTAAACTTGCTGATCGGCTTGTCTGGGTCAAAAAAGCCGCAGCCGTTGAAGATTCGCCCGTACCAGCCCTCCATGCTGAAACCGGGAATCGTGAGCGCACCCTCGTTGAGCGACTTGCTGTCGTCGTACAGCGCGGTCAGGTCGATGTCGTTGATCGAACCGCGGCCCTCGCAGCGTGGACACATGCCGCCGACGATGTTGAAGTCCCGGCGCTCTTTGACGGTTCTGCCACCGCGCTCCATCGTCACCGCTCCGGCTCCGCTGATCGAGGCGACGTTGAACGAAAACGCTTGCGGTGACCCGATGTGCGGCTTGCCGAGCCGGCTGAACAGGATTCGCAGCATCGCACCCGTGTCGGTGGCGGTACCGACCGTGGAGCGCGGATCGGTGCCCATACGCTGCTGGTCCACGATGATCACCGTCGTCAGACCCTCGAGCACGTCGACCTCAGGCCTCGCCAACGTCGGCATGAAACCCTGGACGAAGGCGCTGTAGGTCTCGTTGATCAAGCGCTGCGACTCGGCGGCGATCGTGTCGAACACCAGCGAGCTCTTGCCTGAACCCGAGACGCCGGTAAACACGGTCAGCCGGCGCTTGCGCAGCTCGACGTCGACGTCCTTGAGGTTGTTTTCGCGTGCGCCGTGCACGCGGATCAAATCATGGCTGTCGGCGACCTGCTGCGCACTCTTCGGTGCACGCGTCTTGTTTGCCATACCGTTTCGCATCTCCTCTAACTAGAATCAGCGTGTGAAGTTGCTGGGACGTCGCCCGGCTCTACAGGTTGGCGCTGCGCTTGCCAGTGCTGCGCTCCTCCTCGCAGGGTGCACAACGGACTCGTCGACGGTAACGACCTCAACCGTCACCGTCACCGTCACCGTCACCAAAGAGCCTTCGAATCCGTCTGCGCCCGCCACACCTGGATCTACGGGCTCGACGCGGGAGTTTCCCGTCGGCACATTCACCGAGGTCCATCTGGCGGCTCCCTATGCCATCGTCGTCACCATCGGAAGTCCGACATCGGTACGCGCACAAGGAGACCCAGCCGCATTGGACATGCTCGACATCCGAACGGAGGGCGACACTCTGATCGCGACGGTGAAGCCGAACGTCCAGTGGCCGGTGAACGCCCACGTCACCGTCGGCGTCACAACGCCGGCGCTCACCGCGGCGCGACTCAGCGGATCCGGTCAGATGCGCATCGGGTCGCTTCAGACCGACACGCTTTCGATCGACCAGAGCGGTTCCAGCAAAATCGAGGCGCCAGAACTCACCGTCGCGCGCCTGGAGATTTCGTCGTCGGGCGCCGGCGAGATCGACGCAGCAGGCACTGCCGACGACGCGGATATCAGGCTCGTCGGTACCGGGAAGGCAGAGCTGGGAACGCTCACCGTCAAGCGAGCCGTGATATCGATGGCAGGCAGTGGCAGTCTCGCCATCAACGCGACTGAGACGGTGCGCGGAAGCACGACCGGGGCCGGTGAGGTCGAGATCACGGGCGGCGCCGAGTGTTCGATCTCGAGTACCGGTGCCGGTGACGTGACGTGCGGCTAGCCTCCGGTTCACGATCGGCGTCAGGGCAGCTGCTGGATGCGGACCGTGTTCCCTGCGGGGTCACGGAAGGCGCAGTCGCGCGCGCCCCAAGGTTGGTCGGTGGGCTCCTGCATGACGTCAGCGCCGCTCGCCTGCACTCGCTCGAAGAGAACGTCGACGTCGGTGGTGGCCAGCATGATGCTGGCGTAGGTGCCCTTGGCCATCATCTCGGCGATCGTGCGCCGCTCTTGCTCGGTAATGCCGGGATCGGCGGCGGGCGGTGTCAGGACGATGTTCATGTCAGGCCGGCCTGCAGGACCGATGGTGATCCAGCGCACGTCCTCGTATCCGACATCCTTGCGGACCTCGAAACCGAGCGCGTCGCGATAGAAGGCCAGGGACTGTTCCGGGTCGATGTGTGGGAGGAAGCTCGCGTTGATCGTGATGTCCATGACGGTCACGCTAGCTGTGGCGCGGAATCCGATGCTTCTCGATTCCTGATCGGTCGCGTCACCTGCTTGGCGACGGACATGTCGCCGCGGTGCAGCAGGGCCATCGCCCGCTCGATGCGCCGGGTTGTGAACAGCTGATCGTGTGGTTGGTCTTTGTCGGTCAGCGGCGCGTTGGCTGCGCTGGTGTCGGTGTCGGTGGCTGCACATAGAGTCCACCCCAACAGAACAAGACCGTCAGCCGGGAGGGCGCGGATGAGTCATTGACACTGCTGAGGTGCCACCATCAGCACTGGCACACACCGAATAGAAACGTCACCCGACACCGGGCAGCCGCCCGGGTGATCGGTTGACGCGCCCCAGGGTTTCAAGGCGCGGCGACGGGAAGGTGTGACACGCACGCGACCAGAGGATCGCGTCGTGAGAGCTACCAACCAGGCCACACCCCACAGCCGAAGGGTGAGTACCAGCAGCTGCCACCGGCCAGGGATACGGGGAACCAAATCCCGTCCGCCCACCCGGGCAAGAACGCAGCAACTGGGCCGGGCAACCGTTACCCCGGCACTGGCCAACAACGGCCAACTTCATAAGTAACGGTCATGAGATATGAGTACGGGGACTCCCCGTAGGCGCTTTTGAACTGGCGCGACAGATGTCCGGCCGACATGTTGACCCCGCGCGCAAGCGCCTCGACGTTCAGTGGCTGGGCGTACTCGCGGTCCATCCGGTCACGAACTTTGCGCAGCAGCTTCAGGTCGCGTAGGCGCTGTTCTTCACCCGGCGCGCTGGTCATGACGCGATCGTACGTGGTGCAACACTCCACGGAACGGATTGGAGGCGTTGCCCGCTGAATGTCTTTGGTGCCGGCCAGTTTTCGATATGCCACTGGCGCCTCTGTTTGCGCAGCTGAGAGCAGGTAAAATCGGAGCATGGCCGAGCGCGTCTCCCTGTGGGGAAGGGATATCGATGAGGCGTCGGCCGACCTCGACGACGGAAACGTCTCGCTGACGTTCAAGCCTGCGCCCGCGCCCTGGTACCGCACCAGGCGCGGTTTGGTTGTCCTGATCGCCGTCATCGCCGTTGCGGTGGTGTTGTCGGTCGTTCCCATGCTGCTGCGAAGCCCGGCCCCGGGTTCCGAGGAGTCGACGAACACCCCGCCGAGGACCGCCGAGTCCGCACCGACCACTGCCGAGCCGACGACCAATAGCGTTGCGCCCACGCTGAGCCGCCAGCCCGCGCCACCGCCTCCACCACCACTGCCGCCGCCACCGGCGCCGGCGCCGGACGCGCCGATGTACACGCGCCAATATCCGTCGCCGCGCAACTCTGAACCATCGAAACCAGAGATCGGCGTGACGCGTGCGCCGATCAGCGTCGCACCGGAGCCGCGAACGCCACCCCCCAACGATGCTGATGTCGGCAGACACGGAACCGGGAGCGGCGGCTTCTTCTGAAGTAGGCGCACGTTCACAGCTAGCGCACGATACTCAGCGCACCGTCGACCACGCCACGCACCTTGGTGTTGAAGCGGCCGCTGGCCCGTTCGACCGTTGCACGCAACCATTCGGCATCCTCGTCGGGCGCGTGTTCGAGTCGCATTCGCCGCATCCTCATCGGCACCATAGTCAGCGCCGTGAGGTGGCCGCTGGAACGCTCGACCGACGCGAGATACAGCAGCCGCAGCTCGTGGCGAAACGCCTCGTAGGAGCCGATGCCCTCGTAATCGTCGACGGTGTCACCGCACCCGTACAGGATCAGTTTCTCGCGGTACACCTCGATAGGGCGCGGATGATGTGACGAGTGGCCGTGTACGACGTCGATGCCCTCGTCGATCAGCCGATGCGCAAAGCGGATCTGCGCATCGTCGACCTCGTAGCCCCAGTTCGAGCCCCAATGCACGGAGACGACCGCGACGTCGCCCGGTCGCTTCTCCCCCAACAGGCGGCCTGCGACCGTAGTCGCGCTGCGTTCGGACAGATCGGAAAGGCGTGCCACCCCGGGCCGATCGGCGGTCGCAGCCCACCCCGAGGGGACGCCGCTCGTTTCGGACCCCACGGACGCGATCACCACGCGGGCGCCACCGGGTACGGCCACTTCTGCCGGTCGATCTGCCTCGTGGACATCCAAACCTGCACCCGTGCATTGGATCTCGGAGCCTCTTAGCGTCCGCACAGTGTCGGCAAGCCCTCGGTAGCCGAAATCGAGAACGTGGTTGTTCGCCAGCGCGCATACATCCGGTCTGATCGCACTCAGGCATCCGATGTTCTCCGGATTCATGCGGTAGTGCACCGCCTTTCGGAGCGCGAACTCGTTGCTGGTGGTGACGCTCGTTTCCAGGTTCAACAATCGAACGTCAGGCCGAATGTCGTCCAGCAACCCCAAAGCTTCTCCCCACGGCCACCCAACGTCGACGGGTGAAGGGATTTCGCCATTGGTCTGCTCGGCGAGCCTCACGTAGGTTCGCGCGTCCGACACGACAGACTCCCGCAGCGTCGGGTCGCAAGGATGCGGAAGTATTTGGTCGATCCCGCGGCCGGTCATCACGTCGCCGGTGAGAAACACGACAACCTCTGAGTCCGACCTCGAGGACACGCCGTCAGTGTCCGCCGCCACCCCGCGCGTAGGGAGCGAAACCCGAAACTTGGCTCAGGATCGGGTGGCGCTCACCGCCCACACGGCGCGGCGTCCCTCGCCGTGTCGATCGACCGCGACGTCGCCGAACCCCGCGGCGCGGCATTGCGAGGCAAATGATTCCGCCTGTTGTTGCGTCCACCCGCGGCTGGCGAGCCCCGTCGCTCCGGGTTGCGACTGGCGCTCGACGGCGCGCAACCGTCCGACCGCCCTGCACCACATCGCATTCCGCGCTGCGCACCCGCCGGCCATCGCGCACCACCCGTACGTCGACCTTCGTCACGACCGAACGGGCCGCCTTGAAAAGGTCGACCGTCAGACGAGTCGGCATGAACTCCAGCGACCCGCAATGAGTTTCGCGGACCTGCGCGGTCAGTCCCACCACGGCGGGCCCGTTGAGATGGTCGTAACCCAAATGACCCAACGCAAGGCGTGTCGGCATGAACACACCGTCGTCGTTTTGGGTGAAATGCGCCGGTTGCGATGCCATTTGCGCATCCTCGCACAGCCGTCGACGTGCTTCTCAACCAGAAGCGGCTTCTTCCTCCTCGCGCGCGTCTTCTTCGACCGGATCGCTGTCGACCCGTCGGCGTTCACGCAATACGAATGCCGCAATCGCCAGCACCAACACGACGGCGCCGAGAACCCCGATCTCCACGATCGCGCGCGAGAACTCGGGGCCCTCTTTCAGCAACGTGGCAGCCTCGACCGAGAGCACCACAATCTCCTTGATGCCGGCCAAGATTCCGACGATCAGGAACGGCTCCGCCACGATCTCATGCGATCGCAGGCACGAGCGCACCGCATACAACAGCTCCACGAAGATGAAGATCATCAGCAGACCGTCGAGAACCTCCAGCATGACGGTCGAGGCTGGAGTCGCACGCAGCCGCAGCATCGTGTTGAACTGCGCGACGAGCAACGAAACGGACCCGATGACGAGCACGACGGCGATCGCCCAATACACGACGTCCTCGAGAACGCCAAGCACGCGGTCGGCGAACAGCTGACGGTCTTCCTCGTCGTCCTCGTTCTTCTTCGTGTTCGCCACATGCCACCTCCGGATCGACGCCCTTTTCGGCGCGATCAATTAACCCCCGAGAGGACATACCCCGGCGCCGACGTCGCCAACCGTTCAAGATCGGGTGGCGCTCACCGCCCACACGGCGCGGCGTCCCTCGCCGTGTCGATCGACCGCGACGTCGCCGAACCCCGCGGCGCGGCATTGCGAGGCAAATGATTCCGCCTGTTGTTGCGTCCACCCGTGGCTGGCGAGCCCCGTCGCTCCGGGTTGCGACTGGCGCTCGACGGCGAGCAGCCGCCCTTTCGGTGCAAGGACACGGTGCGCTTCCTTCAACCCCAGACCGACGTCCTTCCAGTGGTGCACGGTCGCCAATGACCACTCGATCGTCGCCGATCCGTCCGGCAGAGGCAGGTTCTCCGCCGTGCCCTCGACCCACTCCACGGTCGCGTCGCGCGTGACGGCACGGGCGAGCCGAAGCAAGACCGACGATGGATCGACCCCGGTCGCGCGGGCGCCTCGGCGTGCGGCTTCTCGGACGGCGCTGCCGGGGCCACAGCCGATGTCGACCACCCGGTCGTTCTCCGACACCTCGGCAAGGTCGACCGCCAGGCGGGCTTTCGACCGCCCGATGGCCAGAAAGATCAGCCCGAACACCGCACCCATGACGCCCGAGAAGCCGGGGTGGTCGGCGTGATGGTTGACCGGCAAGGTCTCTGATTCAGCCATAACCAAAGCTTGCCGCTTCAAGTCGGCTTGAAGTCAAATGGCGACATGGACCTGATTCCGATCGGCGAGGCCGCGGCCCGGCTGCGGATGTCTGCGTCGGCACTGCGCTACTACGACGAACGCGGGCTGGTCCGTCCGCAGGCGCGGCAAGGCGGGCGGCGAATGTATGGCTCCGACGAACTTCGCCGGCTGGCCTTCATACAAGATCTTCAACCGCCTGGGAGTCCCGCTCGACACCGCGGCCGCGGTCCTCGACGCTCCCAGCCCCCGGTGGCGAGAGATCGTTCGCGAGCAGATCGCCAAGTTGGACGAGGTCATCGCGCAAGCGCAAGGCGCGCAGACGTTCCTGACACATGCGCTGCACTGCCCCACCGATCATCCTGCGCGCGAATGCCCCACGATGACGGGAGCGCTGGACCGCCTCGTCGAGGGAATGACCGTCGATCAACTCGCCGCCGAGCACGCCGACGACCCGCGCCCGTCTTCGTGGCCGTGAGCGCGTGCCCGCTCCCACGGCCACGTCATCAGCGCCCACACCGCAGCGATGAGCGTCCCCCCGATCACCACATACCACGGCCACGGGCCAAGCACGTCCAACAACGACGCCGTCGTCGGCTTCCCGTTGATGAAGCCGTAGTTCGAACCGGCGATGCTGTTGAACGTGAAGGTGACCGCCGCCCATACCAGCGTCGCTGCCACCACGAAGCGGTAGCTGCGCCATCGGGGCCGCATGCCGCGGCCCCAGGTGAGATAGATCGCGGCCCAGACCACGAGCAGGTGGATCGACCAGAATCCCAGGAACTGGTAGCTCGGAAAGTCCGGGCCGCTCAGCGCCGGCGAGATCAACGCCTGCACGCTGAGCACCAGGCCCCAGTAGTACGTCAACGCGAACGCCCAGTGCCGCTGTGACCACCACGCGCACGCCGTGACGACCGTCGCCAGGTCGGTGAGGTGCAGCGGCACCGACCACCGCACGTCGAACGGAAACAACGCGTAGACGAAAACGGCCGCGTATATCGCCGCGGTCAGCGCGCCGACGATGCGGCCGAAGCGGCGCGCCTGGGCCTCGGTCTGCCTGCGACCGAGCCACACCAGCAGCACCGCACCCACCGCGAAGACGGCAAGCACGGCCCAATGCGATGGGCCGTACGTCGTGAACTCGCTGTTGCGTGCGCGATGTCACAATTCTGGCCGCTGCATGCGTCTGGTGTGTATCCCCCCGACAATCACACGAAAGGCAGCACCATGAATGAGATCCTGATCCTCGGTGCCGGATACACCGGCATGGCCGCGACCATGGGACTGGCGGGCCGCCTCAAGGGTCGCGACGACATCCACATCACCCTGGTCAATCCGCAGACCCGCTTCACCGAGCGGCTGCGATTGCACCAGATCGCATCAGGCCAGACGCTGGCCGACTTCCAGATTCCGGATCGGCTGGCCGGCACCGGCGTGGACTTCGTGCAGGGCTGGGTGACGGGCATCGACGCCGACGCCCAGACGGTACGGATCGACGATGCGTTCACGCTGCGCTACGACACCCTGATCTATGCGCTGGGCAGCGTCGCCGACACCGCAGTCGTCCCGGGTGTGGACGAGTTCGCCTACACGTTGAACTCCGCCCAGGACGCAGTGCTGCTCGCCGAGCAGCTTGTACCGGATGTCCGACGGCACCGTCGTCGTGGCCGGTGGCGGGCTGACCGGCATCGAGTCGGCCGCCGAGATCGCCGAGCAGCATCCCGACCTCGATGTGGTTCTGCTCAGCCGGCAGGTGCCCGGCTCGATGATGGGCGAGCAAGGCACGCGCGCGGCTGCACCAGGGGCTGGACCGGCTGGGTGTGACGGTCCGCGCCGGTGTCGACATCGTCAAGGTGATGTCCGACGGTGTGGCCCTCGACAGCGGCGAGGTCGTCGCCGCGCAGGCGGTGCTGTGGACGACGGGTGTGCGGGTGTCGCCGATCGCCGCGGCCGCCGGGCTGGAGGTCGACGACCGCGGCAGGATCGTCACCGACGAGTCGCTGCGGTCGCTGTCGCACCCGAACGTCTACGCCGTGGGCGACGCGGCCGCCATCCGGCAGGGTTACGGCGTCATGCACGGCACCTGCCAGAGCGGCATCCCCACCGCGGTGCACGCCGCCGCATCGATCGTCCGTGAGCTGAAAGGCAAGCAGCCCAAGAAGTTCCGCTTCGGTTACGTTCACCAGCCGGTGAGCCTGGGGCGCAACGACGCCGTCATCCAGTTCACGCACGCCGATGACACCCCTGGCCGGTTCCACTTGGCCGGGCCGTTGGCCGTCGCGTACAAAGAGACGGTGAGCGCCAGCCCGTGGACCACATATCGTCTGCTCAAGGCGCTTCCCGCGCTCGGAGCGGCGACCTGGCGGCGCGGCGGCCGGTCGACAAGATGAATACCGACCAGCAGACGTTCGCCGACCACCGGAACCTGTTGTTCTCGATCGCCTACCGGATCCTCGGCTCGGCCGCGGACGCCGAGGACGTCGTACAGGACGCGTGGTTCAAGTGGTCGGCGGATGATCGGTCACAGGTCGCCGATCCGAAGGCCTACCTCGCGCGGATCGTGTCGAACCTGTCGATGGAACGTGCTGCGGTCGACGCGTCACAAACGCGAAACCTATGTGGGACCGTGGCTTCCGGAGCCGATCCTGACCGAGGCCGATGCCGCCGAAGACGTTGCAAGCCGCCGAGTCGGTGTCGATGGCCATGCTCGTCGTGCTCGAGACGCTGAGCCCGCTCGAGCGCGCGGTGTTCGTGCTCAAGGAGGTGTTCGCCTTCAGCTACGCCGAAATCGCCGAAGCCGTCGAGCGTTCCGAGTCGGCCGTGCGTCAGGCGGGCCACCGAGCGCGCGAGCACGTGCAGGCGCGGCGGCCGCGGTTCGAGGCCGACCGCGTCAAGAAGCGCGAGGCCACCGAGCGGTTCTTCGCCGCGACCACCGGCGGCGACATCAACGAACTCATGGAACTGCTCGCGCCGGAGGTCACGCTGTGGACCGACGGCGGCGGCAAGGTGCGTCAGGCGATGCGTCCCATCATCGGCGCGGCGAACGTCGCCAGGTGGATCGCCGGGAACGTCAAGCGGCCCGTACGAAGGCGTCGAAATCGCCGACATGACAGCCGAAGTCGTCGAAATCAACGGCGGCCCCGGCATCGTGATGAGCGGCGCCGGTCGCATCATCGCGACCATCACCGTCGACCTGGATGCCGACGGTCGCATCGCCACGGTGCACAACGTGGCCAACCCGGACAAGCTGCGCGCGGTGGCCGACGGGGTGAAGCGGATCTGAGCTAGCGCTAGCGAGCGGCCTCATACCGCCTAGCCGGTGTGCAGCGATGACGCCGAACTGACAAGGGCTGCGGGCGATTCTGGAGAAGCTCTCCGCAGGTTAATGTGCTGAGCCGCCAAACTCACAGCGACATAGTCGCGCGTGTTGGACGGTCATGTAGTAGAACAGCGACATCGTCGCTCTGAGCTTGGCAATTCGCATAGTGGTCCCCGGGACGCCAATCCTAGGCCCGGCCACACCAGTCACAACCGAAAGCTGGTCTGATCGTGAACTTCCGACCAAGTGAAGTAATGGCCGGGTGATCAACGCATGGCACCTGCGCATCGGTGAGATCGAATTCCTCAGTGTGACCGCAATCCGCGGCGACGGTCTCTGTGAGCCTCGCGGATATCAACCGACGTGGCTTTACTTGTCCCGGTTCCGGGGTAGATAGTGATCCGGACACAGCCAGAGAGGGCGCTCCACATGACCGAGATGAAGTATCTGGAGCTGCACGGCGACCGCGTCGCCTACCAGGACGTCGGCAGCGGCGACGAAGCCTTGTTGCTGATCCATGGCATGGCCGGGAGCTCCGAGACGTGGCGCGGGGTCATCCCCCAGCTGTCGCGCAAGTACCGCGTCATCGCGCCCGACCTGCTGGGACACGGAAAATCCGACTAAGCCCCGGGGCGACTACTCGCTGGGCGCATTCGCCGTGTGGCTGCGAGACCTGCTCGACGAGCTGGGGATTTCCCGCGCCACGGTCGTCGGTCAGTCGCTTGGTGGCGGCGTGGCCATGCAGTTTGTTTACCAACATCCGGATTACTGCCAGCGGCTGGTTCTCATCAGCAGCGGCGGCCTGGGTCCCGGATGTCGGCTGGACGCTTCGACTGCTGTCCGCCCCCGGGGCCGAGCTGATACTGCCGGCGATCGCGCCGCCACCGGTCCTGACGGTGGGCAACAAGCTGCGCTGGTGGTTCTCCGCGACCGGGCTTCAGTCCCCGCGGGGCGCCGAAATTTGGAGCGCCTACTCGTCCCTCTCCGATGCGAAGACGCGCCAGGCCTTCCTACGGACGCTGCGCTCGGTCGTCGATCCCCGCGGGCAGGCGGTCAGTGCACTGAATCGACTGCATCTGACCTCCGAACTGCCCACCATGGTCATCTGGGGCGACCAGGACAGGATCATCCCGGTCGAGCACGGCTACGCCCTGCACGAGGCGCGCCCAGGAAGCCGGCTCGAGGTGCTCGAAGGCGTCGGCCATTTCCCGCATGTCGAACGGCCCAGCGACGTGGTGGACCTGCTCGACGACTTCATCAACACGACGGGTCAACCCGCGGACGCACCGCGCATTCGCAACGATCGATAGCCACCGTAAAGGACCGCAGCCACCAGCAGGTTCACGAAGTACGCGATGTCGGCGCCGTGCCATGCCCGTGCGACCGGCCCTTCGATGAGCGAGGTGTGCATGAACGGTATCGCCGCCGCGTACGCGACGACGAACACGATCAACGCAGCTGCGGCATCAACGCGATCGGTGCGCTCTTCGGCCGGGTTGATAGTCGCGCGGCCACGGCTTCGGATCCGCCAGTCGATCACGACCACGGCGACGAACGCCGGAATCCAATAGCTCACGAGCAGCAGCACATCGGTGAACCGCGTCGCGGTGTCGGCGGCGTGCAGCCACAGGATCAGCGCGAACGCCAGCACCGTCACGATGACCGCCGACACCGGCCGCCGCACCCGCACGCCCATGGTCTGCAACGCCAGCGAGCCGCTGTAATCGTTCATCACCCCGGACCCGATCGACGCCACCGCGATGACGAGCATCGCCAACGCCCCCAGCACTCCGCCGCCCATCACCGATCGCACCCCTTCGGCCGTGTGCTCGCCGATCGCGCCTGCCGCCGCGATGCCGATGCCCTGAACAAACATGTACGCCAACACGATTCCGGCGAAGGTGAATCCGAACACCCGGGCGCGCGACGAATTCGCCGGCAGGTAGCGGCTGAAGTCGGCGGCATAACTTGCCCACGACACCGCGAGGCTGAACGCGATCGTCACCTCGAGCACGAATGCGCCGGCAAGGTCGGCACCGTGGGCGCTCGCCGGTGCGATCACCTCGTGCCCGCCAACAAGTTTCACCGCGAACACCACGAACGTCACGAACAGCACCACCGTCAGCACGGCCTGCAGCCGGTGGATCAGCTCGTAGCCGAAGAAGCCGACTGCGCCCTGCACAGCAAGCACGATCAGGACCGCGATCCAGAACGGGATGCCGAGCAGCACCGCCAGCGCTTCACCGCCGAACAATCCGACAAGGGCATCCCACGCGATCGACGACAGCCACTGCAGGGCGGCAGGCAACATGACGCCACCGCCGAACGCCATACGGGAACTCGGCAGCTGGCCTGTTCCGGTCCGCGGACCCCACGTCGACAGGTAGGCCACCACGAGTGAGCCGAGAACCGTGCCGATCACCATCGCCAGCAGTCCCAGCCAGAAGCCCAGCCCCAGCACGATCGCGAGCGTTCCGGTGAAAACGCCCGTCATGTTGACCTGCGGCGCGAACCACACGGTGAACAACCGGGCAGGTGTGCCGTACCGCTGGTCCTCGGCGATGGGTGCGATGCCGTGCGTCTCGACCGACAAATCGCCAGCGGCGGCCGGCCGGTGGCCGCTGAAAGCCGGTGTGGTTAGCGCGCTGGTTGGCGCCCCTTGTGACATGCGTTCATTCGATCACGACGCTGACGAAGCCCTACATAGGGTGGCGTTACTCTGGCCTGCATGCCAAAGCAACAATCGATGTGGAGCGGTGGAAGCCTCGCCCGTATCGGGTCCGGCGCCTACGACTTTGGCGTGGAACGCGAATGGTTCGCCAAGCCCGCGGGACTTGTGCTTTGGGGCACCGACACCCAGATGTTCTACGACAGCTTCCGCGCGATCGGCGACCTACCGGACGGTTCGGCCGTCCTGGACGTCCCGTGCGGCGGCGGGGTGGCGCTGCGCGGCCTGCGGCCCGGCCAGACTGTGCGCTACGTCGCCGCCGACATCTCCACCGACATGCTCGCCCGCGCTCGCGCCCGAGCCGCCGCGCTCGGCCGCGACGACATCGAGTTCGTCGAGACCGACATCGAGCGGATGCCGTTCGACGACAACGAGTTTGACGTGTGCGTGTCCTACAACGGCTTGCATTGTCTTCCCGACCCGGCCGCCGCCATCCGTGAAATGTCGCGCTGCCTCAAGCCAGGCGGCCGACTGATCGGCGATTCGGTCGTGCGCGGCGCCGGGATGCGCCAGAATCTGGCGTTCGCCGTCCTACATCGTGCAGGCGTCTTCGGTGCCGGCGGTACCGTCGACGAGCTGCGTGGCTGGCTTACCGATGCGCGCCTGAGAGTCGACCGCCTCGAATGCTCCGGTGCGTTGGCGCATTTCACCGCGACGGTCACATGAGTACGTTCCAAACCCATTCGTCGACGGTCAGCTGCGACGCCCGGACTCGGCATTCCCCCACGACCCGCTCGTGGCCCTATTGGCCGAAGGGACATAATCGGAAGAACTGCTAACGATCGGAGCGGGTGTGGTCGAGACCGATGCAACGCGGTCCACCACCCTGGGCGCTCCCCCGGTTAAACGGCCCCGGCTGCTGGTCGCCGGGCTGAGCGTGGTGGTGCTGACGGTCGCTGTCCTGCAGACCGCCGTCGTTCCCGTCCTCGGCATCATCGCCGAACAACTCGACGCCTCGACCGTCGCCGTGAGCTGGGCGGTCACCGCGAACCTGCTGGCCGCTGCTGCAGCGACTCCCCTGATCGGCCGGCTCGCCGACCTGCACAGCAAGAAGCGCGTGCTGCTCGTGGTTCTCGCCGTGGTGCTGGTGGGCTCGGTGCTAGCGGCCGTCACGTCCTCGCTGGCCTTGCTGATCGTGGGTCGGGTGCTGCAGGCCGCCTCCTTTGGCCTCTATCCGATCAGCGTCGCAATCCTGCGTGAGGAGTTGCCCCCAGCGCGGGTCGGATCAGCGATGGCGGTGATGTCCGGAACGTTGGGGTTCGGCGGCGGCACCGGACTCGTGGTGGTCGGGCTGTTGATGACCGGCGACGCGGGATACCACCGCGTCTTCTGGCTCACGACGGCGTTCACCATCGTCGTCATCGCCATCGTGGTGTTGCTCGTGCCCTCCCGCACGCGCACGTCGAACGGAACCATCGACTGGCTTGGCGCCGCAGGTCTCGGCGTGGGGCTGTCGGCGGTCCTGTTGGCGATCACCCAAGGCAACTCGTGGGGCTGGACGTCACCGGCCACGCTTGGCTGTACGGCCAGCGGAATCGCCGTGTTGACCGGCTGGTGGCTGTGGGAGCGCCGGGCCAAGCAGCCGCTGGTGTCCATCGGGATGCTCACCCGGCGCGCCATGTTGTTCACCAACCTCGCCACGATCTTCGTTGGCATGGGGTTGTACTTCGCGTTCCTTGGCATGACGCAGTTCGTCCAAATACCCCGCGACACAGCCGGATACGGCTTTTCGGCGACCGTCCTGGAAGCGAGCGTCGTCTACTTGCTGCCCGGCGCCCTCACCGGCTTTCTCGTCGCAATGGTCAGCGGGCGGTTCATCGACCGCTACGGCGCCCGACCGGTCCTCATCGTCGCGGCCATCTCCGGCATTGCCGGATTCTTGTTCATCGCCCTGGCGCATTCATCAGCGTGGCAGGTCATCGCGGCCGGCATTCTGGCCAACGGCTACATCGCCCTGGGTTACGGCGCGCTGCCCGCGCTCGTCGTCAGCGAAGTCGAGGCAGGCGAAACCGGCGTGGCGACGAGCATGAACGCCATCGCCCGCACGATCGGCAGCTCAACGGCCGCCGCCCTGGTCGCGGTTCTGCTCGGCAGCCCGGCGGCCAACATCGTGCCGCCCGAAAGCGGCTTCGTCGCGATATTTCTCGGCGGCGCCGTGACGGCCGCTCTTGCGATGGTGCTGATCGCACTGACCCGGCCGCGGGTGCGACGTATCGAATCCGTCGAGGCGCGATACGAATCCCGTGCCATGAACCACGAATGGGGCTGAGCGACAGTCAGCGCAGGGCGGCCAGGTTCGTTACGGACTTGCGCACGTCGGACTCCAGCACCTTGGCGACCAGGTTGCCGACGCGCGTGTTCAGCAGCCCACCGGTGAGTTCGGCGATCACTTGGAACACGGAACCGGAGGTGTTCGAGGGGCCCGGTACCTCCTTCACGCACAGTCGCAGTGCGATGCAGATTGCCGGTTTACCGCGGCCGATCAACTCGATCGCCTTGGGCTCGTCGTACCGGGTGACCCGCCAGTGGATGGTGTTGCGGAAACCCTTCACCTTGATCGCCGACGACACACAGGTGCCGACCTCGACCTGCGTCGGTACCTCGCTTTTCCACCCACCGAAAATGGTCAGCCACTCGTCGAATCGGCTCAAGTCCGACGCGAGTTCCCACGCCTTCTCCGGGCTGAGATCAGACGACACCGAGACATCCACTGTGGCCATATCCACACCACTACCCCGCCGCGCGCCATGGATAAACGGATGACCAGATTTCGCCGACCCGAGGGCGAGCGGCTGCGAAACTGAGCAGGCACGCTTCGTTGCCATTCTCGATAGCCGGCTGCCGTCCCAGCCCGGCCGCGGACGTGCATGCGCGCTTCATCGGATTCTTGCGGTATTCGGCGTCGGTGACGAAGGATTCCATTGTCGAAATGTAAATTCCCTGCGGAATCACTTGCGAAGGTCCGCCTGATCCGCGATTGTTTACCCACAGCTCCTGGGGGCTGTCGTTGAGGAGGATCCGCTCTGACCAGCTCACACATCACAGCCGTAGATCATCCGACGGGACGAGACGGGGCCGACCGCGCCAAGGGCGGCCCGGTCATCGAGATCGACCATGTCACCAAGCGCTTCTCGGACTACGTCGCGGTCAGCGAAGCGGATTTCTCCATCGCTTCGGGTGAGTTCTTCTCGCTGCTCGGCCCGTCCGGCTGCGGAAAGACGACCACCTTGCGGATGATCGCGGGTTTCGAGAGCCCGACCGAAGGGGCCATCCGGCTCGAGGGGGTCGACGTCTCTCGGGTGCCACCGCACAAGCGCAACGTCAACACGGTTTTCCAGCACTACGCGCTCTTCCCGCACATGTCGGTGTGGGACAACGTCGCGTACGGACCGCGGAGCCGCAGGAAAGACAAGGCCGAGGTTCGCAAGCGCGTCGACGATCTGCTGGAGGTCGTCCGGCTGACCGACTTCGCCGAGCGCAGGCCCGCACAGCTGTCGGGCGGCCAGCAGCAGCGTGTCGCACTGGCCCGTGCCCTGGTGAACTATCCGAGCGCGCTGCTGCTCGACGAACCGCTGGGCGCGCTCGACCTCAAACTGCGCCATGCGATGCAGTTCGAGCTCAAGCGCATCCAACGCGAGGTCGGCATCACGTTCATCTACGTGACCCACGACCAGGAGGAAGCGCTGACGATGAGCGACCGGATCGCGGTCATGAACGCCGGCAACGTCGACCAGATCGGTTCGCCGACCGAGATCTACGACCGCCCGGCGACCGTGTTCGTCGCCAGCTTCATCGGACAGGCCAACTTGTGGGCGGGTACGCAGACGGGCCGCGCCAACCGCGACTTCGTCGAAATCGACGTTCTCGGAACGACTTTGAAGGCCCGCCCGGGCGACACCACGATCGAGTCGGGTGGTCACGCCACACTGATGGTGCGTCCCGAACGCGTCCGCGTGTCGGTCGACGCCCCGACCGGCGATGTCGCGACCGTGAGCGCAACGGTCAAGGATCTGACGTTCCAGGGCCCGGTAGTTCGGCTGTTGCTGGCCGCGCCCGATGATTCGACGATCATCGCCCACGTCGGCCCCGAGCAGGACCTACCGATGCTGCGACCGGGCGACCAGGTGCACGTGTGCTGGGCGCCCGATGCCTCGCTCGTCCTTCCCGCCGCAGACATCCCCACCGCCGAAGACCTCGAAGAGATGCTCGACGACTCCTGATCGACTCGTTCCTCATCGCCTATCCCACTTTTACATCGACGAAAGGCACAGTCGCCATGTCCGCCAAGAACATCGACCTCGAACTGGCCGCCCGACTCGCCGCCAACAGAACCTCACGTCGCCGTTTCATCGGTGGCGGTGCAGCGACGGCCGCCGCACTCGCGCTTGGCCCCTCCTTCCTGGCTGCGTGCAGTTCGGACGGCGGCGGGTCCGGCGAAACCGCCACGCAGGACGGCGGTCCCGCCAGCGGCACGCTGAGAATTTCCAACTGGCCGCTCTATATGGCCGACGGTTTCGTCGCCGCCTTCCAGACCGCGTCCGGCATCACCGTGGATTACAAGGAAGACTTCAACGACAACGAACAGTGGTTCGCCAAGAACAAGGAACCGTTGTCACGTAAGCAGGACATCGGCGCCGACCTCGCGGTGCCGACCACGTTCATGGCGGTGCGGCTGCACCAACTCGGCTGGCTCAACGACATCAGCGATGCGGGCTGGTCCAACAAGAAGAATCTGCGCCCAGACCTGCTCGAGGCCAGCGTCGACCCCGAACGTAAGTTCAGCGCCCCGTACATGTCCGGCCTCGTCGGCCTTGCCTACAACCGCGCGGCGACCGGCCGCGACATCTCGAAGATCGACGACCTGTGGGATCCGGCGTTCAAGGGTCGCGTCAGCCTGTTCTCCGATGCGCAGGACGGGCTCGGAATGATCATGCTGTCGCAAGGCAATTCACCCGAGGACCCCAGCACCGAGACGGTTCAGAAGGCCGTCGACCTGGTGCGCGAACAAAACGACAAGGGACAGATCCGGCGCTTCACGGGCAACGACTACGCCGATGACCTCGCTGCAGGCAACATCGCTGTTGCACAAGCGTATTCGGGTGACGTCGTACAGCTGCAGGCGGACAATCCGGATCTGCAGTTCGTGGTCCCGGAATCGGGCGCGACGACCTTCGTCGACACCATGGTCATCCCCTACACCACGAAGAACCAGAGTGCCGCCGAGGCGTGGATCAACTACGTCTATGACCGGGCGAACTACGCCAAGCTGGTCTCGTTCGTCCAGTACGTCCCGGTGTTGTCCGATATGACCGAGGAACTGGAGAAGGTCGATCCCGCCGCGGCGACCAACCCGCTGATCAACCCGTCGAAGGAAACACTGGACAAATCGAAGGGCTGGGCACCGCTGTCCGACGAGCAGACGCTGGAGTTCAACACGTTGTACGCTGCGGTCACCGGCGGCTGACCGGATGGCAGGTGTAGCCACCAGCGGCCGGCAGCGGAGCAAGATCGCTCCGTATCTGATGGTTCTACCGGCACTCGTGTACCTCGGGATCTTCTTCGTGGTGCCGTTCTTCACGCTGGCCCGGACGTCGCTGTCATCGTCGGGTGGTTCGGTGTACATGCCGACGCTGACGTTCGCGTGGGACTTCGGCAATTACCTCGACGCCTTCAGCATGTTCCGCGAACAGATCATCCGGTCGTTCGGTTACTCGCTGGCGGCCACCGTGCTGTGTCTGCTACTAGCGTTTCCGTTGGCGTACGTCATCGCGTTCAAGGCGGGCAGGTTCAAGAACCTGATTCTCGGTTTGGTGATCCTGCCGTTCTTCGTGACCTTCTTGATCCGCACGATCGCGTGGAAAACCATTCTGGCCGACGAGGGTTGGTTGGTCGAGGCACTTGGCTCCATCGGAATGCTGCCTGAGGAAGGCAGGTTGCTGTCCACAAGTTGGGCAGTGATCGGCGGGCTCACTTACAACTGGATCATCTTCATGATCCTGCCGCTGTATGTCAGCCTCGAGAAGATCGACCCACGGCTGATCGAGGCGTCCAGGGATCTCTACTCGTCGAATGTGCGCAGCTTCTCGAAAGTCATTCTGCCGCTGTCGATGCCGGGCGTATTGGCTGGCAGCATGCTGGTCTTCATTCCGGCGGTCGGTGACTTCATCAACGCCGACTATCTGGGGAGTACTCAGACCACGATGATCGGAAACGTCATCCAGAAGCAGTTCCTCGTGGTCAAGGACTACCCCGCCGCGGCGGCCCTGAGCCTGGTGCTGATGCTCATCATCCTGGGCGGGGTGTTGCTGTATACCCGCGCGCTGGGGACGGAGGACCTGGTATGACCATCGCCGCCATGGAGTCCGCCACCAGCCCGAAACCGGCGAAAACCGTTAAGGGCTTTCCGCGGTGGGGTGATCTGCTGTTGCGCGCCGCCGCAGGTTTGGTGCTGCTTTACCTGTTTCTGCCGATCTTCGTCATCATTCTGTTTTCGTTCAACAAGCCCGCGGGCAAGTTCAATTACACCTGGCAGGGCTTCACGCTGGAGAACTGGGCGAACCCGTTCAAGTACCCGCCGCTGACGGAAGCGCTCAAGTTGAGTCTCAACGTCGCCGCCGTCTCCACCGCGATCGCGCTGGTGCTGGGGACCTTGGTGGCCATCGCCCTTGTGCGGCAACGCTGGCGGGGTCAGAAGGCCGTCGACACCTTCCTCATCCTTCCGCTCACCGCTCCGGAAGTCGTGATGGGTGCGGCGCTGCTGACGCTGTTTCTCGACTTCGGGTGGGCTGCCGGCTATACGACGATCCTCATCGCACACATCGCTTTCGAGGTCAGTTTCATCGCGATGACGGTGCGAGCCAGGGTGCGGGGATTCGACTGGACGCTGGAGGACGCGTCGATGGACCTCGGCGCCAGCCCGATGCGCACATTCTTCAAAGTGACGCTGCCGCTGATCATTCCGGGCATCGTCGCGGCCGCGATGCTTTCGTTCGCACTGTCGCTGGACGACTTCATCATCACTTATTTCGTCAGCGGATCAACTGTGACCTACCCGCTGTACGTGAACGCCGCTGTCAAGGCCGCGGTGCCGCCCCAGATCAATGTGCTGGCAACCGCCATCCTGGTGATCAGCCTGATCCTGCTGGCGGCCGGAACGTTGCTGCGGCGCAAGAGGTTCGAGGGCTGACTACAGCTTGACGGAGACCGACACGCGGCCCGCGGCATCGCGATTGGCGACGGCGTGGCCGGTACGGTCTCCACCGTCGAACTTGAGCAGGGTGATCTCGCCGCCGTCGCCGAGGAAGTTGCGCCACCACGTCTTGTTGTCGGGCGACATGACGTTGATGACTACACCTTCGCCGGTGCGCCGGTAGCCGATCGGAGTCTCGATGGTCTTGCCCGAACGCCGTCCGACATATCGAATGTTGATCATTCCGCGACGTACCACCGGCCCGACGACCGGCGCATCGATGAGCGCAACAAACAGCTTGTTCATGAGTCCGACGATCGGTGAACCGTAGAATCCGCTTGCCATGGGCCCAAGCCTAGTTAGGAATTGACCTCGGCGGGCACCGGCGCCGGCGTGCGCGCACCGCTGCGTGCCGCGCCGATGCCGGCGACCACCACGAAGCAGATCCCGATGACCGCTGCGGTGCCGGGCACCTGATGCAACACGATGAGGCCGACGATCATCGCGAACCCGGGCTCGAGTGCCATCAGCGTGCCGAATGCGGCCGTGGTCAAGCGCCGCAACGCCAGCATCTCCAGCGCGAACGGCACCACCGGCAGCAGAATCGCCAGGCCGATGCCGATCAGCAATATCTCGGGCGTCATTCGTTCGAACACCGCGGGGCCGACCGTGACGGTGGCCACCAACCCGGCGACGGGCATCGACACCGCGAGACCGTTGATACCCGCGACCTGGTCACCGACGCGCTGGGTGAGCAGGATGTAGGCGGCCCAGCACACGGCCGCACCCAGCGCGAACACGACACCGACCAGATCGATGACACCGGCCCACGGCTGGGTGAGCAGCACGACACCGAGCCCTGCCAGGCCCGGCCAGACAAACCGCTGTCGGCCCTTGCCATGCGCCACCGCGACGCAGAGCGGACCGAGGAACTCCAGGGCGCTGGCCGTGCCCAGCGGAATGCGGTCCAGCGCCGCCATGAACAGCAGCGTGATGGCCGCGGTGACCACGCCGAGGACGACGCACGTCACGAAGCTGGATCGGGTGAATGCGGCACGCTTCGGTCGCACGATGAGCAGCAGCAGAATTCCGGCCCACGCCAGCCGCAGCCACGCCGCGCCTTCGACACCGATCCGGTCGATCAACGTGACCGCGATCGCAAGGCCGAGCTGAACGCATAGCATCGAGCCCATCGCCATGAAGGCCCCGGTGCGCGCCTGGCTCGTAGTCACTTCTGCATTGAACGGGACAGATACCGTTCACGTCCACGTGATTTTCTTGGACATACCGTTCAACAATCATGAACAATCGTCACGATGGACACTCGGCGGCTCCAACTTCTGCTTTCGCTCTCCCGCCTGGGCTCGATGCGGGCGGTGGCCGACGCACACCAACTCACGACGTCGACAGTGTCACAGCAGATCGCCGCGCTCGCAAAGGAAACCGGCGCGCAACTGATCGAGCCCGACGGTCGCCGGGTGCGGCTCACCCCCGCAGGCGTGCGCCTGGCCGACCATGCGGTCACGATTCTCGCCGCCATCGACAGCGCGCGCCTTGACCTCGATCCCGACGCCGAGCCGTCGGGAACGGTGCGCGTCGGCGGCTTCGCCACCGGCATCCGGGTGTCGCTGCTGCCGATCGTTGCCGACCTCGCCGAACAGTATCCAGATGTCCGCTTGGTGATCAGCGAGTACGAGCCCATCGAGGCCTTCGCGCTTTTAACCGACGACAACCTCGATTTGGCGCTCACCTACGACTACAACCTGGCTCCCGCCTCGCCCGGCCAGGTGTTGCAGACGGAGGCACTGTGGTCGATCACGTGGGGACTGGGCGTCCCTTCGACCTTTCCCGACGGACCCGCCGACATCGCGGCGTACGCGGAACAGGCCTGGATTGTCAACTCCCGCAATACAGCTGATGAAACCGCCGTACGCACCTTGGCGTCACTCGCCGGATTCAAACCCCGCATCGCGCACGAGATCGACAGCCTGGACCTCGTCGAGGATCTGATCGTCGCCGGGTTCGGCGTCGGCCTGTTACCCATCGGCAGACCGACCAGCAGGGGCGTCAAGGTACTACCCCTGTCGAAGCCCGAAGCGGTGTTGACCGCATACGCGGTGACACGCCGCGGTAGAGCCGATTGGCCACCGCTGAGGGCGGTTCTAGACCGGATGCGACCTCCGCAGGGCGTCGATCTGCCACGTCCGCAGTGGCCGCGGCCTGTCCCCTAGTAGCCAAGGGTCGCTCGGGGATAGCCGCCGATGCTCGCCGCGCCGCGCTGACTGGCCTATCGTGGGGCTATCCGGCCCGACGAGGGGCGACCGTGCACGAAATGGCGATAACGCAGAGTGTTGTCGATGCGGTGTGTGAGCACGCCGCCGGCCGACGGGTGCACAGTGTCAAGGTGGAGGTCGGCGCACTGTGCGCCGTGGTGCCCGATTCGATGCAGTTCTGTTTCGAGTTGGTCACCGAGGGCACCCTCGCCGACGGCGCCCGGCTCGACCTGAACGTGCAACCCGGCGCGGCCCGTTGCCGCACATGCGACGGCCAATTCGAGTTGCGCGATTTGATCTTGTTGTGCCCTTGCGGGAGTGCGGATATCGAAGTGCTTGCCGGGCGTGACCTGAAGATTCTGTCGATGGAAGTGAGCTGATCATGTGCGCGACGTGCGGCTGTGGCGAAGACGGTGCGGTCATCACGCTGGCCGGCGAAGCTCGCGTGCACGCCCACCCGCATGACCACGACCACCCGCATGACCATGCGCACCGCCACGACGATGACCATGGGCACGTCCATACCGAGACGATCTCACTGGAACAGAAGGTCCTCGCGAAGAACGACCTCCTCGCCGAGCAGAATCGCAAGTGGCTGGCCGACCGCGAGATCCTCGCGTTGAACATCACCAGCTCGCCAGGCGCGGGCAAGACCACCCTTCTCGAGCGGACTATCGGCGAGCTCGCGCGCCATCGTGCAGTTGCCGTCATTGAAGGCGATCAGGAAACGCTGCTCGACGCCGAGCGCATCCGCGCCGCCGGTGCGCGCGCTGTACAGGTCAACACGGGCGCGGGCTGCCACCTCGACGCCGACATGATCCGCCGTGCCCTCGACACCCTCGATCCGCAACCACAATCGCTTCTGTTCATCGAAAACGTCGGCAATCTCGTCTGCCCTGCACTGTTCGACCTCGGCGAGCACAGCAAACTCGTGGTCATCTCCGTCACCGAGGGCGCCGACAAGCCGCTGAAGTATCCCCACATGTTTGCTGCAGCCGGACTTGTCGTGCTGAACAAGATCGATCTGCTGCCGTACGTTGACTTTGATCTTGAAAGCTTTGAGAAGTTTGTCCGGTCAATCAACCCGACAGCAGCAATTTTGCCACTGTCCGCGACGACGGGCGATGGTCTCGCCGCGTGGTACGAATGGATCGAACATCAGGCAAACCTCGGAATGTCACAACGATCCGTTGACAAGACATTCTCCCCGGAGTAGACCAAGCTGTAGCGCTGAAGAAGCGGGCGCGATCTCATAACTGCGTGGGGACCGCCAGCCCCGGCCCCAGAAAGCTGTGACGCATGCCGACTGAGGCAGCAGTCAAAGCAGAAGAGGCGTTGATCCACGTCCTATGGATCAACGCTGGTTTGAGTTGTGATGGCGATTCTGTGGCGCTGACTGCCGCCACCCAACCCAGCATCGAGGAGATCGCGCTTGGCGCGCTTCCCGGTCTGCCCAAGATCGCCGTCCACTGGCCCCTGATCGACTTCGAGTGCGGACCGAACGGGGGCGCCGACGATTTCCTGGCCTGGTTCTTCAAGGCCGAGCGCGATGAACTCGAGCCGTTCGTGCTGGTTGTCGAGGGATCCATACCCAACGAAAAGCTCAAAAACGAAGGGTATTGGTGCGGGTTCGGCAACAACCCGGCCACCGGGCAGCCGATGACCACCAGCGAGTGGCTGGACCGACTGGCGCCCAAGGCCACCGCCATCGTGGCGGTGGGAACCTGCGCCACCTACGGCGGAATCCACGCCATGGCGGGCAATCCGACCGGAGCCATGGGTGTGCCCGACTATCTGGGGTGGGACTGGAAGAGCAAGGCCGGCATCCCAATCGTCTGCGTTCCCGGCTGCCCGGCCCATCCGGACAACATGGCCGAAACGCTCACCTACCTGCTCTATATGGCCACCGAGCAAGCCCCGATGATTCCGCTCGACGAGGCACTGCGTCCACAGTGGCTCTTCGGCCAGACCGTCCACGAGGGATGCGACCGGGCTGGCTATTACGAGCAAGGCGATTTCGCGACCGAATATGGATCGCCGAAATGCATCGTGAAGCTTGGCTGCTGGGGCCCAGTCGTGAAGTGCAACGTGCCAAAGCGCGGCTGGATCAACGGCATCGGCGGCTGCCCCAATGTGGGCGGCATCTGCATCGGCTGCACGATGCCCGGCTTCCCGGACAAGTTCATGCCTTTCATGGATGAACCGCCCGGTGCGCACGTCTCCTCGACGATGTCGGGCCTGTACGGATCGGTGATCCGCAGCCTCCGGCATGCGACCGGCCGGACCGTCGACAAGGAGCCGCGCTGGCGGCATCCGGGCACCAAACTCGAAACCGGAGCGACCCGCACCTGGTAGGTGCGCCAACCTTTGGTGCCCGGCGGTCCGCGTTCAAGGACGGCGAATCCCGCTGTGGCGCAGTCAATCAACGAGAGAGAAGAAGTTCGATGACAACCACCATCCCCGAGCCGTCACATGTGAAGCGTGATCCCGGCCAACTCGTGGAAATGGCGTGGGATCCCATCACCCGAATCGTCGGCAGCCTCGGTATCTACACCAAGATCGACTTCGACAATCGCGAGGTGGTCGAATGCCACAGCACGTCGTCGATCTTCCGCGGCTACTCGCTGTTCATGAAGGGCAAGGATCCACGCGACGCCCACTTCATCACTAGCCGCATCTGCGGCATCTGCGGTGACAATCACTGCACGTGCTCCGTCTACACCCAGAACATGGCCTACGACGTGCGGCCCCCGCACCTCGGTGAGTGGCTGATCAATCTCGGTGAAGCCGCAGAATACATGTTCGACCACAACATCTTCCAGGAAAACCTCGTCGGTGTGGACTACTGCGAGAAGATGGTTTCCGAGACCAACCCGAGCGTGCTCGCCAAGGCGGAGAACACCCAGGCGCCACAGGCCGGCGCGCACGGGTACCGCACGATCGCCGACATCATGCGGGCGCTCAACCCCTTCACCGGCGATTTCTACCGGGAGGCATTGCAGGTCAGCCGGTGGACACGCGAGATGTTCTGCCTCATGGAGGGCAGACACGTGCACCCGTCGACGCTGTATCCCGGCGGGATCGGCACCACCGCAACAGTTCAGTTGATGACCGACTACATGACCCGACTGATGCGCTACGTCGAGTTCATGAAGAAGGTCGTGCCGATGCACGACGACCTCTTCGACTTCTTCTACGAGGCGCTGCCGGGTTACGACCAGGTCGGGTTGCGGCGCACCCTACTCGGCTGCTGGGGCTCGTTCCAGGACCCCGAGCACTGCAACTTCCGCTACAAGGATATGGAGAACTGGGGCCGCAAGATGTTCGTCACGCCGGGCGTCGTCGTCGACGGCAAGCTCGTGACGACGTCACTGGTTGACATCAACCTCGGCATCCGAATCCTCTTGGGCAGTTCGTATTACGAAGATTGGACCGACCAGGAGATGTTCGTCAAGACCGATCCGCTGGGCAACCCGGTTGATCGGCGCCATCCGTGGAACCAGCACACCAACCCGAGGCCGCAGAAGCGCGACTTCGACGAGAACTACAGCTGGGTGATGTCACCCCGTTGGTTCGACGGCAAGGATCATCTGGCGCTGGATACCGGCGGCGGACCGCTGGCGCGGCTGTGGGCGACGGCGCTGGCCGGGCTCGTCGACATCGGCTATTTGAAGTCGACGGGACACAGCGTGCAGATCAACTTCCCGAAGACCGCGCTCAAGGGGCCGGTTTCGTTCGAGTGGAAGATTCCGCAGTACGGCAGCAACACGATCGAGCGCAACCGCGCCCGGACGTACTTCCAGGCCTATGCCGCGGCCTGCGCGCTGCATTTCGCCGAGAAGGCACTCGTCGAAATCCGCGCCGGCCGGACCAAGACGTGGGAAAAGTTCGAGGTGCCTGACGAGGGCATCGGCTGCGGCTTCACCGAGGCGGTGCGCGGGGTGCTGAGCCACCACATGGTGATCCGCGACGGCAAGATCGCCAACTACCACCCGTATCCGCCGACGCCGTGGAACGCCAATCCGCGCGACAGCTACGGCACACCAGGCCCGTACGAGGACGCCGTGCAGGGTCAGCCGATCTTCGAGGAGAACGACCGGGAGCACTTCAAGGGCATCGACATCATGCGCACCGTGCGCAGCTTCGACCCGTGCCTGCCCTGCGGGGTGCACATGTATCTGGGCGAAGGGAAGACGCTGGACCTCCTGCATTCACCCACCCAATCCGCTACCGGGGAATAACGTATGGCCCCGCCGACACTGCCAGGCCCGGACGAAACCTCCGATGATGCGCAGTGGCGCTCGGCGGGCGATCGGATACAGACGTTGCTCGACGCCAGCGCCGCTGGCGGGTCGGTTGCGCATGAGCGCGCCGAGCAGTTGGTCCGTGAGATAACCGACCTCTACGGCGCCGGTCTCCAGCGGATCATCCAGATGGCCGTCTCGGCGAATCCCGAACTCGCGGAGACCTTTACGCGAGACGACCTGGTGGCCAGCCTGCTGCTGGTGCACGGACTGCATCCGCACGACATCGCAGCGCCGCGTCGCCGACGCGCTGGACAGTGTGCGCCCCTATCTCGGCTCACACGGTGGTGACGTGCATCTGCTCGAGGTCGACGGTGATGTCGTGCGCCTGCAGTTCGCGGGCAGCTGCAAGAGTTGCCCATCGTCCGCGGTGACGTTGGAACTGGCCGTCGAGGACGCGGTTCATGCCGCCGCGCCCGAGATTGTGTCGATCGAAGTGGTGGCGGCGGAACCGGAGTCTGGATCCGATGTCATTCCGGTGGAGTCCTTGCTCAACCGCGTCCACGCCAACGGACACCACCCGGCCGCCTGGCACCCGGTTCCCGAAGTGGCCGAGCTCGCACCCGGCGAGATCGGCGGGTTCCTAGTGGCGGGCATGACGACGCTGGCCTGCCGTGTCGGCGAGAACTTCTACGCCTATCGGGATCGCTGCGCCTCTTGCACAGAGTCACTGGCCGGCGCGGTGCTGACCGATGCGGTGCTGCGATGTCCGCACTGCGCTGCAGCATTCGACGTCGTCCACGCGGGCTGCGGTGTCAACGGCGACAGCGCCGCCCATTTGGACCCTATTCCAGTGCTGGTGCGCGACGGTGTGCTGTCGATGGCGGTCGAGGAAGCCGTGCCGACATGACCGGAAGCGCTTACGACGTTCTGGCTCGTATCCGCGGCAACCGGCGAGCGCCCGAGCCCGGCGAACGCTGCGAGATGTGCTCGGAAGACATCGCCGATGAGCACCAGCACGTCGTGAATGTCGAAGGCAGACAACTGATGTGCGTGTGCCGTGGCTGCTATCTGCTGTTCACCGACACGCATGCCCAGTTGCGCTACCGCGCCGTTCCCGATCGCTACCTCGCCTTTCCGGATTTCGCGCTGGACCGCCGCCGATGGGAGGCGTTGCAGATCCCGGTCGGGCTGGCGTTCTTCTTTCGCAACTCGGCACTCGACCGCATGGTGGCGTTCTATCCCGGGCCGGCTGGTGCCACTGAGTCTGAACTGGACATGGCGGCCTGGAACGACATTCGTGCCGCGGACCCTCGGGTGGTTACCCTGGCAGACGACACCGAGGCGCTGCTGGTCCGCGTGCCCGACGACGATTCCGAGCCGCCTGACTGCCATCTGCTGCCGATCGACGCCTGCTATGAGTTCGTCGGCCGGTTGCGGATGCTGTGGCGCGGCTTCGACGGCGGCGGCGACGTGCGCGCCTACATGAACGAGTTCTTCGGCACTATCGGCGATCGCAGCAAGGTAGTTGCGCGATGACCGAAGTGACCTTCGCTGTGCTCGACGTGGCGCCCGAACCCTATGCGGTGACACCGATTCTCACCGCCCGGGTGGGCGTGGCCGCGGTCGGCGACGAACCGATCCACGCGATCGCCCTACGATGTCAGGTCCGCATCGACCCGTTGCGGCGCGGGTACTCCGACGCCGAGGGCGACGGACTCGTCGACCTGTTCGGTCCGCGCGAACGCTGGGCCTCGACGCAGCACACGTTTTTGTGGCAACACGCCAACGCCATGGTGCCCGGCTTCAGCGGGGCCACCCAGGTCGATCTCCCGCTGGAATGCACCTACGACTTCGAAGTGGCCGCGGCCAAGTACCTGCACGCCCTGCGTGACGGGTCCGTTCCGTTGCAGTTCCTTTTCAGCGGAACGATCTTCGTCCAAGGCTCGCGCGGCTTCTCCGTCCAGCAGGTGCCGTGGGACCGCGAAGACCGCTACGACATGCCGTTGTCGGCGTGGCGCGACCTGATCCAGCAGCATTTCCCCAATACCGGCTGGATACGGCTTCATCGGGACACCATCGACGCCCTGGCGACCTATCGCTCCGAACGTGCGCTGCTGTCGTTCGACGATGCGGTCACCTCGCTGCTTCCCGCGAGCACATCGGGGGAACTGCGATGACCGCGAATTGGAGTCGGGCCCGCGCGGTCGCCGATGCGGTGCTGTACGAGGGATACCTGTTGTACCCCTATCGGGCGAACTCGCGAAAAAACCAGTCCCGCTGGCAGTTCGGGGTGCTGGGGCCGCAGGGCGCCGAAGATGCCGGAATCGGCGAGAACGACATGCTGTCGGCGCAGGTGCTGGTTCAACCGCGCGGCGACGCGTCGGTTTCGGGTATCGTTCGCTTCCTGCACCTACAGCACCGCAGCGCCGAGCGCACCCTCGGTGACGGCACGTTCGAACCGGTCGACGAACTCGTCGCGAGCCCGCGTTCCTGGCTGAGTTGGGACGAGGCCGTCGAATGCGAGGTGCCGCTCGGTCTGATTCCGCTGACGAGTCTGCCTCGAACGGTGGATATCTCCATTCCAGCCGGGATCGACATCGAGGACGTGGACGGCGGGAGGCTGGTGCGCAGCAGGCAGCAGCTGCGGGGCCAAATCGCCGTCTCCGCCGAGCCGGACGCCGAGTTGCTGCGGCTGACATTCGAGGTACGCAACACCGCACCGCCCGCGGTCGGTAAGGAGGAGGCGATCGCCGCATCGATGATCGGTGCGCATCTCCTTGTCGAAGTCACCAACGGGCAGTTCGTATCACTGCTCGAACCTCCGCCTTCGGCCGTCGACGCGGCCGCCAAATGCCGTCAGCACCGGTGCTTCCCGGTGCTCGCCGGCCCGCTGGGTGATCACGACTTGGTACTGGTCTCCCCGATCATCCTCTACGACCATCCCGAGATTGCCGAACAAAGCGAAGGCGCGCTGTACGACTCGACGGAGATCGACGAGATCCTCACCCTGCGCGTCAAGACGATGACCGACGAAGAGAAGGCCCAGGCCCGCGCCACCGATCCGCGCGCTGCGCAAATCATCGACCGGTGCGACTCGATGTCGCCCGAGGCGATGCTGAACCTGCACGGCGTGCTGCGCAACCCCCACGCGACAAGTGACGAACCCGGGTTGATACCCGAAGTCCCCGAGGGCATCGAGTGGTGGGATCCCCTGGCCGACAACGCGGTCCGACCCGACATCGACGCGGTGCTGGTCAATGGGATCCGGGTAACCCGAGGTAGTCGGGTCCGGCTGCGGCCCTCTCGACGCGCCGACGCCCAGGACCTCTTCTTCGCGGACAGAGTCGCACGGGTCACCTCGGTACACGAGGACGTCGACGGCGATCAGCACGTCGGGGTCGTGCTCGAGGATGACCCGGCCGCCGACCTGCACGACTGGTACGGCCGCTATCTGTACTTCGCACCGGACGAAGTCGAACCACTCACCGAAAGGAGTGCGACATGGAAGTAGTGGGTTGGGTCGCCGTTGGAATCGCCGCGGTTGTGGTGATCACCGGCGGTTACCTCGGAATCCGCGCCATACCGGACGCCCGACGTTATCTGAAGATCCGCCGCATGTAGCCGAGGAGGTAAACCACGTCCGACATTCTGGTAGCCGGGATCGGCAATATCTTCCTCGGTGACGACGGGTTCGGCCCCGAGGTGATACGCCATGTCCCGCCGCGGCTCGCCGACTCACGAGTCCGGTTGGAAGACTACGGAATCCGGGGCATGCACCTGGCCTACGACCTGCTCGAGGGTTACCGGACACTGGTGCTCGTCGACGCCCTTCCGAACCGGGGAGCGCCGGGCACCGTGCACGTCTTCGAGGCCGACCACGAGACGCTGTCCTCCGCCGCAGGACTGGACGCCCACGCGATGGATCCCGCCGCCGTGTTCGCGAGCCTCAGCGCGCTGGGAGGCACGCCGCCGCACACCGTCGTCGTCGGTTGCGAGGTCGACAGCGTCGAGGAAGGAATCGGCCTGTCTGACGCTGTTGTGGCCGCCATCCCCAACGCGGTGCGATCCGTAGAAGACGTTGTGTCGCAGTTACTCACACCGGCGCGAGGGAGTTGACCATGTGTTTGGGCATCCCGGGGCAGGTCGTGAGAATGCTGGAGGGCTACGGAGACCAGCTCGCACTCGTCGACGTTGTGGGTGAACACCGGAAGGTCAACGTCGGCATGCTGCCCGAAGAAACGTTCGGGCCCGGCGACTGGGTGATCATCCATATGGGCTTCGTCGTCGAGAAGACCGACAAAGCCGGAGCGGACGCTGCGATGGAGGGCCTCGAGCTCATGGGCCGTGGCCGAGACGAGGCATCACCGTGACCCGGCGCCACGTTGAGGTCCATGTGCGGGGCGTCGTCCAAGGCGTCGGCTTCCGACCGTTTGTCTACACCACCGCGGTGGCCCTCGGGTTGTCCGGATCGGTGCGCAACGACACGTCGGGCGCGCTCATCGAGATCGAGGGTGACTGCCGCGATATCGACGAGTTCCTCATCACGCTCGCTGACCGCCCGCCACCGCTTGCCGTTATTGAATCCATTGAAAAGCAGGATGTTCCGGCCGTCGGCGGCACCGGTTTCACCATCGCGGACTCCTCACGATCGGGCGGCGGCCGCACGCTGGCTTCCCCCGACGTCGCGATGTGCGCCGAGTGTGCCGCCGAGCTACGTGACCCGGCCGACCGGCGCTACCGGCACGCGTTCGTCAACTGCACCAACTGCGGCCCGCGCTTCACGATCATCGCCTCACTGCCCTACGACCGGTCCTCCACCACGATGGCGGGTTTCGCGAAGTGCGCCGACTGCGCGCGCGAATATGCCGATCCCGCCGACCGCCGTTTCCACGCGCAGCCCGTCTGCTGCCCGAGCTGCGGGCCCACCTTGCGCTACCGGGACCGCGATGGCGGGACAATCGAAGGCGATGCGGGACTGCACGCAGCGCGCACCCTACTGAAGGCGGGTGGCGTGCTCGCGGTCAAGGGCATCGGCGGCTACCACCTCGCGTGCGACGCCAGTAACGAGCACGCAGTGGCGGAACTGCGGCGACGTAAGCGTCGGGGCGACAAGCCATTCGCGGTGATGGTGCCAGACCTTGCCGCGGCGCGCGATATTGCGATGCTCGACGACGCGTCCGCGCGCCTGCTGTCGGGTCCGCAACGCCCGATCGTGCTGATGCCGCGGCGAGCCGGCGCCTCGATCGCCGATGCCGTCGCTCCGCACAATCCCGACCTCGGAGTGATGACGGCCTACACGCCGCTGCACGCGCTCCTTTTCGGACTGCCAGAAGACGAGCCGGGACCGCGCGCGCTGGTGATGACCTCCGGCAACCTCGGCGGCGAACCCCTTTGTTTCACCGACGACGATGCGCTCGACCGGCTTGCGCATCTCGCCGACGGCTGGCTGATGCACAACCGGGACATCCTGGTGCCGTGCGACGACTCAGTGGTGCGTGTCATTGACGGCGCCCAGCTTCCGATCCGGCGCTCGCGCGGATACGCTCCCCTGCCTGTCGCGCTGCCCATATCGGTGCCGCCGACGCTGGCCGTTGGCGCCGACCTCAAGAACACGCTCGCCGTCGCGGACCGCAGGTACGCGTGGTTGAGCCAACACATCGGCGACATGGACGACCTCGCCACGCTGTCTGCGTTCGGCTCGGCGGAACGGCATCTCGAGGCGTTGACCGGCGTCGCACCGGAAATCGTGGTCGCGGACTCGCATCCGGCCTATCGCTCCACCGCCTGGGCGCACCGCAACGCCGGCGACCGGCCGGTGCGAACGGTGCAGCACCATCATGCGCACGTCGCGGCGGTGATGGCCGAGCACGGCCTCGACGGAGCACAGCAGGTACTCGGCTTCGCCTTCGACGGAACGGGATACGGGCCCGACGGTGCGATCTGGGGCGGTGAGGTACTGCTCGCGGACTACAAGGGTTATCAGCGACGGGCGCAGTTGAAGTATGTGCCGCTTGCCGGCGGCGATGTCAGCGTGCTGCGGCCGTACCGGATGGCGCTGTCGCATATGTGGGCCGCCGGCCTGCGCTGGGACGACGACCTGCCGCCGGTGAGGGCATGCCCGGCCGACGAACGCAGGGCGCTGTCGCACCAGCTGGCCACTGGAGTGGGATCCCTGCCGACGTCGAGTATGGGCAGGCTTTTCGACGCGGTCTCGTCTTTGATCGGTGTCCGGCAGATGGTTGCGTACGAAGCGCAGGCGGCGATCGAACTCGAGGGGCTGTCGCGCGACGCCGATCCCGGCACGGCGCGGTACATATTCGGTGTCGATGCCGGTGCACCGCCGACCATCATCGACCCGGCGCCCGTGCTTGCCGCGATCATCCGCGACGTGCGCGGCGACGTCCCGACCGGCGTGATCGGCGCACGATTCCACCGCGCCGTAGCCGACCTCATCGTTGATCTCACCACCGCCGAAGACCCGGTCTCTAGGACAGTGGCGTTGTCCGGTGGCGTGTTCCAGAATGCGCTGCTGCTGCGGCTAGCCCGAAATAGGCTTGCGGACAATGGCTTTGAGGTAATCACGCATCGGCACGTACCGCCGAACGATGGCGGCATCGCGCTGGGGCAGCTGCTCGTCGGGAATGCGGGGTGATCGGATGACCGCACCGCCGCGACACGGCCTCCCCACCGGTCACGCGTTGTTCGCCCGCTACGCGTTTCCCCCCAACGAGCTCGGCTATTGCGGACCCGCTGACGCCGACCTGCTGCTGCGCGGCAACAACCCCGCCGAAGTGGCCGCGTATGCGAAGGAGTTCGACGGCGCGTGGCCGTATCTGAGGGCCATCGCCGAAGCAGCGGACATCGAGGACGCCCTGTCCGCCGATGTGGTCGCAAGCTACTGGGTCGGAGGGCCGCTGCTGAACCGCGTCGAATCAAGTTCGCTGCTAAATCGGCTGCGTAGTGCATTTGCGGGCCAGGTGACTGGGCTACTGGCCGACCTCGACCGGTCAACCGGTGTGCAGGCCAATCACAGCTTCCACGTGTTCGTGGTCTACCCATGGGTTCGGTTCCTCGACCGCCATCCCGCAACAGCGCTGAAGGTACTGCAGGACTGCCGGATACGTTGGGGCACAGTCGACTCCGTTGACAGCGAGCACGTCGTGCTGGTGTCGCGTCCACTGACACTCCTGACGGGCTCGCTCGGATTGGGCGAACCAACGACCGAGCGGGTGCGGTGGAGCAAGGACGGCGCGTCGCTTATCGCCGCACCTGCGCCCGGCGACACCGTGTCCGCACATTGGGACTGGATCTGCTCCACCCTCACCGAAGCCGAGGCCGACGCACTGGCCGATGCCACGCGCACCACCCTCGATCTTGTGAACACTGCCCGCGAAAGGGGGCGGCACCAATGACCGCAATCGCACAACCCGGCGAATCCTTCGTCAACACAGAACTTTCCGCCGATCTGGCCGCCGCTGCACTGGATCTCGCCCGTCGATTCCACGACGGCGCCACGCTCTGGGTCATCTCGCCCCAATGGGAACCGCACGCCCACCACGTAGCCGTCGAGTTCGTTCACCCAGTGATCATGGGCAAACGGGCGCTGCCGTCGGTTGCGCTCGTCGAACCCGATCCCGTGGCGCAGGCACGCGTCGCCACCCAGCCCGGCGATCTGCTTCTGGCGGTGGCATCGGCCGACGAACCGGCCGTGGTCGACGCGATGAGACGGGCACCGGCGTGGGGCGCACTGACCCTGTGGATCGGCTCAGGGCCGCGACCTCCGGCGGGCGCGGCCAACCACATCCTGTGGGTCGACTCGGAGGACCCGATGGTCCCGGCCACCGGGCGATTCGTGCTGATGTATCACCTGCTTTGGGAGCTCACCCACGTCTGCTTTGAGCACCCCGGGCTGCTCAAACCCGACGAATCGGCCGACGACCTCTGCGTGACCTGTAGTGACGAGGGACGCCTCGCAGAAGTCGTGCTCGTGCCCGCCGGCGCGACCGGTCAAGCACTGGTCCGCACTGCTAAAGGCGAGGAGTGGATCGATGTCACCGTGCTGGGTGACGTCGAGCCCAACGATCTCGTCCTCGTGCACGCCGGGGCGGCCATCACACGATTGGAGGTCAGCCAATGACCACCCACGAATCCGACGCCACCAGCTTCCTGTATCCGTTCATCGAGTCCGAAGAGACCGACGCCAAGAGCCTTCTGGACGACCTCGCCTCCTCGGCGCGCGGCAAGGCCGCGGAAAGCGCCCGCCTGCAACGTGAGTCGCTCGACGAGTACGCCGACGGGTTGACCGCCGCCGGTACCGGCATGGCCGAGCGGTTCCTTCGCGGCGGCCGGCTTTACACGCTGGGCAACGGCGGCAGCTCCACCGACGCCGCGACGCTGGCATCATTGTTCAGCCGCCCTGCCCTTGGCCGCGCCGTCGCGGCGTGGTCACTGGCCGCAGACAACGCCGTCGTGACCGCGCTCGGCAACGACGTCGGGTTCGACCTGATCTTCAAGCGCCAGATCATCGCCCACGCCCGCGAGCGCGACGTCGCCATCGCGTTGTCGACGTCGGGCAACTCCGAGGACCTGACGACGGCGATCACCGAGGCAAAACAGCGGGGCCTGTTGACCATTGGGTTCTCGGGTCACGATGGCGGCCGGATGGCCGTAGCCGAGGATCTGGACTTCTGCTTCACAGTGCATAGCCAGAGCATTCACCGCATCCAGGAGAGCCACGCCATGCTCGGCTACCGGCTCTGGTCGGTGACGCAGGACCAGATGGCACGTCACCTCCACAGTGCGGAGCAGTCATGAGCACCACCCAGGCCGCCAGTGCCGCCGACCGCGAAGATCGTGTGCTGGAACGCATCGACAAGTTCCGGCAGCGGCGCCCGCGCCTGCTCGACGAGGTGGTGACGATGGCGCACGGCGCCGGCGGAAAGTCCTCGGCCGCACTGGTCGACGCGGTGTTCCTGGAGGCCTTCCGCAATCCCGAACTCGAGCAGCTCGGCGACTCCGCTGCGTTGTGCACGCCGTCGGGCGAGCGGCTGGCGTTCTCCACCGACTCGTATGTGGTTCAGCCCTTGCGGTTCCCAGGCGGTTCCATCGGCGCCGTCGCCGTCCACGGCACGGTCAACGACCTCGCGGTGTCCGGTGCGCGCCCACAGTGGCTCTCGGCGGCATTCGTCATCGAGGAGGGCTTCCCCATTGCCGAGCTGCGCGAAATCGTCGCCGACATGACCGAAGCCGCGGCGAGGGCCGGCGTGCAGATCGTCACAGGCGACACCAAGGTCGTCGGCAAGGGCGCCGCCGACGGCGTCTACATCTCGACGGCAGGCGTCGGCATGATCCCGCAAGGTAGGCGGCTGTCGCGTGACCTCGTGCGACCGGGCGACAAGGTGCTGCTGTCGGGCACGATCGGCGAGCACGGCATGGCTGTCATGCTGGCCCGCGGCGACCTTGCCATCGACGCCGACATCGCCTCGGACACAGCGCCGGTCAATGAACTGGTGGAGGCGCTGTTGGCGGCGGCGCCGTCGACACGATGGATGCGGGATGCGACCCGCGGCGGCGTCGGAACGGTGTGCAATGAACTGGTCAAGGACTCCGCGTTCGCGGTGATCCTCGACGAGGACAAGCTGCCCATTGAGCCGCAGGTGCTTGGCGCGTGCGACATGCTCGGCATCGACCCGCTCTACGTCGCCAATGAGGGCAAGTTCGTCGCGATCGTGGCGGCCGACGAGGCCGACGAGGCCGTCGCCGCGATGCAGGCCCACCCGCAAGGGGCACGCGCCACAGTCGTCGGCGAGATCGTGCCGGAGCCGCCGGGCATCGTCGCGCTGCGAACTTCGTTCGGCGGCAGCCGAATCGTCGACATGCTCGTCGGCGACCCGCTTCCGCGTATCTGTTGATCGAGAGGAGAACGACGATGTGTCTGGGTATCCCCGGCCAGGTGGTCGACATCGTCGACGCCGAACAGCATTTGGCCAAGGTTGACGTCAACGGCGTGCGGCGAAACATCAGTGTGCGGCTGCTGGCCGATGACAACCTGCAGGTCGGTGACTGGGTGCTGGTGCACGTCGGGTTCGGGATGGCCAAGATCGACGAGCACGAGGCCAAGGCCACTCTCGACCAGGTGCAGAAGATGGGTGCCGATTACGTCAACGAAGTCGAAGCGTTCAATTCGTCCGAAATCGCCTGAGGCAGAAGAAGGTAATGATGAAGTTCGTCGACGAATTCCGCGACCCTGCCGCTGCAAGGGCCCTCGTCAAGTCCATCGCCGAGCTGGCCCGCGACGGCGAGTACAAGTTCATGGAGGTGTGCGGCGGTCATACCCACACCATCTATCGTCACGGCATTGAGCACCTGCTGCCTGAAGAGGTCGAGCTGGTGCACGGGCCGGGCTGCCCGGTGTGCGTGATCCCGATGGGCCGTGTCGATGACGCGATGTGGTTGGCCGAGCAGCCCGGCGTCATCTTCACGACGTTCGGCGACATGATGAGGGTGCCCGGGTCCAGGGGCAACCTCATCGAGGCCAAGGCTCGCGGCGCCGATGTGCGATTCGTGTACTCGCCGCTGGATGCGCTGAAGGTGGCCGTCGACAATCCCGACCGCCACGTCGTGTTCTTCGCGGTGGGTTTCGAGACGACTGCACCGTCGACTGCAGTAACACTGGTTCGCGCAAGGGCGCTGGGCGTCACGAACTTCAGTGTCTTCTGCAACCACGTCACGATCGTCCCGCCGATCAAGGCGATCCTTGAATCGCCCGACCTCAGGCTCTCTGGGTTTCTCGGCCCCGGTCACGTGTCGACGGTAGTCGGGTTGCATCCTTACCGATTCGTTCCGCAGGTGTACGGAAAGCCAATGGTGGTAGCGGGTTTCGAGCCGCTGGACATTCTTGCGTCGGTGCACATGCTGCTGCAGCAGATCCGCGACGGGCGCTGCGAGGTGGAGAACCAGTACACACGCGTGGTCCGTCCCGAAGGCAACACTCAAGCCCTGAAGCTGATGGCCCAGACGTTCGAGTTGCGGCCCCATTTCGAGTGGCGGGGCTTGGGTTTCATCTCGCAGAGCGCCTTGAAGGTGCACGCCGACTACGCCGATTACGACGCGGAGCTCAAGTTCGACATGCCCGGAGTACGCGTGGCCGACCCCAAGGCATGCCAGTGCGGTGAAGTCCTCAAGGGCGTCATCAAACCGTGGGAGTGCAAGGTGTTCGGGACAGCGTGCACGCCGGAGACACCGATCGGAACGTGCATGGTCTCCCCCGAGGGTGCCTGCGCGGCGTACTACAACTTCGGTCGGCTTCATCGAGAGACCGCTCAGCTGCTGGGTCAGCGGGCGTAGGCAATTAGCGTCGCCGCAGCGTGCGGCCGAGAGAAGGAGATGTCATGACCACCCCGGGCGAAAATGTGTCTGAAGAACCACAAGAAGAGCGTGGCGCTCCTGGGTCTCGGGACACCGGCTCCGACCAGCCGTCAAGCGGACCTGCGGACCGGCCGTCGGGCGAGTACCAAGGCGACGAATCCGTGCCCTCGCACGGCGACGGCGGCAAACCGGACTTCGAGACGGGAACGACCAACGAGCCACCTCGCGACGTCAAACCTGCGGTTCCGCCGTACGAAGGACGTAAAGAGGCTGCCGACGTCGGCGACGACAGCGCCGAAAAGGGTGGAGCCAGGACGGGTGGAGCTACTCGGCCCACCACCGATCCCGACTACAAGTCGCCGCAGCCAGGTCAGACCGCGGGCGGCGCCACTGCCTCGCCGGCCCAAGAGCAGCCGGCGTCGGACACGTCGGAAACCAACCGGGACGACGACGCGGTAGGCCCCGCCCATACGTCGGGTACGGGGCGCGCCGAGGACAAGCGCTGACTCACCACTGCTTCCCCGACGGACCCGCCGACAGCGCGGTATATGCGGATCAGACGTGGATCGTCAGACTGGTCCGATAGCAGTTCAGGCTGCGCGGTCCCGCCGACGAGCGCGACGATGCGTGTCGGTCGACCATAGATAACCACAATCTGAGCACTGTAGATGGACCAGTGTGCCCTTGTTACTCAATAGGTATTGCCAGTGCGTGGCGCAGTTCCGGCGGTCCAGGCAGTCACCACATTTGGTGGCGTGATCGCAGCACGGGCACGCCAGCCAGGCCCTGCGCCCGCGGTCGGCGGTCGGATCAATCGGAAACATGGTTCACTGTCCGATCCGGGAGGACGCCTGCGGCGACCAATTCGTCGTAGACCCGTTGCTGTCCCTCATCGAGATCGGAGTACAGCAAGTCGTAGGCTTGCTCCTCCTCGGCCAGCACCGTGATCGGGTCCCAGGCGTCGCCGATCGCCTGCACAACAGCGCTGCGCCGTCGTGCCTCGTCCAGAGCCAGGTCATAGGCGAAGTCGAGGTCGGCCATAGAGGCCCTCCCAAAAGTCAAATGAAAATTGCGGTAAGGCTGCCCTAAGGACCATGACTGTGCAATGACCTGAGTCACATTCGCGGTTTGACGTTCACCACACGTGGACGGCCTGCCGGCGGACAAAGGCCGCGTCGACAACCCCGCCGTGGCCAGGCACGCAGATCGCGTCCTCGGGTCCACACGTCGGCACGGATGGCCCGTACTTCGTCCAGTGTGGTGCCGGTGTCGATCAAAAGGGCGCCGGTTTGGCCATAGACCAGTCCGACGATGACGCCAAGAATGGCAGCCGACAACGAAACACGCTGTCGGCCAGCCGTTCCCATGCGAGGTTCACTGCCCCAGCGTGAGCGGCTGCGCGGCCCGATACTGGTCGAGCACCTGCAGCGTCGGATCTGCCGTGTACGTCGACGTGATTCCAAACGTCCATGCCGGCGGTAAATCATCCTGTGAGAGTGCCCATGCCGCCTGACGGGCCGCCCCCAGCGCTACGTACTCCGCGGGCGTCGGCACATGCACTGGCGCATCCCAAATCGCGGGTGCAATACGCCGCACTGCCTCCGACCGCGCTCCCCCGCCCACCAGGATGATGCGGTTCACGTCGACGCCATGCGCGGTGATCCTGTCGATGCAGTAGGCCATCGAACTGAGCAGGCCTTCGATCGCCGCGCGAGCGACATTGGCGGCATTGAGATTTCGTGTGGTGACACCGTGCAGTGCGCCTGCGGCCGTCGGGAGATTCGGCGAGCGTTCACCTTCTAGGTACGGCACGAGCGTGAGTCCCCCGGCGCCGGCCTGCGCCGATATCGCCAACCGGTCCAGTTCGTCGAAGTCCACGCCGAGCATGGTCGCGACGGCGGCCAGCACCGGAGCGCCATTGAGCGTGCAGACGAGCGGCAACTGCCGTCCGGTGGCGTCCGCGAAACCTGCCACGATGCCATCGGGATCGTGCGGCGCAACGTCACCGACCGCGCTCACGACGCCCGACGTACCGAGCGAAACCACGCAGTCACCTGGGTTAGCGCCGAGTCCGAGGGCCGCCGCTGCGTTGTCCCCGGCGCCCGGTCCCAGCACAGCACCCGTCGTCGTCTGCCCCGCTGCCTGCGAGGGATCCAGCAATGTGGGTACTTGGGGCCGCCGACCCCGCATCGCCATTTCGAGCAGGTCGAGTTGATAGGTGCCGGACTCTGATGAGAAGTAGCCGGTTCCGCTCGCGTCGCTGCGGTCGGTGCGCAGGTCGCCGATGTCGGTCGAACCGCTCAACCGCCACGTGAGCCAGTCGTGCGGCAGGCACACCGCCGCCGTGGCATCGGCGTGCGCGGGTTCATGATCGGCGAGCCAGCGCAGTTTGGCCGCCGTGATCGCGGCAACCGGCACCACCCCGACGCGGTTCGCCCACTGGTGTGCGCCCAGTTCGGTGACGAGGTCGGTGGCTGCCCCAGCAGAACGAGTGTCGTTCCACAGCAGCGCATCTCGTACGACAGTGCCAGCACCATCGAGACACACCATGCCGTGCTGCTGCGCGCCGACGGAGACCGCAGCGACGTCGTCGATTCCGCCGGCGGCGGTGACGGCCGCCTGCAGCGCCGACCACCACTGCTGCGGATCGACCTCGGTTCCGTCGGGGTGCGGCGAGGTCGCCGACCGCACGACCGCGCCGGTGTCCGCGTCGCAGACGACGACCTTGCAGGACTGGGTGGATGAGTCGATGCCCGCGACGAGAGCCACGCAGCCGACGCTACGCCGATGACTCCTCGACCCGCGGGTATCCCGCTGCTGCGCGACCGCGCCGTATAAGCGCCAATCAGGCGCAACCCGCCCCATACGGTGGGAGAATGCGCTGTGGCCAGCGAACACCCGAACGCAGAGGAAGCGCATTGGGACGACGACCGCGACGAGACGGAAGCCCAACGGTTGGACCGCAACTGGTCGAGCCTGCTACAGGAGTTGCGGGTCGCCCAGACCGGAGTCCAGCTGTTGACTGGCTTCCTGCTCATCCTGCCTTTCCAGCCACGCTTTGCCGACCTGGACAACGTCATACGCATGGTCTATCTCGTGACGGTCGGCTGTTCGATCGGCGCAACCGTGTTGCTGGTCGCTCCGGTCAGCATGCATCGGGTGTTGTTCCGGCGGCACCGACTGAAGACCTTGGTGGCCGTCTCTCATAAGTACGCAATCACCGGCACCGCGTTGCTGGGTACGGCCCTCGCGGGTGTCGCAGTCGTCATCTTCGACAGCGTGATCGGCAGACCCGGAGCGTGGATCGCCGGCGGGTGCACGCTCGTCGCGCTCGTCGCATTCTGGTACGCGCTACCCCTGCGGGGCCGGGGCTCGCGCGACACCTCCTATTGACGTTTGTGACCGCGCTGGCCGGGGAACACCTGGTCCATGTTGATCCGACGTGTTGCCCGACCGATGTTGTCAGCGGCCTTCATCTCCCGCGGCGTCGATGCCCTGCGTAGCCCCAAACCGGCCGCCGATGCTGCCCGCCCCACGCTTGAGGGGCTCAGCAAGCTGCCCGACCCCGTCGGCACCAATGTTCCGTCCAATGCCGAGACGGTGGCCCGCGTCAACGCCGCCGTGCAGATCGGCGGTGGTCTGCTGCTGGCCAGCGGAAAGTTGCCGCGGTTGGCGTCGGCGGCGCTCGCGCTCAGCGTGGTGCCGGGAAGCCTTGGCGGGCACACCTTCTGGAGCGAGACGGATCCGCAGCGCAAGGCCGACGAACGCCGCGCCTTCCTCACCGACATCAGCTTGATCGGCGGGCTGATCATCGCCGCCGTCGACACTGAGGGCAAACCGTCGCTGGGCTGGCGCGGTCGTCGCGCTGCCCACAAGATGTCCGGCGCGGTCACCGCCGCGCTGCCGATCGGCGCCGCGACCACCGGCGGGGCCCTCGCCGACAGTCAACTCGCCGAGAAGGTCGGTCACGGCCTGCAGGTCGGCGCCGAACGCGGCCGTGAATTCGCCCATGTTGCCCGCGAGCGGGGCGCCGAGCTCGCCGATGTCGCCCGCGAACGGGCTCCCGAGTTGGCGGAACTGGCACGCAGACGCGGCGCCGAGATCGCCGACGTCGCCCGCGAACGGGGACCGGAGCTGGCGGAACTGGCGCGCAAACGCGGCGCCGAATTCGCCGATGTCGCACGTGATCGCGGACCGGAGCTGGCGGAACTGGCGCGCAAACGGGGTGCCGAATTCGCCGATGTAGCCCGTGAGCGTGCGCCAGAACTGGCCGAGACCGCACGTGGTCGCGCCACAGATCTCGCTGATACCGCGCGCGTACAGGGACGTAAGCAGGTCAAGCAGGCGCGCAAGCAGGTCAAGCAGGAGCGTAAGCGCCTGCGTTCATGATCATCGTGCGTTGAACAGGCTCGTTCCGCCAGATTCGGTTGTAGATTGACTCCACCATCGCCGCGGTTGGATTCGCCTACCGCGCAGCGGACGCGAGGAGTACAGATGACAACCAATCCCCAGCCGGGCCAATACGGTGAGCCGGGCGCCTATCCCACCGCCGGGGGTCAACAGCCCGGTGGATTGCTGTTGCGCTGGGTTGCCCGGTTGATCGACGGCATCCTCGTCGCGATTGTCAGCTACGCGCTGATCTTCCTCACCGACACGTTGTCGAACTACTGGGTGACCGGTCTGTTCACCGGCGTGCTCACGTTTGTGTATTTCGTGGCGTTCGAGGTCTCCATTGGATCGACACCAGGCAAGAAGCTGTTGGGCCTGAGCGTTCACGGCCCGGGCGGAGCAGCCAAGCCGACGGCCGCGCAATCGGCTATCCGCAACTCCTGGACGCTGCTGCCGATCATCCCGTTCATCGGTGGCCTCTTGGGAGTCGTCGCGATCATCATCATCGCGGTGACCATCAACGGCAGCCCGACCAAACAGGGCAAGCACGACGAACTCGCAGGCGGCACGCAGGTGATCAAGGGCTGACGCGGTCTCGGGATCAGATGAAGATCCCGAGCAGCAGCACCAACACCAGGCCGGTGACCGAGAGCACCGTCTCCATGATCGACCACGACTTGATGGTCTGACCGACGCTCATCCCGAAGTACTCCTTCACCAACCAGAATCCGGCGTCGTTCACATGGGAGAAGAACAGCGATCCCGAACCGACCGCCAACACGATCAATGACACCTCACCGGTGCTCATGCCCTCCACGAGCCCGAGCATCAACGACGATGCGGTGATTGTCGCGACCGTCGCGGAACCCGTAGCGAGACGGATCAATACGGCGAGTACCCAGGCGAGGAGAATCGTCGAGATGCCGGTGGTCTTCGCCCAGTCCGCGAGCATGGTGCCGATACCGGTGTCGACCAGCACCTGCTTGAAACCGCCACCCGCCGCGACGATCAGGATGATGCCCGCCACCGGTGGAAGCGATGTATCGATGCACTTGACGATCTGATCGCGGGTCATCGCGGCGCCGCGGCCCAGTGTGAAGATACCCACGATCACCGCGATCAGAAGCGCAACCAGCGGACGGCCCAGGGTGTCGAACGTCTGGCGCACGGGGTTGGTCTCGTCGGCGATGAAGATGTCGACGAGCGCCTTGCCCATCATCAGCGCGACAGGCAGCAGCACCGAGAACATGGTGACCCCGAAGCTCGGCCGCTGCCGTGTCACTGTTTGGGTAGCAGTCGTGGTATCGCCCTCGACGGCGGTCTGGGCCGTCGCGCCACCGCCGTTGCGCGAGAAGTCGTCGGCTTCGAAGCGGTCCGGCACGTCGAGAACCACCCATTTGCCTGCCAAGCGGCCGAATAGCGGCCCGGCGACGATGATTGTCGGAATGGCAACGGCCACACCCAATGCCAGCGTGATGCCCAGATCGGCGCCGAGCAGATCGATCGCGGTCAGTGGTCCCGGGTGCGGGGGCACCAGTCCGTGCATCGCCGAAAGACCTGCCAGGGCCGGGATTCCGACGGTGATCAGCGACAGCTGGGACCGCTTGGCGACCAAGTAGATGACCGGCATCAACAGCACGAGACCGATCTCGAAGAACATCGGGAGCCCAATGATCGCGCCCACCAGCGCCATTGCCCAGGGCAATGCACGCGGTGAGGCGTGCCCGACGATGGTGTCGACGATTTCGTCAGCTCCGCCGGAATCGGCGAGCAACTTGGCGAACATCGCGCCCAACGCGATCAGAATGCCCACACCCGCCGCGGTGGTGCCGAATCCGTCTGCGAAAGATTCGAATACGTCTCCGAGGTTGTTCCACCCCTGCGCAACGATGCCCACGGTGATGGCGCCGAAGATGAGCGCCAGGAACGGGTGCAGTTTGGCGACGGTGATCAGAACGACGATGAGCGCGATGCCGGCCAGCGCCGCAACGATCAACTGCCAACCGGCTGCGACAGGTTCGGCCAACTCGGGGTCGGCCGCCAGGATCGTGATCGCCGTGTTCATCGAGTCTCCTGTTCGGTTGCGCGCGCGTCGGTTTGGGCGACGTAGGTTGCGACAATGGAATCGATGTTCTGGTCGACATCGATGGTGGTGCCTTGCTCGTCATCGCCGAGCGGTTCGAGTGTTTCGAATTGAGAAGCCAGCAGCGATGCCGGCATGAAATGGCCCGGACGGCTCGCCTGGCGTTTGGCGATGACCTCGGGCGTGCCACTGAGATGAAGGAACTCGACGTCGGGACAATGGCGTCGGAGTTGATCGCGGTACTTGCGCTTGAGCGCCGAGCAACTCATCACCCCGCCGGTGTCACAGCGCTCGGCCAACCACTCCCCGATGGCTTCCAGCCACGGATACCGGTCGTCGTCATCCAGCGCTTGACCGGCCGTCATCTTGGCGATATTGGCCGGCGGATGAAAGTCGTCGGCATCGGCGAACGGTACCCGGAGACGTTGGGCCAGCGCCGCGCCGACGGTCGATTTTCCTGAACCTGAGACGCCCATTGCGACTATTGGTGACGCCATCCCCTCCACCTACCCTGTTGTGCCTGACGTCACACAGCATGCCTCAATGATCATATGATTGCAAGCAGATCTCGAAATCATATGTTTTTAGCAATGCCAGCAAAGCTATGACAAGATGTATGAGTGGCGTCAGAACCAAACGTCGGTGCACTGCACGACAGTTTGCTCAGGGCGCTGGGTGCCGCCATCGTGTCCGGGGACTACCCCGCAGGCCAGGTCATCACGCTCGACGGGGTCAGTACTCAACACAAGGTGTCGCGCAGCGTCGTCCGAGAGGTCGTCCGCGTGCTGGAATCGATGGGCATGGTCGAGTCCCGGCGTCGGGTGGGCGTCACGGTCCAGCCGGCGCAGAAGTGGAACGTCTTCGACCCCAGATTGATTCGCTGGCGAATCGAATCGGGTGACCGAACCGCGCAGCTGCTGTCGCTGTCGGAGCTACGCCGGGGGTTCGAACCCGCGGCGGCCGCACTTGCGGCACGGCGAGCCGATCCCCATCAGTGCAGGATCATGGCGGCCGCCGTATCGGACATGGTGGTGCACGGACGGTCGGGCGACCTTGACGCATACTTGTTGGCCGACAAGATCTTCCACCAAACCATGCTCGAGGCCAGTGGCAACGAGATGTTCCGTGCCCTCAACGGTGTGGTCGCCGAGGTGCTCGCCGGCCGCACTCACCACGGGATGATGCCCGATATACCCAACCCCGCAGCCATCGAATTGCACGATGAGGTTGCGCGCGCCATCAGAATGCGCGACGAAGCGGCTGCCGAACAAGCGATGCGCGCAATCATCGACGAGGCGGCATCCGCTGTGACCGAGGAGTTTTCGCCGTCAGATCGGCTGGAGGTCTAATGGTTAACTGGGAGCATGGATAGGCAACCCAGACTCGCGCGGCGCTTCTTCGATCGACTCGAGCCGGTACATGCCGTCACGTATTTCGCGCCGGAGGCCCGTGCGGCTCTCGACGGGCTCGGATACCGAGGCTTCTGGATGGGCTACTTCGCCGCCCGTTCGGCGCCGTTCGGCGTGGTACCGACGGAAGTGGTGACTGCGGCGTTCTACAACTTCGCCCCCCACCGTGTCGCGAAGGCGTTACCCGCGGCGTGGGAGATCGCGTCGCCTGCCGACGCCCTGCGGGCCCGCGAGCAGTCGGCGGTCGAAGCGCTGCGTCGCTACGGCGTCGGCGCCGACGACGATCTGGACGCGGCCGCGGACCTCGCTGCCAAGGCCGCCCAAGGCGCTCCGCTGGACGGCCGCCCGTTGTTCGCCGCAAACCTGGCGCTGAACTGGCCCGAAGAACCGGTGGCCAAGCTGTGGCATGCCGTCACGCTGCTACGCGAACAGCGCGGCGACGGACATGTGGCTGTGCTGTCGTCGTTGGGGATTTCCGGCCGCGAGTGCAACGTCTTGCATGCGGCGGCGGGGCGAGTGCCCAAGGAGTTCCTCATGCGAAGCCGCGACTACGACGACGACCAATGGGCCTTCTACCGCGAGCGACTGATCGGGCGGGGGCTGCTCGATGAGCATGACGAACTCACCGCAGCGGGACGCGAACTCAAACAGCGCATCGAGGACACCACCGACGTGCTGGCACTCGGTGCGCTCGACGGGCTCGACGACGACGAAGTAGAGGCGCTCTTCCGCAGCCTGACGCCCATCACGCGAAAGGTGGTGTCCGCCGGAGATGTTCCCGCGACGACGCCGATGGGGCTGAGCCGCGACGACTTGGACGACGACAGCGCCCACCTGACGACTTAGGGCGGCTGGTTGCGGTTCCATTCCACCCAGCCGACACCGGTGCGGCCGTCGGCTGTAGTGACGACCGCCCACGCCCGCGGGAAATGACTGATGCGCCCGTCGGGTGATGTCAGCAAGACCGGCGCGTGTCCACGGATGTCGATGGTCGCGACGAGCTCGCCGGGGCTATAGGTGATCGTGGTCGAACTCGGTAGATCATTGTCGGCGAACGTCGCCCGCGACGTGACCCCCTGCAGTTCGACCAGCGCCTCGCCGGGCCGTTGCGTGTAGCCGATACCGATGGGAGGGGCGCCGGGTATCCGGATATCAACACCGTGGGCATGCGTGCCGTCGTCGAAATGCAGTGCGCTCCACACCCAGTCCATCGACCACCAGTCGCGTACGCCCCAGGAGTGATCCCGTTGCCCCGGCACGCCGTTCACCGCGTACTCGCGGCCGTCGACGGTCACCGTGCCCGACACTGCGCACGGGATCTCGTACCGCGGGGTGATCCGGTACTGGTACGGGACGCCGACCGTCGTCCAGATCAACTCCATCGTCGCCTCGACCGCCCTGCCCGGCTGACCATGCAGAAGCGCGGAAGGATCGTCGTACGCCTGGCCGATCCCCCGCACTGTCACCGCGTAGGTTTGCAACGGTTCGGTCGCGGTCAGGGTGAGTTCGATCGCGCCGGTGTCGTCGAAATCCAGCAGCGCGATGGTCGGCATGTCGGGTCCGCACAGCAGTGCGTTGACCCAGGTGGTGTCCTCGTTGGGCATCAGACCCAGCCGCACCCATCCGCCGATACCCTGCTGCGCGTCGGCGAAGTCGAAGTACCAGCTCTCGCTCCAGAGTGGCTCGTCACCCGCGGCGTGCCCCTCCTCATCGGCGGGATCGGGTGTGAGCGGTTGCGCCACAACAGGTTCCGGCAACGTATCCAGCGCTCCAGTGTCGAGCACGTGATCGCCGTGCCGCATTAGCATCGTCATGAACATCTCGTCACCGCGTTCGGTGCGTTCGACGAGCATCGAGCTCGACGATCGCCATCATGACCCCGAAGAAGCTTTGCCGTCGCACCCCGTCACGAACCTCGTCGAGGCTGATCGCGGCGCCGGGCCCGAGAGCGTCGTGGTACGTCCGCAACAGGGCGTCGTAGTGTTCGCGACGAAGCGCACTGGGCAGCGCACAGCCGAGGAAGTAGGCGACGTCGGTCATCGCCGGACCCCAGGTGACGGTCTGCCAGTCCACCACCGTCAACGGCCGATCCGCCCCCGGCTGACCAAAGAGCATGTTGTCCAGTCGGTAATCGCCGTGGACGAGGCCCATGATCCGGTCGCTCGCACCCTCAGCATCCAGATACGCATCGAAGCTGCCGACAAGGCGCTCACACACCACACGATGCTCGGGGGCGATCTGATCACCGTAGCGCTCGACGAATCCGGCATACAACTGGGCAATCAGTCCCTGGTTCATCGGTGCGTCGCGGTTGAGCCAATCAGCCTGCGCCATTGACGCGTCGCCGAACGCAGGCGCGTGCAACCGGGCCAGTTCGGCCAGCGCCAGCATGGCCTGTTCGATTGTCGCGCCACGGAGTTCGTCGCCGACGACGGCCGGCGCCGCGTCGTCCAGCAAGAGGTGGAAGGCACCTGTTTCAGGATCGAAGCCGGCCGAATAGCACGCGGCCACCGGGCCGCCACCGAGATTCGCTGCGATGTCGGTGTAGAAACGCACCTCGCGCTCGTAAAGGCCGAGTGCCAGCCCGGTCTGCCTGCTCGCCGGATCGGTGGCTGCCACTTTCAGGACGACCGACGACGGACCTTCGCCGGACGAGCGGGTCAACTCGACGCGATAGCATTCGCTCATCTGCCCGGTACCGATGCGTTCGAAGGCGAAATCCGTGACGGGGATGCAGAGGGCGGCGGTCAACCACTCGACCGTCAGATCCGACGGCCGCTCCACGATGTCAGTGGTGCGCACTGGTCGAGGGGGTGTGGCACATGTCGGGCGGCGTACCGACGACATCCAGGGACGGGTTGCGGTCGAAGAATCCAAACGGCTTGAGCCAGAACGACACGATGTCGACGGGCATCACCGGCCAGTCCTCCGGTCGGGTGATGTGATGGATACCGAACACGTACCACATCACCACGTCGGTATTGTCGATGGAACGGTTGGCCAGCGTCCACTTCGCCAGGCCGGTGTCCGTCGAGGACTGGTTGACGAATTCGCCAGCAGGCCAACGCTCGTCGGGATGATTCGGGGTCACCCACAGACTATGACCGATCACGTTGGCACGCTCGATCACCGGTGAGTCGGGATCGAACATGGGCGGGATCGCCCCGCCCGGCACCAGCTTGTACGCCGGATGGGTTCCGAGTCCGTTGACGACGTTGGGGTTGACGATCTTCCAGGTGCGCTGAGTCGCAAAGTTGACGTCCTGCTTGCCCTGGCTCTCGGTGCGCAACGGAAAGCTGCGCGTCACCAGCGAGAGACCGTAGGGATTATCCGGCCCCATCGGCTCGGCATGCGACTCGGTCATGCAAACGGTGTTGTCGGTGCCATCGATGTCCATGTCGAGCCGAGCCACCAGGAAGTGTTGGTGGTAAGGCGCGTAGGTGCGCTCGTCCACCAGGGTGCCGTTGGGGTGCGGCTGTCCGGGGGCGAGCGGGGTGGTGACCATGATTCCGGTGGCACGTATCTCGCACTCGATGTTGCCGTCCTGGTAGAACCGCCAGTAGATGAGGTACTCGTAGTTGGCGACGGTCACGTGTGACGACACCGTGAGCCTGCGCATCCGGCGCACCTCGGCGCCGATGTCGTGGTCGACGTGCTTCCACAGCACCGCGTTGTCTTCTTCGTGGAAGCAGATGGCATTGGTGATCGTGTACGGCTCACCCTTGCTGTTGTGCAGCACCGCATCCAGGTAGCGGATCTCGCCGAGGCAGTCGCAGCCCAACTCCAGCGACGTGGTCATGAACCCGAGACCCCACTCACCGATATCGAAGGCGGTGCGTCGGTAGTGGTCTTCCGAGGAGTCCCGGTAGGGCACTATCATCTCGGCAAGCGATATCCGGTGTGCCACAGAGCGTTCCCGATCGCCGTCGCGGTAGCTCACGGTGTGCAGCGTCATACCCTCGCGGTGGTTGAACCCGACCCGCAGAGACCAGTTCTGCCATCGCAGCAGATTGCCGTCGAGGGTAAACGACGGCCCCTCGGGCTGCTCGATATGCAACGGCTTGAGCGGCTCCCTGCGCGACGCCGACCTGACGGCTTCCGGAATCATGCTCGGCACGTATTCGCCCATCACCTCGGGCTTCTCGACGCCAGTCCCAGAGAACGGGCCGCTGTCCTCGACGCGCAGCAACTCCATCGCGTTGAGGTCGATGACGCAGTGCAGACCACTGACGAGATTTGCATACGGACTGCCGCCGGCCGTGTCCCTAACCCAGGCGTCCGACCAGCCGATCCGCCGGTCGCGGTATTCCGGGGGCGCGACCGCGTTGCCGTAGGTCCAGGTGTCGAAGAAGACGAGGCCGATGTCCGTGATGCCGCGCTTGCTCAGTGCGGCGGCGACGTCCGGGTGTGAGCGCAGCAGCCGGTCGCACTCGGCGAACTCGTCGACGGTGAAGTTGGCCTGCACGCCTGGGATGTGCTCGAACGACTCGACCCGGTCGTCGGTCAGCGACACCGTGCTCTTGTACGTCGCATTGGCAGCCCGCTCAAAGCATGTCACGCGCGCGCGTCGCGGCGGCCGCGCTCCCCCGCCGTCGAACTCGCGCAACTCGGCCTTGCTGGGTTCGATCAATTCGATGGACGCATACCGCCAGCCGAGGCCGGATGTCGCCGGCCCACCGGTTCCGGCACCGACACCGTGCTCGCGTTGCAAGATCGACGCGACCGCCGTGAACTCGTCGCTGCTGAGCGGATCCAAGGGGTAAGCCACGTGGATCACGCAACCACATCCCCGACAGGATGCGCAGGGATTTCCGACACGGCGACGGATTCAGCGGCCGGCCAAGGTGAATCCCTCCCACGCCTGGCGACGATCGGCATGCGGATCGAACTCGACGCGCCCTCGACGGTCGAAAACTCTCACGGCCCGTTGGGGGTCTGCGTATGCCGGCCAATCCTCACCGGGTACCCCGGTCTTGGCGAAGGCACGCCAGCGTGACTGCACGTCGTCGCTGACCCGCAGGGCTGTCTTGCGATCCGCTGCAGCGGTGAGCAGCTTTCCGAAAGTCGTTCGGTAGACGTCGAACACCGCCAGCAACTCCGTCGCGTGCGTGGCGCCCAGACCCGACCACCGCAACGTCCGCGGTGCGTAGTCGTAGCGGTACAGGTAGGTCGGGGCGTGCTTGCTGTGTGCCTCCGCGATCTGCCACGCTGCCGAACCAAAGGCGAAGTCCCCGCCGAACTGGATGCACGCCGCGGGGTCGGGGTAACCGGGGTATGCGGCGGTAATACGTTCGCGCTCAGCGGGTTCCGTCCCGGAGAGCAGCCGCTCGATCATCGGTTCCGTCATCGGCAGCAGCTTGATGAACCGGCCGAACAGCCTGGCCTCCTCGGCATTGGTCCCCACGATGAGCGGCACCCGGTGGGCATGTCCGCCGCGCATCGCCTCGACGGGGTCCAGCGGCAGATATTCCGTCCCGCTGGTGGGCCCCGCGGCGAACGCGCCGAGCATCTCGCGCTGGCCCGCTACGATGAGCCGTTCGAACGCGGCCACCAGTTCGGTCGGCCGGGCGGCCATCACGGCTGCCGCGCGGTTGCCTGGGCCGGCGGAATCGGCTCGGCTTGCGTCGGTTTCGACAAGCTCGGCGAACTTGGTTGCGTACTCGGCAGCGATCTCCGGTGTACGAACCAACCCGGCCGCCGGGCTCTCGGAAATCGCCTGGGCGAACAGGCCTTTGGCGGCAGGAACAGCCAACAGCGTCGCCACCGCGTGGGCGCCTGCACTCTCCCCGAAGATCGTTACTTTCTCCGGGTCGCCGCCGAAGACCGCGATGTTCTCGCGAACCCAACGAAGCGCCATCACGAGATCGCGCAGGTAGAGGTTGTCGTCGAACGTGTGGTCGTCGTCGGACAGCGACGACAGGTCAAGACATCCGAGTGCACCCAGCCGGTAGTTCACCGACACATAGACGCAGCCCTGGCGCGCAAGGGCTGCGCCGTCGTAGATCGGAGTCGCCGAGCTTCCCATGAAGTAGCCGCCCCCGTGGATGAACACCATGACCGGCAACGGCGCGTCGGGCGGCGAGGTGGGGGTAACCACGTTGAGCGTCAGGCAGTCCTCGCTCATCGGCTGGTACCTGCCTGGGGCGAGGATTGTGTACATCCGCTGCTGCGGCGCGCAGTAGCCGACTCCGTGGCAATACCGCACACCCGGCCAAGCCTCGACGGGTTGCGGCGCGCGCAGTCGTAGCTGACCCACCGGCGGACGTGCGTACGGAATCGCGCGCCAACGATTCACCCCGTCGCGGGTGAATCCTTCGACGGTGCCGGAGGCGATGGTTGCGCGGACCGTGTGTTCGTGCATCACCCGAAGGTAGCGAATGCCACTTGCCGCCGCGCCTTTACGGGATCGGCGCGTCGGCCCGCTAGCCTGGCCGTTATGCGAGTGGCTGCGCTGATCGCGATCTTGATGCTGGTAGCAGGGTGTTCATCCGCGACGGACGGGGAGGCCGAGCGGATCACCCCGATACCGCCGAACACCACCAGGCCGTCGTCGACCGCCAGCCCAACGACGACGACACCCGCCAAGCCGCCTGCCCCTGGAGCGCCGGTGGCCGACGTCATCGCCTGGATCGAGGCAGGCGACACCGTCGACGCCGCGGAGTATCACGTCGCCACGCGGGACGGGACGACCACCGACCTCGGTGAGGACATCGCGTTCATCACACCCTCGGGCAAGACCAACTGCATGACCGACTCCAGAGACAGCGACGGAGCGCTGGCGTGTCTGGTCGACCTCGCCGATCCGCCACCGCGCCCCGAGGACGCATACGGCGAATGGAAGGGCGGCTGGGTCGACTTCGACGGGACGAGCGTCGCCGTCGGGTCGGTGCACGGCGACCCCGGCCGGTTCACCGCAGGCACGGGTCCCGAGCTGCCCTACGGCGGGGCGCTGGGCTTCGGTGACTACCAGTGCCGCGTCGACGAGGTCGGCCTCTTCTGCGCCAACCGCGCGCACAACACCGCGGTGCGCTACAGCGACGCGGGTATCGAACCGTTCGGCTGCCTGCAGCCGGCTACCGCTCCGCCGCAGATCGGCGAGATGTTCAGCTGTTGAGCAGACTGTCGTGCGCCGGGTAAGCGTGTACGACCAACGACCCCAGTTTCGGAATCGCATGCGCCAGTTCATGTTCAGCTGCGTGCGCCACGGCGTGCGCATCGGCGAGACTCAATGACGGATCGACGTCGAGTTCGGTGTCGGCCTCGATTTGGTGCCCGATCCACCGCATCCTGAGTCGCCGAACCTCACGCACACCGGGCTGGCCCGACAGCACAGCGCGTGCGGTGTCCAGATACTCGGGATCGATGCGATCCAACAGCCTGCCGAACACGTCCCGTGCCGCGACGACCAGCACGACACCGATGGCCCCCGCGATGACCAACCCGACGATCGGGTCCGCCGCGGGATAACCCATCCACACGCCTGCGGCGCCCGCCACCACCGCCAACGAAGTCAAACCGTCTGCGCGAGCATGCATTCCGTCCGCACGCAGCGCCGCTGACCCGATCCGTCGCCCCACCCGAATGCGGTACACCGCGGCCACCTCGTTGCCGAGGAATCCCACGATGCCCGCCGCCATGACCCAACTCAGATGGTTCAACGGCATCGGATCGATGAGGCGACGCGCGGCTTGGACGGCGGCGACAAGTGCGGATATCGCGATGGCCGTCACCACGAACAGGCCCGCCAGATCCTCCACACGACCGAATCCGTAGGTATAGCGCCGGGTCGCGGCGCGTCGGCTCATCGCGAACGCGATCCAAAGCGGGACCGCGGTCAGGGCGTCGGAAAAGTTGTGCACGGTGTCGGCGAACAACGCCACCGAACCCGACACGGCGACGATGATCAGCTGCGCCGCCGCGGTGACGCCGAGGACGACCAAACTGATCTTGACCGCGCGGATGCCTGCGGCGCTGTCGCGCAGCGCGTCGTCGACGCGGTTGGTGTGATCGTGAGAATGCCCGAGACCCATTACCCCACGCCCTTGTCGTGCAGAATGCGCAGCTCGCTCTCGTCCAGGTGGTGTGGGGGCACGCCGCCCGTTGCATGTTCGGCGTTGTGCACCGCGTCGGTGACGAGCTGCCGAACGTGATCGTTTTCGAGCCGGTAGAACACCTGAGTGCCCTCGCGACGGGTGCGCACCAGGTGCGCCATCCGGAGCTTGGCGAGGTGCTGTGACACCGACGGTGCCGGCTTGGCGACCCGTGCCGCGAGGTCGTTGACCGACATCTCGCGGTCCGCCAGCGCCCACAGCAGCTGCACACGGGTCGCGTCGGCAAGCATCCTGAACACCTCGACGACCAGGTCGGCCTGGTCATCGGCCAGCCGCCGACCACAGACATGCTTATCTGCATTCATACGCAGATAATAGCGCAGGCGTCAGGTGGTCGGTTGCACCTTGGCCCGCGCCCGATCCGGGTAGATCTGGGTCATTCCGATGGCGCCGACGATTACGACCACCGGTATCACCGCCTTGGTCCAGCTGACGGTTGCCGGCGCCGCCACCGCGACGTAGCCGAGGACGGCGATGAGCGCGAACACGAGGGCCCACATCAGCGTGAGGACCTGATTGGTCCTTCGAAACGCGGCTCTCTCCCAGTCATGCCGCGGGGCCGTCTCCGGTGCGTACTGCTGGGTGAACGGGACGAAAGCCAGTGAGCCAAGCGCCATCACCGCGAGGACCCCACCGGACAGTGTGGTCGCGTATTTGTCCATCCAGTCCCGGTCCTCGGCGCCGACGACCATACCGGCAATCGTCACGCCGACGAAGAACACGACCGTGATCACCTCGAGCAACCTTGGTCCGCCCCAGCCCGCCGAGATGCCGAAGATCAACGCCGAGATCACCGCACAGACCGCGCCGAACATCCATGTGCTGGGGCCGTCGGCAACGACCCAGTAGACGATCCATGGGGCGAAGCCGACGAATGGGCTGCGCTCAAACCATGCGTCCACCACACAGGTCTACCTAACTACCCGAGCAGAGGCAAAAGCGTCGGTCCTGGCGTGCCGAGGAGATGCGACGTCATGCGACACCTTTGTGCTTCAACAGCGGCAGCACTCCCTCGGCGAACCAGTAGGCCTCCTCCAGATGGGGATAGCCGGAGAGGATGAACTCGTCGAAGCCGACCGAGTGGTACTCGTAGATCAAGTTCGCGACCTCTTCGTGGCTGCCGACCAGCGCGGTGCCCGCTCCGCCACGAACCAATCCGACACCGGCCCACAGGTTGGGGTAGATCTCAAGTCTGTCTAACCGGCCACCGTGCAGGGCGGTCATTCGGCGCTGGCCTTCGGATTCCGACTTAGCATGCAGCTCAGTCTGTTTGGCGATCTGCTCGGGGCTCAGTTCGGCGAGCAGCTCGTCGGCGACCCCCCACGCCGCCGCCGAGGTGTCCCGGCTGATGGTGTGCAACCGGATACCGAAACGCACCTTGCGGCCCCGTTCCCCGGCGAGCTTGCGCACCTTCTCGATCTTGGCCGCCGCGGCCTGCGGCGGCTCACCCCACGTCAGGTAGACGTCTACGTATTCGGCAGCGATCGGCAATGCCGCCGCCGACGAGCCGCCAAAGTAGATCTGCGGCAGTGGATCCGGCGCAGTCGACACCCGCGCGTCCTTCACGCTGTAGTGCTTACCCTCGAAATCAAATGATTCCTGACGCCACAGCGTGTTGACGATGTGCAGGAATTCTCCGGTGCGGGCATAGCGCTCGTCGTGGCCGAGCCAGTCACCGAACCGGCGCTGCTCGGCGTCGTCGCCGCCAGTGACGATGTTCAGCAGGACCCGGCCATCGGAAAACCGCTGCAGTGTCGCCGCCTGTTGGGCCGCCAGCGTCGGCGGAACCAGCCCCGGCCGGAACGCGACAAGGAACTTGAGACGCTCGGTTTCGGCGAGCAGCGCCGACGCCGTCAACCACGCGTCCTCGCACCATGTACCCGTCGGCGTCAGCACACCTTCGTACCCGAGACGGTCGGCGGCGCGGGCGACCTCGGCAAGGTACCTGCGTGAGGGTGCACGGAAGTTGGCGGGCACGGTGTGGTGCGACGACGCGTGCGACGCGCCGACGATGGATCTGCTGTCGCCGTTGGTGGGCAGGAACCAGAAGAACTTCGCCGGCGGAGACGGCAGTTCGGGCTGTGCGGACATGTTCCTCCTAGTCGCGATTGATGTAGAGGGGCTCAAGCACGTCGCTGTAGCGGCGGTCGACCCAGCGAGAAAACTCCGGCGCCGAGCTGATCTGGTCCGATTTCGCGAACAGATCAGCGAGCTCCTGTTCCGATGCGACCAGCTGGTCGGACAGATCGGTGGGCAACCGAAGGCTCCGGCCCTGCGCCAGAGCCGCGACCTCGGGGGCGAGGCCGACCTCCTCGGCGTATGCCTTCACCCACTGCTCCCGGTTGTCGTGGGCCCAACGGACGGCTTTGGCATAGCGCACCAGCAGGTCGCTCACAGCCGTGTTGCGTTTCGGATCGGCCAGCGCGGTGTCGGACGCCACGCCGAAACCGGCGCCGTTGGTGACGCCGGTGGCGCGGGCGATGCTGCGCACCGGGAGATCGGTTTCGGCCTGGGCCGTGTACGGGTCCCACACCGCCCACACGTCGACGCGGCGCTGCGTAAACGCCGAGAGCGCATCGGCAGGCTGTAGGAAGACCAGTTCGACATCGGCGGGAGTGAGTCCTGCGCGTTCGAGTTGAACCAGTGTGTGGCCGTGCGCGGAGCTGCCCTTCGCAACGGCAATCTTCTTGCCCCGCAGGTCACCGACCGTCTGAACGGGAGAGTCGGCGTGCACGAGGATTTGATCACCGAATCCTCCACCGTCATAGGCGGATACGATCTTCACTTTCGCGTTGGATGCCGCACCGAAGATCGGTGGCGTGTTGCCGGTGATCGCGAAGTCGATCTTGCCCGCGGTCGCCGCCTCGATCTGTGGCGGCCCAGATGTGAACGTCGAGAAGCTGATCTTGTACGGCAGATCGTCGAGCGCGCCCGCCGCCCGCAGCAGCGCCTCGGTGCCACCCTTCTGATCGCCGACGTTTAGCGTCAGGTCCGACAGCTCCGAGAGTGCAACCGTGGCAGGCGCTTCGGAGGTACCGGAGCTGTCCTGACGGGACACGCATCCCGCGAGCAGCAGGGCGACTAGCGCGATGACAGCAGCGAGTTTCCGCATGGAAGTCCTTGTCGTCGAGGGTCAGTTCCGCACGCCGAGCTGATCGAGCAGCTCGGCGCGATAGTGTTCGGCATTCGCGGATTGCCGAGGGTCGCGAATATCCAGGGTGTGGATGACTTTGCCCTCCTCGAGCACCACGACCCGGTCGGCGAGTGCGACAGCTTCATCCACGTCGTGGGTCACGAGCAGCACACCGAACCGGTGCTCGCGCCACAGGTCGAGCAACAGTGCCCGCATACTCAGCCGGGTCAACGCGTCCAGCGCACCGAACGGTTCATCCAGCAGTAATAGTTCGGGCTCGCCGACCAGTGCCCGTGCCAACGAAACGCGTTGCGCCTGACCACCGGAAAGCGTCAGCGGCCATGCGCCGGCACGGTCGGCAAGCTGGACGTCGGCCAGCGCCCGATCGGCACGGACCAGTGCCTGTGCCTTGGGCAGCCGACTACGGGTGAGGCCGTAGGCGACGTTGGTGCGCACATCGCGCCACGGGAACAACCGCGGTTCCTGGAAGGCCAGTGCAGGCGCCCCGACGACGGCCCGATGGCCGCTGTGGTCGGTCGACAGCCCGGCCAGGACGCGCAACACCGTCGACTTGCCGGATCCGCTTCGTCCGATCAGTGCAACGATCTCACCGCTGTCGACACGGACCGAGATGTCAGTAAGGACATGGTGATCGCCGTACCACTTGTTCACGTCGCGCAGTTCGCCCGCAATGGACGTGGTGCGTGATGCCGTCAGTGTCATGTGCGGTACCTCAATGCTCGGCGTTCCAATACGCGGACGATGGCGTCGGTGCCGATGCCCAGCAGTGCGTAGACGATCAATCCGAAGATGATGATGTCGATCCTCAGAAAGTCGCGAGCGTTGTTGATGAGAAAGCCGATTCCCTTGTCAGCATTGATCTGCTCGGCCACGATCAGCGTCAACCACGCGATCGCCAGCGATTGCCGCAGCCCGACCAGGACCTGCGGCGCCGCACTCGGCACGATGATGGTGCGGAACCGTTGCCAGAACGAGAAGCCCAGCACCTGAGCCGTCTCGAAAAGCTTCGGATCCACCTGGCGGATTGCCGAAAACGTATTCAGATACAGCGGAAAACTCACGCCGAGCGCCACCAGGAACACTTTGGGAAGTTCGCCGATGCCGAACCATAGGATGAAGAGCGGTATCAGACCGAGGTGTGGCAGGGCCCGGACCATCTGCATCGGTGGGTCGACCGTCGCCTCGAACCAACGGGACAGTCCGACGGCGGTCCCCAGCGCAACCCCCAGAATTCCGCCGAGCAGCAATCCTTCGACCACCCGAATTCCCGACACCCGCAGCGCATCGGACAGCTGTCCGTTCTGCAGCACCTCGATGCCGGCCTCGACGATCAGCGACGGTGCCGGCAGTACATCCTGGGAAATGAGACCCACTGCGCTGCCCAACTGCCACAAAGCAACGAGCGCGATCGGCGATGCCAACCGGATCAGGGCCCATTTGCGCTGCCGCCATCCGGTATTCGCGGCACGGACGGGCGCTATCGGCGCCGCCAGCTCGGCAGGAGTAGTCACGGTGCGTCGACGCTACGCACGCAGGTGCGGTGCCAGTAGGTTTTGATTCGCGATGATGCAAAGAGATTGGCCCTGCCGATGTGACGTAGCACACCGGCAGGGCCGTTGGGTAGCAACGATTTTCAGTTGTCAGCCGAGGCGGAAACTCCCGTTGACCAGTGTCGGCGTCACATCTTGGCCGTTGATCTTGGAGCTCATCGCGCCGTTCGACAGACGGGTGATCTGCTGCGCCTGCTGGAGTTGCCGCTTGCTGCGCACCTCGGACCGGAACTGCGCGTCGTTGAGCTGCTGGATCTCGGATTGCGTGATGTCGCCGACGCTGCTGGTCTGGAACTGCACGCCAATCGCCGAGCCGTCCTCGCGAACCACCCAGGACGCGCGGATACCGTCCAGCTCAGCGGTGTACATGCCGGCCTCGCCGGTCACCGGCTTCGCGGTGAACTGATAAGCCACACCGTTCATGTTCAGATCGCCTTCGACATTGGTGCCATCGAACTCAGCGTTGAGGGTGTCGCGGAACCGCGACTTGATGTCGAGGATGCCGTCGGCCTGGTTGCCGAAGAACCAGGCTTCGTCGTCGGTTCCGTTGCAGGCGTATGCCGCAACCTGGTCGCCGTCGACGGAGATGCCGATGGTCATCGTCTTGCCGTCGGCCGCGGTCATATCGGCGACGTAGCGTCCCGACTGTGGAAACGCCGTCGATGCGGCTGCGGTAGTGGTTGTCGGCGACTCCGATGACGAGGTCGCTTGATTCGATGATCCGCCCGAGCAGGCGGACAGGGTGCCGAGCGCAGCAATTGCGCTGATACCCAAGAGCAGGGTGCGAGTGAGCTTCTTCATGTGGCCAGCATGAATGGCGCGAAGCCCCGGCACATGAAGATTGCGTGGAGATTGCATGGAGATCGGGGTCCAGCGAGTAGCTTCGCCGACGGGGAGACTCAACAAAGGGGACCTGATGACCGAAGGAACCACGCCTGTCGCACCAACCCAGACGCTGACTCCGGATGCGATCATGCAACTGGGCATCGCATTCTGGGGCTCGAAGACGCTACTCAGCGCTGTGGAGCTGAGGCTGTTCGCAGTGCTCAGCGAAGCCGGGCCGCTCGACGCCGAGGAACTCCGCCAGCGACTCGGACTGCACCCGCGCAGCGCACGAGACTTCTTCGACGCCCTGGTCGCACTCCGCATGCTCGATCGAACCGACGGCCGGTACTCGAACACTCCCGAGACCGACCTCTTCCTGGACCCTGCCAAGCCCACGTACACGGGCGGCCTGTTGGAGATGGCGAACGCTCGCCTTTACACGTTCTGGGGATCGCTGACCGAGGGTCTGCGGACGGGGCAGCCGCAAAGTGAAGTGAAGACCGGAGGCGACTTCTTCGAGACGTTGTATGCCGATCCTGAAAAGCTGGCGCAATTCACCAAAGCGATGAGCGGGCTCAGTCGCGCCGCGGGCGAGGCGATTGCGGCAAAGTTCCCATGGCGCGACTACGGCAGCGTCATTGACATCGGCTGCGCGCAAGGCGCCGTTTCGGTCGCGATCGCGACCGCCCACGATCACGTGACCGGTGGCGGATTCGACCTGCCCCCCGTCCAGCCCATTTTCAACACGTACGTCGCCCGATTCGGCCTAGCCGAACGCCTCACCTTCACGCCGGGCGACTTCTTCACAGACCCGCTGCCCAGCGCCGACGTGCTCATCATGGGCCACATCCTGCATGACTGGGAATTGGACCAGAAGCGCATGCTCCTGCAAAAGGCCCACGACGCGCTGCCCAAGGGAGGGGCGCTGATCGTGTACGAGGCGCTCATCGACGATGACCGGCGCGAGAACGCGTTCGGCCTGCTGATGAGTCTCAACATGCTCATCGAAGGCCTCGGCTTCGACTTCACCGGCGCCGACTGCCGCGGCTGGATGGCCGAAACAGGTTTCAGCCGAAGCTATGTCGAACATCTCGCCGGACCCGACTCGATGGTTGTCGGCATCAAGTAGCCGAAGACGGCCCTGCGGCCAGGAAGGAATGCAGCTCGTCGCGAAACACCTGCCACGCCGGTTCGTTCGCGGTCAGCAGATGGTTGTTGCTGGACAGTGCGACGAGGCGGGAATCCGGGATGAGCGAGGCCAATTCCTCGCCGAAGCGCATCGGAACCCGGTGGTCGTCGCGCGAGTGCATGACCAACGTCGGGCACGACACCTCGCGCGCAAGCTCGCGTACGTCGATGCGGGCGAACTCCTCGAGGAAGCGCACGGCGTTCTCGGGCGATGTGGTGCGCCGCTGCAGTTGGTCGAATGCGGCCCAGTCAGCGCGGGTGCCGTCGGGCTGGAACTGGGCGGCGAAGACCTGCCGGAAAGCAGGATCGTCGCGACCCCATCCCACCCGAGCCAGCTCGAGATCCAATGCCGCGGCGCGTTTTTCGTCGTCGTTGAGGGCACGCACGGCCCGACCGCGGGCATAGGCGCCGCACAGCACCAGCTTGCTGACCCGCTCGGGGTGGCGGGCCGCGTAGGCGACGGCCACGGCGCCGCCCTGCGACACCCCGAGCAGCGGGAAGCGCTCCAGCCCGAGCGCCTCCACCACCGACTCCAGATCGGCGACCCAGTCGTCGAACATGAAACCGGCTGCCTCCCAATCGGATAGGCCACAGCCGCGTTCGTCATAGCGAATGAATCGGTACGTCAACGAGAGATCCCGCACCCAGTGTTTCCATACCGGGCTTTCGATGTCGTATCCAAGGTGGGTCATCCAGTTGGCCGCCCGCACCAGCGGCGGGCCCTCCCCTGCCACGGCGTAGGCAAGCCGCACGCCGTCGGCGGCCTTGCAGAACGCGATGTGCTGGCGCGGCGGCGCCACCTCGTCGGGCAGCACGACCTCCGGCGGCGCCGCTGATGGCTCCGAGGTGAGGGTGCCCACGAACTGGTAGCCGCGCCCGCGGACCGTCCTGATGAGCCGCTGCGATTCGCCGTCATCGCCCAGCGCGCGGCGGGCGGCCTTGATGCGGCTCGTCAACGCGGCCTCGCTGACGAAGCGCCCGCCCCACACCGAGTCGAACAGCTCCTCTTTCGACATGAACCGGTGGGCGTTGCTCACCAGCTGGGTCAGCACGTCGAATACCTGGGGCTCGACGCGGATCACCTCGCCGGCGGCGCGCAGTTCGTAGCGTTGGGTGTCGAGCACGAAATCCTCGAATCGCCACACGCCGGTCGAAGTGGGCGTCGACTCAGGTGTTGACAAGGTCACGGCGCGTCCCATCGGGAGGTTTGCAGGTCATCGTAACGACGAGCAGCGCTGGCCGAAGGTTCGACGCTAACGCCAGCCGTCCGCCGCCTTGGCCGCGCGCATCAGCGCATCGCACAGTTGCCGCAACTCCGTGCCGTCCGCACCTTCGTCGACGGCGGTGGAAACATCCTCGGCGGCACATCTGACCTGGTAGACGCGGTCGGCAAGTTCTGCGGCCTCGTCGGCGGTCAGCACGACGGCGTCCGGCGCCAGAGAGGTGCCCTTGACGAGGGAACGCTGTTCATAGGCCCGTTGGCGGCACGACTGCCTGCAGTACTGCCTGCGTCTGCCCAGCCCGGCATCAGCGACTTCACGACCGCACCAGCGACACGGTTGAGAGCGCAGACGTCGTACCACGGACCAGACTGTAAACCGGCGGGAGCGGGAATCCCGGTATCATGAAGGGTCGAGTCGGGAACTGCGTGTCGTACCGCTGCGTTGATTCTCCGGACAACATGCGTTTATTGAGGAGTGCTGACAAATGGCTGATCGCGTCTTGAGAGGCAGTCGCCTCGGGGCTGTGAGCTACGAGACCGACCGCAACCACGACCTTGCGCCGCGTCAGGTTGCTCGCTATCGCACCGATAACGGCGAGGAGTTCGACGTCCCGTTCGCCGACGACGCGGAGATTCCCCACGCCTGGCTGTGCCGCAACGGCATGGAAGGCACCCTGATCGAAGGCGACGCGCCCGAGCCCAAGAAGACCAAGCCGCCGCGCACGCACTGGGACATGCTCCTGGAGCGCCGGTCGGTCGAAGAACTCGAGGAATTGCTCAAGGAGCGCCTCGACATCATCAAGGCTCGGCGCCGGGGCTAGATTGGCGGCTCGCTGGTCGAGGTATGGCTAGCGGCTCACGCCGACGCCGCGGGCACGATCGAGACGCCCGCGCAGTCCCCACTCCGCGACCTTGAAGAGTGCTTCGCGGATGTTGGAACCGCTCATCTTGGATTGGCCGAACTCGCGCTCGGTGAAGGTGATCGGGACCTCCACGACGACGAACCCGTTGTTGATGGTCCGCCAGGTCAGGTCGATCTGGAAGCAGTAGCCCTTCGAGTCCACGGCCGACAGGTCGATCTTTTCCAGCACCTCACGCCGGTACGCGCGGTATCCGGCGGTGATGTCGTGGATGTCGACGCCGAGAAGGATGCGCGAGTAGCCGTTGGCGGTGCGGGACAGCACCAGCCGCCGTCGCGGCCAATTGCGGACCTCGCCACCCTTGACGTAGCGCGAGCCGATCACCAGGTCGGCACCGTTGTCGATGCTGTCGAGCAGGCGGTGCAGCTGTTCGGGTGGGTGGCTACCGTCGGCGTCCATCTCGACCAGGACCCCGTACCCGCGCCCCAAGCCCCACCCGAATCCGGCCAGATACGCCGCTCCGAGGCCGCCCTTGGCGGCGCGATGCATCACATGCACCCCGTCGGGGTCGGCGAGTGCCAGTTCGTCGGCCAACTCGCCGGTGCCGTCCGGGCTGCCGTCGTCGACGATCAGGATGTCTACGTCAGGACAGGCGTTCTGTACGCGTCCGACGATCAACGGCAGGTTTTCCCGCTCGTTGTAAGTGGGGATGATGACCAGCGTGCGCTGACTTGGGCGTTCCCCGGGGCCCGGGCCCGTCGTCATGAAGCTCCTCTGTCTTTCGTCGCCGTTCCTCGCCGACGCACGAAACTCCCATTGTGCAGCATTGCGGCGATCAGAGCCCCAATGCCGACGGCTACCAATAGGCCCTCGACCAGCGGACCCCATCGTGTCGCGGCGCTGAGCTGGGTCTTCAACCGCACTTGGGTGTCGAGGTAGGCGGGTTCGAAGAACGAGGTGCGGCCAAGCTCACGCCCGTCCGGGGCGACTACCGCGCTGATACCGGTGGTTCCCGCGACGACGACGTACCGGTCGTGCTCGACGGCGCGAAGCCGGGCGAAGGCGAGTTGTTGTTCGCTCATCGCCTCGTCGAACGTGGCGTTGTTGGTAGGAACGGCCAGTATCTGCGCCCCGTTGCGCACCGACTCGCGGGTGGCACGGTCGAAAATGACCTCCCAGCAGGTGGCGACTCCGACGGGCACGCCGGCGGCGTGCACCACCCCGTCACCGCTGCCGGGGATGAAATAGCCGGCGCGGTCGGCGTACGGCGACAGGTGCCGGAAGAAGCCGCGCCATGGCAGGTACTCGCCGAACGGCTGGACGATCTGCTTGTCGTGACGATCGGCCGGACCTGTTTCGGGGTTCCACACGATCACCGAATTGTTCGAGACCGGGTTGTCGCGGCTGTAGCCCGATGCCGCAACCACACCGCCGACCAGGATCGGCGCATTGATCGCCTCCGCCGCGGCCGAGATCTCGGCCTTCGCGTCCGGATTGGCCAGCGGATCGATGTCTGAGGAGTTCTCCGGCCAGATGACGAACATCGGCTGCGGCGCCCGGCCGGCAGCGCACGTCCTCGGCCAGCCGAATCGTTTCGCGGACATGGTTGTCCAGTACCGCCCGGCGCTGAGCATTGAACTCCAGGCCGAGCCTCGGCACGTTTCCCTGCACGGCGGCGACCGTGATCGGCTGTTCGTCGTCGGCACCCACGCCGGAGTGCCGGACCTGGGGCCAGGTGAGCGCGGTGAGCAACAGGACGACCGTGATACATGCGCCTGGGACCACGACAGCGGGCGGACCCGCGGTCCTGGTGGTGCCGAGACGCCACCACTTCACGATCTCCAGAGTGATTGCGGCTGCGCTGAATCCGATCAGCACCACGGCGAACGACAGCAGCGGTGCCCCGCCCACCTGCACCAGCGACAGCAGCGGCCCGTCGGTCTGGCTGTAGGCCACCACACCCCACGGGAATCCCCCGAAGGGCACGGTCGACTTGAGCCATTCCTGCGCCGCCCACAGACCCGCGAACCAGAGTGGCCACCCCGGCAGTCGTCGGACCGCAACGCCCAAGGCTGAAAACGCCGCAGGGAAAAGCGCCTGGAGCGCGCAGAGGGCAATCCACGGAATAGGACCGACAAATCCGCTGATCCAGGGCAGCAGTGGCAAATAGAAGGCCAACCCGAAAACGAATCCGTACCCGAATCCGCCTGCAACAGTGGTGGTTTCGCGGGTAAGCACCCACGCCAACAGGGCGAATGCGACGACCGCCAGGTACCACCACCCGAACGGCGGGAAGCTCAGGCACAGCGCAAGACCGGCGACGATGGCGACGCTCAACTGCGGCAGACGGTCGACCACGGCGCGGCCGAATCGCTTAGCCCGCGACGGATTGCCGGAGACGATGGCCGGCTCTTCGGTGACGTCGTCGTCGACAACGGGGGGACGCGCATCGTCAGCCATGGATGGCGACACCTCGGTGCACCGTCTGACGGCAGAGTGGCAACGCGCCGTCGAGTCGTGGAAGTGCAGGCACTCGCGAGCGCGTATCTGTCGACCAGCGCCGGACCGTGTCTGATCCGGATTGGCTGGGTGCACTGACCTCCAGTTCGTCGGCCTCCCAGATGGCGTAGCTCGCCGGCGCCCCCGGAACGAGGGTGCCGGTCACACCATCTAGTACTCCCGCGGCGCGCCACGCTCCGCGGGTTGCTGCGGCAAACGCCGCGCGCGCGGACAGCGCGCTGCCCTGGGTTTGATGCTGTGTCGCCGCACGCACCGTCGCCCAGGGATTCATGCTGGTGACGGGGCTGTCGGAGCCGAAAGCGAGAGGCACGCCTTGGGATGCTAGCAGCGCAAACGGATTCAACGATCCGGCTCGGTCGGGACCGAGGCGCTGGGCGTACATGCCGTCTTCGCCACCCCATAATGCATCGAAACTGGGCTGCATGCTGGCGAGCACACCCCACGCGCCGAGGCTGTGCGCCTGCTCCTCGGTCACCATTTCGAGGTGCTCGAGGCGGTGTCCGCAACGGGCCACCGCGGGTGCGCCGAACTCCTCGACGACGCGCTCGAACGCGTCGACCACGGCGCCCACGGCCGCGTCGCCGATGACATGGAATCCTGCGGTGACATGCGCCTCGGTGCAGGCGCGCAGGTGTGCCGCGATCGCGTCGACATCGAGATAGGCGTTGCCGCAACAATCCGGGGTATCGCTGTAGGGCCGATGCAACCACGCGGTGCGGGAGCCGAGCGCGCCGTCGACGAACAGGTCACCGGCCAGCCCACGTGCGCCGGTGCGAGCGATCAACTCTCGCGCCTCGACGGCGCTGGCCACCGCTTCACCCCAGTACCCGACGACCTCAACGCCGTGCTCGATGCCACGCACCTCGTCCCAATCGGTGAGACCACCGATGTCCGGGCCTGCGCACTCGTGGACCGCGACGATGCCGAAGGCGGCCGCGGCATCCAGTGCGGCCAGCTGCGCACGCCGCCGCTGCTCGGCTGTGAGCCCGTCGCGGGCCGCCGCCCGCACGAGGTGATGCGCGTCGCTGGTCAACGGCTGATGAGCCGAGAAACCGTGCGCATCGGCCAGACCGGGCGCCAGCCGGCGCAGCGCGGTCGAGGCGGCCGCCGAGTGGACGTCGACCCGCGCCAGGTACACGGCCCTGCCCCCGACGGCCTCGTCGACGTCGGCGGTGCTCGGCGGCGTCCGTTCGGGCCAGCCGGACTCGTCCCAGCCGTGCCCCCACACCGCACCGTCGGGGTGAGCGCGGGCGTAGTCGTCGAGCAGTTGCAGGCAGTGTCGTAACGAAGTGGCGGGCCGCAGATCCAGTCCGGTCATGGTCAGCCCGGTTGCGGTGAGGTGGACGTGGCTGTCGACGAAGGCCGGCGCGACGAACGCGCCTTCGAGGTCGATGATCTGCGCGTCGGGAAACTGTGCCCGTCCCACGTCGTCGCTGCCCAGCCATGCGACGACACCGTCGCGCACCGCCATTGCGGACGCGTCGGGCATTGCCGGGCTGTGCACCCGGCCGTTCAGCAGGAGGGTCGTCACTTAGTCGGGTTTGCGCTCCACGGCTTCAGGCTCGATGTCCGTTACATCGATGACCTCGCCGTCAATGTAGTCACCCCGCGGGGCCGTGTACCCCGTGTATCCCGCGGCGCCTGCGACGGTGATCAGCGGCATGCGGCGTGCGGCCATGGCCGTAACCAGCGGACGGGCCGCAGCACGGGTGGGCGGCAGCAGGAGCAGAGCGCCGACGACGGAGCTGGCCAGCCCGGGGATGACGACGAGTACCGTGCCCAGCGCGACGAGCACACTATCTGCCGCTGCCCCCTGCGCCGTGGCCGCGTTGAGGCCGGAGCGCAGCCGCCGGAAGTGCCGCTTGACCTGGGATCCGGCCAATGCCATGCCGACCACGAAGGTGCCAAGCAGCAATAACACGGTCCAGCCGAAGCCGATCGTCGACGCCAGCGCGACGACGACCGCCAGCTCGATGACCACGTAGAGCAGAAACAGCCGCATCGCCATGGATAGGGAACGTCCGGAGAGGCGGCTTGAGTTCCGTAGATTGATCTGCGTGACGACTGCGGCGCCGAATTAGGCCGCTTTCAGTTCCACACCGAGACTCTTCTTGTCGATGCCGCGCACCTTCATGTACAAACCGAAGCCCCACCCGAGAAGCCCGTATCTCTTGTTGACTGCCCGGATGACCGCGGGCGCTTCGGACTTGTCGAGAACCCTGGCGACAGCCTCGATCGGTTCGCTCTTCGGCTTCCCGCGGGCATCGCAGATCGCCAATGTGACGCGCGGCGTGTTGCGAATCCGCTTGACCTTCCACGCATCCTCTTCGGTCATGACCAACAGCCGATCGCCGTCGGGCACGGCCCAGATCGCTGTCGGCTTGGCCTTGCCGTCCTTTGTGAATGTGGTCAGCAGGATGTAGCGGGAATTGGCGATCTCATCGAACCTCGGCGCCGCCATCACGGCGCCTTCAATTCGATGGTCACATTGTTCTTCATGCCGCCACGCAGCTTGGAGAAAACTTTGAACGTCTTGCCTAAGAGGCCGTAGCGCTTGCCGATCGCGTCGTAGGTGGCCGCGTTGGCGGACTTGTCCAGGATCGCCGCAACGGCCTCGATCGCCTCACTCTTGGGATTTCCGCTTCGGTCGCATTCCGCGATCGTCACACGCGGAGTGTTCCGAATGCGCTTGACCTTCCACGACTTCTCCTGACTGATGACGAGGAGGCGATCGCCGTCCGGGGGTGCCCACACGGCTGTGGGCTTGGGTCGGCCGTCCTTGGTGAACGTGGTCAGCAGGATGTACTCGGATTTCGCAACGTCGGCAAAGGTGACTGGCACGCCACCAACTTAGCCCTCCAATTCGCCTTCCGTCTCCAGCAGCACCTGCCGCAGACCATCGAGTGTGGCCTGATCAGGCTGCGCCCACATGCCGCGGCCGGCCGCCTCCAGCAGGCGCTCGGCCATGCCGTGCAGTGGCCCACGGATTCGACTCCGCCATGAACTTGCGATTGTCGTCGTCGAGGACGTACTCCGCCGAGAGGCGCTCATACATCCAGTCGGCCATCACACCCGCGGTCGCGTCGTATCCGAACAGATAGTCCACGGTGGCCGCCATCTCGAAGGCGCCTTTGTAGCCGTGCCGCCGCATCGCGTTGATCCAGCGGGGGTTGACCACCCGGGCGCGGAACACGCGCGCGGTCTCCTCCGACAAGGTGCGGGTGCGCACCGCGTCGGGCCGGGTGTTGTCACCGATGTAGGCGGCGGGCGCCTTTCCGGTCAATGCCCGCACCGTGGCGACCATGCCGCCGTGGTACTGGAAGTAGTCGTCGGAATCGGCGATGTCGTGCTCGCGGGTGTCGGTGTTCTTGGCGGCGACCGCGATGCGCCGGTAGTTCTGGTTCATGTCGGCCGACGCCGGCCTGCCGTCCAGGCCACGGCCGTACGCGAAACCGCCCCACGCGGTATAAACCTCTGCGAGGTCGGCGTCGTCGCGCCAGTTGCGACTGTCGATCAATTGGAGCAGCCCGGCGCCGTATGTTCCCGGCTTGGAGCCGAATATCCTTGTGGTGGAACGCCTCTGATCGCCGTGCACAGCCAGGTCGGCCTGTGCATGGGCGCGGACGTAGTTGTCCTCGAGCGCCTCGTCGAGGCCCGCGACGAGACCGACCGCGTCGTCGAGCATCGTGACCACGTGCGGGAAGGCATCGCGGAAGAAACCGGAGATGCGCACGGTGACGTCGATGCGCGGGCGGCCGAGTTCGGTGAGCCCGATCGGCTCCAGGTTCACCACCCGCCGCGACGCGTCGTCCCATACCGGCCGGACCCCGAGCAGCGCAAGCACTTCGGCGATGTCGTCGCCCGCGGTGCGCATGGCCGACGTGCCCCACACCGACAATCCGACAGACCGCGGCCAGTCGCCGTGGTCCTCCCGGTATCGCGTCAGCAGCGAATCCGCCATCGCCACACCGGTTTCCCACGCCAGTCGCGACGGCACCGCCTTCGGGTCGACGGAGTAGAAGTTGCGGCCGGTGGGCAGCACGTTGACGAGGCCTCGCAGTGGCGAGCCCGAAGGGCCAGCCGGGATGAAGCGGCCGTCGAGCGCACGCAGAATCTGCGGGATCTCGGCTTCCGTACCCGCCAGCCGCGGCACCACTTCGGTCGCCGCGAATCGCAGAATCGCCGCGACGTCGGCGTTGTCGGTGATTGCGTCGACGGTGCCGGGGTCCCAGCCCGAGGCCGCAAGTGCCACAACGAGTTCGCGGGCTCGCGCCTCGGCGGTGTCCACTGCGGAGCGCTCGTCGTGGCCGTCCTCGGCCAGACCGAGCGCCTGGCGAAGGCCTGGCACACTCTGTTCGCCGCCGAACAGCTGGCGCGCGCGCAAGATGGCGAGGACCAGGTCGATTTCCGCGTCGCCCGTGGGCTTTTCGCCCAGGACGTGCAGTCCGTCGCGAATCTGGACGTCTTTGATCTCACACAACCAGCCATCGACGTGCAGCAGCATGTCGTCGAACGAGTCCTCGTCGGGTCGGTCATCAAGGCCAAGGTCGTGGTCCATCTTCGCGGCCCGCATCAGCGTCCAGATCTGCTGGCGGATGGCAGGCAGCTTGCCGGGATCGAGCGCGGCGATGTTGGCGTGCTCGTCGAGCAGCTGTTCCAGACGCGCTATGTCGCCGTAGGTTTCGGCCCTGGCCATCGGCGGGATGAGGTGGTCGACGAGCGTGGCGTGTGCGCGGCGTTTGGCCTGGGTGCCTTCCCCCGGGTCGTTGACCAGGAACGGGTAGATCAGCGGCAGGTCGCCGAGCGCGGCGTCGGTGCCGCAGGCCGACGACATGCCCAGCGTCTTACCGGGTAGCCATTCCAGGTTTCCGTGCTTGCCCAGGTGCACGACGGCGTCCGCGCCGAATACGGTGTCGAGCCAGCGGTACGCCGCCAGATAGTGATGGCTGGGCGGCAGATCGGGGTCGTGGTAGATCGCGACCGGGTTCTCCCCGAAACCGCGTGGCGGCTGAACCATCAGCACGACGTTGCCCGCCTGCATTGCGGCGATCACGATCTCGCCGTCAGGGTCACCGCTGCGGTCGACGAACAAGTCGCCGGGCGGCGGGCCCCAGTGCTCGACCATGGCGTCGGTGAGCCCTGCGGGCAGTGTCGCGAACCACTCCCGATACTCCTTGGCCGGCACCCGGATCGGATTGCCCGCTAGCTGACCATCGGTCAGCCAGTCGGCATCCTGTCCGCCGCGTTCGATCAACGCGTGGATCAACGCGTCGCCGTCGCCCGCGTCCAAGCCGGGAATGTCGCCGATCCGGTAGCCGTGTTCGCGCATCGCGCGCAGCAATGCGACGGCGCTGGCGGGGGTGTCGAGGCCGACGGCATTGCCGATGCGCGCATGCTTGGTGGGATACGCCGAGAACACCAGCGCCACCCGTTTCTGTGAGGCCTCGATGGCGCGCAGCCGCGCGTGTCGCACCGCCAGCCCTGCGACGCGTGCGCAGCGCTCCGGGTCGGCCACATACGAGATCAGCCCTTCGTCGTCAATCTCCTTGAACGAGAACGGGACTGTGATGATGCGGCCGTCGAACTCGGGTACAGCGACCTGGGTTGCGACGTCGAGCGGTGACAACCCGTCGTTGTTGTCCTGCCACTGCGACCGTGAACTGGTCAGGCACAGACCCTGAAGGATCGGGATGTCGAGGGCGGCCAGATGTGCCACATCCCAGGTGTCGTCGTTGCCGCCCGCCGAAACCGTCGCAGGGGTGGACCCGCCCGCGGCGAGCACGGTCGTCACCAACGCGTCGGCGGTGCCGAGCAGCTCGAGCAGCTGGGTGTCCGCGTTGCGCAACGACGCGCAGAACACGGGCAGCGGCCTACCGCCGGCGTCTTCGACGGCTCGGCAGAGCGCCTCGACATAGCCGGAGTTTCCCGCGAGGTGCTGCGCGCGGTAGTACAGCACCGCCACAGTCGGCCCCTCGTCTTGAGCCGACGCGCGCTCCAGCACGCCCCAGTTGGGGGTGGTGACCGGCGACGCGAAGCCGAAGCCGGTCATCAACAGGGTGTCGCACAGGAACGCGTGCAGGTGCCGCAGATTCTCTACCCCGCCGTTGGCGAGGTAGACGTGTGACTGCAGCGCGGCACCCGCCGGGGTCGAGGAATGCCCCATCAACTCGGCGTCCGGGGACTGCTCGCCGCTGACCACGACGGTCGGCACGCCGGACGCCTCCAAAGCGTCGATGCCGTCCTGCCAGGCGCGGTAACCGCCGAGAATGCGGGCCACAACGATGTCGGCACCGCCGATGAGGTCGGTGAGCTCGCCGTCGACCAGCCGCGACGGATTCGCCCACCGAAAGGGGGCGCCGCTGGCGCGGGCCGTGATCAGGTCGGTGTCGGAGGTCGACAACAGCAAGACCGTCGGCGATTGGGTCGGCTGAGTCACCCGTCATTACTACCGCACGCCGTCGGCGGGGTGCGGACTAGCGTTTGATGCGGACGAGAGGAGCACTAGGTTTGGCACAGTGAGCGCGATGTTCGCGGCCGGCACACCGCATCCGTCGCTGCGCGGCGTGGTGTTGCGCTACGAGGGCTACGCCCAACGAGCGGCTGGTCCCGTTACCTTCCGCGAACTGCCGTGCACGTTCGTGCCCATCATCATCGACCTCGATGCCGGATGGACCGTCGCCCACAGGCAGCACGTCGGGCGCGAACCGTTGCGACTGCGATCGTTCGTCGCGGGCATCACCGACGGCCCGGTGCTGGTGAGCCATGGTGGCTCGGCACGCTGTCTGCAGGTCGACCTGACGCCGCTGGGCGCCCGCCGCCTGTTCGGGATGCCGATGAGCGAATTGGCGAACCTGTCGGTGCCCATCGACGATGTGTTGGGCCGTTTCGGGTCCGAACTCGTGCAGCGCATCGCAGCGGCGCCCGACTGGCCTGCGCGATTCGCATTGATCGACGCCGCGATCCGGACCCGCCTTGCCGACTCCGAGTCCGAGTCCGTCGACGCAGGAGTGGAATGGTCGCTGCGCCGCATTACCGTCAGCGGCGGCGCCGCCACGATTTCGGACCTCGCCAGCGAATTGGGCTGGAGTCACCGGCGGCTGATAGCGCGCTACCGCGATGCCGTGGGGCTGCCGCCCAAGCTCGTCGCGCGGATCGTGCGATTCGAGCGACTCGCTGCCCTGCTGGCCAGTGATCCGGCGATCGACTGGGCGGGTGCGGCGCTGCGGTGTGGGTTCTTCGACCAGGCCCATCTGGCCCGTGAGGTACGCGAGTTGGCCGACATCACGCCGACCGAACTGCGGACCCAGACCGTAAATTCCGTCCAAGACATGGCGCCAGCGGTCGATCTAGCGTCGATGGCATGACCGAAACACTGACCACCAACGGAGCCGTGCCGATTGTCCCCTTCACCGACCCGCGCGCCGGAATCAGTTGGCTCGAGCGGACGTTCGGTGCGGTCGCGACCCTCGTGGTTCCTCCCGAGCCCGACCAACCGCTCAAGCATGCCGAGGTGAAGATTGGCAACGGCCTGGTGATGATTGATGACGCGGGCCGCACCGACAGCCCGTTCGCGCTGCCGGGGCCGGTCGTGATCTACGTCGTGGTGGATGACCCCGACGGCCTGCACGGCCGGGCGGTCTCCGGCGGCGCCGAGATCGTCATGGGGCTGACCGACCAGGATTACGGCTCACGCGAATTCGCCGCGCGCGACCCGCACGGCAACGTGTGGTGCTTCGGCACCTACCGCCCGGGACAGGATTAGCGGCGGTTCCAACGGCTGTAGGTGCTCTGCGGATACGGCAGCCCAAGGGCGGCGATGAGCACGACCAATAGAGAACCGAAAACGATGAGTTCGAACATCGTCGTTCCTTCCTGACATCGCTTACTGCACACGCGTGCAGTTATCAGGAACGTACTGCTCAGACGGCAGAAAAAGATCAATTTGTGTGGCACGGATCACTAGAACCAATAGTGTGGCGGCCATCACATTCATGCGGTTCGGACGTCGAAATCGTCCGGACGCGGTGAGCTCAGCAACTCGCGGTGGCGCTGCGGCACCCAGGGAAACAATTCGGGCAGACCATCCTTGCCGAGGTACCAACTCTTGCATCCGGTCATCCAGATCGTCTGGGGCATTGCGGCTTTCATCTGCTCGTTGTATTCCTTGGTGGCTGTTTCGGTCGGTGCTGCAGACACCACGCGGCCGGCCCGAATCTGATTGATCCACCACATCGCATAGTCGGCCTGGTCCTCGGCGATGAGCACCAAAGACTGGTTGCCGATCGGCGAGTGCGGACCCATCAGCATGAACATGTTCGGAAATCCCGGCACCGCGACCGACCGGTAGGCATGCGGACCGTCGGCCCACGCCTCGTCGAGAGACACACCGTTCTTACCGACGATCTCCATCGGGCGGACGTATGCGCGGGCGTCGAATCCAGTTGCCATCAGGAGAAGATCCAGCTCGTGCAGGGTGCCGTCAGCAGTGACGATGCCCGCCGGTTCGACGTGGTCGATCGCCTCGGTGACAAGATGGACGCCTGGCTTCTGCAATGCCTGGTAGTAACGCCCGGCAAGAATTTGGCGCTTGCACATCGCGTGGTAGTCGGGCGTGAGCTTGCGGCGCAGGCCCCGATCACGCACCGACAATTGCAAGTGCCAGCGGCACATGGCCGACATCATGCGACGCTGCCAGCATGGTTCGACCACCGCCCGGCCCAGGGTCAGATGCTCGCCGACTGCCCGCCATAAGCGGTAGGAAATCTTGTTCAGGACGGGCCATCGCGTAAGCGCCGCCTTGCTGATTCGTGAGTAGCGTGGGTTCGGCGCTGGGAACACCCACTGCGGCGTTCGCTGAAAGACTTTGAGCTCCATGACGTTTCCGCCGAGTTCAGAGGTGATCTGAACACCGGTGGAGCCACTGCCGATAAGTCCGATCCGCTTGTCGGGCAACGAAATCGAGTGATCCCACCGCGCAGAATGAAACGACGGGCCTGCGAACGCATCGAGTCCCGGGATGGCCGGGTAGCGCGGGACACGCAGCACACCGGTTGCGGTGATCAGCACGTCGAACACTTCCTCACCGTCGGCGGTACCGACCCGCCACATCCCTTCGTCATACCGCGCGGACGTGACCTCTGTGGCGAACCGGATGTGGTCCCGGATGCCGCGTTCGTCGGCGACCTGACGGAAGTAACACTGAATCTCCGGACCCGGCGACATGAACCGTGACCATTTCGGGTTGGGCCGGAAGGAATACGAGTAGTAGCGCGACGGCACGTCGCAGCTGAGGCCCGGATAGGTGTTATCGCGCCAGGTGCCGCCGACCTCGTCGGCCGACTCGAAGATCGTGAAGGTGTCGATCCCGGCATCCTGCAGTTTGGCCGCCATGCAGATGCCGGACATTCCGGCGCCGACGATCGCTACGTTCAGTGTCCGCTGTGCCATCACGACTCCCTCGGCCTTGGCGGCACCGTACGCCTCGGCGCCACGGTTAATTGACGGATTCGGAATTTGGGTCAGAGCCGGTCCATCTCGCGTGAAATGAGAGCGTTATCCAGGTAGGCGTACCGCCTGGCCTGGTAACTCGGGCGTACCGTGAACTGATGGCCAGGACCCGCGACCAGGACGCCTGCCCCGGGGCGCTGCAGGTTCATCCGGCCGCCGACGGGGCGCTGGCTCGGGTGCGACTTCCTGGCGGGATGATCACCGCACCGCAGCTCGAAGCGCTTGCGCTCGCGGCGACTCGGTGGGCCTCCCCGGCAATGGAACTCACCTCGCGCGGCAACATCCAGATCCGCGCCGTCACCGACACTGCTTCGGTCGCTCGATGCCCTATCGACCTCGGGCCTGCTGCCCTCGGACACGCACGAGCGGGTGCGCAACATCGTCGCCTCGCCGCTGTCGGGCCGCGTCGGTCCAGCTGCGGATATCCGCGGAATGGTCGCGGACCTGGACCGTGCGATCCAGGCGCAGCCCGCGCTGGCCGGGCTGCCGGGCAGATTCCTGTTCGGCCTCGACGACGGGCGCGGCGACATCAGCGGACTGGCGGCCGACGTCGGGATCCAGATCGTCGGCGACTCGGCCGCGCTGCTGCTGGCCGGCCGGGATACCGGCGTTCGGCTATCGATGTCGGACGCAGTTCCTTCGTTGGTGACCGTGGCCTGCCGCTTCGCCGACAGTCGCGGAACATGCTGGCGTATAAGTGAACTCGACGAGCCGAAGCATGCTCCTGGCGGGCTTCGCGGTGACGGCAAAGCCCGGTGCGACGTGGGAGCCGGTCACCCGGCGGCCCGATCGGCTGGATCGAGCAGAACGACGGCCGGGTGGCTCTGGGCGCGGCGGTTCCGCTGGGCGTGCTGAACGCCCGCGTCGCCGAATACCTTGCGGCGATCAACGCACCGATGGTGATCACGCCGTGGCGTTCGGTGCTCGTCTTCGACCTCGACGCAGAGGCCGCCGATGTCGCGCTGCGGGTGCTGGCGCCCATGGGTCTGGTGTTCGACGAGAACTCGCCCTGGCTGTCGGTCAGCGCATGCACCGGCAGCCCCGGTTGTGAGCATTCCGCTGCCGACGTCCGCTCCGATGCCGCCGCGGCGATCGACGAGCCCGCAGCGGGTCATCGGCACTTCGTCGGCTGCGAGCGCGCCTGCGGCAGTCCCGCGGCCGGTGACGTGCTGGTCGCGACCGGAGACGGATACCGGCGGCGAGGCACCCACCCGTAGGGTGAGCGGGTGCTCGAGTACATCCGCGACGCCGCCGAGATATACCGGCAGTCGTTCGCGACGATCCGCGCCGAAGCGGACCTCTCGCGATTTCCCGAGGACGTCGCGCGCGTCGTGGTACGGCTGATCCACACCTGCGGGCAGGTCGACGTCGCCGACCAGGTCGCCTACAGCGACGACGTCGTCGCGAAGACCCATGCGGCGCTCGTCGCCGGAGCCCCGGTGCTGTGCGACTCGTCGATGGTCGCCGCGGGCATCACCAAGTCCCGGCTGCCGGCAGGCAATGACGTGGTGTCACTCGTGGCCGATGAGCGCGCGCCCGAGTTGGCCGACCGACTGGGCACTACGCGGTCGGCCGCTGGTGTGGAGCTGTGGGCCGACCGCCTCGGTGGGGCAGTGCTGGCCATCGGGAACGCACCGACCGCGCTGTTCCGGCTCCTCGAACTCGTCGACGAAGGCGCCCCCACGCCCGCCGCGGTGCTGGGCGGCCCGGTGGGGTTCGTCGGCTCCGCACAGTCCAAGCAAGAATTGATCGAGCGGCCCCGCGGTATGTCGTATCTGGTGGTGCAGGGCCGCCGCGGCGGTAGCGCGATGGCCGCCGCTGCCGTCAATTCGATTGCCAGCGAACGCGAATGATGACGCAGCCGACGAGAGGCACACTGTGGGGCGTCGGCCTGGGGCCCGGCGATCCGGAGCTGGTGACTGTCAAGGCGGCGCGAGTCATCGGCGCAGCCGATGTCGTGGCCTACCACAGCGCCCGGCACGGCAACAGCATCGCCCGCGCCATCGCCGAGCCGTACCTGCGCTCGGGCCAGATCGAAGAACATCTGGTCTATCCGTTGACCGTTGAGACCACCGACCATCCCGGTGGCTATGCCGGCGCGATCGAGGACTTCTACCGCGAATCCGCCGACCGGATCGCCGTCCACCTCGACGCGGGACGCGACGTCGCCCTTCTCGCGGAAGGTGATCCGCTGTTCTACAGCTCCTACATGCACATGCACACCCGGCTCACCGAGCGGTTCGAGGCGGTGATCGTTCCCGGCGTCACATCGGTGAGTGCCGCATCGGCGGCGACCGGCACTCCCCTCGTCCAGGGTGACGAGGTTCTCACGATCCTGCCGGGAACCCTTCCGGTCGACGAACTCAAGCGCCGGCTGGCCGACACCGACGCCGCCGTCGTCCTCAAGCTCGGGCGCTCGTATCCTGCGGTGCGCGAAGCGCTTTCGGCGACAGGCCGACTCGATGAGGCCTTCTACGTGGAGCGCGCGAGTACGCAGGCCCAGCGGGTGCTGCCCGCCGCTGACGTCGACGAGAAATCGGTGCCCTACTTCTCGCTGGCGATGCTGCCGGGAACACCACGGCCCGCGACGGAGGGCGGCAGCGTGGCCGTAGTCGGACTGGGCCCGGGTGAGACCGACTGGATGACACCGCAGAGCCGCCGCGAGCTCGCGTCGGCCACCGATCTCATCGGCTACGGCCCCTACCTGGATCGCGTCGGCACCCGGGACGGTCAGCGGCGCCATTCCAGCGACAACACCGATGAGCCCGCGCGCGCCCGGTTGGCGTGCACGCTGGCCGAGCAGGGCCGCGCCGTCGCGGTGGTGTCGTCCGGCGACCCGGGCGTCTTCGCGATGGCGACCGCGGTGCTCGAGGAGGCCAAGCAGTGGCCCGGGGTGGCTGTACGGGTCATTCCGGCGATGACCGCCGCGCAGGCGGTCGCCAGCCGAGTAGGCGCACCGCTCGGCCACGACTACGCCGTCATCTCGCTGTCCGACCGGCTCAAGCCGTGGGAGGTGATCGCGGCGCGATTGACCGCTGCCGCGACGGCCGACCTGGTGCTGGCCATCTACAACCCCGCCTCCAAGAGCAGAACCTGGCAGGTTCCAGCGATGCGAGACCTGCTGCTCGAACATCGCGACCCCGGCACGCCGGTGGTGATCGGCCGCGACGTCTCGGGCCCGGGCGAAGACGTGAGGGTGGTGCGGTTGGCCGACCTCGATCCGGCCGACGTCGACATGCGCACGCTGCTGATCATCGGGTCGTCCCAGACCCAGTGGTACTTGAGCGACTCCGGGGACACCGTCTTCACGCCCCGTCGCTATCCCACCTAGGATCTGACGACCATGCGCATTCCACGCGGACCCGAAGATGTAACGGCGGCCTGGCTGGGGTCGGTGCTGAACGCCGATGTACGCGAGGTCGACGTGACAGCGATCGGTACCGGCCAAACCGGTGCGACGTATCGGGTCTCGGCGACGTATTCGACTCCGCAGCCCGAGCTTCCGAATTCGTTCGCGGTCAAGTTGTCCGCGCAGGATGATGCGGTCCGCGAACGCGTCGCGCTCGGATACCGGTCGGAGGTCGAGTTCTACTCGCGGATCGCCGACCGGATGCGTATCCCGGTCCCCCGGAGCTTCCACTGCGACATCTCCCCCGACGGCGCCGATGTCGTGCTCCTGCTGGGCGATATGGCGCCTGCGGTGCAGGGTGATCAGATCGCCGGCTGCACTGAGCAGGAGGCCCGGCTGGCGGTGGAAGCCCTCGCGGGTCTGCACGGCCCCAGTTGGTGCGATCCGCAGTGGATGGATTTGGCCGCCATCGCCATGCCGAAGCCCGGTGACGACGACGCGGCCAAGGGCCTCGGCGACATCTCGAAGATGGCCGCCGACATCGTGATCGACAGACTCGGTGAGCACATCAGTCCCGAGGATCAGGAAACCCTTGTCGCCGCAATGTCTTCGGTGACGCCGTGGCTGAAGGCCGAACCGAAGCGGTTCGCACTGATGCACGGCGACTATCGGCTCGACAACATGCTGTTCGACCCGGACCGCACGCGCATCACCGTCGTCGATTGGCAGACCGTGGGAATCGGACTGCCCGGACGGGACCTCGCGTACTTCACCGGGACCAGCCTCGAACCGGCGTTGCGGTCCGACGTCGAGCGCGGTCTCGTCGAGGCGTACCACAAGGCGCTGTTGGCTTACGGAATCACGGATTACGACGCCGACGCCTGCTGGCGCGACTACCGCCTCGGCGCGGTGCAGGTGCCGCTACTCGTCGCGCTGGGAACCGCGTTCGCATCAATGACCGAGCGCGGCGACGAGATGATGCTGGCCATGCTCAGCCGCGGCTGCCAGGCCATCCGCGAACTGGACACGCTCGATCTGATCACCTCCTATCAGTCGTCCTGATCCACGCAACCGCGTCGTCCACCGTCGCCACGGTAAGGACACCTGACGGCAGCGGCGGGCGGTCGACCATGACCACCGGGATGCCCAGTGCGGCTGCGGCGTCGAGCTTGGGCCGGGTCATCGCGCCGCCGCTGTTCTTGGTCACGAGTCCGTCGATGCGGTGCTCGCGAAGCAACTCGAGCTCGTCGTCGTAGCGGTACGGCCCCCGCGACAACAGGATCTGGTGATGCCGCGGTAAGTCATGAACATCGGGTGCCGTCACCGCGCGGATCAGGAACCAGGCGTCGGCTTCTTTGAACGCCGCGGCCCCGGTGCGACCCGTCGTCAAAAAGACCCTCGAGAATCGCTTTTCTGCAACTACTTTCGCAGCATGGGCGTCGGAGGACACCATGACGGCGCCACCGGGTGGCCAGGCCGGCCGAGCTAGCACCAGATGTGGCACCCCGAGTTCCCCGCAGGCGGTCGCGGCATTCGCGGTGATCGTCGCCGCGAATGGGTGGGTGGCGTCGACGACAGCTTCGACCGCCGCTTCGCGCAACCAGTTCCGCAGGCCGTCCGCACCGCCGAAGCCGCCGACGCGCACCTGACCCACCGGCAGCGCGGGGTCGGGCACCCGTCCTGCCAACGAGCTGATCACCTCGACGTCCGGGTGCAGGGCAGCAGCCAGAGCGCGTGCCTCAGAGGTACCGCCCAACAACAGGATCCGCATCAGTGCCGTTCCTGGCGGGTCCGTCCCGCGGAGTAGAGGTAACTGTCTGTGAAACCCTCGGCGGCGAGCACGTCGCCGACGAAGATGACCGCGGTGCGGGTGATGTCGGCGGCGTGCATCTGCTCAGCCAGATCGGCGAGCGCGCACCGAAGCACCTGCTGTTGCGGCCACGTCGCGAACGCTACTACGGCGCACGGTGTTTCGGGCCGATGCCCGCCCGCCAGCAACTGAGGGACGATCGTGTCGATCTGCGCGGCAGCGAGGTGGAGCACCAGTGTGCCGCCCGCGGCCGAGAGCGTCGCCAGATCCTCGCCGGGCGGCATCGCGGTCGACAGCGTCGCCACCCTCGTCAGTGTGACGGTCTGCGCGACTCCGGGGACGGTGAGCTCGCGGCCCAGCACCGCGGCAGCCGCCGCGAAAGCCGGTACGCCTGGCACTATTTCGTAGTCGATGCCGAGCACGTCCAGGCGGCGGCACTGCTCGGCAACCGCGCTGTAGATCGACGGGTCCCCGGAGTGCAGCCGCGCCACATCGTGGCCTGCGGCATGCGCGTCGGCGATCTCGTCGATGATCGCGTCCAGCGTCAGCGGACCGGTGTCGACCACCCGCGCGTCGGGCGGGCACGATGCGAGCAGGTCCTCGGGCATGATCGAGCCTGCATACAGACAGATCGGGCATCGACTCAGAAGCCGTTGGCCGCGCACCGTGATCAGGTCGGCGGCGCCCGGCCCCGCCCCGATGAAGTAGACCGTCATCGCTTGACCGCCGACCATTGCGTCACGGGCATCGCCGGGCGCCAACCGGTGAAGCCTCCGAGCGGCTCGCCCCGCTGGTGCTCGAAGCGGCGAAGCTCACCGCCGTATCGCGAATACCACTGGGCGAGAACGGCTTCCGACTCAACGGTGACGGCGTTGGCTACCAGGCGTGCGCCGGCCCTGAGCCGGTCGTAGCACGACTCGAGCAGTCCCGGTTGCGTCAGCCCGCCGCCGACGAATATCGCAGCGGGCGGCGCCACGAATTCGAACGCTTCGGGCGCGTCGAAATGCACCTCGACGTGGGCACCGAACGCGACCGCGTTCTCGGCGATGCGCTTGCGTCGTCCTTCGTCGCGCTCGAACGCAACCGCCCGGCATCCGGGTCCGCTGCGGCACCACTCGATCGCAATGCTGCCGGATCCGGCCCCGACGTCCCAGAGCAGTTCGCCCGGCCTCGGCGCCAGCGCGGCGAGCGTCAACGCACGCATCGGCTGTTTGGTGATCTGTCCGTCGTTGGCGAAGGCCTCGTCGGGCAGGATCGCGAACCGGCGTTCGTCGGGCAGGTATCGCACGGCGATCACGTTGAGATCATCGACATCGCCAGGCGGGCGGGCCGCCCACTCGCGCGCGGTGGCCGAGCGGCGCCGCTCCGCCGGACCGCCCAGCTGCTCGAGCACCGTGATCTCCGAGTCGCCGCGTCCGGTGTCGGTGAGCATCCGCGCCAGCGCCGCCGGGCTGGTGGCGTCGCGGGACATCACGACGGCCTGTCCGCCCCGCCGCACCGCGGTGTGCGGCTCGTTCGTGACGAGGCTGATGATCTCGGTGTCCTGCACGGCCCAGCCGACCCGCGAACATGCCAGCGTCACCGACGACACGTGCGGCAGCACGACGACCTGATCCGCGCCATACAGCCGGATCAGCGAGCTGCCGACGCCGTGCAGAAGCGGATCGCCACTGGCCACCACATGCACGTCGCCGTCGACCCCGTCCCGCAGCGTGCGAAGGGCGGGCAGCATCGGTGTCGGCCAGGCCCGCTTCGCAGCGGTCACACTGTCGTCGAGCAGGTCCAGCTGGCGCCGCGATCCGTAAACGACTGTTGCCTTCGCCAATTCGGCGCGCGATGCCTGCGTCAACCCGGGCATACCGTCGGCGCCTATCCCGACGACGATGATCATCTCGGCATCCTTCGCCAGATGAAGCGGGGCGTCATCCGGAATGCCCACGCCAGCAGGGCCAACGGCGCGGGCACCCACACCGAGGCGCGTCCCTTGCGCAGCGCGCGGGCGACCGCGTCGGCGACCTGCTGCGGGGTGCTGGACATCGGCGCAGGCTTCATTCCCTCTGTCATCCGGCCGATGACAAACCCGGGCCGCACGACGAGCAGCCGCACGCCGCAGCCGTGCAGTGCGTCGGCCAGGGCCTTGCAGAAGCCGTCGAGTCCGAGTTTCGCTGATCCATAGACGTAGTTGGCGCGCCGAACGCGGGTGCCGGCGATCGACGAGAACGTAACGATGCGTCCGGAGCCCGCCGCGCGCATCGTGTTCGCGAGCACGGTCAAGAGACTGGCCTGGGCGACGAAGTCGGTGTGCAGGATCGCCGCGGCATGCGTGGGGTCCTTCTCGGCCCTGGCCTGATCGCCGAGAATTCCGAAGGCGAGCACCGCGGTGCCGATCGGGCCGAAATCGGCGACGATGGAGTCGACGAGCGGGCGATGTGAATCCACCGCGTCGGCGTCGAATTCGCGCACGGCCACCGCGGCGGCCCCGGCTGCCTGCACAGCCGCGACCTGTGAGCCGAGATCGCCGCAGCGGCGTGCCGCCAGCATGACGGTCGCGCCGGGCGCCAGCCGCGTCGCCACCTCGAGTCCGATCTCGCTGCGGCCACCGAAGATCACGACCAACCCCGTGTCCGCCGTGTCTTTCATGGCTGCGATTATCGCCTGCGCTAAGTTGAGCCTGATGGCGAAGGCAACAACCCGACTCACCAACGACGCGATCGCGTTTCTCACCGAACGGCACCTGGCCATGCTGACCACGCTGCGGTCGGACAATTCGCCGCATGTGGTGGCCGTCGGTTTCACCTTCGATCCCAAGACCCATATCGCCCGGGTCATCACCTCGGGCGGCTCCCAAAAGGCCGTCAACGCCGAGAACCAGCGCGTCGCGGTGCTCAGCCAAGTCGACGGCGCGCGGTGGCTGTCCTTGGAGGGAAAAACACTGGTCAACACCGATGCCGACGCGGTGCGCGACGCCGAACTGCGGTACGCGCAGCGATACCGCACGCCGCGCCCGAATCCGAAGCGCGTGGTGATCGAGGTACGCGTCGAGCGGGTCCTGGGGTCCTCGGACCTGCTGGATCACGCAGTCGACTAGCCCGCGGCGACGGGGCCCGCAGGCACTACGACCAGTCCGTGTGGGCGATTGTTGACCGGTAGCGCGCCGTCGGCGGTGACGATCACGATGTCCTCGATCCGGGCTCCCCACTGGCCCGGGAAGTAAATGCCGGGCTCGACGGAGAACGCCATGCCCGCCTCGAGGGTCAGGTCGTTGCCCGCGACGATGTATGGCTCTTCATGCACCGACAATCCGATGCCGTGGCCGGTGCGGTGCACGAAAGCCTCAGCCAGCCCTTCGGCGGCCAGCATGTCGCGGGCGGTGGCGTCGATCTGTTGCGCCGTGACCCCTGGCCGCACGGCGTCGACCGCCGCCTGCTGGGCGCGCTGCAGCACGGCATATCGCCGCGCGACGTCGGGGTCTGGCTCGCCGATGCTGTAGGTGCGGGTGGAGTCGGAGTTGTAGCCCGGTTCGTACGGGCCGCCGATGTCGACGACGACGATGTCACCGGCCCGCAATTCACGGTCGGAGCATTCATGGTGCGGGTCGGCGCCGTGTGGCCCTGAGCCGACGATGATGAACGTGACCTCCGAATGTCCTTCGGCGACAATGGCTTGCGCGATGTCGGCGGCCACGTCGGCCTCGGTACGGCCGGGCACCAGAAACTCCGGAACGCGGGCGTGCACGCGGTCGATCGCGGCGCCGGCCTTGCGCAGTGCGTCGATCTCGGCCGCGTCCTTGATCATTCGCAGCCGACGCAGCACATCGGTGGCGAGCACGGGAACGACACCGAGCACGTCGGCGAGCGGGAGAAGGTGCAGCGCAGGCATCGCGTCGGTGACTGCGGTTGCGGCGGGAGCACCACCAAGTGCGTCGGCCACCAGCCGGTACGGATCGTCGCCGTCGACCCAGTCCCGCACGGCCAGAGGCAGATCGGTGACCGCCGACTCCTTCAGCGAGGCCAGTTCCAGTTTCGGCACCACCATCGTCGCGTCGCCGGCGGCGGGCAGCACCAGCGCGGTCAACCGTTCGAAGGTCTGCGCACGCGAGCCCACCAGGTAGCGCAGGTCGTACCCGGGCGTGATGACCAGGCCCGCCAGGCCGGCATCGCCCGCCGCGGTGGCGGCCGCCTGCAAGCGTCGCGCATATACATCGGTGTCGAATCGGCCCGCCGTCATGATTTTCAGGCTATGCCACCGTCCACGCTACTGTCAGAGACCGTGTCTGCTCCTCTGCTACTTCTCGACGGCGCCAGCATGTGGTTTCGCGCGTACTTCGGAGTGCCCTCGTCGATCACGGCGCCCGACGGGCGGCCGGTCAACGCGTTGCGTGGGTTCCTGGACGCCGTCGCGACGGTGATCACCCGTGAACGCCCGGGCCGCCTCGTGGTGTGCCGCGACGACGACTGGCGGCCACAGTGGCGGGTGGACCTGATCCCGTCGTACAAGGCGCACCGGGTAGTCGAGGAAAACCCCGACGGGGTGCCAGACGTCGAGGAAGTGCCCGACGAGCTGACACCGCAGGTCGACATGATCATGGAGATCCTGGACGCGTTCGGTATCGCGACCGCCGGCGCACCGCAGTGCGAAGCCGACGACGTCCTGGGCGCGTTGGCCACCCGCGAGCGACGCGACCCGGTCGTGGTGGTCAGCGGTGACCGGGATCTGTTGCAGCTGGTGCGCGACGAGCCGGTCTCGGTCCGAGTGCTCTACCTGGGCCGGGGCCTGGCGAAGGCGACCAAATGGGGCCCGGAAGAGGTGGCCCAGACCTACGGAGTGCCGGTCGGCCGGGCGGGCGCCGCCTACGCCGAACTCGCGCTGCTGCGCGGCGATCCGTCCGACGGGCTGCCCGGCGTTGTTGGCGTCGGAGAGAAGACCGCAGCGACGCTGCTGGCGCAGCACGGGTCGCTGGAAAAGATTCTGGCCGCGGCTCACGATCCGAAATCCAAGATGTCCAAGGCATATCGGACCAAACTCCTGTCCGCCACCGACTACATCGAGAAGGCAGAACCGGTGGTGCGGGTGGCAAGCAACTTGACCCCCGACGCTGAACTCGACTGGTCGACGGCATCGGACATCCTGCCGCTGGCCGCCGAGCACCCGCGCAAGGTCGCCAAGCTCGCCGAACAGTACGGTGTGGCGTCGTCGATCGGCCGGCTGCAGCAGGCCCTGGACGGCTTGCCGAACCGCTGACTACTTGGGGCGCCCGACCTCGTAGGTGCCGTCGTCGTCCTGGAATGTCACTGTCACCTGACGCTTGGTGCCGTCGATGCTGACCTCGCAGTCGAAGGTGCCGCCCTTCTCGACCGTGGGGTTCTGACCGTCGTTGCACTTGACGTTCGAAACGTTCTTGGCGCCGTAGCCGTTGGCCTCATCGGTCAGAACCCGCTGCACACCGGTCTGTGCCGCATCGATGTCGAGCTTGGTGGTCACGAAGAAGCCGGGCTTCCAGAAGCCCATCACAAGAACCACGGCGACGATGACCGCCGCCAGCAGGCCGATCACACCGCCGATCACCGCGAGTGAGCGCTTCGAGCCCCCCTCGGCACCCGGGGCGCCGTACTGGCCAGGCTGACCGTACTGCCCGGGCGGCTGCTGACCGTATTGCCCCGGCTGCTGACCATATTGGTCGGGCTGCTGACCGTATTGGCCGGGCTGGCCGTACTGCGTCGCGTACTGAGATTGGTCGTAGCCGGTGGGCTGTCCGTACTGACCCTGCTGCGGGTAGGCCTGCGGGTTGTACTCGGTGGGCTGCTGGTATTGCTCGGCGGGCTGTTGATACTCCTGCGGGGGCTGATACGCCGGCTGCTGCGGGTACTGGGGGTACTGCTGCTGTTGTTGCGGGTCGTAGGCCGGGGGTGCCCACTGCGGCGCGGCGGTGGTTGGCTCGCTGCTCGACGGCTGTGACTGCCACGGCTGATCGGCCGACGGACCGCTCGACGGCTGCTCCGCCGGCTGCTCCGGCTGCTGGCCGCCGGTCCACTGCTGCGTCGGGTCAGATCCCTGCGGTCCGCTCATTTCACTCCTTGATCACCGCGGCCGAGCCGCGAATACACCACCGCGGCTGAGCCGCGACTACACCGTTGTCGTGCTTGCCACACACTACCCCGCATCAACAGCTACGACGCCGCGCCGAACATCGTTGATCGCGCGTTTCGCGGTCGTCCGTAGCCCGGGGCCGGGTGCTGCGTTTCGCACTTGGTCGAGCAGGTCTAGAACTTGGCGGCACCAGCGTACGAAATCGCCTGCCGACAAGGGGGACCCGGTGCCCGCGGCATCCGACGCGGCAAGCGCACTGGTGAGGTCGCCGGTGGACGCCCAGCGATAGATGGCTCCGACGAAGCCTTCGTCGGGCTCACGGCTGTGGCTGATTCGATGGCGCTGTTCGTCGGCCCGCAGTTCGGTCCACAGCCTGCGGGTCTGATTCAACGCCCGTCGCAACTTGCCTGTCGGGACGTCGACACCGCCAGGGGCGGTCGGCGTGTCGCCGCGCGACTCGTACAGTACCGCCGAAAGCACCGCGGCCAACTCCGCGGCGTCCAGGCCTTCCCAGATACCGCTGCGCAGAGATTCGGCGACCAGCAGGTCGCTCTCGCTGTATATCCGCGCCAGCAGACGACCGTCGTCGGTGACCTTCGGGTCGTCGGCACCATGGCCCGCTTCGATGAAGCCTCGCTCGGTCAGCAGCACAACGATTCGGTCGAACGTGCGCGCCAGCGAGTTCGTCGCCGCAGCGACCTTCTGCCGGATCTGTTCGTTATCGCGCTCGACCCGCAGATACCGCTCGGCAAGGCGCGCCTTCTCCTCGCGATCGGGCAATTGGTGTGCCGGATGCCGCCGGATTTGCTCACGCAGCGAAGCCAATTCGGGATCGACGTCGCGTTCGACGGGCTCACCGCTGCGCTTGCCCTTTGCCGACGGGACGTCGAGTCCGCTCGCCGCCGATCGCAGCGCCGAGGCGAGGTCGCGACGCGCGCGCGGGTTGCGGTGCTCGACACGTTTGGGCAGCGACATGGACCCCAGCGGCGCGGACGCCCCCGAGTAGTCCGCGGACGAAATCCGGCCTGCCCAACGGTGTTCGGTCAATACCAGCGGTCGCGGATCATCGCTGTCGCGAGCCGGTTCCAGGACCACCGCCAGGCCGCCGCGCCTGCCGTGGGTGATCGTGATGATGTCACCGCGGCGGAGTGACTCAAGTGCATCGTTGGCGGCCTTACGTCGTTGCAGCCGTGATGATCTCGACTGTGCCCGCTCGCGTTCGGAGATCTGCAGCCGCAGCCGGACGTAATCCAGTATCGAACTCTCGCGGCCATCGCGAATCGGCTCGCCGGCGCTGAGTTCGGCGGCGATCTCTTCCAGTATCCGCTCGCCTCGCTCGATGCCGCGGACCAACCCCACGACCGACCGGTCCGCCTGGTACTGCGCGAACGAACTCTCCAACAGCTTGTGCGCCTGCGCCGGCCCCATCTGGTGCACGAGGTTGATGGTCATGTTGTACGACGGCGCAAAGGAACTGCGCAGCGGGAAGGTACGGGTGGACGCGAGACCGGCAACTTCGGCCGGGTCGACATCCGGAGTCCACAGCACCACCGCGTGGCCTTCCACGTCGATGCCCCGGCGTCCGGCACGCCCGGTCAACTGCGTGTACTCCCCCGGAGTCAACGGCATGTGCTGCTCGCCGTTGAACTTCACCAGGCGCTCGAGAACCACCGTCTTTGCGGGCATGTTGATCCCCAAAGCCAGTGTCTCCGTGGCGAAGACAGCCTTCACCAGCCCGGCGACGAACAATTCCTCCACGGTGTGGCGGAACACCGGCAACATGCCCGCATGGTGGGCCGCCAGTCCGCGCAACAGCCCTTCGCGCCATTCGTGGTAGTCGAGGATGATCAGATCGGCTTCGGGCAAGTCGGCGCATCGGCGATCGATCACCTCGGCGATGCGGGCGCGTTCGTCGTTGGTGGTCAGCCGCAGGGACGACCGCAGGCACTGCTTGACGGCGGCGTCGCAACCGATCCGCGAGAAGATGAAGGTGATAGCGGGCAGCAGCCCCTCACGCGCCAGCGTGCCGATCACGTCGGGCCGGGTTGGGCCCCGGTAGATGCTGGGTCGGCCCCGGTTGCGGCCGCGGCCGCGCGGCTGCCAGTCGGCGAGCCGATCCGCTTCGAGACGGTGTGCGATGTGGCGCAACAACTCTGGATCGACAAGCAGCTCACGGCCGGACTTCCTCGCACCCGTTGCGCGGTAGTCGAACAGGTCGAACACCCGCTTGCCCACCATGACGTGCTGCCACAACGGGACGGGACGGTGTTCGTCGACCACTACCGTGGTGTCGCCGCGCACCGTCTGGATCCAGCCGCCGAACTCTTCGGCGTTGCTCACCGTCGCCGACAGGCTCACCAGCAGCACATCGTCGGGCAGGTGCAGGATCACCTCTTCCCACACCGCGCCTCGCATCCGGTCGGCCAGGAAATGGACCTCGTCCATCACGACGTGGGAAAGCCCGTGCAGCGTAGGAGAATTTGCGTAGAGCATGTTTCGCAGCACTTCGGTGGTCATCACCACGATGTCGGCGTCGCCGTTGATCGACTGGTCGCCGGTGAGCAGGCCGATCTTCTCCGGGCCGTATCGGCGAGCCAGGTCGTTGTGCTTCTGGTTGCTCAGGGCCTTGATCGGTGTGGTGTAGAAGCACTTTCGGCCCGCCGCCAGCGCCAGGTGCACGGCGAACTCTCCCACCACCGTCTTACCCGCACCTGTCGGCGCGCAGACCAAGACACCGTGGCCGTTCTCCAGCGCCTCGCACGCAGTCTGCTGGAAGTCGTCGAGACGAAACGGCAGCTGCTCGGTGAAGCCTGCCAGGGGGCCGCTAGGTCGCGTCGTCATCGACCACGAGCCGCCCGGGCGTCGGCACCGCGGTAGGCGCGTCGATCTGCTCGACACCGCCGATCGGTGCGGCCTGTTCGTCGGGAACCTCGTCGAGAGCCTCGCGACGCGCCTTGCGCCTGTCGTGAATACGGCCGATCTGGATCGCGAACTCGAGCAAGACCGTCAGTGCCAGCGCCAGCGCCAGCATCGAGAACGGATCAGAGCCGGGCGTGAAGAACGCGGCGAACACGAAGAGCCCGAAGATCATGCCGCGCCGCCATGTCTTGAGCCGCTCGTAGGGCAGGACTCCGACGAAGTTCAGCATGACGATGAGCAGCGGGAATTCGAAGCTGAAGCCGAATACCAGCAGCAGGTTGATCAGGAACCCGAAGTACTGGTCGCCGGACAGAGCGGTCACCTGCACATCGCTGCCGACGGTCAGCAGGAATCCGAGAGCCGTCGACAGCACCACGTACGCCAGCACCGCCCCCGCGATGAAGAGCACGGCCCCGATGAACACGAACGCGATGGCGAACCGCCGTTCCTTCTTGTACAGGCCCGGTGTGATGAACGCCCACAGGTGATACAGCCAGACGGGGCAGGCCATCACGATCCCCGCAGCCAGGGAGACCTTCAGGCGCAGCATGAACTGGTCGAACGGCGCGGTGGCGAGCAGCCGGCAGGCACCGTCGGGCGCGATGGTGGCGCGATACGACGCAGGCAGCGCACAGTAGGGTCCCCGCAGCCAGTCCCCCAGGCTGGGCAGCCCGAAGACGCCGTGGCTGTACCAGAAGAATCCGAGGGTCGTCGTCACCACGATCGCGCCCGCGGCGAGCAGCAGCCGCGTCCGCAGTTCGTGCAGATGCTCGACCAGCGACATGGTGCCGTCGGGGTTGACCCGCGAACGACGCCGCCGAGGATCGAGTTTCTTGAATATTCCGGGGGTCTGCACGGCGATGCCTGTTACGCGGCGTTACGCCGCGCTCGGTTGGTCTGCGTCGGTCAGGCCGGCCGTTGGTCCGGCGGCGGAGCGGCCTCCGGTGCGGGCGCAGCGGCGGAGTCGGCGCGTTCCGAGGCGATCGGGGTGGCAGGCGGCGTGTCCTGCTTGGAGTCGGACTGCATCTCCTTGATCTCGGACTTGAAGATCCGCATCGACTTGCCGAGCGAACGCGCCGCGTCCGGGAGCTTCTTGGCACCGAAGAGCAGGACGAGCACGGCAATGACGATTACCCAATGCCAGGGTTGTAGAGCACCCAATTTGGTTACCTCCAGACGACGGGCACAGTCTACCTGGCGACGTCATAGGCGCTCAGCGCCGCGAGTGCTGATTCCCGAACCCTCGACGCCAGCGACTCGGGTGTGAGCACGCGTACCGCCGAACCGAAGCCGAGCACGAACCGGGTCATCCAGTCCTGCGACGCATAGGTCATGGCCGCCTCACAGGCGCCGTCGGGCAGTTCACGGATCTCCCGCAGCGGGTAGTAGTCGAACATCCAGGACGCCGATCGGTCGATGAGCAGCGTGGCCGACGGTAACGACGGGTCAGCGTCAAACAGCGACGTGTCCGGTCCCGCCTGCACCGCCGGCGGTGGCGGCGCCGACGCCTCGTCGAGGACGTGCGCGTCGACGATGCGGTCGAAGCGGAACAGTCGCACTCCCTCGGCCGAACGGCACCACGCCTCCAGGTAGCTGTGGTCGGCGACCAGGACGATGCGGATCGGGTCGACGACGCGGCTGGACAACACGTCGTGGGACGCCGAGTAGTACTCGATCGCCAGCGCACGACCGTCGCGCGCCGCCGCGCGCACCGCGGCGGCGGCCTCACTTTCGGCAGGGGCCGGCTCGTCGACTGCGGCGGGCATGCCGTCGCCGTGTCCGACAACCCCTGCGGCCGATTCGATTTTGGCTATTGCGCTGCGAGCGGCCTCGGGGTCGACCATGCCCGGCACGTCAGCCAGTGCACGCAACGCCACCAGTACTCCCGTAGCCTCCGGCGACGTCAGCCGCAGCGGGTGGTCGATGCCGGCGCTGAAGGTGACCTCGATTGTGTCGCCGGAGAATTCGAAGTCGATCAAGTCACCGGGGCCGTAGCCGGGCAATCCGCACATCCACAGCTGGTTGAGGTCGTCGCGCAGTTGCTTGACAGTGACGCCGAGGTCGGTCGCCGCTTCGGCGTAGGTGATCTTCGGGTTGGCCTGGAAGTACGGGACCATATTCAGCAGTCGCACAAGCCGTGTCGACATGGCTGTCATGCGCGCACCTCGTCGGTCTGGTCGGCCTGCGCACGCAGCCGCTCCAGCACGTCGGCGCGCAGGGCTTCGGGCTCCAAGGCGACTGCGTCTTGGCCATAACTCGCGATCTCGCGGGCCAACCTGTCAATCATTCCGATGTCCAGCTGGATCTCCTCACCGGCTCGGCCGCCCAGGGTGTGGGGGCCGATGACTGTCGCGCGGCGCCTCAACGCGGTGGCGCGGCCGTCGGCGACCCATACCCTCGCGTACCCGCTGCTCGGGAACTCTCCCACGACGCGGTCGACGATCTCGCGCAGATCGGTGCCTTCGGGTCGCTGCACCGCCCCGGGCGGGCCGATCGCCTTGACCTCGGCCCCGATCCGGGACAGCCGGAACGTGCGGACGGCGTCGCGGTCGCGATCGTGTCCGACGAGATACCAGCGGCCCTTGTTGGTGACCACACCCCACGGCTCGACCGTTCGCGTGGCGTAGGGGTCGCTGCGCGACGGGCGATGCGGGAATTGGACCGCCTGCCTGGAGTCGATGGCGGACAACAGGATTCCCAGCACCTCCTCGGAGCCGCGCAAGCTCGGTAGCGCCGCGGTCGAGGGGATCGCCACGTCGGAGTGCGGCGCGTCGACGTCGACGCCGGCGGCCCTCAGCTTGAGCAGCGCACCCTGAGTCGCGGTGATCAACTCAGGAGACTCCCACAGCTGCGTTGCCACAGCGACAGCCGCCGCCTCGTCCGCGGTCAGCTCGACGGCAGGCAGCGCATATGCCTCGCGGTTGATGCGATAGCCCTCGGTTGGATCGAACGTCGAAACGCGGCCCGTCTCCAGCGGGATGCCCAGATCGCGCAGCTCGTTCTTGTCGCGTTCGAACATGCGGGAGAACGCCTCGTCGCTGGCGCTGTCGGCGTAGCCGGACACCGTCTCGCGGATCCGGTCGGCGGTGATGAAGGTGCGGGTCGACAGCAAGGCGATGACGAGGTTCATCAACCGTTCGACTTTGGAAATCGCCACTCGGCTTAGCCTAGTGTGAGTCCCCATGGCGGGCGATCAGCCTGGTACGGAATTTGGGGGCGAAACCGTACGTAGTTGAGCGCTCACGCGGCCGCCGCCCGCACGAGATGGGCATCGATGCGGCGCACCATCACATCGGGATGCCGTCGCACATCGTCGCTGACGATGGACAACACCCGCCAGTCGATCTCTTCGAGGGCAGCCCTCTTCTGGCGATCGATCCGAAGCGATTCTTGCGAACTGTGCCAATCGAATCCGTCGTATTCAACGGCGAGCCGTCGATCGGGCCAGGCGAAGTCGACTCGCCACAGGCGCCCGTCCCGGTCGACGATCTCATACTGAAGAGCTGGTTGTGGGAGTCCTCCGTCGAGCATGACAAGGCGGGCCTCGCTTTCCATCGGTGACTCGGCTTGGGGCCGGGCCAGCGGAATGAGCTCTCGAACTGCGACAATGCCGCGCCGGGGTGCGCCTTGCCGCCGGTGCACTTTGAGGCCGGAGTGGTCACGCAGGTTATGGCCCTGCGGGTTGAGGACGTGCAGGTCGGTGACGTCTTCGGTGTCGAAGCCAAAAATGGCTGCGGCCGTGCCTAAACACACCGCGACCTGTTCACCGCAGCACAGGTCTAATCCGTGCAGCCGAGTGAAAGCTTCGGGTGCGCCAAGGCTGTAGATGCCCGGAAAGATCTTGACCAGCTCGTCGCTGCGCAGCCGACGCTGCAGCCCGCGGCGGCTCAGGTGAGCCAGAATCTGCGAAAAGGTCGCCACTCCACCCTGCACGGCAAAGACGGCGCTGAGCTCTGGCGGCATTTCCGCATTGTGGGTTGGGCCGCGCGGCGCCGCCAGTGGCCCCTGTGGATAACCGGCGAGCGCTCAGCCAGGTACGGAAATTCGTGGTGAAACCGTACGTAGTTGAGCGCTCGCCGAGAAGGGGACTCGCGGGATCTACGCCTACATCGACGCGATGAGTCGCTTGACGCGTTCGTCGACCGACCGGAACGGGTCCTTGCACAGCACGGTGCGCTGCGCCTGGTCGTTCAGTTTGAGGTGGACCCAGTCGACGGTGAAGTCGCGGCCGGCTTCCTGTGCGGCATAGATGAACTCACCACGCAGCTTGGCCCGGGTGGTCTGCGGCGGGGTGTTCACCGCGGCCTCGATGTCCTCGTCGGTGGTGATCCGCGCGGCCAGCCCCTTGCGTTGCAGCAGGTCGAACACGCCCCGGCCTCGCTTGATGTCGTGGTAGGCCAGGTCGAGTTGGCTGATCTTCGGGTCGGACAGCTCCATGCTGTAACGGTCCTGATAGCGCTGGAACAGCTTGCGCTTGATGACCCAGTCGATCTCCGTGTCGACCTTGGCGAAGTCCTGACTCTCGACCGCATCCAGCTGCCGGCCCCACAGGTCGACGACCTGCTGGATCTGCGTGTTGGGTTCCCTGCTCTGCAGGTACTCCACCGCCCGGGCGTAATACTCACGCTGGATGTCGAGCGCGCTGGCCTGCCTGCCGCCGGCCAGCCGCACCGGCCGCCGGCCGGTCAGGTCGTGGCTGACCTCGCGGATCGCGCGAATCGGGTTGTCCAGCGAGAAGTCGCGGAAAGCGACGCCGGCCTCGATCATCTCCAGCACCAGCGACGCGGTGCCCACCTTGAGCATCGTGGTCGACTCGCACATGTTGGAGTCGCCGACGATGACGTGCAGCCGCCGGTACTTCTCGGCATCGGCGTGGGGCTCGTCGCGCGTGTTGATGATCGGACGCGACCGCGTCGTCGCGGATGAGACGCCTTCCCAAATGTGCTCGGCGCGCTGGGACAGGCAGAATGTCGCCGCCTTCGGCGTCTGCAGCACCTTGCCTGCGCCGCAGATCAGCTGGCGGGTCACCAGGAACGGCAGCAGCACATCGGAGATACGCGAGAACTCGCCTGCGCGCACTATCAGGTAGTTCTCGTGGCAGCCGTAGGAGTTGCCGGCCGAATCGGTGTTGTTCTTGAAGAGGTAGATGTCGCCGCCGATGCCCTCGTCGGCAAGCCGCTGCTCGGCGTCGATCAGCAGGTCTTCCAGCACCCGCTCGCCGGCCCGGTCGTGGGTGACCAGTTGAACGAGGCTGTCACATTCGGCGGTCGCGTACTCAGGGTGTGAGCCCACGTCGAGGTACAACCGCGCGCCGTTGCGGAGGAAAACATTCGAACTGCGGCCCCACGACACCACGCGCCGGAACAAATACCGGGCGACCTCGTCGGGGCTGAGCCGACGGTGGCCGTGGAACGTGCAGGTGACACCGAACTCGGTCTCGATGCCCATGATTCGTCGCTGCACCTGTTCGAGACTACTGGTTGCTGGCCGTACGCGGCGGGCTGCCGCGCCGATCGGAGCGGTTGACAGTGCTGATGTTCAGCGTCAACCGCGGCGACGCCGCGCCCTGTGGATAACTCGAGCGCCCCTGCCCGCCGATCTGTCAGCATGAGGCATGGGGGGCGTGACGCGTCCGGCGGTGTCGGACGCACAAGCGTGGCAACCGAACTCGTTATGGGAAGCCGCTGTCAATTGGCAGGCCGCAGCGAGGGATTTCCATGCCGACATCGACACCGCGGTGCAGGGCGTGGCCGCCACGCACAACGTCTGGATCGGCTCGGCGGCCGAGGCCGCACGCGCCGAGGTGCTGACGGTCGGGCGAACGTCGGATGCACTGGCGCGCGCCATGGTTCTGGCCGCGGCCGCAGCCCGCGACGCTGCCGAACAGATCGGCATCGCCCGCGCCGCGGTGCTTGATCTGGTGTCGGCAGCCGAGTCTGAGGGCTTCGCTGTCGCCGACGACGGCACCGTCTCCATGCACGACGCTCCGACGAGCTTGCTGGTCGCACTGTCCGGAGGCGATGCGGGAGTGGCCCGCGAGTTGCTGGCGGTGCGGGCCCAAGAGCTGACTCGGCAGATCGTCAGGGCGCTCGAGGAGCTCGGTGCCGCGGACGCCGACGCCGCGGGCGACATCGAGGAGGCGTTCGCCACCCCGGTTTCCCGGCCGGCCGCGACCATGCCTGCCGCGGCCCAGCCGGCCCTGTCCGACGACATAGTGGCCGGGTGGCCGGTAATGGGCCAGGACCGGATCGCCGACCAGATCGCGGCGCTGACTCCGGAACAGCGGCAGCGACTCATCGGCGACTTTCCTCGTCAGGTCGGCAACACCGACGGAATTCCGTGGGAGATGAGGATCGCCGCCAACCGGACCAACATCGCCCAGGCCATCCTGGACGAACACGATCCGCACCGCGTGGCCTTCTACCGGTCGCTGCTTGGCGAGGTCGACGATCCGGCAGGTGGCGGCCGTCGCGTCGACCGGCAGATCCTGGCGTTCGATCCGGCGAGAGCCTCTCTCGTCGAGCTGAACGGGGATCTGGCGACCGCCACGAGCGTCGCGGTGCTGGTTCCTGGCATGAACACCACGATGGAGGGGTCGGCCGCCAACACAGCGACCGCCCGCCGGTTCGTCGCCGGCGGCCACGGCGACGTCGCGGTCGTGACCTACCTGGGCGGACCGTTTCCCCGCGGGAATCTGGTCTCGGGTGTGGTCGACGCAGCGAGTCCGCAGTATGCGCTGGATATGGCGCCGCGGCTGGTCGCGTTCAGCGAGGACGTCGACCGCACCGTGGACGCCAAAGCCGCCGATGGACCACCAGTGCCGGTCACCTACATCGGCCACTCCTACGGGGGTTCGATCCTCGGTACCGCCGAAGCCATGGGCCTGACCGCCGACCGGACGATGTATGTGGCGGCGGCGGGTGCCGGCGTAGGTGTCGACGATCCGGGTGAGTGGCGCAACCGCAATCCTCACGTGCTTCGCTACTCCATGACCGCGCCCGGCGACTTCATCCAGGCAGTGCAAGGAATCCCAAGGGGGCCGCACGGAGCCGACCCGGATGAGATGCCAGGCGTAATCCACTTGGCGACAGGCAATTACGACGATGGCCGCGTCATGGCGGGGTGGCAGGCGCACACCGACATCCTGAATTCGCCGTCGGACTCGTGGCGCAACATCCTCGCCGTGATCACCGGCGACCGTGAGCGCATCCGACCGACCGGGTGAAGGGGGCAAAACCTGCCATTACCGCCGACGGACGGCCAGAATGAGCCGATGTGGTCGCGCAGTGCCCCGGTAGACGGGTTCCGGCTGGCATTTGACCGATTCGGAGCCACGGGAGCGCCGCCGGTGGTGTTGCTGCACGGCTGGCCGGGTAACCGCCATGACTATCGCCACGTTGTTCCGCTGCTCAGCGGCTCCGCCGACGTAATCGTTCCCGACCTCCGCGGATTCGGTGGGTCCGACAAGCACGCCGTCGCCGTGCGCCACTTCTACAGCGCCACCGCGCAAGCGGGCAGCGTCATTGGGCTCATCAAGGAACTCGGCCTGTCCCAAGTGGTACTCGCCGGCTACGACGTCGGCAGCAGGGTCGCGCAGAGCGTCGCGCGGATGGAACCCGACCTGGTGTCGGCACTGGTGCTCTCTCCCCCGCTGCCCGGCGCGGGCGATCGGGTGCTGAGCGCGCGGGCGCAGAGCGAGTTCTGGTATCAGGCCTTCCACCAGCTCCCTGTTGCCGCGCAGCTGATCGACGGCAATCCGGACGCCGTTCGGGAATACCTGCGGCACTTCTGGGTCCACTGGTCCGCGCCGAATTTCGCTGTCCCCGAGGATGATCTGGATAGGCTCGTAGCAGACTATGCGCTCCCCGGTGCCTTCACCGCGTCTATCGCGTGGTATCGCGCCGGCGCGGGAATGATTGCCCAATCACTGACCGAACTGCCGCCGGATCGCGCCATCAAGATTCACGTTCCCACCGATGTGCTTTGGCCGCAACATGATCCGATGTTCCCGCGCGAGTGGTCAGATCGCCTCGACTCCTACTTCACCGACGTGGAGCTGCACTTCGCCTTCGACGCCGGGCATTTCACACCGCTGGAATGCCCTGAGCAGTTCGCGGAGCTCATTCTCATCCGGGCTCGACCCAGCCAAGGCGCCGGCTGACGGCGTCGGCCGCGGTGACCGTGAGCTTCGCCATCTCTTCGTAGTGGTCTTTGTCGAATCGGTACGACGGGCCCGAGACGCTCAGCGCCGCAACGACTTGCGAATTCCAGTCGTATACCGGAGCAGCGACAGCGTTCAGCCCGATTTCCAGTTCCTCGCTGACGCACGCCCAGCCCCGTTCCCGGACACCGTCCAATTCCCGTCGCAGGTCGGCGATCTTCACGACGGTATTCTCCGTGAACGACTCGAGCGGCGACGACAGCCGGGCATCGACAACGGCGCCGTCCAGTCCGGCAAGTAGCACCTTGCCGCTGGAGGTGGCATGGGCCGGACAGCTCTGCCCTATCCAGGTCCGCAACGTGATCTCGGCAGGACCGATGGCCTCGACGACGTTGATGATCCGATCACCGTCGAGGATTGCGAGATTCGCCGTCTCGCCGACGTCTGCGGCCAGGCCGTCGCAGATGTCCTGACTGAGCTTGACCAGGTCGAGGTGTCCGCTGATGGCGCGCGCAAGGCGGGCGATGGAAAATCCGAGCCGGTACTTGCCGCGGTCGCGGATTTGTTCCACGTAGCCGCGTGACTCCAGCACCGCGATCAGACGCGACGCGGTCGACTTGTGCACGCCGAGTTCGGTGGCGATCTCGGTCACGCCGGCCTGTCCCAGCTTCGCCACGATCTCCAGCACAAGCAGCGCGCGGTCGACGGACTGCACTGCGGCAGCCGGCTTGTCGTCCTCGCGTTTCGCCATGATCCACTAGCCTATAGGCGGCCTACACCGACATTTCCGACGCGCCGACGCACCGCGGCGATCTCACGCAGCCCGTCGCCGAGCAGGCTGCGATTCAACGGCGACAACTCCGACATCGTGACCACGTCACCCGGCGTATGCGCCCAGCGGCGATCTGTTCGACCTGGTGGGCCATCCGCAGCCGCTGCAGCATCACGAACACGTCGCAGAGTGTCTCCGCGTCGCGCTGACTGATAGCGCCGGCCTGCGCCGCGGCGGCCAGCCGGGTGGGCGTCGTCGCCGACGTGACATCGGCGGTCAACCCACCCCAACGGGCTAGGTTGACGATCGGCGTCACGGCGTGGTTCTTTAAGTCGAACGTTCCGCCCCGACGGGACAACACATCCCGCAGCGACCTGGCTCGTATCTTGCCGGACAGCGCGTCGAGCAGTTGCAGCCGTAGCGCATTCGGATGCTCATCCCGCATGCGCCGGTATGCCACGGGTACGGTGTGCAGCGCAGCTATCACCCCAAACGACGCGGCCGTCGATCAGCAGCGACGAAAAGATCAGCCCGCGATCGCGCAACGGATCTTCAAGCCAACCTTCGGCGGCGGCAAGCCAATCCGATTGCGAGCGCGAGAAACCCGGATTGGACGCGACAGCGCCATTTCGATCGGACGGGAGCCGGCAGCCGTCAAGGAGTTCGTGAACTCGACGGGCGACTGCGCGCAATTGCGAACTCGCCGTGGAAAGTTCGTCCTTCCACGACAACGCGCTGTCGACATCGGATGACGGCATGGCCTCACGTCGGGCCACGCTACCGAGTGTAAGCCAGGCGAAGCCGTCGGTTGGCGCGGAATCCGACTCGGCCAGCGCCAGTTCCAGCGCCTTGCGTACCAGGCTGTCGATGACGACCGACAGGATGGCGCTGGTAGCCGATGCCTTGGTGCCATTGCGGAACAGGTCACTCGCGATGCCGGTGACGCGCTGCCCCACGTTCTGCAATTCCGCGACGGACGCAGCCAGGCTGATCGATCGGCGCAGCACGAAGCTCTGGCGTGCCGAGGCGGCCAGTAGGTCCGCGTCCTCCAGCACGCCGACGACCTCGCCGCGCGCCGACGTCAACACCGGCATGTGTCGCAACCCGCATTCGAGCATCTCCATCAGCACGACGTCGGCGGTGAGATCCGCGGTGACGGTGCGGGCGGGCGCGCTCATCACCTTCTCGATCGGCACATCGACCTCGAGGCCCGCCGCGACCACACGGGTCCGCAAGTCGCGGTCGGTGAAGATGCCCAGACCACCGTCGGGCAGCCGGATCAGCGCATAGGAGACACGGTGCTCGGTCATCTGCACGACGGCGTCACGCACCGAGGTATCGGGCGAGACCAACAGCACGTCGCCGTGCACCAGCTCGGCGACCGGCCTGCTGTCGGTCGGTGCGATCGTGGGCCGATCGGCGGTGCCCACGTTCCACACCGACGAAGCCAGGAACGCCAACCCCGCTGGCTTGGCGAATTGGGCCCGCACCAACGTGCCCGGCAACCGAATAAGCGCGCTCGGCGCCGTCGTACGCGCCTCGAAGTCCATGCCACCGCCGGTCAGCAGCGGCATGTAGCCGAAAATGCCACCGGGACCGACGGTGTCGATGGTGGTGCCGTCGCTGCTACTGCGCAGCGCCACTTGGCCGGTGCGCACCATCCACACGTCGTCGGGCACGCGCGTCGCGTAGTCGGCAACCAGGGCACCAGCGGGAAACTCCGCTACGACCGACTCGGCCGCCAACTCGGCCAGTTCCTCATCGGACATCGCCTGGAACGGTGTGTGCTCGCCCAGGAACGCCTTGAGATCAGGTTTTTCGGATGAGGTCGGCACACTTCTCCGCCATCGTCATCACCGTGATGTTGGGGTTGATCGGCGGTAGCTTCGGCATCGCCGACGCGTCCACCACCCGCAGCCCCGACACCCCCTTGACCCGCAGCTCCGGGTCGAGAACCGACATCGGGTCCGTGACGGCACCCATCCTCGCGGTCGCCGCAGGGTGATAAACGGTGTTGTGGCACTTGTGGATGTAGTCGAGCAGCTCGTCGTCGGTGGTCGCATCCGGCCCCGGCGCAAGCTCCCGGCCGACCCAGGGGGCCAGCGGTGCCTGTTCGGCGATCTCGCGAGCCAACCGGACACCGGTGAGCATGATCCGCTCGTCATACCCCTCGGGATCGGTGAAGTACCGCGGGTCCACCCGCGCCCGATCCCGGAAGTCGCGGGACCGCAGCCGCACGGTGCCGCGGGATCGGCCCTGAGTCACGTTGGGCGTCAAGCAGAACCCGTTGTCTGTGGTCGGATAGCCGTGGCGCAGCGTGTTCATGTCGAACGGCACGCTGCCGTAGTGCATCATCAGGTCGGGTTGGGTGACACCTTCATCGACAGTGGTGAATAACCCGATCTCCCACCACTGCGTCGACGTATTGACCATCGGCTGTGACGCCTCCCAGAACACCAGCCCTTCGACGTGGTCATCGAGGTTCGATCCGACACCGGGACAATCGACACGGACGTCGATGCCGAATTCGCGCAGATGCTCCGCGGGACCGATTCCCGACAACATCAACAACTTCGGGGTGTCGACGGCGCCAGCGGTAACGATGACTTCACGCCTGGCCGAGACCACGTCGTAGCCGCTGAGGTCGGGCTTCTGATAGCGCACCCCAGTAGCGTTCAGTGCGTCGTCGAACAGAATCTCGGTGACCCAGCACTTGGTGCGGACCTCGAGGTTGCGGCGGGTGTCGAGAATCGGATGCAGAAACGCATGTGAGGACGACATCCGGGTGCCGTCCTCAGTCGCGTTGATCTGAAACCATCCGGCGCCGTTTCGGACTGTCTCGCCTCGGTTGAACGCCACGGTCGGCATGCCCGCCATCGCCGCAGCCTCGAGAACGGCTGCACCACAAGGATCGTCGGGCGGCACGTCGCGCAGCAGTACGGTCTCGGTGAGTCGCTTGGTCAACGGCAGGATCTCAGCCGCGCTCCACCCAGCGGCGCCCATCGTCACCCACTCGTCGAGGCATTCGGCGGTCGGCCAGAACGCGATGCACGAGTTGTGCGATGAGCACCCGCCCAGCACCTTGGCCCGCGCATGCCGCATGAACGAGTTGCCGCGTTCCTGCGGCTCGACAAGATAGTCCCAGTCGTAACCGGAATCGAGCAGATGCATCCATTCCGACAGCACAAGGATGTTGTCGTCGCCGACGTCGGACGGCCCAGCCTCCAGCAGACACACCGTCACGTCCGGATCCTCGGACAGCCGGGCGGCCAGCACACACCCCGCCGTGCCGCCGCCGGCGATCACATAGTCAAACGTTCCGGCGTCAGACATCAGGCCGGTTCCACCGCCTCAGGCTTCGTCTCCGCCGCATGGGATTCCAGACAGCCGATGTGGTGGCGGCCCTTGACGAAGTACCACAGCAGACCGGCACCGAGGATCACGCCGATGTAGACGAACGCACCCCAGGTGTTGTACCAGGGTTCCCCGTACACGGCTGCGCGCGGCCAGGCGAGGTTCACCGCCATCGCGACGCCCCACACCACGGCGACGATGTTGACCGGCAGGCCCCACCTGCCCATGGTGAAGTAGCCGCCCTCCTTGAGATCGGCTGGCGGCCATTGGCCTTGGAGCCGCTTCTTGAGCAGCGGGCCGGTCACCATCAGGTAGGCCATGTAGATCATGATGATTGCGATCGACGTCAGCACCGTGAAGATCTTGGGCTGGCCGACGTTGATCACCAGGATGATCACCGCGATCAGGCCGATGACCACCGCCGGGATGATCGGCGTCTGCGTCTTCGGATGTACTCGGGCGAGCTTCTCCCCGAACGGAAGTGCGTTGTCGCGGGCCATCGCGAACGTCAGCCGGATGGCCGCAGTGTGCACCGCGAGGCAGCACACGGTCACCGCGATCACGATGCAGACCAGGAAGATCGTCGACAGCGGTCCACCCATCACCTGCTGCACGATGTACTGCAGGCCGCCGCTGCTGCTGCCGACCTCGGGATCGTCCAGATTCGGCGCCGCCAACACGGCGAACGCGAGGATCCCGCCACCGATGACGAAGGACGCCAGGATCGCTCGCGCGATCGCTTTTGGCGCGGTGCGCCGCGGCTCCACCGTTTCCTCGCCAAGCGAACTCGCGGTGTCGAAGCCGTACATCACGTAGCCGGAGGCCAGCGACGCGATCAGGAACGCGCCGAGAAAACCGCTGCTTTCCCCGGCGCCGTAGCCGTTGGTGGAGAAGAACACCTGCGGTCCACGCTCGATGTTGATGGCAAGGATGAACACGATCAACACCGCGGCGATCAATTCGATGAACACCCCGGAGCTGTTGATCATCGCCATCAACCGCACACCGAGCGCGTTGACGACGGTGGTGAACACGATGAGCACGGTGCCGAGCAGTACGGCGTTGGCGGCGTAGTCGTACGGGCCGGTGCCGTCGCCGATGATCTGGAACCCGCTCCACAGCCTCGGCAGGTTGAGCTGGTAGGCCAGCGCCACTGCGGAGATCGTCACGATCGACGCGGTGAGCATCAGCCAGCCCGACGTCCAACCGACGAGCCGGCTGCCAAGCTTCTTGGACCAGTTGTAGACGGAGCCGGCGACCGGATATTTCGCGGCGAGTTCCATGAAGCACAGCGCCACGGCCATCTGCCCGACGAACACCAGCGGCCACGACCACAGGTAGGCCGGCCCGGCAGTGCCGAAACCGAAGTAGAACAGCTGGAACGTGCCGGTCAGGATCGAGATGTAGCTGACTCCGGCGGCAAAGCTCGCGAACTTGCCGATGCTGCGGTCCAGCGATTCCTTGTAGCCGAATTCCTCCATGCCGCTGTCGGTGTGTGGCTCCTTGATCACCATGGCTGCCTCATTTCGAAGTCCTCTCTAACCCTTGAACCAGCCGGCTTTGGCGGGCGCCGTGTTGTGCCAGATGTGTTTGATCTCTTGGTATTCCGCGAGCCCGGTGGGCCCGAGTTCGCGACCGTTACCTGACTTACCGAATCCGCCCCACTCCGCCGCGGCGGTGTAGTAGCCGAAATCGTTGAGCCACACCGTGCCGTGCCGCAGTGCCCGCACCACACGTTCGCCCCGCGCCATGTCGGATGTCCGAACACCCGCCGCGAGACCGTACTCCGTGTCGTTGCCGAGGACGATCGCCTCGGCCTCTGTCGTGAATCGTTCCACCGTCAGGATCGGCCCGAAGGTTTCCTCCTGGACGATTCGCATCGACCGGTCGCACCGGTCGAAGATCGTGGGCAGGTAGAAACTGCCCTTGGCAAGCGCGGGGTCGCTGGGCCGCGCGCCGCCGGCGACCAAGCTTGGCGCCTTCGGAAATGCCCTGCTGGACATGGGCTTCCACCTTGGCGCGGTGTTGCTCGGACACCAGAGGCCCGGTCTCGCTGGCCGGGTCCATCCCGTCGCCGACGCGGATCTTCTCCGCGCGGGCCGCCAGTTCGGCGACGAAGTCGTCGGCGATCGGACTCCTCGACGATCAGCCGGGTGCCGGCCGAGCAGACCTGCCCCGAGTGCAGGAAGACACCGGTCAGCACGTGGTCGACGGCGCTTTCGGCGTCGGCGTCGGCGAACACGATGTGCGGGTTCTTTCCGCCGAGTTCGACGGCCACCTTGGTGACGTGCTCGGCGGCCACCCTGGTGATGGTCTTACCGGTGGCCAGCCCACCGGTGAACGAGATGAAGTCGACATCTGGAGTATCGGTCAGCGCGGCCCCGAGCACCGCACCGCTGCCCTGGACCAGGTTCACCACCGACGGCGGCACGCCCGCCTCGTCGAGCAGATGCGCGAAAGCGATGGTGCTCAGCGGGGTGACCTCGCTGGGCTTGGCCACCATCGTGCAGCCGGCGGCCAGCGCGGGCGCAATCTTCCACGACATCTGCAGCAGCGGGTAGTTCCACGGCGCGATGAGCACGCACACCCCGATGGGTTCGCGGACCACGCGGCTGATCACGGCGGGATCCCCGACGTCCACGATCCGGTCGGCTTCGACGGCGACCAGCCGGGCGTAGTAGCGGAAAACCGATGTGACGTCGTCGATGTCGATCCGGCTCTCCGCGATCGTCTTGCCGGTGTCCACGGTCTCGAGTCGCGCCAGCGACTCCTTGTCGCGCTGCAGCAGGTCGGCTATCCGGTCGAGCAGCGCGGCGCGTTCGGCCACTGGGGTGGCGGGCCAGGCACCGCTGTCAAACGCCCTCCTCGCGGCTGCGACTGCGTCGCGCGCATCGTCGGGGGTGGCCTCGTCGACGACGGCGGCGACGCTGCCGTCGGCCGGGTTGACGATCTCCCGAGTCCCGCCGTCGGAGGCGTGGCGCCACTGCCCGCCGATACAGAGATCTGGTTCACCGTTCATCGCCGCTTCACCTGCCCTCGCCGAGACGGGACACTACCCACTCATGAAACTCGGCGATGTGGTGTTCGGCGGGAACGAGGACGCCGCCGTGCCGGTAGGCCCGCGACGACATCGCGGGTTGGGTTCGCTCGCAGGCATCGAAGTCCTGCTCGTTGACGCGGTGGAACAGCTCCACGGAGTTCGATACGTCTCGCCCCGACGCCACCACATCGGCGGTGTAGAGCCAATCGCATTCGACGATGGTCCGCGAGGGCGAGACCGGAAACATCCGGTGAAAGATGATGTGGTCCGGGACCAGATTGATGAACACCGTCGGCTTAACTGTGATCGCGTAGTAACGCCGGTCCTGGTCATCGGTGATCCCGGGTAGGCGGTCGAATCCGACCGAGCCGTCCACCGTGAATCCGTTGACTTCCGAACCGAATTCGGCACCACGTCCGACATTTGCCTGGGCAGCCATACCCCGTGAGAACTCGGGCAGCACACCGACGAGCTCGGGGTGGATCGACGCGCAGTGGTAGCACTCCATGAAGTTCTCGACGATCAGCTTCCAGTTGGCCGCCACGTCGTAGACAACACGATGACCCACGTCCAGGCCGCCGATGCCGTACCGGTTGATGGCATCGGAGTCACCGAGTCGGACAGTGGCCTCCGCGACGACATCGTCGAACGGCGGCGGGGTGTCCGCCAGGCACACCCAGGCATAGCCGAGCCACTCAGTCAGCGCGACCGGAACCAGCCCGAACCGATAGCGGTCGATGGCTGCCCCGGTCTCGTCGGTCAGCGATGTGATGTTGGGCGCGGCCATGAGTTTGCCGTCCAGAGCGTACGACCATGAGTGATAGGGGCAGCGGATGCTGCGCTTTACTTCGCCCTCGGACTCGGTGCACAACTGGGCGCCGCGATGGCGGCAGACGTTCAGGAACGCCCGCAGCAATCCGTCGCGGCCACGTACCAGCAGCACACTTTCGCGTCCGACCTGAACTTTCTTGAACTTGCCGGGCAGGGCGAGATCCGATGAGCGGACCGCGCAGAACCACATGTTCTCGAAGATGCGTTCCTGCTCGGCGGCGAAGACGCTGTCGCTGACGTAGTAGTCCCCGCCCAGGGTCGTGCGCAGTGCCTGGGACGGGTCTGTCGCCGACGGGAGCAGCGGGGGAACCTGGCCAGTCACGTAGTCACCAACCGTCGGGGGTCGAACAACGAGATGGGATGACCGGTCGCGCCGTCGATGGCCAGATCCGCGAGGATCTCCCCGACCACCGGAACGAACTTGAACCCGTGTCCCGAAAATCCGCACGCCACCGTCACGTTCGCGCTGTCCGGGTGGCGGGCGATCACGAAATGCCGGTCGGGGGTGTTGGAGTACATGCACGTCGCCGAGTGCAGGCAGGGGCCGTCGAGTGCCGGGAGCAATTCGGCCACCCGGTCACGCATTTCGCTGATCTCGTGGTCGTGCACGGCCCGGTCGATGGTGTCCGGCGTGCAGACGACGCCCTTGCGGAAGAAGGCCACCTTGACACCGCCGCGTGGCCCATCGATGGCCGGGAACCCGTATATCTGCTCCCCGTGGGCGTTTTCGTAAATGAAGATCGGATGGTCGACGAACGGCGCGGTGCCGCCGACCGGGTCGAGCCAATAGAGCACCTGGCGCTCGACGGTGATCGGGATGCCGAACTCGGCGAGCAGCTGCGGCGCCCACGCCCCGGGGCAGATGACGAGCTGCCCGGCGGTGTAGGTGGCTTTTGCCGTCCGGACTGTGACGCCGCCGGCCGCCTCGCTCCACTCAAGGACTTCCTCACCGAACAGCAGGGTGGCGCCGGCTCGTTCGGCAAGGTCGATATGCGCCTGCACGGTCATCTCCGGGCGCGCGAAGCCGGTCCTCGCCTCGTATAGCGCGATGTCGCCGGAGCGGGGAGTGAAATTCGGGAAGCGGGAGCGGATCTCGGCGGCGTCGAACACCTCGTGCGGTAGGTTCCATTCCCGGCTGGCCTGCAGGCTGCCCGCCACAGTGAGGCAGTCCGGCGGCCCGATGAACAGTCCGCCGGTGAGCCGGTGCACCTCGCGCTGTGAGTCGGCGGCGAGCTTGTCCCACAGTTCGTACGCGCGCAGGAGCAGCGGAACATACGCCGGGTCCTCGAAATAGGATTGCCGAATGATGCGCGAGCCCCCGTGGCTGGATCCCCTGTCATGGGCCGGGGTGAACTTCTCCAGACCGAGCACGCGCTTGCCACGCGCGGCGAGGTGGTACGCGGCGGCGCTACCCATCCCGCCCAGCCCGATCACGATGACGTCGAAAGCCACTGTATTACCTCTTGATCCGAGCCATCTCGGGATCCACTACGGGTTCGGCGTGCACCGCCGCGACGTATCGGCTGCCGCGATAGTCGACGACGACGGAGTCACCGACAGCGGTGGCGGCCGGCAACCACGCGTAGGCGATGGTGCGTCCGACAGTCGGCGAATAGCCCGCGCTGGTGACATAACCGACACAGCGGCTGTCGATGTACACCGGCTCTTTGCCGAGCACGACCGCGGTGGGGTCGTCGAACACGATGCTGCGCAACATGTTTTCCGGCGCGTTCCCGAGCGCCGCCTTCCCGATGAAGTTCTTGTTCATTTTCACCGCGAAGTCCAGCCCTGCCGCGGCCGGCTGGTGTTCGGCGGTCATGTCCGTCCCCCACAGGCGGTAACCCTTTTCGATGCGCAGGCTGTTGAAGGCTATGCGGCCGGCCGCGATGACGCCGTGACGCTTACCCGCGTCGGCAAGCAGATCCCACAGTGCGGCACCGTATTCGGCGCTGGTGTAGATCTCCCAGCCGAGTTCACCGACGTAGGACACCCGCAGCATGGTGACCGGTATCGCGTCGAGATACGTCTGTTTGGCGCGGAAGTACTTCAAGCCCTCGTGTGACAGGTCGTCGGGACACAATGGCTGCACCATGTCGCGGGCCAGCGGCCCCCACACACCGATGCAGCATGTGCCGCCGGTGATGTCACGCAGGGTCACATCGTCAGGTAGGTGGCGGTGCAACCAGTCGAAGTCCATCGGCCCGTTGACGGCGACCTGGAAGTCGTGCTCGCCGAGGCGGGCGACGGTGATATCGCTTCGTATGCCTCCGGTTTCGTCGAGTAGCAAGGTGTAGGTCACCGAACCGATGCTCTTGTCGACGTTGTTGGTGGTCATCCGTTGCAGGAACGCGGCCGCGCCGGGACCGGCCACGTGGTAACGGGTAAGCGGCGTCATGTCGTACATCGCCACGCGCTCACGCGTGGCGTGCGCCTCGCCGATCGAGATCGGCGACCAGAATCGGGACGACCAGTCATCACGCTCTGGACAAGGGAGCCCGTCGCTGAAAAGCCGTTGTGCCAGAGCGGCATTCGCCTCGAACCAGGCCGGGCGTTCCCAGCCGGCGCCCTCGTAGAAGTAGGCTCCGAGCTCCTGCTGCCGCGGGTAGAACGGGCTGGTGCGCAGGCCACGCATGGCGGTGCGGAACTGGTACGGGTGGATGATGTCGTAGACCTCGACGAAGGCCTGCGAGCTGGTCTGCATGATGAACTTGGGGCTACGGGCGACGTCCTCGAAGCGGTACAGGTCGCATTCGTGGACGTCGATCGACGGTGTGCCGTCGACGATCCACTCGGCCGTGGCCTTGGCGACGCCGGCCGAATGCGTGACCCAGACCGCCTCGGCGACCCAGAATCCGCTCAGATCGCGATGTTCACCCATGACGGAAAAGCCGTCGGGGGTGAACGAGAAGATGCCGTTGAACGCCTCTTCGACCTTCGAATCACCCAATGCCGGAAGCAATTGGCGTGCCTCGTGCCAGGCGGGTGCGAAGTCTTCCTCGGTGAACGGCAGCATCGACGGCATCGGCTCGCCGGCGGTATCGGCCATTAGCGTGGAGATGTCGACGGGCATCGGCTTGTGGCTGTAGGAGCCGATGCCTATGCGGTCGACGTGCTCGCGGAAGTACAGATCCTGGTCCTGGTGCCGCAGGATCGGCAGGCCTGCATCGGCCAGTTCGGTGTTGCGCCCGACAAGGGCGCCGATCTGCCCGGTGCGCGCGTACTGATGTGCCATCGGCACGAGTGGAACGACGAGTCCGACCTGCTTGGCGAACTGGGCGCCCCAGAACCCGGCCGCGCACACCACGATGTCGGCGTCGATGACGCCGGCACTGGTGTGCACGCCGGTGACGCGGCCGCCCTTGTCGATGATGCCGAGCACCTCGGTGTGCGGCCGGAAGGTCGCGCCGCGGGCGATCGCCTGCCGCGCCTGGACTTCGGCGGCGCGCACGGCCTTCGCCAGACCGTCGGTGGGCGTGTGGAATCCGCCGAGGATGCGGTCGCGATCGAGCAGCGGATGCTTCTCGACGCATTCGGCAGCGGTAAGCAACCGGCCCTCGATGCCCCATGCCTCGGCCCAGCCGGCCTTGCGATGCAGATCCGCCCAGCGCTCACCCGTCGTCGCAACCTCGAGTCCACCGACGGGGTTGAACGCCCAGCCGTCAGGATGTTCCAGGGCACCGAACTTTTCGACGGTGTAACGCGCGAACGCGCTCATCGTCTTGGACGGGTTGGTCTGGAAAACCAGTCCGGGGGCGTGCGACGTCGATCCACCGGTCGCGAACAACGGCCCGCGGTCGAGCACCGTGACGTCGGTGTAGCCGCGGGCGGTCAGTTCATCGGCAAGAGAAGTGCCGACTATGCCAGCGCCGATCACGACAACCTTGGGCATGGGCCGCGCTCCTATATTGTTGCGGGTAGCGCAACGCCAACTGTAAGACGCAACAAATCGTCCTCCCGTTCGGCATACGCGTCAACTCCGAACACGCAGATTTAACGCCCGGGCGAAAAGACCTGCCCTTATCGCGCTGGCACCGACGGGCATCTACGCGGGCACCATCACCATCGGGGGGCTGATCGAACGCGGCGACATCCCCCGAGCGCTGACGGCGAACCCCGAGGGGTTTCGGCGGGGTGACGGCAGGCACGCTGGACCCCGACGAACTGCCGAGACGTTGTGGCAGCTTTACCTCGACGACACGGAACCCGAAGCCGTCATCAACGTACTGGCCGCATAAGGATTACGCGTCTGACTTGTTCTCCCCGGAAGGCGAATCATCAACCGGCAGCAATGCTTCCAGCGCTGAACCGGTAATCCTCCGGAATGCGCGGCGCGGCCGGTTAGCGTCCAGGATCGCCACCTCCAGTGTCGACGCGTCGATCGTGCGGGACTCATCGCTGATGCCGGCCTTCAACGCGTCGATCGCGATCTTCGCCGCCGCCGACAGGCCTGCGTTCTCGGTGTAGTTCTCATTGAGCTTCTCGGCGATCGGTTCCGTGGTGCCGCCCATGACGACGAAATGGGGCTCGTCGTTGATCGACCCGTCGTAGGTGATCCGGTAAAGCTCAGGGGCCTTCGTCTCACCGTGATGCGCGACCTCAGCCACGCACAGCTCGACCTCGTATGGCTTGGCCTGCTCGGTGAAGATCGTGCCCAGCGCCTCGGCATAGACGTTGGCCAGCTGACGGCCGGTGACGTCGCGCCGGGCATAGGCGTAGCCGCGGGTGTCGGCGAACTGGATGCCGCCGCGCCGCAGCCTGTCGAACTCATTGAACCGCCCAACGGCGGCGAACCCCACGCGGTCGTAGAGCTCACTGACCTTCTGCAGCGATCGCGACGGGTTCTCGGCGACGAACAGCACCCCGTCGGCATAAGCAAGCGCCACGACGCTTCGGCCGCGAGCTATGCCCTTGCGCGCGAGCTCTGAACGCTCGCGCATCGCCTGTTCGGGCGAGATGAAGTATGGAAAGCTCACGAGTCTCCCCGCGCGTCGGTGGACCGATGTGCAGCATCCGGACCGAAAGTATCTGCCCGGGAACGGCTTTCGATGACCTGCCGCGCGAAGTCCGCAATGCGTTGCTCGGGCACTTCCTCGGCCCCTTCAGCGCCGATGACCACTGCGGTCGGGTAGATGCCCCGCACCAGATCGGGCCCTCCGGTCGCGGAGTCGTCGTCGGCGGCGTCATAGAGCGCTTCGACGGCCACCCGCAGCGCGGAATCCGCGTCCGCCACTTGTACGTACAGCTTCTTCATCGATGACTTGGCGAAGATCGAGCCCGATCCCACCGATTGGTAGCCCTCATCCTCGAAGTTCCAGCCGCCCGCAGCGTCGAAGGAAACGATGCGACCGGCGGCTTCGGGGTTTGGGTCATCGAGGTCGTAGCCGGCAAGCAGTGGCAGGGCGACGAAGCCTTGCAGTGCGGCGCCGAGGTTGCCCCGGACCATCGTCGCGAGCCGGTTGACCTTGCCCGCGAACGTCAGTGCAACGCCCTCGAGCTTTTCGTAATGCTCCAGTTCAACGGCGTACAACCGGGCGAACTCGACGGCGATGGCCGCGGTGCCCGCGATCCCGGTCACCGTGTAGTCGTCGGTGATGTAGACCTTCTGCACGTCGCGGCCCGCGATCATGTTGCCCTGCGTGGACCGGCGATCACCTGCCATGACGACGCCACCGGGATACTTCAACGCGACAATCGTGGTGCCGTGCGGTACAGCGTCGGTCGGGACAGTGTGACGGTTCACGGGGAGGAGTTCTGGCGCCTGACGGCGTAGCAACTCAGAAAAGGACGACAGGTCCACAGGAAGGGGCGGTGCTCCTGGTAGCGGTGACGGGATGGTCGGCTGTTCGCGGTGCGGCCAGGTCACTGGCCGCCCTTCTGGACATACGCGCGCACAAAGTCCTCGGCGTTCTCTTCCAGCACGTCGTCGATCTCGTCCAGCAGGTCGTCGGTCTCCTCGGCAAGCTTCTCGCGACGCTCCTGGCCCGCGCCCGCGCTGCCAGTGGGGTCATCGTCTTCCCCGCCGCCACCACCACGCTTGGTCTGCTCCTGCGCCATCGCCGCCTCCTGCGTATGTCTTCGGCGGGCTCACTGCTGCCCGCCGTAACCCCACCCTACCGTTCAACGCACAGATTGCCGGGGATAGTGCGCCACGCGAGAACTCAGGTCGTGAGCTGTTCTACCAGTTCTACGGCGCTGTTCACGGAGTCCAGCAGGGCGCCGACGTGAGCTTTACTGCCGCGCAGCGGCTCGAGAGTTGGAATCCGGACCAGCGAATCGCCCCCGAGGTCGAAGATCACCGAGTCCCAGCTGGCCGCCGCGATATCCGCCCCGAACCGCCGCAGGCATTCGCCACGGAAGTACGCCCGGGTGTCCGTTGGCGGGTTCTCAACGGCGTCGATCACCTGTTGCTCGGTGATCAGTCGCTTCATCGACCCGCGGGCGACCAGGCGGTTGTACAGTCCCTTGTCCAGCCGGACGTCGGAGTACTGCAGATCGACCAGGTGCAGACGCGGTGCCGACCAGCCGAGATTCTCCCGGCTACGAAAACCTTCCAGCAGCCGCAGCTTGGCGGGCCAATCCAGGATCTCCGCGCACTGCATCGGGTCGCGCTCGAGCAGGTCGAGAATGTTGGCCCACGTCTGCACGACCTCGGCGGCGCGCGGGTCGGGGTCGCGGCTGTCCACCAGCTTGGCCACCCGGTCCAAGTAAATTCGTTGCAGCGCAAGGCCGGTCAGCTCACGGCCGTCAGCGAGTGCGACGGTCGCGCGCAGCGACGGGTCGCGACTGATGACGTGGACGGCATGTACCGGCCGCGCCAAGGCCAGGTCGGTGAGGTCCATGCCCTCTTCGATCAGATCCAGCACCAGCGCGGTCGTGCCGAGCTTGAGATACGTCGACGTCTCGGCGAGATTCGCGTCGCCGATGATGACGTGCAGCCGTCGGTACTTGTCCGCGTCAGCGTGCGGCTCGTCGCGGGTGTTGATGATGCCGCGCTTGAGGGTCGTCTCAAGGCCGACCTCGACCTCGATGTAATCGGATCGCTGCGACAGCTGAAACCCGGGCTCGTCGCCCGACGGACCGATGCCTACGCGGCCGGAGCCGGTGATCACCTGGCGCGACACCAGGAACGGCGTCAGGCCCGCGATCACCGCCGAAAACGGCGTCTGCCGTGACATCAGGTAGTTCTCATGCGACCCGTAGGAGGCGCCCTTGCCGTCCACGTTGTTCTTGTAAAGCTGCAGCTTGGCGGCACCGGGGACGCTTGCGACGTGGCGCGCCGCCGCCTCCATCACCCGCTCGCCGGCCTTGTCCCAGATCACCGCGTCCAGGGGGTCGGTGCACTCCGGGGCGGAGTACTCGGGATGTGCGTGGTCGACGTACAGCCGGGCACCGTTGGTCAGGATCATGTTGGCCGCGCCGACCTCGTCGGCGTCCACCACCGGCGGCGGGCCCGCTGACCGGCTCAGATCGAACCCGCGGGCATCGCGAAGCGGCGATTCCACCTCGTAGTCCCAGCGGGTGCGCTTGGCTCGCTGGATGCCCGCGGCCGCCGCATACGCCAGCACCGCCTGGGTGGAGGTCAGTATCGGATTCGCGGTGGGATCGGACGGCGAGGAAATGCCGTACTCGACCTCTGTCCCGATAATCCGCTGCATGTGGCCAGCCTAGGCGACGACCCGCAGTAGCCTGCGACCGTGCCGTCTGACACGGACGACCCCGCTGCGGGGGTCGCTGGGCTTCATGGGCGTGACGCAGCTGGCCGACGCCCCTGCGCGGCGGCTGCCCCATGATTGACATCCAGCAGCGGCGGGCGGCTGATGCATGGTTCCTCGAGCGTGGGCTTCCCGCTGTGCTGCGCCCCGGTCGGCTGGTCCGGCGACTGTGGCCACGATCGGCGCCTGCGCTGGCCGCATTCGCGGTGTTCATGGTCAATTCCGCGGTGGTCGTTGAGGTCACCGGTAAACACACCATCGACATCGAGGGTGGGCCGACCCGCACCGAGTGGTTCGTTTTGGGATTGCTGGTCCTCGTGCTACCCGTGGCGGCGCTGGTCGGCTGGCTGGTGTCCAGAATCGCCACCGTGGCCGGACGCACCATCGCGGCGACCGTTGCGTTGGTGGTCGGGATTGCCGGTGGCATCCTCGGCGGACCCAGCCCTCGGGTGCTCGCCGATCTGATCTTCGAGGCGGTGGTGATCGCGGCAATATTGGCGCTGACTGCGTCCGGCCTTGGCTCCATTCTGGCGTGGACCGCGCGGATGACCTTCTCGCATCTCGCCGCCGTGGGGACGCTGATGATCCGGGCACTGCCGGTATTGCTGCTGACATTTCTGGTGTTCTTCAATTCGCCGGTGTGGCTCATGGCCTCGACAATCTCGCGCAGCCGAATGTGGCTCGCGCTGTGGTTCCTCTCGCTGATCGCCGCGGCGTTCGTGGTCGCCGTCACCATCGACCGGTTCAGGCCGGTCATCGAGGCACCCGATGCCGCCCTCGGTCGCAACGCGCAACTGGCCGAGTCACCCTTCTCGGCGATGCCCGATCCGCTTCACACTCAGCCCCTCAATCGCGCCGAACGGCTCAATGTGCTGTTCGTGCTGGCGGTTTCGCAGCTCGCTCACATCTTCGTGGTCGCCATCGTCACTGCACTGATCTTCTTGGTGCTCGGCCTGATCCTCCTCTCGCCGGAGCTGTTGGCGGCCTGGACAAGAGGCGAGGGGTCGAGCGACGGCATATTTCTGGGGATGACGATCCCGGTACCGCAGGCGTTGATTCAGGTCACGATGTTCCTCGGCGCACTGACGTTCATGTATGTCAGCGCAAAGTCCGCAGCCGACGGCGAGTATCGAACGCAGTTCCTCGACCCGCTGAGCGACGACCTTCGGCTCACATTGGTCGCCCGCGGGCGCTATCGAGCCGCCGTTCCGGCGAGCTGACGCACGCCGGGGCCCGGTTTCGCGCACAATATCCGCGTGTCAGACATGCGGGGTGTCCACGAATGGTTCCTCCATCGAGGCCTACCGCTGGTCCTGACGCGACGGGTCCGGTCCCGCGCGCTGATCGAGCGGTCGGCGCCGATGGTCAGCGGTATCGGAGCAGTGATCTCGCTGGCGATGACGTTGGCCGAGCTGACCGACGGCGACCCGGACTACGGCTACGCGATACGGCTCGGCGCGCTCAGCGTGGTGCTGATCGCCGCGCCCTTTGGGCTTTACTTGCTCCACCGCTCAGGTACGACCCGCGGCGAGGTCGGCCGAACGTCGGCTGCCTTGCTCGTGATGGCAATCTTCGTGATCGGGCTGCCGTTCGCCGACAGCGGCTTCTCCGGAATAGCCGCGGCCGAAATCGTCGGATTCGCGTTTGTCGCAGTCCTGGCGATCTGGCTGACATACGTCGGCATCGGATCAATTGTGCTGTGGGCCTTCAGATTCGCATGGCTGCAGCTGGGTGCGCTCGGCACTCTGATGAGCCGGGCACTGCCGCTGCTCATGCTCACCGTAGTGGTTTATTTCACCGCTGAGCTGTGGCAGCTGGCGGCCCGGTTGACCCGTCAAAGGCTCTGGCAGACCATCGGATTCCTCGCCGCCGTAGCGATCATCTTCATGGTGACGACCATCCGCGACGAAGTGAAGGCGCTGCGCGAGGATCGTGCCGAACAGACGGACCCAGCCAAGCTGCTCGAAGGCACGCCGCTGGCCACCGCCGACGGTCACGCGCCCCGGCGCTCTGCGCTGTCCATCGCCGAGCAGGTCAATGTTGTGGCGGTGATGGTGGTCGCCCAGGCCATCCAGGTGGTGCTCTTCACGACAGGTCTGTTCGCGTTCTTCGTGGCGCTCGGAATCGTCGCGGTCCCCGACGATGTGGCCGTGCTGTGGTCGACGGAGGAGACCTGCCCGGTCGGCGAACCGCCCTGCGCGGGAACCTGGTTCGGCATCCATGTACCGGTAGCGCAAACCGTCGTGCACGTGTCGCTGTTCGTGGCGGTGCTGTCAGGCCTGTACTTCACAGTGAGCACCAGCGTCGACCCGATCTACCGGGAGCGGTTCTTCGACCCGCTGATCGCCGACGTGGCGGTGAGCCTGGCCGGCCGCGACGCTTATCTCGAGATGGACAAGGGCATACCGTCCGGTCAGCGCTCGCGCCGGTTTCGTCACGGGTCCGCCTGAAGCGAATGGCTTGTTACCGCAGATCAGCTCCGCCGATCGCCATTAATTGACGGCTACGACCATTTCCCCACACGATCGTCTTTTCATCCATAAGCTGCGCCAATGCAGCGTGCCCGAGTGGTCTCCATGGACCACAACCAGGCTCGGTAAACGGTGCGCAACATCAGGGTGAAGGGAATTCGACAATGAAGAGGCTTTTAATTTCCAGCATCGGGGCGTTGGCTCTCGGTCTGGCGCTCGCATCACCGGCCAATGCCGACGAAGCCGCGTTCAACGACGCAATACAAGCGGGTGGCATCGAGCCCAACGAAGCGGCACTCAATATGGGCCAGGCGGTGTGCAACGAGATCGCCGACGGCATCCCCGAGGGCACCACTGTCGTTTCGATCTACACGAACACCGGCAACGACATCACGGCGGAGCATGCACAGGTGCTTTACGACGCGGCCGCTGCAAACCTCTGCGACTAGCGGGGATCTGGGTCAGTACCGCTACAGGTACTGGCCCAGATTCGACTCGGTGTCGATCGCGCGTGAAGCACTCGACGACTTGCCGGTGACCAGGGTGCGGATGTAAACGATCCGCTCGCCCTTCTTGCCCGAAATTCGTGCCCAGTCATCGGGATTGGTGGTATTGGGCAGATCCTCGTTCTCAGCGAACTCGTCGACGATTGAGTCGAGCAGGTGCTGTATGCGAAGACCAGGCTGCCCCGTTTCCAGCACCGACTTGATCGCGTTCTTCTTCGCCCGGTCGACAACGTTCTGGATCATGGCGCCGGAGTTGAAGTCCTTGAAGTACATGACTTCCTTGTCGCCGTTGGCGTAAGTGACTTCCAGGAATCGGTTGTCGTCGATCTCGGCGTACATCCGGTCAACGACCTTCTCGATCATCGCCCTGATGCACAGCGTCCGGTCGCCGCCGAACTCGGCGAGATCGTCGGCGTGCACAGGCAGTTCCTCGACCAGGTACTTGGAGAAGATGTCCTGGGCCGCTTCGGCGTCAGGTCGTTCGATCTTGATCTTGACGTCCAGCCGGCCGGGCCGAAGGATCGCCGGATCGATCATGTCCTCGCGGTTGGAGGCGCCGATCACGATGACGTTCTCCAGCCCTTCGACACCGTCAATCTCCGACAGCAGCTGTGGCACAACCGTCGTCTCCACATCGGAGCTGACGCCGGTGCCGCGGGTGCGGAAGATCGAGTCCATCTCGTCGAAGAACACGATCACCGGGGTGCCTTCCGACGCCTTTTCACGGGCGCGCTGGAAGATGAGCCGGATATGGCGTTCTGTCTCACCGACGAACTTGTTCAGTAGCTCGGGGCCTTTGATGTTGAGGAAGTAGCTCTTCGCCTCGCGAGCATCATCGCCGCGAACCTCGGCCATCTTCTTGGCAAGCGAGTTGGCGACCGCCTTGGCGATCAACGTCTTACCGCAGCCGGGAGGGCCGTAGAGCAGCACACCCTTGGGCGGTCGCAGCGAATACTCCCGGTAGAGCTCCTTGTGCAGGAACGGCAGTTCGACAGCATCCCGGATCTGCTCGATCTGCCTGCCAAGACCGCCGATGTCGTTGTAGCTCACGTCGGGGACCTCTTCGAGGACAAGATCCTCGACCTCGGCCTTGGGGATGCGCTCGAACGCATACCCGGCTTTGGTGTCGACCAGGAGCGAGTCACCCGGCCTCAGTTTGCGCGGACGGTCGTCGTCATCGTCGTCGAACGCCTCGGTGTCCTCCTCGGGCAGGAACTCGGCCGCCACCAAGGGCTCGGCCAGCCAGACGATGCGCTCCTCGTCGGCGTGACCCACCACGAGCGCGCGGTGACCGTCGGAGAGGATCTCGCGCAGTGTGCTGATCTCGCCGACAGCTTCGAAGTGGCCCGCCTCGACCACGGTCAGTGCCTCATTGAGGCGGACAGTCTGGCCCTGTTTGAGAGTTTTCGTGTCGATGTTCGGCGAGCACGTCAGCCGCATCTTGCGGCCGGAGGTGAAGACGTCGACGGTCTCGTCGTCCTGAACCGACAGCAGCACGCCGTATCCGCTCGGCGGCTGACCCAGTCGGTCGACTTCCTCACGCAGAGCCAGCAATTGCTGCCGTGCTTCCTTGAGGGTTTCCATCAGTTTGGCGTTGCGGGCTGCGAGCGAGTCGATCCGGGCCTCGAGTTGATGCACATCTCGTGCGCTACGCAGGCCGCTTTGAGGCCCTACGGCGCTTTCGAGCTGCTCACGTAGCAGGGCTGCCTCACGACGCAGTTCTTCGAGTTCGGCGGCCTCGTCGCTGGACATGCCTGACTCGTGGGGTGTCCCAAATCCTTCAGAACGCTCGGACTCGCTCATATTTGCGCCCCTTCCCGCACCGGGTGTTGGTGCAGTAACAACTTCAACGCTACCGGCGATTCAGGCTTTGTGTGCGCTCTAGGAATTCGACACACCAGCAACACTTGTTAACCTCATTCCTGAGTTGGGCCCGTCGAAAGGACAATCGTGACCCTGAAAGCCCTCGTTAGCGGCGCTGCAGCAGCCGTCGTCATCGCCGGCGCCGCTGCAGGTGTGACTTCCATTGCATCATCGGATGCGATGACCTCACCGCGCGTGGCTCCCGTCGTTTGGGACATTCCCATGCCGGAGGCACCGGCACCCGACCTGCAGGGCCCGCTGCTTCAGACGCTTCAGGCACTCGGCGGCCCGGGCGCGTCCGCGGGCAAGGCGCCATACATCCAGGGTGGCATCGGCCGGATCGAAGGCCGGGTTGCCGACTCGAAGTTGCGTGAGGCGCAGGCCGAAGGCAAGTTTCCGCTCTCCTTCAGCCTGGCGAACATCGACCAGAACGGTCCCGTGGTCACCGCCGACGTAACGGCGACAGCCGCGAACGGCGGGGTCGCGAGCCAGAACATCGCGTTCGTTCCCGGTCCCAGCCCCACCGGATGGCAGATGTCGAAGCAGTCGCTCATGGCGTTGATGTCGGCTGTCGGCTAGGCAGCCGGTGCACCGCACCACCGGTGCCGTAATCCTGAGCGCCGTCGCAATCGCGGCGGCGCTCGGGCTTGGCGCATGTGGTGCGGACAGCCAGGACAATCAACCGGAGGCGGCGACGGAGAAGCCGGCGCCAACGATTCCCGTCCAGGAGCCGGCCGCCCCGCCCGTCGCTCCGCTGCCCCCACCCACCGCGCTGACCGACGTGATGAACCGGATCGCAGATGCCAACGTCCCCGGCGCGGACAAGACCGGGCTGATCGAATCCCCCGCGCCCGGTGATGCCGCCGCGATGGACAAGTTCGGCCAGGCGCTGCGCCAGAACGGCTACACCCCGCTGACCTTCGAGGCCCGGGATCTGCGGTGGGTCCAAGGGACGCCGGACACCGTGTCGGCGCTGGTCTCACTCAAGTCAGCCAACCCGCAGGCCGGCGATTTCGCGTATCCGATGGAGTTCAGCTTCACCGACAACTCCTGGCAGCTGACGCGCCGCACCGCCGACGAGCTGCTGCAGCCGGGTGCGGATGCCCCGCAGACACCGAGCGCCCCTTCGTCCCTGACGCCTCCGACGCCTCCGCGCTAGGCACGCAATCGGATGTGGATCGGCTGGCTTGAGTTCGATTTGCTGCTCGGGGATGTGCACTCGCTCAAGCAGAAGCGGTCCGTCATCCGCCCGGTCATCGCCGAGTTACACCGTCGATTCGCGGTGTCGGCAGCCGAGACCGGCTCGATGGATCTGCATCGCCGTGCCGGCGTAGGCATCGCCGTGGTGTCTGCCGATCGTCGCCATATCGTCGACGTGCTCGATGCCGCCGAGCGACTCGTGGCCGCGCGACCCGAGGTGGAGCTGCTGTCCGTTCGGCGCGGTCTGCGGCGCAGCACCGACGACTAGACACGTCAGCGGAGCTGACAATCAGGCACGTCAGCTGAGCTGACAATTCAGACGCTGCCGCCGAGTTGGCGCTTGCGCCTCAGTGGCATGGGCGCGATCGCACCCGGTGCCAATTTGCGCACGTTGATCAGAAATGCGGTATGCCCTCGCATAGTGTGTTGCGGGCGCACGGCCAGGCCGACGACATGCCATCCGCGCTGCATGCTCTCCCAGGCCCGCGGCTCGGTCCAGCACTTCTGTTCGCGCAAGGCCTCGACCGTTCGTGAGAGTTGCGTCACGGTCGCGACGTAGATCATCAGGACGCCGCCGGCCACGAGTGCGTTGGCGACGGACCCCAGCACCTCCCACGGCGCCAGCATGTCGAGCACCACCCGGTCCACTTCAGGACCTGCATAGTCGACGACGTCCGCGGTCACGAGCTCCCAGTTGTCCGGGAGTCCCCCGAAGAAGGTGGTGACATTGCGCATCGCGTGCTCGCCGTGGTCCTCGCGCACCTCGTAGGACGTGACGCGCCCCTCGGGCCCGACGGCGCGCAACAGCGAGCACGTCAAGGCACCTGAGCCGGCGCCGGCCTCCAGAACGCGTGCGCCGGGGAAGATGTCTCCCTCATGCACGATCTGAGCGGCGTCCTTCGGGTAGACGACCTGCGCGCCACGGGGCATCGACATCACGTAGTCGACCAGCAGCGGTCGCAACACGAGGAACTGATCGCCGTTGGTGGACTTGACCACGCTGCCCTCGGGCAGCCCGATGACGGTGTCGAGGTCGATGATCCCGCGATGGGTGTGGAACTCGCCGCCTTCAGTCAGCAGCATCGTGTAGTGCCTGCCCTTCGCGTCGGTGAGCTGCACGCGATCACCGACGGCGAATGGCCCGGTCCTGTTCACAGCAGTTCAGCCTGCCAGCCACCGCGCCGCGACGGGTGCGCGGGTGTGTCGGAGTGTCGCCATACGCTGAACTCATGACAGACGAACCGGAACCGACTGCCGTTCGGCGTCCGGCGCTGTCGCCGTCTCGTGCCGCGGACTTCAAGCAGTGCCCATTGCTGTACCGGTTCCGCGCCATCGACCGGCTGCCCGAGCCGTCCTCGACGGCGCAAGTGCGCGGTTCGGTAGTGCATGCCGCCCTGGAGCAGCTCTATGCCCTCCCTGCGGCCGAGCGCGGCCCCGACACCGCGATGTCGCTCGTCGACCCGGCGTGGCAGCGCATCGTAGCGGCACAGCCCGAACTCGCCGACGACTTCGAACCCGAGCTGCGGGCTGAGCTACTCGATGAGGCACGTGCGCTGCTGTCCGGCTACTACCGCCTGGAAGACCCCACCCGATTCGACCCGGACAGCTGCGAGCAACGCGTCGAGGTCGAGCTCGAGGACGGCACCCTGCTACGCGGCTTCGTCGACCGCATCGACGTCGCACCCACCGGCGAGTTGCGGGTCGTTGACTACAAGACCGGCAAAGCCCCGCCCGAGGCCCGGGCACTGGCCGAATTCAAGGCCATGTTCCAGATGAAGTTCTACGCAGTGGCGCTGCTGCGCTCCCGGGGCGTGCTGCCCGCGCGGCTCCGGCTGCTCTACCTGGCCGACAGCCAGATCCTCGACTACACCCCCGACCTCGACGAGCTGCTGCGCTTCGAGAAGACGTTGATGGCGATTTGGCATGCTATCCAATCTGCCGGTGCCACAGGTGATTTCCGTCCGCACCCGTCACGGATGTGCGACTGGTGCGCTCACCACGCGCACTGCCCGGTGTTCGGTGGCACCCCACCGCCGTATCCCGGTTGGCCCAAGGCTCCCGATGAGGGCGATGATGACACGGTGTTGCACACCGAGGAGTCGGCTGCGTGATCGATTGCCACTACCGTCGGCTCGACGCCGACGGTGAATTCCTGGTGTTCGAATCGACCGACGGCACCCGCAGCAACTGGGATCCCGAAATCCAGCACGGCTCACCGCCTCTGGCGCTGATGACCAAGTTGATCGAGGAGTTGGCGACCGATTCGGGACTGCGTGTCGGACGTCTGACGCTCGACATTCTCGGCGTCATCCCCGTCGCACCGGTGAAGGTGCGCGCATGGGTCGAACGTCCGGGAAAGCGGATCTCGATGATGATGGCCGAGATGTCGGCGGCAAGGATCGACGGCCCAGATCGCGCAGTCGCGCGTGTGACGGCGTGGCTGTTGGCTACCAGCGACACGGCCGATGTGGCCACCGACCGCTATCCGGCACTGGTCGAGGGCGAGGCAGTCCCGGTGCCGCACGGCTGGGTCGGCGCGAAGGGGTATCTCGAGACGGTGAGCTGGCGGCGCCAGCCTGAGACCGCCGAGAGCGGCAACGTGGTTTGGCTCAGACCCCTTGTACCGCTGGTGGATTCGGAGCCGACGACGGCTCTGCAGCGGCTCGCGATGGTGGTCGACTGTGCCAACGGTGCGGGGGCGGCACTGGACCCAGAGCAGTTCACTTTCATGAACACCGACACGGTGGTGCACCTGCACAGGCTGCCCGTCGGCGAGGACTTCGCCCTGCGGGCGCGCGGATCTATCGGCCCGGACGGCATCGGCGTGACAAGCGCGGAAATCTTTGACCGCCAAGGCTTTATCGGGAGCGTAGCGCAGGCGCTATTGGTGCAGCGCCGCCCATAACCGACGACTTGCTGTGGCAGCTCGACCTCGCCTGAGCGCTAGCCGACCTGCACCTGTCGGCTCCGTCGACGACGACTTACTGTGGGAGCCCGCGCCGCTGCGCTGGACGGTGCGGCCCGACGCCGGCGGTGTGTGGCGGCCCGACTGGGCCGACACCGAGCCCGATCCCGTTCCGGTGCCAACGATCGGATGGCTGAACTGACGAAGAATACTTCGGAGATCGGGCCGCTCCGATTGCTGCGTGCGGTCAGCTGATCATATATTTGCTTGCATCTATATAGATGCCCTGCAATACTAGCCGCATGGATGTCTTCGAAGCGGTCGCCGAACCGAGCAGGCGGGCGCTGCTGGATGTGCTGGCAGACGGCGAGCGGACGGCGGGCGAACTCGTCGCGACCTTGCCCAAGTTGACTCAGCCGACCGTGTCGCGCCACCTACGCGTGCTACGAGAGGTCGGCCTTGTCGAGGTCCGACCCGACGCCCAACGCCGCATCTATGCGCTGCGTGCAGACGGGCTGGTCGCGATCGACGAATGGATCGACCGCTATCGCCGCTACTGGGCCGGTCACCTTGACGCCCTCGAACGGCATCTTCAAGCGACCCATCGGGAGGAACAGTGACCGGACGCGAAGGACGACTCACCATCGAGGGCGAACGGGCGGTCCTGACGTTCGAGCGCCGCCTGTCGTTTCCCATCGAAGCTGTGTGGGCCGCGATCACCGACCCGGAGCACCGCAACCAATGGATGGGCCAGACCACCATCGACGCGCGCGAAGGCGGTGTCATCGAGATGGTGCCCGACGGTCCCCCGGCGCCGCCCGAGCAGAAGCGGATGACCGGGCGCATTCGCGTGTGGGATCCGCCGCACGTGTTCGAACACGAATGGCACCAGCGGATCATCGAGGACAGCGTGGTGCGCTACGAGCTGACCGCCGACGGCGCGGGCACCCTGTTGCGTTTCACGCACCGCGGGCTCGGCGTCCGCAACGCCGAGGGCTTCCGGCCCGGCACACATGCCTACCTGGACCGGCTCGATGCACATCTGGCCGGCGACCCGCTGCCCGAATGGGCTGAGCGCTACCGTGAGGTAGCCGAATCCGTAAAGGGACAATAACCATGGCACACAACGGTTTTGACATCTCCGCACCTGCGCTGACGATCGCTTACCATTCCGGGTACGGGCATACCGCCACACTCGCCCGAGCGGTGGCCGCCGGTGCTTCCGAGGCCGGCGCGGACGTCACCGCGATCGCTGTCGACCACATGGGCGACGCCGAATGGGACACGCTCGATGTCGCCGACGGCATCGTGTTCGGTTCGGCGACGTATATGGGCAACGTGTCGGCGGCGTTTCAGTCGTTCGCCGAACAGACCGGCCGCCGCTGCGTCAACGGCACGTGGCGAGACAAGGTCGCGGCCGGGTTCACCAACTCCGGGGGCAAGAGCGGCGACAAGCTGAACACCTTGGTGTCGTTGTCCGTCTTCGCCGCGCAGCACCACATGCATTGGATCAATCTCGGCCTTGGGCCGGGCTGGAACAGCTCGACCAGCAGCGAGGACGACCTCAACCGTCTGGGTTTCTTTCTCGGCGCGGGCGCACAAACCGACATCGATGCGAATTCCGAGGGGGTCCACCCCGCTGATGTACGCACATGTCGCCATCTCGGGTGGCGGGTCGCGCACGTTACGCGACAACTGAAGGTCGGTCGTGCCGCTAGTCCAGCGGTTTCAAATCCTGGAGCATCGTCGGCACCAGCTCACTGACGGTGGGGTGGATGTGCATGGTGCGCGAAATCGCGGTGTAGGGCTTCCTGGCCGTCATCATGTCGAGGATGGAGTGGATGACTTCATCACCGCCGACCCCGAAGATCGTGGCGCCGAGGATCAGCTCCGTCTCGGCGTCGACGACGACCTTCATGAAACCCTGTGTCTCCCCCTTCTCGACAGCGCGCCCGACCCGAGTCATGGGGCGCTTACCCACCAACGCTTTTCGCCCCGACTTGCGAACCTCGTCGACGGTCATACCGGCGCGACCAAGCGGCGGGTCGATGTAGAGCGCATAAGTGGTGATCCGATCGCTCACGCGGCGCGGGTCGTCATCGAGCAGGTTGGCCGCGACGATCTCGAAGTCGTTGTACGAGGTGTGGGTGAAGGCTCCGCGTCCGTTGCAGTCCCCCATCGCCCAGATGTGCTCGACATTCGTGCGCAGCTGATCGTCGACGACGATGTAACCGCGGCGGTCGGTTTCCACGCCCGCGGCCTCGAGTCCGAGATCATCGGTGTTGGGCTGACGCCCGACCGCCATCAGCAGGTGGGTCCCTGCGATGGGCCGGGCACCCTGGCGCGGCGTCACTTCGAAGCCGTTGTCACGCTTGGTGAACCGGATGTCATCGGCGTCAACGACGACATCGATGCCCTCGGCCTCCAGGATCTCCTTGATCGTCGCGGAGACGTCTTCGTCCTCGCGAGAGGTGAGTCGCGGACCCTTCTCGATCACCGTCACGCGGGCGCCGAAGCGGCGGTACATCTGCGCGAACTCCAGCGCGATGTAGCTGCCGCCGATGACAACCAGATGCTCTGGCACCGTATCGAGTTCGAGGATGCCGACATTGGTCATGTAGTCGATGTCGGAGAGTCCGGGCATATCGGGCGCCACCGCCCGACCGCCGACGTTCAGGAAGATCCTGTCCGCCTCGAGTACCCGGTCGTCGACTCTGATGGTGTGCGGGCTTTCGAAACGGGCGTGGCCGCGGATGAACGTGGCGGCCTTCATGTCGCCTAGCCAGGACTCGACGCCCTCGCGGTCGCCACGCACGATTTTGTCTTTGCGCGCCTTGACAGCGGCCATCTCGACGCTGATATCGCCTGTGCCGATGCCGTATTCGGCTCCGCGGCGCGCGACGTGGGCGGCGTGCGCACTGGCAACCAGTGTTTTGGTCGGAATGCAGCCGTAGTTGACGCAGGTGCCGCCGACGAGCTTGCGTTCGATCACCGCTACCGTCTGTCCGGCTTCGGTCAGCCTGCCTGCCAGCGGCGGCCCGGCCTGGCCGGCGCCAACGATGATCGCATCGAATTTATCGGCCATAGAACGCAATTCAGACGAGGCTGACCAGGAAGGCGATCAGGAAACCGCCACCCACCGCCACCAGGTCTTCCAGAAACGCACCCGGCCGGTCCTTACCGTTGTTGGCTTCGTAAAGCTTCGTTCTGACCGCGGCGCCGCCAAGCGTACCCAGAACCGCACCGACGACGCCGGCACCGGTCGAACTGAAGGTATGGAAGAACGCGCTGCCGATCACCGCGCCCGCGAACGCACCCATGATGAGCCGGGTGGCGAACTGCGGTGCCGTCTTGCGACTCGGCGTCTTGGGAAGCTGATCGGTGACAAGTTCCACCAGCAGGAAGATCGTGAGGACGGTGACGGTGATCGGGTGGGCCACCCACTCCGACCACTTGCCGTCGACGTCGATCCACCCCAAGAAGGCCCCCCAAGCGACCACCGCCGGGGCGGTCATTGCCCGCAGCCCGGCGATCACGCCGATCAGCAGAGCGAGCACGATAACGAGGACCTGCGTCATGCCAACCTCCGTACCGGTGAAAACGACACCCGGACGCTAACACGCATGCAGCGCCACGACCCGTCGAATCAGAAGCGGCAGAACCGGATGTCGGACGCCAGGATCGCCTTTGCACCGATCGCCGCGATTTTGTCCATGATGGCGTTGACGTCTCGCCGTGGAACGAGCGCTCTGACGGCCACCCACGCCGGATCCGCGAGCGGGGCGATGGTGGGCGATTCCAGTCCCGGGGTGACCGCGGTGGCTTCCTCTAGCACGGTCCGCGGACAGTCGTAATCGAGCATCAGATACTGCTGCCCGAAGACCACACCCTGTACGCGTGCGGCCAGTTGGTCACGGGCAAGGGCGTTCTCGGCGGGCTCGTCGCCAACGTCGTCGCGCTCGATGAGCACCGCCTCCGAATCACACAGGGGTTCGCCGAATGCCGCGAGGTCGTGGAGTCCGAGTGTGCGACCCGAGCCGACCACGTCGGCGATCGCGTCGGCGACGCCGAGCTGGACGGAGATCTCCACCGCGCCATCGAGTCGGATGACCGTCGCCTCAATCCCGCGTGCGGCCAGGTCTTTTCGCACCAGGTTGGGAAACGCCGTCGCGATTCGCTTACCGGCGAGGTCTTCGACGCGCCAGTGCGCATCGGCGGGCGCCGCGTAGCGGAATGTCGAGGACCCGAAGCCGAGTGCGAGCCGCTCCCGCACCGGCGCGTCGGATTCCCACGCCAGATCGCGGCCCGTGATGCCGAAGTCCAGCTGTCCCGAGCCGACGTAGATCGCAATGTCCTTGGGCCGCAGGAAGAAGAACTCAACATTGTTGGCGGGGTCGATGACAGTCAGGTCTTTGGGGTCGGTGCGGCGCCGGTAGCCGGCCTCCGACAGGATCTCGGCGGCCGATTCTGAGAGCGTCCCCTTGTTGGGGACTGCGACGCGCAGGGTGGCGGTCACAGTTGTGAGTAGACGTCGTCGAGGGACAGGCCGCGGGAAATCATCAGCACCTGCGTCCAATACAGCAGCTGGCTGATCTCGGCGGCCAGCTGCTCGTCGCCCTCATGTTCGGCTGCCAGCCACACCTCGCCGGCCTCTTCCAGGATCTTCTTGCCGAGTCCGTGCACGCCGCCGTCCAGCGCCGCGACCGTGCCGCTGCCCGCGGGCCGGGTGCGCGCTTTGTCACTAAGTTCGGCGAACAGCGCGTCGAAGGTCTTCACGGCACGCGATTGTTTCACGCCGTCGCGAGCAAAGTCACGGCGGTTTTCGCCCGCAGGTCGACGCGTCAGGTGACCGCCCGGGGTTCCTCGTGGTGGATGGCTTCGCGGTGCATGTCCTCCAGGTGCTTGCCCTTTGTCTCTTCCACCCATTTCCACACGAAGATGAACGACAGCACCGCGCATAACGCGTAGAAGCCGTAGGCGGCCCCGAGGGCGTTGCGCAGCTCGGGGAATGTCACGGTGATCAGCCAGTTCGCCGCCCATTGCCCGGCCGCGGCCAGGCCGAGCGCCGCGGCCCGGATGCGGTTGGGGAACATCTCGCCCAGCAGCACCCACACCACCGGACCCCACGACATGCCGAACGCCACCACGAACAGGTTGGCCGCGATCAGAGCGACAGGGCCGGCGACCGGGCCGAGCACCGGCTTTCCATCGACCAACTCGGCGGTTTGGAAGACGATCGCCATCGTCGCCAACGTGACCGCCATGCCGGAGGAGCCGACCAGAAGCAGCGGCTTACGCCCGACCTTGTCGATGAGCGCGATCGCGATCAGCGTGGTCAGGATGTTGGTGATCGACGTGATCACGGTGATGGTGAACGACGCGCTCTCGCCGAACCCGACGGCCTCCCACAGCACATTGGAGTAGTAGAAGATCACGTTGATGCCGACGAACTGCTGGAATACCGACAACCCGAGACCGACCCACACGATCCCGTAGAGCCCGCCGCTCGGCTTGCGCAGATCACGCCACGAGGGCGGTTTCTCCGACTTGAGTGACTCCTGGATCCGAGTGATCGTGATCTCCAGGTTCTTTTCACCGAACAGCATGCTGAGCACTTTGCGGGCTTCTGGAATCCGGTACTTGGCAACGAGATAGCGCGGCGACTCGGGAATGGTGAACGCTAGTCCGCCGTAAACGATCGCCGGTACCGCCATCACAAGGAACATCCAGCGCCAGGCCTCCAGACCCAGCCACAGTTCCTCGCGGGATCCGCCTGCCATCTGCGCAAGCGCATAGTCGATCGCCAATGACAGGAAGATGCCGGACACGATCGCCAGTTGCTGCAGCGAACCCAACCGCCCACGGATGCGCGGTGGCGAGGTCTCGGCGATATAGGCGGGCGCGATAACCGAGGCGACGCCGACGCCGATGCCGCCAACGATGCGGAAAACGACAACCAGCCAGACGCTGGTCGCCAGGCCGGTGCCGATCGCGCTGATCAGGAACAGCAGCGCAGCGATTTTCATCACCGATAGCCTGCCGATCCGATCGGCGAGCCGACCGGCTGTCAGCGCCCCGGCCGCCGCACCGAGTAGTGCCGAGGCGACTGCGAACCCCAACGTCGCGTTGTCGATCTGGAATTCATCCTGGACCGCCGACACCGCGCCGTTGATGACCGCGCTGTCGTAGCCGAAAAGCAGACCGCCCAAGGCGGCGACGGAGGCTATTCGGACGACGCGTCCGCTGTGTTCGGATTCCTCGTAGTCCAAGCCTGACGCAGAATCACCGACGGGTCCGTGAGTCATGTGACGCCCTTCCGCAGCATTGCGTGACGAGAGTCACATTCAATCACTTATGCCGCCGTCAGGCGGAGCGTTCCCCCAACTGCGAAGTCAGCTCGGCATGCGCAATCCGTAGGTCCGCGACGGACATCTCGGCGAGCGACGAGATCTGCCGCCGCCGCGGGCCGGGTGGCACTGCAACGTCGTTGGGTACCACCAGCACCGGGCACCCCGCGCTCTCGGCCGCCGCGGTGCCGGTGACCGAATCCTCGATCGCCAGGCATGCCGACGGCTCCAGCCCGAGCAGTGCCGCCGCGCGCTGATAGGCATCGGGCGCCGGCTTACCTCGCGGCACTTCGTCGCCGCATACCGATGCCGAAAAGTAATGCCTACCAATGCTGTTCAGGGCGCGCTCAGTAAGCTCTCGCTGGGTGTTGGTCACCAGTGCCATCGGAGTTCGTTCGGCGGCAAGGGCTTCCAACAACTCGCGCGCGCCGGCGCACCACGGCAGCCCGCCGTCGAACAACTCTGCGGTGTATTCGTGCAGCCAACGGTCGGACTGTGCCATTGCGGCCGGGTCGGGTTCGAGATCCAGATCGGTGTAGACGGTGCGGATGGTGTCCTCGGCCGACCCACCGACCAATGAGGCGCGAACCTGGGGCGTGAGCACGCCGCCGTGATGCTCGTACAACGCGGCCAACGAGATGTCCCAGAGCTTCTCGGAGTCGACAAGGGTGCCATCCATGTCGAACAGCACCGCTTGCATGACGACGATTCTGTCACGGGTCACCCGTAGGCTGAAAATCATGACCATTCTTGTGACAGGAGCCACCGGAAACATCGGCCGCCGCATCGTGGATCGACTGATCGACCTGGGCGCCAACGACATCCGCGCACTCACCAAGAATCCCGCGAAGGCAATACTGCCCGACGGTGTGACGGCAATCACCGGCTACCTCGGCGACCCGGAATCGCTGCCCGCCGCCCTGGACGGTGTCGACCAGATCTATCTTGCACCGCTGCCGGAAACGCTGGAGACCACGCTCGACCTGATCAGAAAGGCACACGTGCAGTACGTGGTGGCCCTGTCGGGTGCCGGCGATTGGCAGGAGCATGCCGATAAGGTCACGGCGTCCGGGCTCGTCAATACGCAACTCGGACCGGGCGAGTTCACCGACAACTTCACGATCTGGGCCGAACAGATCAAGACCACTCGCACGGTGCGCGATCCGTACCCGTCGGTGGTCGAGGCGCCGATCTCGATGGACGACATCGCCCGCGTCGCCGCGGCACTGCTGGTCATGCCCGAACCGGCCCACTACGGGAAGATGTACCCGATCACCGGACCGGCATCGCTGACCCGCGCCGAGATCGCCGAGCAGATCGGCGTCGGACTCGGGCTCGACATCACGTTCGAGCGGTGCGGCCGCGCCGAAGCCGAGGCGTTGTTGCGGCCCGCCATGGGCGAGTACGCCGTCTGGTATCTCGATCAGATCGAAACCGGCCTCGACACGCCGCAGCAGGCCAACGATCTGGTCGCCGAGCTGACCGGAACCCCCGCTGAGTCCGTGGCGCAGTGGGCGGCCAGAAACGCCGAGTTGTTCCGCTGAACACGCGAATACATCCGCCGAGTGGGAACTTATTGCCCGCCCGACGCGCGATCAGCGGGCAATAACTGGCCACTCGACGACAGCTAGTTCCGAGTGTCGCGATGCCTCCCGCTCGTTATTGAACACAGGGTCGTTCGAAGACGGTCGATCACAGCCCTGTACGCAAAATTCAGAGTGGTAGTTGGCCTCTTGCGGAAAGCCTTGGAGCCGTTGGCGTTCCTAGGGCTCAGTCCTCCGGGTTGTAGCCGAGGTTGGGGGCAAGCCAGCGCTCAGCTTCCTTCAGGGTCCAGCCCTTGCGCTTCGCGTAGTCGGCGACCTGGTCCTGGGCTATGCGGCCGACCACGAAGTACTGCGACTGGGGGTGCGAGAAGTACCAGCCGCTGACGGCGGCACCGGGCCACATCGCCATCGACTCGGTCAGCTCGATGCCTGTCCGCTCCTGTACGTCCATCAACTCCCAGAGCGTCGCCTTCTCGGTATGTTCCGGGCAGGCCGGGTAGCCCGGGGCTGGGCGAATTCCACGGTACTTCTCGCCGATGAGCGCCTCGTTGTCCAGCTGCTCGTCGGGCTGGTATCCCCAGAACTCCTTGCGGACCCGTTGGTGCATCCGTTCGGCGAACGCCTCTGCCAGCCGGTCGGCGAGCGACTCCAGCAGGATCGCGCTGTAGTCGTCATGGTCTGCCTTGAACTCGGCGATCTTGTCTTGACTGCCGAGCCCCGCGGTGACGGCGAAGGCGCCGACGTAGTCGGCCAGCCCGGTGTCCTTGGGCGCGATGTAGTCGCCGAGGCTCCGGTTCGGGATGCCGGCCCGGTGCTCGCCCTGCTGGCGCAGATTGTGCAACGTGGTCAGCACCTGGGTACGGGTCTCGTCGGTGTAGACCTCGATGTCGTCGCCGACCGCGTTCGCGCAGAAGAAGCCGATTACCCCATTGGCAGTCAGCCACTTCTCTTTGGTCAGGGTGTCGAGCATCTCCTGGGCGTCGTCGTACAGCTTGCGGGCAGTCTCGCCCGAGACGGGATTGTTGAGGATGTCGGGGAACCGACCCTTCATCTCCCAGGCGTTGAAGAACGGCTGCCAGTCGATGTACTCGCGCAGCTCCGCGATGTCGTAGTCGGTGAACTCCCGCACGCCGAGGCCCTGGGCGGGCACCGGCGGCGTGTAGCGGTCCCACTCGATCGGGGTCCGGTTCGCGCGGGCCTTCTCCAGCGTCAGCATCGGCCGCTCGTTCTTCTGGGCGTGCCGTTCGCGCAGAGATGCATAGTCGGTCTCGGTGGCCTCCAACAAGGCCGGCCGCTGCTTGTCGTCCAGCAGCGCTGCCGCGACCGGCACCGACCGGGACGCGTCCTTGACCCAGACCACCGGACCGCTACGCCGCGGCGACACCTTCACGGCCGTATGGGCGCGCGAGGTGGTCGCGCCACCGATCAGCAGCGGGATCTCCAGCCCCTGACGCTCCATCTCGACGGCGAAGTTGACCATCTCGTCCAGGGACGGGGTGATCAGGCCGGACAACCCGACGATGTCGGCGTCGTGCTCCTTCACCGCGTCCAGGATCTTCTGGGCGGGCACCATCACACCGAGGTCGATCACTTCGAAGTTGTTGCACTGCAAGACGACCCCGACGATGTTCTTGCCGATGTCGTGGACGTCGCCCTTGACCGTCGCCATGATGATCGTGCCGTTGGTGTCCTTCCCGGCAGCGGCACCGGACTCCTCCTTCTCCGCCTCGATGTACGGCAGGAGGTACGCAACGGCCTTCTTCATCACCCGGGCCGACTTCACGACCTGGGGCAGGAACATCTTGCCTGCGCCGAAGAGGTCACCGACGACGTTCATGCCGTCCATCAGCGGGCCCTCGATCACCTCGATCGGGCGACCACCGGCGGCGGCAATCTCGGCCCGCAGTTCCTCGGTGTCGGCATCGACGTGGGCGTCGATGCCCTTCACCAGGGCGTGGGTGATCCGCTCGCGGACCGGGAGAGATCGCCACTCGGCTGCTGCTGGGTCATCGGCCTTCTCCGAGCTGTTGAACCGTTCCGCGATCTCCAGCAGCCTTTCGGCCGCGTCCTCGCGACGGTTCAGGACGACGTCCTCGATGCGGTCCCGCAGCTCGGGGTCGATCGAGTCGTAGGGCACCAGCGCACCCGCGTTGACGATGCCCATGTCCAGGCCGGCCTTGATGGCGTGGAACAGGAACACTGCGTGAATCGCTTCGCGGACGGGGTTGTTACCGCGGAACGAGAACGACACGTTGGAGATACCGCCGGAGATGTGCACGCCTGGGAGGTTCTCCTTGATCCAGGCGCACGCCTCGATGAAGTCGATCCCGTACGTCGCGTGCTCTTCGATACCGGTCGCCAGCGCAAAGCAGTTCGGGTCGAAGATGATGTCTTCGGGCGGGAAGCCGACCTCTTCGGTCAGGATCCGGTAGGCCCGCCCGCAGATCTCCTTACGACGCTCCAGGTTGTCGGCCTGACCCTGCTCGTCGAAGGCCATCACGACGACGGCGGCGCCATACTTGCGGCACAGCCGTGCCTCGCGGATGAACTTCTCCTCGCCCTCCTTCATGGAGATCGAGTTGACGATCGGCTTGCCCTGCACGTTCTTCAGGCCCGCCTCGATGACCTCCCACTTGGAGGAGTCGATCATCACCGGGACGCGGCTGATGTCGGGCTCGGCCGCGATCAGTTTGGTGAACCGGTCCATCGCGGCGACGCCGTCGATCATGCCCTCGTCCATGTTGATGTCGATGACCTGCGCACCGACCTCGACCTGCTGCAGGGCGACCGACAGTGCGGTGTCGTAGTCCTCGGCCTTGATCAAGTTGCGGAACCGGGCGGAGCCGGTGATGTTGGTGCGCTCACCGATGTTCACGAACAGGGAGTCGTCGGTGATGTTGAGCGGCTCCAGGCCCGCGAGCCGGGTGGCCACCGGGATCTCCGGGAGCTCGCGCGGCGGTTTGCCCTCGACGACCTTGGCGATCTGGGCGATGTGCGGCGGCGCCGTTCCGCAGCAACCGCCGACCAGGTTGACCAGGCCCGCCTCGGCGAACTCGGCGAGGTAGCCGGCCTGCTGCTCCGGGGACTCGTCGTACTCGCCGAAGGCGTTGGGCAGCCCGGCATTCGGGTAGCAAGAGACGAAGGTGTCCGCGATCCGCGCCACCTCGGCGATGTAGGGCCTCATCTCCGGCGCGCCAAGGGCGCAGTTCAGGCCGACCGCGAGCGGCTTTGCGTGCCTGATCGCGTTCCAGAACGCCTCGGTCACCTGACCGGACAATGTGCGCCCGGAAGCGTCGGTGATGGTGCCCGAGATGATCAACGGCCAGCGGCGTCCGCGCTGCTCGAACAGCGTCTCGATGGCGAACACCGCCGCCTTGGCGTTCAGCGAGTCGAAGATCGTCTCGATGATGAGGAGGTCGGCACCGCCGTCGACCAGGCCGTTGGCGGCTTCGAGGTAGGCGGCGACCAGCTGGTCGTAGGAGACATTGCGGGCTCCGGGGTCGTTGACGTCCGGTGAGATCGACGCAGTCCGCGTGGTGGGCCCGATGGCGCCTGCGACGTAGCGGGCCTTCTGGAGGGTGCCGTACTCGTCGGCGGCCGCCCGCGCCAGGGCAGCGCCTGCGTAGTTCAGCTCGTAGCTCAGGTCCGCCATGTCGTAGTCGGAAAGCGAGACCGCGTTCGCATTGAACGTGTTGGTCTCCAGGATGTCCGCGCCTGCCTCGAGGTACTCGCGGTGAATCCCCTCGATGATCTGCGGCTGTGTCAGGTTGAGCAGGTCGTTGTTGCCCTGAAGAGCGGTCGGCCACTCCGTGAACCGCTCGCCGCGGTAGCCGGCCTCATCCGGCCGGTCCCGCTGGATGGCCGTGCCCATCGCACCGTCGATCACCATGATCCGCTGGCGCAGAGCAGTCGTCAGCTCATCGGTGCAGTCGGGACGGATGTTCGGCTCCAAGGCGTTCACGTGCACTCCCCTTACGTAGCGGAAGGCGTCCTTAACTCTGCCGAGCGTGGCGGATACCGGTGTGGACCGGAGAACCGTTGCAACGCCTCTCGACCTCCGAAAGTCTACGTTGTCACCCGACCGACTTCTGGACGCCCAGCTCAACACGGCGACAGATCCCGACCCGCCTGGCTCGCGGTGCCCTTGAGCGACGGCTCGCGGAGCTTGTCGCCAACGTCGTCGTGACCAAGGTTAACCAGAGTGCAGCCGAACGTATTTCGTCTCGATGACCGCCATCGCCCGCCACTTCAACAAATTCGGCCCGTGTGGCGATGCCGCTCGTAGTCACCACACAGGGCTTACGCTGGCCTGGTGACCCCGTCGGATGCGAGCGGCTACAAGCCGGCCGACCTGCCCGAGCTGAGCGGCACGATCGTCGTCGCCGCCTTCGAGGGCTGGAATGACGCCGGCGACGCGGCCAGCGACGCGTTGGAGCACTTGGATGCGATCTGGGAAGCCGAGCCGATCGTGGAGATCGACGACGAGGCCTATTACGACTACCAGGTCAACCGGCCGGTGATTCGGCAGGTCGACGGGGTGACCCGCGAGCTGGTGTGGCCGTCCATGCGGATCTCACACTGCCGTCCCCCGGGGGCGAACCGCGACATCGTGCTGATGCACGGCGTGGAACCCAATATGCGCTGGCGGACCTTCTGCGCGGAGTTGCTGGCGATCGCCGACAAACTCAACGTTCAGACGGTCGTCATTTTGGGCGCTCTGCTGGCCGACACTCCACACACCCGCCCAGTCCCGGTGTCGGGCGCGGCCTACTCCCCCGACTCGGCGAAGGTCTTCGGGTTGGAGGAGACGCGGTATGAAGGGCCGACGGGCATCGCCGGGGTCTTCCAGGACGCGTGCGTACAAGCCGGCATCCCGGCGGTGACATTCTGGGCGGCCGTCCCCCACTACGTGTCGCAGCCGCCGAACCCCAAGGCCACCGTCGCGCTGTTGCGCCGCGTCGAGGACGTCCTCGACATCGAGGTACCGCTCGCCGACCTGCCGACGCAGGCCGAGGAGTGGGAGCTGGCGGTGACCGAGATGACCGCCGAGGACGACGACATTGCCGAATATGTGCAGTCGCTGGAAGAACGCGGCGACGCAGAGGTCGACATGCACGAGGCGATCGGCAAAATCGACGGCGACGCCCTGGCCGCTGAGTTCGAGCGCTATCTGCGCCGACGCGGGCCGGGCTTCGGGCGGTAGCCCGACGAACCAGCGCGGCCGCGGCTAATCGTCACCGTTTTTCGAGCGCTTCCGTGCGCGCGCTCATCGAGCGGCCGTGCGCGGCCACTTCTGCGTCCATCCGCGGCAACAGTTCCGGAACGTGCTTCAGCGTGGTCGACTCACCCAGCCGCGACGACAGCAGTGGTTTCAACCAGCGCAGCACACCTACGAAGCGCGGACAGTTGATCTGGCGTTTGCGGCCTTCAATCCCCTTGACAAACTCCTCGCCGCACTTCTGGACCGACGTTGTCTTGCCGAGGGGCCCCGGCAGCTTGCGCAACATTTCCTGAAAGGCCGCCGATTCGTCCTTGGTCTCCTGGACCAACGGCGTGTCGATCCACAACATGTGTGCGGATCCGACGTCGACACCCCGGTGTGCGAGCTCGAGACGAAGTGCGTTGGCGAAGTGCTCCACGCCCGCCTTTGACGTGTCGTAGGGCACCATGCCTGCCGCGGGCGCATAGGCGGCGGCCGAGGACACGATCAACACATAGCCGCGTCGCTCGATCACCGAGGGCAATGCAGCGCGCACAGTGTGGAACACGCCGATCACATTCACGTCGATCAGCGTCCTGAAGGCCTGGGGGTCGACGGCCAACAGCGATCCGTGGGTCGCGATCCCGGCGTTGGCCATCACGATGTCGATGCCGCCGAACCGGTCGATACCCGCGTCGGTGGCCTTTTGCATGGCGGCAAGGTCGCGGACGTCCGCGACAGCGGTCAACACGCGGTCCTCGCCGAGTCGGGTGGCTATGTCCTTCAGCTGGACCTCGTCCAGATCGGTGAGCACCAGCTTGGCGCCCTTGTCGTGCAGGCGGCGCGCGACTTCGGCGCCAATGCCATTGGCGGCGCCGGTGATCAAGGCGACTTTTCCGTTCACAGAGCTCATGGGCGAAACGTACTCCACCCGATGGCGCTGCGGGGCGGGTCTACAGCTTGATGCCCAACAACGCATCGACGGCCGCCGCCACCGTCCGCGGTGCGGAGACGTCGTGGCCACCATAGGTGAGCGCATCCGTCGTCCACCCATCAAGTGCGGCAAGCGCTTTCGGCGTATCGAGATCGTCTGCCAGATAGCGGCGCAACCGGGAGACCACGTCGCCCGCATCGGGCGCGGCTGGCAGTGCGACGGCGCCGCGCCAGCGCTGTAACCGGTCGTTGGCCTCGTCTAGAACGCTCCCGCTCCAGGAGCGGTCGGCGCGGTAGTGGCCCGCGAACAGTCCCAACCGGATTGCCGCGGGGTCGACACCGGCGGCGCGCAGCTCAGAAACCAACACCAGGTTGCCGCGACTCTTGCTCATCTTGTGCCCGTCCCACCCGATCATGCCTGCGTGCACGTAGTGACGGGCGAATCGCCGCTCCCCCGTGGCGGATTCGGCATGCGCGGCTGAGAACTCGTGGTGCGGGAAGATCAGATCGGCACCGCCACCCTGGATATCCAGACCGGTGCCGATGCGGCTCAGCGCTATCGCAGCGCATTCGACGTGCCAGCCGGGCCGCCCGGCCCCGAACGGCGACGGCCAGCTGGGCTCGCCGGGTCGCTGAGCCTGCCACAACAACGCATCCAATGCGTCGCTCTTACCTGGGCGGTCCGGGTCGCCGCCGCGCTCGGCGAACAACCGCATCATGGTGTCGCGGTCGTAGCCCGACTCGTAGCCGAACTGGGGTGTGGCATCGGCGCGGAAGTAGACGTCGGGATATTCGGCATCATCGGCGATGTAGGCCGAACCGGCGGCCAGCAGCTTCTCGACGACCTCGATGACCTCGGCGATCGCCTCGGTGGCCGCGACGTAGTCCTGCGGAGGTAGCACCCGCAGGGCTGCCATGTCCTCGCGGAACAGCTCGGTCTCCCTGTCGGCCAGCTCGCGCCAACCGATGCCGTCGCGCTCCGCTCGCTCGAACAGCGGATCGTCCACGTCGGTGACGTTCTGCACGTAGTGCACCTGATGGCCCGAGTCCAGCCACACCCGGTGGACCAGATCGAAGGTCAGGTAGGTGGCGGCGTGACCCAGGTGGGTGGCGTCATAAGGGGTGATGCCGCAGACGTACATGGTGGCCGTCTCCGCGGCCGTCACCGGACGGACCTGCCGGTCGGCACTGTCGTAGAGGCGCAACTGCGGACCGCGGCCGACAAGTGCCGGAACGGTCGGCGCCGGCCACGATTTCATAGCGTCGACTTTAGGCATCAGGGACTGCGACACCGCGAGGGGCCGATTCATTCCCGCTCAACGGTTCCGGTAGGCCGACAGGATGCCCTCGAGCAGCACGTCGGCCAGCTCCGCCCGGCACATCAGGAGGTCGGGTAGGTAGGGGTCGGGTCGGTTGTAGATCAACGGCGAGCCGTCGAGGCGGGTCGCGTGCATACCGGCGGCCGCCACCACACCGGCAGGCGCCGCCGAATCCCACTCCCACTGGCCGCCCGCGTGGATGTAGGCGTCGACATCGCCGCGGACAACGGCCATCGCCTTGGCGCCCGCGGATCCGATCCGCACCAGCCGAATGTCGAGCCGGTCGCGTAACCACCACAGCACCGGCGGTGGCCGGCTGGCGCTGGCCGTGATGAGTATCGGTCCCTCCTCGCGCGGCGGCGGAGCGGTCACCGTGTCGGTGCGATACACCTCACCGCGGGCGGGCAGTGCGACGGCGGCGTCGGTGATGCCGCCGTTCTGCCCGCCATCGCGCTGCCAGAGCGCGATGTGCACGGCCCAGTCCGTCCGGCCGGCCATGGAGAACTCGTGGGTCCCGTCGACAGGGTCCACGATCCAGACGCGATCAGCCTGAACACGGGAAATGTCGTCGGCGGCCTCCTCGGACAACACGGCGTCGTCAGGGCGCTCATCACGCAACCGGTCGAGGATCAGCGTGTTGGCGCGTTTGTCACCTGCGTCGCCCAGGTCGTAGGGATCGTAGAAACCGATCTCCTCACGCACCGCCAGCAACAGTTCACCGGCGTCTTTGGCCACCTCGGCGGCCAGCGCCGCATCGGTCGCACTCACCGGCCCAGTAGATCACGGAGGTTTGACTCGTTACGGCGGTGGAAGCAAGTTGCTCGCCAAGCGCGCCGGGAGAGCTAGAACGCCGGCCATGGGATCGGGCGTCGCCGATCCGGTGTTGGCATGACCGGATCATCAAGCAGCACAGCCGTTCTCGCCAGTAGAGCGGCTATCTCACGCTCAGTGATGTGCTCTCCCAACACATCCGCCAAGCCATGTTCCAGCTGTGTGCGCAGAGCTGCGACCGCCTCCAAGGTCTCCTCGTCGACCGGCTTGCCCGCCCAGCCCCACAACACCGTTCTCAGCTTGTCCTCGACGTGCAGACTCACGCCGTGGTCGATGCCGTACACCTGCCCGTCGACGCCGGACAGGATGTGCCCTCCCTTGCGGTCGGCATTGTTGATCAACACGTCGAAGACGGCCATCCGTCGCAACCGGATGTCGTCGGCATGCACCAACGTCACTTCGTCGCCTGCGTAGTCGTACGCCTGCAGGATCGGAAGAAAGCCGGGGGGGACCTGTCCGGCGGGCAGCAGGTCCACGAGGTCAGGTCCAGCGGGGGGTTCGTCACCAACCTCTGTCAGACTCTCGCCCGGCTGGTCCACCCACAGCTGCAACATGCCGGGTCCGGCCGGCCCGTCGCGAATAATCGTGTACGGCACGATGTTCCAGCCCAGCGCGTCCGACACCAGGTACGCACCGAGTTCACGACCGGCCAATGTGCCGTCGGGGAAGTCCCACAGGGGCGCCTCCCCCGCGATCGGCTTGTAGACGCAATGTGATTGCCGCTCACAGAGATGCGCTTCACACAAGAAGGTCGCGTTGCTCGCTGAGCGGATACGTCCGATGACGGTCAGTTCGCCGCGCCGTAGCACCTCATTGGCTTCACGAGCGGAGTCTGGCCCGCCGCTATTCTTCGGCGTCATCGTCGGAACCGGTGATGGCGCCGCGCAAGTAGCCATTGGTGCGTACGCAGATGTGGCCGTCGGGGTCGAGTGGTTCGTCGCACAACGGACACGGCGGACGGCCCGCCGAGATGACCCGGTTGGAGCGCGTGGCGAACTGGCGCGCCGATTCGGGGGTCAGAAAAACGCGCACCGCGTCGGGGCCCTCCTCGGCGTCGTCGAGCACCACGGACGCATCGAACTCGGTCTCGGAGACTGCGAGTAGTTCGACGACGACGGTCTGCGCCTCCGAGTCCCAGCCAAGACCCATCGTCCCGACCCGGAATTCGGCGTCGACAGGCGTGATCAGGGGGCTCAGGTCGTCCACTTCGCCGGTCTCGGGGGGCACCGGGGTGCCGAACCGCCGATTGATCTCGAGCAGCAGTGCGGCAATCCGCTCGGCGAGCACAGCCACCTGCTGCTTCTCCAGGATCACCGACACCACCCGCTTGTCGTGGACAGCCTGCAGGTAGAACGTCCGGTTTCCGGGTTGCCCGACGGTCCCGGCCACGAAGCGGTCGGGTGTTCGGAAGACATGAATTGCGCGGGCCATGGCATCTCCAAAATACCGGTACCGGCGGCATCAGCCGCAATCCCGGGTGCGCACCGACTAGCCGGTCGAGCCACCCACCACCGCGTCTTCGGGTGGCACCTCACCATCTTTCGACGCGTCCTTCGGCGGTTTTGCGAGCAGTCCCGCGGTCAACTGATCACCAGTGTGGTTGACGTGGATGACGAACGGGCGCATGGCCGTGTAACGGATCACACTCATCGACGCAGGATCCGCCGTGATGCGCTGAAAGCTGTCGAGATGCGTTCCCAGGGCATCGGCCACGACGGCCTTGATCACATCGCCGTGGGTACACGCGAGCCACAACACGTCGCCGTCATGCTGTTCGGCCAGCAGGCGGTCGTGCTCCCGCACCGCGCCCACCGCGCGTGCCTGCACCGCGGCGAGCCCCTCCCCGTCGGGAAACACCGCCGCGCTGGGCTGCTGCTGCACCACCGCCCACAGCGGCTCGGAGACAAGGTCGCCAATCTTGCGGCCCGTCCACGCGCCGTAGTCGACCTCGGAGATGCGCTCGTCGACGACGGGGTCCAAACCCAAGGCGGCAGCCAACGGTTCCACCGTGCGCTCACATCGCAGCAGTGGCGACCGCACTATCGCGCGGATGGGCAGCATTCCGATGCGTCCGACCAGCTCTTGGGCCTGCTCCTGGCCCTTGTCGTCCAGATCGACACCCTCGCTGCGGCCGGCGAGCGTGTGGGCGGTGTTCGAGGTCGACCGCCCATGACGCAACAGGATGACCGTCATAGGGGCGACACCACTGAAGTGCCGAGCAGGATCAGCACGACGGTGCCGAGCAGGACGCGGTAACCGACGAACCAGTACATGCTGTGTCGCATCAGGAATCGCAGGAACCAGGCGACCGCCGCGAATCCGACGACCAACGCGATCAGGGTCGCCACCAACAGCTGAGGACCGGTGGCGCTCATCCCCTCGCCGACCGGGTGAAACGCGTCGGGCAGTGAGAACAGGCCAGACGCGAACACCGCCGGGATGGCGAGTAGGAAGCCGAACCGCGCGGCGAGTTCGCGGTCCATCCCGAGAAACAGCCCGGCGCTGATCGTCGCGCCGGATCTCGACACACCCGGCACCAGCGCCAGACACTGTGCGAAGCCGACGATGATGCTGTCCTTCCACGTGAGCTGTTCGACTCGGCGTGCCTGGCGGCCGTAGTACTCCGCTGCGGCGATGACCGCCGAGAACGCGATCAACGCGATCGCAATCAACCATAGATTGCGTGCGCCCGTGCGGATTTCGTCTTTGAACAACAGGCCGAGCACACCGATCGGGATCGTGCCGATGATCACCCACCAGCCCAGCCAGTAGTCGGCGGTGCGGTGCGCGGCCACAAAGAGGCCGCGCAACCATGCCTTGACGATCCGGGCGATGTCCCGGGCGAAGTAGATCAGCACTGCCACTTCAGTGCCCAGCTGAGTAACGGCGGTGAACGATGCCCCCGCATCCTCGGCGAAGAAAACCCGCGACACGATCGCCAGGTGTCCAGACGACGACACCGGCAGGAACTCAGTCAGCCCCTGCAGAATCGCAAGAACGACCACCTGGACCCACGACATCGCCGCCACGTCCGTCACGACGACGACCGTACCGGTAGGGCCGTGAGGACCCCGAAAACTATGTCAGCGGCTGGACCGCGTCACCGGCTGTGCGGCCGCCACCGCGTCACGCACCGCCGCTGCCAGGCTCCGCTGGTCAGCGAGATCGATGTCGATCAGCTTTCGGGTGCCGACCGCGACGACGTCCTCGCGCTGCGGGACCGGCCCGCTCAGCCGCGGGCGGTACACCTCGATGACCAGTGACTGGCGCTCGACAAAAAAGCAAAAGCTCCGGCCGTCGCCGACTTGGCCAAACCCGCTAGCGTGCACACCAGTCGAAATGTCCTCGATAGCAAACTCTTGTTTGTCCAATTCCCGGTCTGCGGCAATGGTCATGAGACGACCATAACTCTGCTCATGCCGCCGTTGTGCGGGGCGCGACGAGCGGCGTGCAATTCACGACAAGCGGTCTGCCTACACTTGCTGGTCAATAGAGATCTAATTCGCACGTCCTGAGAGCTACCCCTTGCCGATTCGCCTAAACACCCCAGGTCAGGTGGTTCGCTTTTCGGCTATCGCGCTGGCAATCATCGGTTTGTCGGGGTGTTCGTCGCACCCGTCCGATTCGCCGCCGCCGACGATCGCACCCGCCGAGGCCGCAGTCTCACCTCGCGCGACGGGCACACTGCCTGGTGCGCTGCGGCCGCTGGCAGGCCATGCGAAGGCCGCGGTGTTCGATCAGAAGACCCGATCGTTGGCCGTGCTCAGCCCTGGAACCGGCGGGCAGTCGGTGATCACCGCCCTTGTCGATGCCGGCGATACCCGCTCGGTGCCGCTACCGGGGCCTGCGACGGCGATGACCGGAGACGACGAGGGTCGGCTGTATGTGTCGACACGCGGCGGCTACTTCCGGGTCGATCTCACGCGGGGCACCGCGACGCTTGTCGGCGTCGAGGGGCAGAAGGACACGGACTTCACTGCAATCGCGCGCCGCGCGGACGGCAGGCTGGTGCTCGGGAGCGCCGATGGCACCGTGTTCACCCTGAGTTCCGACACCGCGGTCGGGGCGCAGCTGAAGATCTTCGCCCGGGTGGATGACCTTGTCGCTCAAGGCAATACCACCGTGGTGCTGGACCGGGGACAGACATCGGTGACTGCGCTTTCCGAGGACGGCACCGAGGCCGAACATGCACTGCGCGCCGGCGAGGGGGCGACCACGATGGCTGCAGACGAGGCTGGCCGGGTGTTGGTCGCCGACACTCGCGGCGGCCAACTGCTGGTGTACGGACTCGACCCGCTGATCCTTCGCCAGCGGTATCCGGTGCGCGACGCACCATACGGACTGGCTGGCACGCCGACGCTGGCCTGGGTGTCGCAGACGGCGTCGAACTCCGTCGTTGGCTACGATTTGTCAACCGGTATCCCCGTCGAGAAGGTGCGCTATCGAACCGTGCAGCAGCCGAACTCCCTGGTCTACGACGAAGCATCCGGCACCCTCTATGTGGTGTCGGGCTCAGGAGCGGGCGTCCAGGTGATCCCCGGCGCGGCGGTGGGTTCGTGACGACGATGCAGCGTGGCCGGATGCCGGAGGGCTGGGACAAGGATCTGTCCGACGATTACGAGTGGATACCGTTGCGGCTGCCGCCGGATCTGACTCGGATCAACGCGTCGACCCGGTTGTCCATCGAGGCCGAATACCGCGGGTGGGAGCTGACCCGCGTGCGGCTGTACACCGACGGCTCGCGACGGGTGCTGCTGCGGCGCAAGAAGTCAGCGCTCGGGGCGGCGGCGATCTCGGAGCAGCCCGCCCTGTGAGCTCGTGATGTACCGCGCGCTGCAGCGGGTGCTGTTCCTGTTCGCGCCCGAGCGCATTCACACCTGGGTTTTCGCACTGTTGCGGGCAGGCACTGCCGCCGCCGTCACTCGCCGTCCGCTGGGGCGGTGGCTGGCACCCCGCGATCCGGTGTTGGCCAGCACGGTCTTCGGGGTCGATTTCGCCGCGCCGCTGGGCTTGGCCGCCGGATTCGACAAGGACGGCCGGGGACTGCGGACGTGGGGCGCGCTGGGATTCGGGTACGCCGAGGTCGGCACGGTGACCGCAGTGGCACAGCCGGGCAACCCCCAGCCGCGAATGTTCCGGCTGCCCGACGATCGGGCCCTACTCAACCGGATGGGGTTCAACAACCACGGCGCGGGTGAGTTGGCCATCCAACTGGCACGACAGAACCCCGACGTGCCGATCGGCGTCAACATCGGCAAGACCAAGACCACCCCGGCCGAGTCGGCTGTCGAGGACTACGCCGAAAGCGCGCGTCTCCTCGGGCCACTGGCTGCGTTCGTGGTGGTGAACGTCAGCTCGCCGAACACCCCGGGACTGCGCGATCTGCAGGCGGTCGAATCGCTGCGCCCCATTCTCGCCGCGGTCCGCGCTCAGACGTCGACTCCCGTGCTGGTGAAGATCGCACCCGACCTGACTGACGACGAAATCGACGAGATCGCCGATCTTGCAGTCGAGTTGGGATTGGCAGGCATCGTCGCCACGAACACGACGGTGTCCAGAAAGGGACTGACCACTCCGGGAGTCGACGAGCTGGGTGCCGGCGGCATCTCCGGGCCGCCGGTCGCGCAGCGGTCCGCCGAGATACTGCGCCGGCTGTACCGGCGCGTCGGCGATCGGCTGGTGCTGATCAGCGTCGGGGGTATCGAAACCGCCGACGACGCGTGGGACCGCATCGTTTCCGGTG
>CAVRIH010000010.1:0-137745 GCA_963721195.1 uncultured Actinomycetota bacterium | reverse complement strand
CGGTTTTTCCCATACCGGCACGGCCCGTCTCCGGAAAGCGCTCCTCGAATGGCTGCGACTTTCCTGATCAGTGGGGACGCGTGGACAAATTTTGCTATCAAATGGAGTGTTGTGGGGGATTGTGGGGTAAAGTGGCGGCAACGGAGCAACCGGGGCTCCGGAGTGGCGCGGGAGGTGGCGGGATGTTTCTCGGCACCTACACGCCGAAGCTCGATGACAAAGGGCGGCTCACACTGCCCGCCAAGTTCCGCGACGCGCTGGCAGGAGGGCTGATGGTCACCAAGGGCCAAGATCACAGCCTTGCCGTCTATCCGCGCGCGGAGTTCGAAAAGCTGGCACGACGGGCGTCGCAGGCGTCCCGGAGCAATCCGGAGGCTCGGGCATTCCTGCGAAATCTGGCCGCAGCCACTGACGAACAGCACCCCGACACGCAAGGCCGGATCACATTGTCGGCCGATCATCGCCGCTACGCCAACCTCTCGAAGGACTGCGTAGTGATCGGATCGGTTGACTACCTGGAAATCTGGGATTCGGCGGCGTGGCAGGAATACCAGCAGTCCCACGAAGAGAACTTCTCCGCGGCCACAGATGAAGCTCTGCACGACATCATCTGATGCGGCGGCCGGCCGGCACGTTGCCCGTGCATCGCGGCCTCTGTCCGAATGGGCCCTGGCGTACTTCCCCGACGCCAGGTCCGCACACTCGGACAGGGACCTCGGTGCAGGGGCCTTCACCGGAGGCAATGCGATGCCTGACGAATCCAATCCTTTCCGCGATCACGGGCATATTCCCGTCCTGCTCGACCGTTGCGTCGAACTCTTGGCCCCGGCACTGACCCGCCACGATGCCGATGGCAGCGGTGCCGTGCTTCTCGACGCCACCCTGGGCGCCGGCGGCCACGCCGAGCGATTCCTCACGGAGTTTCCCGCCCTGCGCCTGATCGGCCTGGATCGCGATCCGAATGCCCTCTGGATCGCCGGCGAGCGGCTGTCGGGGTTCGGCGACCGAGTCCTGTTGGTGCGCACCCGATATGACGGAATCGCAGGCGCCCTCGCGCAATCCGGCTACTGGGCAGGCAATGACCCCTTCTTTGTCCATGGCATCCTCTTCGACCTCGGGGTGTCCTCGATGCAACTGGACCGCACCGAGCGCGGCTTCTCCTACGCCTCGGACGCGCCGCTGGACATGAGGATGGATCCGGACGCACCGCTGACCGCCGCCGAGATCCTCAACACCTACGACGAGCGGGCACTGGCACGACTGCTGCGTGAGTTCGGCGAGGAGCGGTTCGCCGGCCGTATCGCGGCGCGGATCATCCGCAGGCGCGCCGACCGGCCGTTCTCGACCACCGCTGAGCTGGTGGAGCTGCTGTACCAGGCGATTCCAGCGCCGGCCCGCCGCACCGGTGGACATCCGGCCAAACGGACATTTCAGGCACTGCGCATCGCCGTCAACGGCGAACTGGACTCGTTGCGCGGTGCACTGCCCGCGGCGCTCGACGCGCTGGCACCAGGCGGCCGGATCGTGGTGATGGCCTACCAGTCTCTGGAGGACCGCATCGTGAAGAACCAGTTCTCGGCGGCCACTGCATCCCGGACGCCGCCCGGCCTCCCGGTCGAATTGCCCGGGCACGAACCCGAATTCGTCGCCTTGACCCGCGGTGCCGAGCGCGCCGGAGCCGAGGAGATCGCATTGAACCCACGTAGCGCATCTGTGCGGCTACGGGCGCTGGAAAAGGTGGGGGAGCCACGATGAAGGCCAAGCAAAGCGAGCAGGCCAAGCCCAGAAAGCAGACCAAGAAGCGGCCGGCGTCGGCTCGCGGGAACGACGAGCGCCGACGCAATGCCCGAAATGGTGGCCGGTCAGGTGAGGCACCGGCGCGGCGCAAGCCCACCCGCGAACAGCGTCCGCGGCGGTCGGCACCCCAGACCAATCCGATCCCGCGGCCGACGAACGCCCCGCCCGGCCGAAGAACACCGGTCAGGCAAAGGCGCGCGCCAAGGCACGTAAAGCCAAGGCGCCCAAGGTCATCCGACCTCCGCTGCGTGAGCGCATCATCGTCAGGCTGGCATCGATCGACCTCCGCCCCCGCACGCTCATCGCCAGGGTGCCGTTCGTCGTCCTGGTCATCGGATCGCTCGGCGCGGGTCTGGGTACCACCCTGTGGCTGTCGACCGACGCCGCCGAGCGGTCCTATCAGCTCGGCACCGCCCGTGAAACGAATCAGGCTCTGCTGCAACAGAAGGAAGCGCTGGAGCGCGACGTACTCGAGGCGCAGGCAGCACCGGCTTTGGCCGAGGCGGCGCGCGGCCTCGGCATGATCCCGTCCCGGGACACCGCCCACCTCGTGCAGGATCCCGCGGGCAACTGGATTGTCGTCGGCACCCCAAAACCCGCCGAAGGCGTTCCGCCGCCCCCACTGAACACGCCGCTGCCCGAAGAGGTGCCGCCCGCACCTCCGCCGAAACCGGCAGCGCGTGTCACTGAACCCCGTGAGCTCACTGTGCGTATTCCGCAGCGACCCGCTCTCGTGCCCGCGCCCGGCGCCGGCCAGCCGGTGCCCGCCGTGCCCGCCATTCCGCCGGCAACCACACCCGGCGCCGAGGTGCCGCACGCAACCCCAGGGACATCGCCCGCGCTGGGACCCTTGCCTGCCACACCGGCCGCACCGTCCGCACCGCTGCTTCAGCAACCGCTGACCGTGCCGCCCGACCCAGCGACACTGCAGCCGCCGGGCCAGGCGGCGCTGCCCGGGCCGGCACCAGGCCCCGCCGTCGCGCCACCACCGGGCGCTGCAGCATGAGCCGCGGCAAGGGCGCCACCGGAGGCGCTAAGTCGAAGTCGCGCACAGCGGTGAAGACGCACGAACGGTCCGCACGGTCGCGGCGCACCCGCACCCCGGTGTCCGACGGCGGACTGCGCAGCGCGTCGTTCGTGTTCCGGCATCGAGTCGGCAACGCCGTCATCTTTCTGGTACTGATCGTCGCGGCCGCGCAGCTGTTCAATCTCCAGGTGCCGCGGGCCGAAGGCCTGCGCGCGGAGGCGGCGAGCCAACTCAAGGTCACCGACGCCGATCAGGCTGTGCGCGGTGCGATCGTCGACCGCAACAACGACAAACTGGCCTTCACCATCGAGGCGCGCGCGTTGACCTTCCAGCCGGTCAGGGTGCGCAAGCAACTGGCAGAGGCGCGGGCCAAGACGTCGCAGGCGCCGGATCCCGAAGCCAGGCTGCGCGATATCGCCGACGAGGTGGCCCTGCGACTCAACAACAAGCCCAATGCCGCTGCGGTGTTGAAGAAGCTCAAGAGCAACGAGACATTCGTCTATCTCGCGCGTGCGGTCGATCCGGCCATCGCCGACGCCATCACCTCCAAGTTCGGTGAAGTCGGTTCGGAGCGTCAGGATCTGCGTCAGTACCCGGGTGGATCGCTCGCGGCGAACATCGTCGGCGGTATCGACTGGGACGGCCATGGTCTGCTGGGAATGGAGGACTCGCTGGACGCCGTCCTGGCCGGCACCGACGGTTCGGTCACGTATGACCGGGGCTCCGACGGTGTCGTGATACCGGGCAGCTATCGCAACCGCCACGATGCGGTGGACGGGTCGACAGTCATGCTGACCCTCGACGACGACATCCAGTTCTATGTGCAGCAGCAGGTCCAGCAGGCCAAAGACCTATCCGGTGCGAAGAACGCGTCAGCTGTGGTGCTGGACGCGAAAACCGGTGAGGTGCTTGCGATGGCGAACGACAGCACCTTCGATCCGAGCCAGGACATCGGCAGGCAGGAAAACCGGGAACTGGGCAACCCCGCGGTGTCATCGCCGTTCGAGCCCGGCTCGGTCAACAAGATCATCACCGCCGCCTCGGTGATCGAGTACGGGCTGTCCAATCCCGACGAGGTACTGCAGGTGCCGGGCTCGATCGACATGGGTGGTGTCACCGTCGGCGATGCGTGGGAGCACGGCACCATGCCGTACACCACCACGGGTATCTTCGGGAAATCCTCCAACGTCGGCACGCTGATGCTGGCCCAGCGCCTTGGTCCGGAGCGCTACGCCGAGATGGTGCGCAAGTTCGGCCTTGGCCAACGCACCGGTGTCGGTCTGCCAGGGGAGAGCGCAGGCCTGGTTCCGCCGATCGATCAATGGTCGGGTAGCACGTTCTCCAACTTGCCTATCGGGCAAGGTCTTTCGATGACGCTGCTACAGATGACAGGTATGTATCAGACCATCGCCAACGACGGTGTGCGCGTTCCGCCGCGCATCGTCAAGACCACCATCGCTCCCGACGGCACCCGCACCGACGAACCGCGGCCGGAAGGCGTGCGGGTGGTGTCGTCGCAGACCGCGAAGACCGTTCGGCAGATGCTGCGGGCGACGGTGCAACGCGACCCCACGGGCGAACAGCAGGGCACCGGGTCGCAGGCCGCGGTCGAGGGCTACCAGATCTCCGGCAAGACGGGAACCGCCCAGCAGATCAATCCCGGCTGCGGTTGCTACTACGACGACGTCTACTGGATCACGTTCGCAGGCATCGCCACGACCGACGATCCGCGGTACGTCATCGGCGTGATGATGGACAACCCGCACCGCACGGCCGACGGTCAGCCCGGGACGACGGCGGCGCCGCTGTTCCACAACATCGCCGCATGGCTGCTTCAGCGGGAGAACGTCCCGCTCTCACCCGACATGGGCCCGCCGCTGACGCTGCAAGCCACCTGAGCGCTGCGGTGGGCCGCGCACCGGGCCGGTAAGTTGTTCTCGCCATGAACCTGCGTCCCAGCCACCCTGCCGGAAGCGCGCTCGGACTACTTGCCGAGCAGGTGGCGGCGGTGCCGGCCCATGGCGTCGGGGTCGCCGACGTCCAGATCACCGGGGTGACGCTGCGCAGTCAGGACGTTGCGGCGTCCGACCTGTTCGCGGCTCTGCCGGGCGCCTCGTCGCATGGCGCTCGCCACGCAGGCGAGGCCGTTTCGCGCGGGGCGGCTGCGATCCTCACCGACGCCGCCGGCGTCGCCGAGATCGGCGGCGATGTCGAGGTGCCGGTGCTCATCCACCCTGCTCCGCGCTCCGTGCTGGGCGAGGTGGCTGCCACGGTCTACGGGCATCCGTCGGAGAAACTGCGCGTCATCGGAGTCACCGGGACATCGGGCAAGACGACGACGACGTATCTGGTCGAGGCCGGCCTGCGTGCGGCAGACCGGATGCCGGGCCTGGTCGGCACGGTCGGCATCCGGATCGACGGCCGCGATCAGCCCAGCGTGCTGACCACGCCGGAGGCACCTGACCTGCAGGCGCTGCTCGCCGTGATGGTCGAGCAGGGCGTCGACACCGTGGTCATGGAGGTGTCGAGCCATGCGCTGACCCTGGGACGCGTCGACGGGGTGCGGTTCGCGGTCGGCGGGTTCACCAATCTGTCCCGCGACCATCTGGATTTCCATCCGACCATGCAGGACTATTTCGACGCCAAGGCGCAGCTGTTCGATCCCGAATCCGCAACGCACGCAAGCATTTCGGTGGTGTGCATCGACGACGATGCGGGCCGCGCGATGGCAGCGCTCGCGCATGACGTGGTGTCGGTGAGCGCAACCGGGCAGGACGCCGACTGGCGGGTCGAGGATGTCCGCACGGTCGGCGCCGGCTCTGAGGCTGGCCAGGAATTCCTTGCCGTTGATCCCGCCGGTGTGCACCACGGGCTGACGATCGGCCTGCCCGGCCGTTACAACGTGGCCAATTGCCTGCTCGCGGTGGCACTGCTGGATGTCGTCGGAGTGTCACCGGAGCAGGCCGCACCGGGTTTGCGCACCGCTTCTGTTCCGGGCCGCCTGGAACCCGTCGACCGCGGGCAGCCGTTTCTCGCGCTGGTCGACTACGCGCACAAGCCCGGCGCGTTGAAAGCGGTGCTGCAAACGCTGCGGGAGCAGGGCACGGGGCGGCTGGCCGTGGTGTTCGGCGCCGGCGGAAATCGGGACGCGGGGAAACGCGAACCGATGGGCCGGGTCGCGGCTGAGATGGCCGACCTCGTCGTGGTCACCGACGACAATCCGCGTGACGAGGAGCCGGCGGCGATACGTGCCGCGATCCTCGCGGGGACGGCGGACAGTGCCGCGGCGGTCATCGAGATCGGCGACCGCCGCGAGGCCATCGACTTCGCCGTCGCGTGGGCGCAACCCGGTGACATCGTCCTCGTCGCGGGTAAAGGCCACGAGCCGGGGCAAACGAGCCACGGCGTGACGAGACCGTTCGACGACCGCGACGAACTCGCCGAGGCGCTCGTGGCGTTGGGGCGCCGCGCGTGATCGACCTGACCATCGCCGAGATCGCCGACATCGTCGGCGGTGAACTCGCCGACGTCTCACCAGAAGACGCAGCCGGCACGCGAATAACGGGAACGGTCGAGTTCGACTCGCGGGCCGTGGGCCCCGGTGGGCTGTTCCTGGCGCTGCCCGGTGCCCACTGGAACGGACACGACTTCGCCGCCGCAGCAGTTGAGAAAGGCGCGGTCGCGGTGCTGGCCGCAAGGCCCGTGGGCGTGCCGGCGATCGTGGTACCACCCGCAACCGGTGCGGACGCGGCGTCCGGCGTGCTCGAACACGACACCGACGGCTCCGGTGCGGCGGTGCTGGCCGCCCTTGCACGCTTGGCCGGGGCGGTCGCCGCGAAGCTGGTGGACGGCGGTCTGACGATCGTCGGTGTCACCGGCTCCTCGGGCAAGACCTCGACGAAGGATCTGCTTGCGGCGGTGCTCACCCCACTGGGGGAGGTCATCGCGCCGCCGGGTTCGTTCAACAACGAACTCGGCCATCCGTGGACGGTTCTACGGGCGACGGAGTCCACCGATTATCTGGTGCTGGAGATGTCCGCCCGGCACCGCGGCAACATCGCGGCACTGGCTGCGATCGCACCGCCGTCGATCGCGGTGGTGCTCAACGTCGGCACGGCACACCTCGGCGAGTTCGGTTCTCGGGAAGCGATCGCGGCGACGAAAGCAGAACTGCCCCAAGCTGTTCCGCCTTCGGGAGCGGTGATCCTCAACGTCGACGACACGGCGGTGGCCGCGATGGCGAAGGCGACGGAAGCGCGGGTCGTGCGGGTGTCCCGTTCGCCGGGCGCGGACGTGTGGGCCGACACCGTGACGCTCGACGAGCTCGCCCGGCCGCGGTTCACGCTGCACGCCGGCGGCGGTCAGGTCGACGTCACACTGGCCGTGCACGGCGACCATCAAGTGTCCAACGCGCTGTGCGCGGCCGCCGTGGCCCTCGAATGCGGCGCGACGCTCGAGCAGGTGGCCGCTGCGCTGGCGGCGGCTGGCCCGGCGTCCCAACACCGTATGCAGGTCGCTACGCGCCCCGACGGTGTCACGATCGTCAACGATGCCTACAACGCCAACCCCGACTCCATGCGCGCCGGGCTCAAGGCGCTGGCCTGGATGGCGCGCGGGGCCGGCGAGCAGGGCCCACGCCCGGAGGGCAGGGGACGCCGCAGCTGGGCGGTTCTGGGTGAGATGGCGGAACTCGGCGACGACGCAATATCGGAGCATGACAATATCGGCCGGTTGGCCGTGCGATTAGATGTGTCACGACTTATCGTCATCGGAACCGGGAGGGCTATGAGCGCCATGCACCACGGCGCGGTGATGGAGGGGTCGTGGGGCTCTGAGGCCACCATGGTCGCCGACGCCGACGCCGCGCTGGCAGTGCTCCGGTCCGAGCTGCGGGCCGGCGACGTGGTGCTCGTCAAAGGCTCCAATGCGGCCGGGCTGGGTGCCCTCGCCGATGTCCTGATCGCCGACGGTGCCGATCAGGGGGATCCGATCGCATGAGGCAGATCCTCATCGCCGTCGGAATCGCACTGACGGTCTCGATCCTGCTCACCCCTGTGCTGATCCGGCTGTTCACCAGGCAGGGCTTCGGTCACGAGATCCGTGAGGACGGGCCGCCGAGTCACCACAAGAAGCGGGGCACACCGTCGATGGGCGGTGTCGCCATCGTCGCGGGTATCTGGGCCTCCTATCTCGGCACCCACCTGGTGGGTGTGGTGATCGACGGCAAGGGCCCGTCGGCGTCGGGCCTGCTCGTACTCGGGCTGGCGACCGCACTCGGCGTCGTTGGCTTCGTGGATGACCTGATCAAGATCCGGCGGTCGCGCAACCTGGGCCTGAACAAGACGGCAAAGACCGTCGGCATCCTGTCTGCCGCGGTGATATTCGGTGTGCTCGCGCTGCAGTTCCGCAACTCCGACGGGCTGACGCCGGGCAGCCCCGATTTGTCCTATGTCCGCGAGATCGCCACTGTCACACTGCCGCCCGCGCTGTTCATCTTGTTCTGCGTCACGATGATCTACGCGTGGTCCAACGCGGTGAATTTCACCGACGGCCTGGATGGCCTGGCAGCGGGCGCGATGGCGATGGTGTGCGCGGCCTATGTATTGATCACCTTCTGGCAGTTCCGAAATGCGTGCGCGATCAGTCCCGGGCTGGGTTGCTACAACGTGCGCGACCCGCTGGACCTCGCGATCGTCGCGGCGGCAACGGCCGGCGCCTGCATCGGATTCCTCTGGTGGAATGCCGCGCCCGCCAAGATTTTCATGGGCGACACCGGGTCGCTCGCGCTGGGCGGCATCATCGCCGGGCTGTCGGTGACCAGCCGCACCGAGATGCTCGCGGTCGTGCTCGGCGCGCTGTTCGTCGCTGAGGTCACGTCGGTTGTCGTGCAGATCATGGCGTTTCGCACGACCGGGCGCCGGGTGTTCCGCATGGCACCGTTTCATCACCACTTCGAATTGGTGGGGTGGGCCGAAACCACGGTGATCATCCGCTTCTGGCTGTTGACCGCGATCGCCTGCGGGCTCGGTGTCGCAATGTTCTACAGCGAGTGGCTCACCACCGTCGGCGCCTGACGTGAGCGACCTCGATGTGTTGGTGCCTGGGGCGCGCGTTCTGGTGACCGGCGCGGGCATCACCGGGCGCTCGGTGAGCGCCGTGCTGGAGCCGACGGGCGTGCGGCTGACGATCTGCGACGACGACCCAAAGGCATTGCAGCGGCTGATCACACCCGCGACGGTGGTCAGCACCACCGACGCGCAGGCGCACATGGCCGACTACAACCTGGTGGTGACGAGCCCCGGATTTCCGCCGACCGCACCCGTGCTGGCCGCCGCCGCGAACGCGGGGGTACCGATCTGGGGGGATGTCGAATTGGCTTGGCGGCTGGACAGAACCGGGCGCTTCGGCCCGCCACGGAAATGGCTTGTCGTCACCGGGACCAACGGCAAGACCACCACGACGTCGATGTTGCATGCCATGTTGACAAAGGCGGGCCTTCGCGCGGTGCTGTGCGGCAACATCGGGAATCCGGTGCTCGACATGCTGGCCGAACCTTCCGATGTGCTGGCCGTGGAGCTGTCCAGCTTCCAACTGCACTGGGCGCCGTCGCTGCGGCCGGAGGCGGGCGCGGTGCTCAATGTCGCCGAGGACCACCTGGATTGGCACGGCAGCATGGCGGCGTATGCGAGCGACAAGGCTCGCGCGCTCGAAGGGCGGGTCGCGGTCGTCGGCCTCGACGACCCGGTTGCCGCGGGTCTGCTGGAAACGGCGGCGGCCCCGGTACGGGTCGGCTTCCGGCTGGGCGAACCCGGACCGGGTGAACTCGGTGTCGACGCCGGCGTGCTCGTCGACAACGCGTTCGGCGACCGGGTAGCGCTGGCTCCGGCCGCATCTATTCCGGTGGCCGGACCGGTCGGGGTGCTTGACGCACTCGCCGCGGCGGCGCTGGCCCGCGCGGTCGAAGTGCCACCGGGGGCCATCGCGGACGCGCTCGCCGGATTTCAGGTGGGCAGCCACCGCGCTCAAGTCATCGGCATCCACGACGGCGTGACGTACGTCGACGATTCCAAGGCCACCAACCCGCACGCCGCACAGGCGTCGATCGCGGCGTACCCGCGCGTGGTGTGGATCGCCGGCGGTCTGCTCAAGGGCGCCTCGGTCTCCGAACTCGTGGCCGCAGTGGCGAACCGGCTGGTTGCAGCGGTGCTGATCGGCCGTGACCGCGAGTTGATCGCCAACGCGTTATCGCGACACGCCCCGGATGTCCCCGTGGTTGAGCCTGTGACGGGGGAGGATTTTGGGGTGCATGGGAAAGATGAGACTGGTGTGACAGGCGAGGCGGTGATGACGGCCGTGGTCGAGGCCGCGGCACGTCTCGCCGGACCCGGGGACACCGTCCTGCTGGCGCCGGCCGGGGCATCCTTCGACCAGTTCAGCGGCTACGGCCATCGCGGCGACGCGTTCGCCGCCGCCGTGCGCGCCCTGTCTCGGTAGCAGCGATGAGCAACATCCTCACCCGATTGCGGCACCGCAGGACGGGGGACCAGAAACCGGCGGATGCCACGCCGGCGGAACAGGGACCCCGCACCCGGTTCGGCGCCTGGCTCGGTCGGCCGATGACGTCATTCCACCTCATCATCGCCGTCGCGACCCTGCTCGTGATGTTGGGCCTGACGATGGTGCTGTCCGCTTCCGGCGTGTACTCCTACGACCAGGACGGATCGCCATGGATGGTCTTCGCCAGGCAGGTCCTGTGGACCGTAGTAGGCGTGTTCGCGTTCTACGTCGCGATGCGGATGTCCATTCAGATGATGCGCAGCCTGGCGTTCGCCGGATTCGCCACCACGATCATCCTGTTGATCCTGGTACTCATTCCGGGAATCGGCAAGGTGGCCAATGGTTCTCGAGGCTGGTTCGTCGTCCACGGCTTTTCGATGCAGCCGTCGGAACTCGCCAAGATCGCGTTCCTGCTCTGGGGCGCGCACCTGCTGGCTACCCGTCGTATGGATCGGGCCTCGCTGCGCGAGATGTTGATCCCGCTGGTGCCTGCGGCGGTCATCGCGCTGGCGCTCATCGTCGCCCAGCCCGACCTCGGGCAGACAGTGTCGCTGGGCATCATCCTGCTAGGTCTGCTCTGGTATGCAGGCCTGCCGCTGCGGGTGTTCGTGTCGTCGCTGTTGGCGGTCGTCGTCTCGGCGGCTGCGCTGGCCATGGCCGAGGGCTACCGCTCTGACCGGGTGATGTCGTGGCTGAATCCCGGCGCTGACTCCCAGGGATCCGGCTACCAGGCGCGTCAGGCGCGCTTCGCGCTGGCCAACGGCGGTTTTTTCGGTGATGGACTCGGACAGGGCACCGCGAAGTGGAACTACCTGCCCAACGCGCACAACGACTTCATCTTCGCGATCATCGGTGAGGAACTCGGCTTCGTCGGGGCGGCGGGCCTGCTGTGCCTGTTCGGGCTGTTCGCCTATACCGGCATGCGGATCGCTCGTCGATCGGCAGATCCCTTCCTGCGACTGGTGACCGCCACCACGACGCTGTGGGTGATGGGCCAGGTGTTCATCAACGTCGGCTATGTGGTCGGGCTTCTGCCGGTGACCGGGTTGCAACTGCCGCTCATCTCGGCTGGTGGAACATCAACGGCGACAACGCTCTTGATGATCGGAATCATGGCCAACGCGGCGCGACACGAACCCGAGGCGGTGGCCGCCCTGCGTGCTGGACGCGACGACCGGGTCAACCGGCTGCTGCGGCTGCCCCTGCCGGAGCCGTATGTGCCCAGCCGCACCGAGGCGCTGCGTGACCGACTGCGCACGCGAGGAGCGAGTAAACAAAAAGCCAAGAAAGAGCCGCGACCGCGCCCGAGCGCGCGCGCCCGGGGGGCGAAAGCGTCCAAGGCCGCCACCAGCAGAACCCGCAAGCCCGCCGGGGAGAACAGGCGCCAAACCGCTACGGCTGCTCGGGCCGTGCGAGCCCCAAGGCATCATGGAGACGGCCGAGATCGCAAGGGCCGACGGGTTCGCGCATTGGAAGGTCAGCATTACGGGTGAAAACCACGGAGTCGGTTCCTCAACGGCAACGGATATCCGTGGTACTCGCGGGTGGTGGTACCGCGGGCCATGTCGAACCGGCGATGGCGGTGGCCGACGCGTTGCGAGCGATAGATCCTGACGTGCGGATCACCGCATTGGGTACCGAGCGCGGTCTGGAGACCCGACTGGTGCCCGAACGTGGCTATCACCTGGAGCTGATCACCCCTGTCCCGCTGCCACGCAAACCGTCCGCTGACCTCGCCCGACTGCCGATGCGGATACGACGGGCGGTGCGGCAGACCCGCGCTGTGCTTGCCGACGTCGACGCCGACGTCGTCATCGGATTCGGTGGCTACGTTGCACTGCCGGCATATCTGGCCGCTCGCGGTGGGCTGGTTCGGCGCAGGCGGATACCGGTGGTGATCCACGAGGCCAACGCCCGTGCAGGGTGGGCCAACAGGGTCGGCGCTCGATCTGCGCGACGGGTGCTTTCGGCGGTGCCGAATCCGGGGTTGGGTGACGTCGAGGTCGTCGGGGTACCGGTGCGTGCCGCGATCACGTCGCTGGACCGCATGGCCCTGCGTGCCGAGGCGCGCGCGCACTTCGGGTTCGACGCCCAGGCCAATGTTCTGCTGGTGTTCGGTGGTTCACAGGGCGCGCAGTCGCTCAACCGAGCGGTCTCCAGCGCCGCCAAAGACCTTGCTGTGTCAGGGATTTCGGTGCTGCACGCGCACGGCCCGAAAAACACCCTCGAGTTGCCCGAGCCCGCGGACGGTGATCCGCCGTACGTCGCCGTTCCGTATCTGGACCGGATGGACCTGGCCTATGCGGCCGCAGATCTCGCGATCTGCCGATCGGGGGCGATGACCGTCGCCGAGGTGACGGCCGTCGGGCTGCCCGCCGTCTATGTGCCGCTGCCCATCGGCAATGGCGAGCAGCGACTCAACGCACTGCCTGTCGTGAACGCCGGGGGCGGTGTCCTCGTCGACGACGCGGACCTGTCGCCGCAGTTCGTTGCCGACACTGTCACCGGATTGTTCACCGAGACAGGGCGACTGCAGGCCATGACGGCGGCGGCCGCGTTGGCCGGGCACCGCGATGCCGCGCAAAGAGTCGCCGAAGTGGCCCTCGATGTCGCCCGCGGATCGGCCCGAAAGGACCTGCGGTGAACGCGAAGTCGCTACCGGCCGAGTTGCAGCGGGTGCATATGGTGGGCATCGGCGGAGCGGGCATGTCGGGAATAGCCCGCATCCTGCTGGACCGGGGCGGGATGGTGTCGGGTTCAGATGCCAAGGAGTCACGCGGCGTGGTGGCACTGCAGGCGCGGGGCGCATCGATCCGCATCGGCCACGACGAGTCCTCACTCGACCTGCTGCCGGGTGGACCGACGGCCGTTGTCACCACGCATGCCGCAATCCCCAAGACGAACCCCGAACTGGTCGAGGCGCGCCGACGTGGCATCCCGGTGATCCTGCGGCCAGTCGTGCTTGCCAAGCTGATGGCCGGGCACACCACGCTGATGGTGACCGGAACGCACGGGAAGACGACGACCACCTCGATGCTGATCGTCGCCCTGCAGCACTGTGGGTTCGACCCGTCGTTCGCGGTTGGCGGCGACCTCGGCGAGGCAGGCACCAATGCCCACCACGGCAGCGGCAACTGTTTCGTCGCGGAGGCCGACGAGAGTGACGGCTCGCTGCTCGAGTACAGCCCCGACATCGCGGTGGTGACCAACATAGAGGCCGACCACCTCGATTTCTTCGGCACCGAAGAGGCTTACCGCGCGGTGTTCGACGATTTCGTCGAGCGCCTCAAACCCGGTGGTGCACTTGTGGTCTGCGTCGACGACCCCGGCGCGGCCGCACTCGCCGAACGCACGGCGGCCCTGGGCATCCGTGTGCTGCGCTACGGCAGCGATCCGAGCCTGGCGACCGAGGCCGCTTTACTGAGCTGGGAACAACACGACACCGGTGCCGTCGCACACGTGCGGTTGGCCGACGACCCGCAGCCGTGGGTGATGCGGCTGGCGGTGCCCGGCAGACACATGGCGCTCAATGCGCTGGGTGCCTTGCTCGCGGCGGTGAACATCGGGGCGCCTGCTGACGCGGTGCTCGACGGCCTGGCCGGCTTCGAAGGTGTGCGCCGCCGCTTGGAGCTGGTCGGAACCGTCAACGGTGCACGGGTGTTCGACGACTACGCGCACCACCCGACCGAGGTACGTGCCAACCTGAGCACGTTGCGAACGGTGGCGGGGGCGGGCCGCTCGGTCGTGGTGTTTCAGCCCCATTTGTATTCGCGGACACAGGCTTTCGCGCAAGAGTTCGGGCAGGCGCTCGACGAGGCGGATGAGGTGTTCGTACTCGATGTCTACGCGGCGCGCGAACAGCCCATGGCGGGTGTGAGCGGTGCGAGCATCGCCGAACACGTCAGCGTTCCGGTCACCTATATCCCGAACTTCTCAGCTGTCGCCGAACGCGTTGCCGATGCTGTTCGCCCGGGCGATGTCGTCGTCACCATGGGAGCGGGCGACGTCACCATGCTCGGCGCGGAAATCCTGGCTGCGCTACGAGTCAAGGCCAACCGCGGTGCGCCCGGCGGTCCGGGGACGGTGTCGGGATGACCGAGCCGACCGACCCGACCGAGAAACCGGCCGAGACTCCGGCGCAGAGCGAGCCCGCCGACGCCCCGCCGGATACCGAAGTCGCCACCGCAACCGGGACCGACGGCGTCGCCGAGTCGGATTTCGAGGGACCGCGGCGCCGGGCACGCCGCGAGCGTGAGGAACGACGGGCCGCCCAGGCCCGCGCCACCGCTATCGAAGAGGCCCGCCGCGAGGCCAAGCGGCGGGCCACCGGCGCTGTCGGCACGAAAAAGATTGGGCGCGGCACGGTTCGGGGCCTGAAGGTACTCATGTGGTCGGCGCTGATCAGTGTGATCGTTGTCGGACTGGGCCTGCTGCTGTACTTCACGCCGGTCATGTCCGCCCGCAACATCGTGGTCGTCGGATTGGGCGCGGTGACACAGGACGAGGTGACCAACGCTGTGGCCGTCGCACCGGGAACACCGCTGCTGCAGGTCGACACGGATACGGTCGCCGAGCGGGTGGCCGCGATCCGGCGCGTTGCCAGCGTCCGGGTCCAGCGGGAGTACCCGTCCACGCTGCGGGTCACCGTCGTGGAGCGGGTGCCGGTGGTGGTCAAGGACTACCCGGACGGTCCTCATCTGTTCGACAAGGACGGCGTGGATTTCGCGGTCGCACCGCCGCCGCTGGGTGTGCCGTACCTCGATACCGAGAATCCCGGTCCGGACGATCCGCCGACGAAAGCGGCGCTGCAGGTGATGACGTCGCTGCGCCCGGAGGTGGCCGCCCAGGTCGCTCGCGTCGACGCACCGTCGGTCGCCGCGATCACCCTGCAGCTCACCGATGGACGCCAGGTGGTATGGGGGACCACCGACCGCACGGAGGAGAAGGCGCTGAAGCTCGCGGCGCTGCTCACCCAGCCGGGGAAGACCTACGACGTGTCCAGTCCGGACCTGCCAACCGTCAAATAGTCGCGAGAATTCTTTGCGTGCGTGTCGGCGCGCCTGCACGGATCGTCCGCAGACGCGCCCTACCGTTCTGGTTGCGCGGAACAACTTGACATAACTATAACCCTCTGGTTGAGGTTGAGAGTTTGCCAAAGCGATCCGCGTGTCGACAGCCAACCTGGGAGGAAAGGGCGATCCGATGACCCCCCCGCATAACTACCTCGCCGTGATCAAGGTCGTCGGCATCGGCGGCGGCGGCGTCAACGCCGTCAACCGGATGATCGAGCAGGGCCTCAAAGGCGTCGAGTTCATCGCCATCAACACCGACGCGCAGGCGCTGTTGATGAGCGACGCCGACGTCAAGCTCGACGTCGGCCGCGACTCCACCCGAGGGCTCGGCGCAGGCGCCGACCCGGAAGTCGGGCGCAAAGCCGCTGAGGACGCCAAGGACGACATCGAGGAGCTGCTGCGCGGCGCCGACATGGTGTTCGTCACCGCGGGCGAAGGAGGTGGCACCGGTACCGGTGGCGCGCCCGTCGTCGCGACGATCGCCCGCAAGCTCGGAGCGCTGACCGTCGGTGTGGTGACGCGCCCGTTCTCCTTCGAGGGCAAGCGCCGAAGCAATCAGGCCGAGACCGGCATCACCTCGCTGCGCGAAAGCTGCGACACCCTGATCGTGATCCCCAACGACCGGCTTCTGCAGATGGGCGACGCCGCGGTGTCGCTGATGGACGCGTTCCGTAGCGCCGATGAGGTACTGCTCAACGGTGTGCAGGGCATCACTGACCTGATCACCACTCCCGGCCTGATCAATGTCGACTTCGCCGACGTCAAGGGCGTCATGAGCGGAGCGGGCACCGCGTTGATGGGCATCGGGTCGGCGCGCGGGGACGGCCGTGCGCTCAAGGCAGCTGAGATCGCCATCAATTCACCGCTCCTGGAGGCATCCATGGAGGGCGCCCAGGGCGTACTGCTCTCGGTCGCCGGCGGCAGCGACCTCGGGCTGTTCGAGATCAACGAGGCGGCCTCGCTGGTGCAGGAGGCGGCCCACGCCGAAGCCAACATCATCTTCGGCACCGTCATCGACGACTCGCTGGGCGACGAAGTCCGCGTGACCGTGATCGCCGCGGGGTTCGATTCCGCCGGGCCTGGGCGCAAGCCTGTGGTCGGCGCCGGCCAAGCCATCGCGGCCGGAACGGCGGGCAAGGTGACCTCACAGCTGTTCGAGCCCGCCGACGCCGTCAGTGTGCCGGTGCACACCAACGGCGCGACGGTCAGCATCGGCGGGGACGACGACGACGACGTCGATGTGCCGCCGTTCATGCGCCACTGACCCGGCAGCGATACTGGCCGACGTGACGGTTCGTATTCGGCGCGTGACCACGACCCGTGCCGGTGGCGTCTCTGCGCCGCCCTACGACACCTTCAATCTCGGCGACCATGTCGGCGACGATCCGGCCGCCGTGGCGGCCAACCGCCGCAGGCTCGCCGCCGCAGTCGGGTTGGGCGATGACGGCGTCGTGTGGATGAACCAGGTGCACAGCGATCGGGTAGTGGTGGTCGACGAACAGCCGGGCTCGCCCGTCGAAAAAACTGACGCATTGGTGACCACCAGGCCGCGTTTGGCTTTGGCCGTGGTAACCGCCGATTGCGTTCCGGTGTTATTGGGTGACGCACGCGCCGGCGTGGTAGCCGCAGTGCACGCCGGACGCGTCGGGGCACAGAACGGTGTCGTGGCGCGGGCAGTGGAGGCGATGCTCGACGTCGGTGCGCACGCCGAGGACATCTCGGTGCTGCTGGGCCCCTCGGTCAGCGGACGCAATTACGAGGTCCCCGCCGCGATGGCCGCCGAGGTGGAAGCCACCCTGCCGGGCAGTCGAACCACCACGGCCGCGCAGACCCCCGGACTGGATCTGCGCGCCGGAATCGCCCGGCAACTAACGAATTTGGGAATCAAGGCCATCGATGTCGACCCGCGCTGCACGGTGGAGGACCGCAACCTGTTCAGCCACCGGCGGGACGCGCCGACGGGACGGCTGGCGTCCCTGGTGTGGATGGAATGACTCCCACGATGGCGACGACTCGCGAATCCGAGCTTGCCGAGGCGTTGGCCGACGTTCGGGCCCGACTCGTCGCGGCAGCCGAGGCCGCCGGACGCAATTCTGACGAAATTGAATTGCTACCTATTACCAAATTCTTCCCCGCCACCGATGTATCAATTCTGCACCATTTAGGGTGCGAGGCTTTTGGCGAATCACGCGAACAGGAAGCGGCGAATAAAGCGGCGGAAGTCGCCAATCTTGTGGGCGGCGCGCCCATTCGCTGGCACATGGTCGGGCGGATCCAGCGCAACAAGGCGCGGTCGATCGCCGGCTGGGCGTATGCGGCACACTCCGTCGACAGCGTGCGGGTCGTCGATGCGCTGGACCGCCCGGCGGTGCAGGCACTGGACGACGGCGATCGTGCCGCCCCCCTTCGGGTCTACATACAGATCAGTCTCGACGGGGACCCGCAGCGTTCAGGTGTCGATGTCGACGACCCGGACTTGGTCGACGAGGTCTGCGCCGCTGCCGATGCCTGCGAGGGTCTGAATTTCGTCGGGCTGATGGCGATTCCGCCGTTGGGGGCGGACCCGGGCGCAGCCTTCGGGCGTTTGCAATCCGAGCTCGCGCGGGTACAGCGCAGCTATCCGCAGCGCCTCGAACTGTCCGCAGGGATGTCCAGCGACCTCGAGGTGGCGGTCGAACACGGCTCGACGTGTGTGCGTGTCGGTACCGCGCTATTGGGACAACGTCCTCTAACGTCACCTGGAGTAGTCACTCCAGTCACATCTTCATCACAGACACCAGAGCGATCATGAGAAGGGTCGATCGATGAGCACACTCCACAAGGTCAAGGCCTACTTCGGTATGGCGCCGATGGATGACTATGACGACGAGTATTACGAGGACGACGACCGCGGCACCTCGCGGTACTCGCGACGTCCGCGCGAGGACCGGTTCGAGGACGACGGGTATAGCCCTGGACATCGGGCTGGCTACGACGATCGCGAGTACGACGACTCACCGGCCGGTTACCGCGGCGGCTACCGCGATGACGACCGTTTCGAGCCGAGGCTGCGGGGTCCGCGTGACTTCGAGCGCGCATCGTCGCGGCTGGGGGCGCTGCGTGGTTCCACCCGCGGTGCGCTCGCGATGGATCCGCGCCGCATGGCGGAGCTGTTCGAGGCGGGCAGCCCGCTATCCAAGATCACCACACTGCGTCCGAAGGATTACGGCGAGGCCCGCACCATCGGCGAGCGCTTCCGTGACGGCACCCCGGTCATCATGGACCTGGTGACCATGGACAACGCCGATGCCAAGCGGCTGGTCGACTTCGCGGCCGGGTTGGCATTCGCCTTGCGTGGCTCCTTCGACAAGGTCGCGACCAAAGTGTTCCTGCTGTCGCCCGCCGATATCGACGTCACGGCCGAGGAACGGCGCCGCATCGCCGAAGCCGGCTTCTACGCCTATCAATAGGGTTCGATCCAGCAGCGGTTATCAGCGGTAGCGCCGTCTGCGAACGTGCCAGGTAGGCTGGCGGCGTCGCGCCGGCGCTCCGGCTTCAAGCGTGCGCGACCTCGTGCCTGTATCGAATGTCACACCTGTAGTGAGGTCGGCTCCGTTGTCGCAATTCTTCTCGATCCTGGGCTTCGCCCTGTTCGTGTTCTGGCTGCTGCTGATTGCCCGGGTCGTCGTCGAATTCATCCGCTCGTTCTCGAGGGACTGGCAGCCCAAGGGCCTGACGGTGGTGATCCTGGAACTGATCATGACCGTGACCGACCCGCCCGTGAAGCTGCTGCGCCGGATCATTCCGCAGCTCACGATAGGTGCCGTGCGGTTCGACCTTTCCATCATGGTGTTGCTGCTCGTGGCGTTCATCGGCATGCAATTGGCATTCGGCGCAGCGACCTGAGATCCGGCCGCCCGCGCCGCTTTTGGGGATAGCGACCGACGTCACCCGAAGGTTTGCCGAGGTCGAATTCGAAGCCCGAATCGCGGCCACCGTGACAGCCCGATTCGCTGCCACCGCGATGGGGAAGATTGAAATTCGCTCTTATTTATTGGGCTCTCCTGCAACCGCCGGGTCTGGTGTGACAGGATGGACGCCAGTTACGTTCCGTGCCTGATAAGAGGCTTTACACTTTGAGATCGGTTTACGGTCCAGACTCCAAGGGGGCAGACAATGCCGCTCACACCTGCCGACGTTCACAACGTTGCGTTCAGCAAGCCACCCATTGGCAAGCGCGGCTACAACGAGGACGAGGTCGATGCTTTTCTCGATCTGGTTGAGAACGAGCTGACCCGACTGATCGAGGAGAACGCCGATCTACGTCAGCGTGTAGCCGAACTGGACCAGGAGCTGGCATCCGGCGGCTCCGGTGGCGCGCAGTCGACTCAGTCCATCCCGCATTACGAGCCCACGCCCACGCCCCCGCCCGCCCCCGAGCCGACCCCGCAGCCCGTGTACGAGGCGGCCCCGACCTCGTCGGGCACCGAGGAACAGGCGATGAAGGCGGCACGGGTGCTGAGCCTGGCCCAGGACACCGCCGATCGGTTGACGGACAACGCCAAGGCCGAGTCCGACAAGTTGCTCGCCGACGCACGTGCCCAGGCCGACGCGCTGGTCAGCGAGGCCCGGCAGACTGCGGAGACCACCGTCGCCGAGGCGCGTCAGCGCGCCGACGCCATGCTCACCGACGCTCAGACCCGGTCGGAAGCCCAGCTGCGGCAGGCACAGGAGAAGGCCGACGCCCTGCAGGCCGACGCCGAGCGTAAGCATTCCGAGATCATGGGCACCATCAATCAGCAGCGCACGGTGCTGGAAGGCCGCCTCGAACAGCTGCGTACGTTCGAGCGCGAATACCGCACCAGGCTCAAGACCTATCTGGAATCGCAGCTCGAGGAACTCGGCCAGCGCGGCTCTGCCGCCCCGGTGGACTCCAGTGCCAACAGCGATACCGGCGGTTTCAACCAGTTCAATCGGGGCAACAACTAGCCACCGGCGATTCCGCAGTCCGCGTCCCATCGACCCAGGGTTGATCAATGTTGATCGTTGCTCTCGTGCTCGCAGTCATTGGTCTCGCCGCGTTGGTGACCGCCGTCGTCACCAGCAATGAGGTGATCGCGTGGGTGTGCATCGCGGCCAGCGTGATCGGCGTGCTGCTGCTGATCGTGGATGCGGTACGGGATCGGTCCCGGGGCGACGCGGGCGAAGACGAGCGCGACTCCGAGGATGAACACGTCGCGGAGTTCGACGAGGAGTACCCGGAGGAGTCCGCTGCGCCCGCGGTGGAGCCCGACTACGAAGCGGAGACGACGGTCGTCGAGCAGGCCGACACCAGTGAAGACCGCGATCGCTAAACCGTTGGGTCCGTACTGAATCCTCGGCTCAGCCCGGCGCAAGCAATTCGCGTACTTCGTCGTCGGTGACCTGGTGGAAATCCTCGTAGACCTGACCGACGGCTTCGAATCCGGGCGGCATGGTTGCACAAATCACGTCGTCGGCTTCGGCCGCGAGGTCGCGGCATGTCGACGGCGGCCCGACGGGCACCGCGACCACGACCTGAGCCGGTGCGTTCGCCCGAACCGCACGCACCGCGGCGAGCATGCTGGCGCCGGTGGCGATGCCGTCGTCGACCAGGATGACGGTCTTGTCGGCCACGTCGACTGGCGGACGGCCCCCGCGGTACGCAATTTCGCGCCGCTGTAATTCGTCGGTTTCGCGCTCGATCGCTGCCTGCATCTGGTCATCGCTGATACCGAGGCTGCGCACCAGGCTGTCGTTGATCACCACACCACCGCCTGAGGCCAACGCGCCCATCGCGAGCTCCTGCCACTGCGGGACGCCGAGCTTGCGAACCAGGAATACGTCCAGTGGTGCGCGCAGCGCGCGAGCGACCTCCCAGGCGACCGGAACGCCACCCCGGGCCAGTCCCAGCACCAGCAGGTTGTCCCTGTCGCAGTAGGACGTCAACTTCTGTGCCAGGACATCGCCGGCCTCCCGGCGGTCCCGGAACACCCGACGCGCATCCCGGCGGGTCAGTCCGCGCAATCCGCTCATCGCATTTCTCCGAAATTCCAGCCTACGACCGTGAGTACCCAGCCTGGAAGCAATCCGTCACCGCCGCGGCTGCGAATATTCGTATGTGGGCATCGAATACGAAAGCGTCGTCGACCATCCCGTCACCGAAGTATTCGACTGGTACTCGCGACGTGGTGCGATGCGACGTCTGGTGCCACCGTGGCAGCCGATGAAGGTGGTGACCGAGGCGGACTCGCTGGCCGACGGCCGCGCCGTGCTTGGCCTACCGGGAGGTTTGCGGTGGGTGGCCCAGCACGACCCCACCAGGTTCGACCCGCCGCACCGGTTCGTCGACGTGCTCTCGTCTGAAGGTCCGAGGTCGTGGCCTCCCCGGATAGTCGGACGCTGGACCCATACCCACGAGTTCGAAGAGGCTCCTGCGGGAACACGGGTGTACGACCGCGTCGAGGCCCCGGTGCCCGCAACCGTGCTGCGACCGATGTTCACCTACCGGCACCGGCAGCTCGCCGACGATCTGGCCGCCCATCGGGACGCACGCGATGCGGGTCTGCACCCACTCGTCGTGGCCGTCACGGGTGCCACCGGGCTGGTCGGCACCGCGTTGTCGGCATTCCTGAGCACCGGCGGGCACCGGGTTATCCGGTTGGTCCGGCATGCGGCGCAGTCACCGGATGAGCGGCAGTGGGATCCCGACCTCCCCGCGCCTGACCTGCTGTCGGGCGTCGACGCCGTGGTCCACCTCGCCGGGGCGCCGATCGCAGGGCGGTTCACGACCGCGCACAAACAGGCTGTCCGCGACAGCCGGACCGGGCCCACCCGTCGCCTGGCCGAGGTCGCTGCCACCGGTGGCTTCCGTGGGCCGTTCGTCAGCGCCTCGGCGATCGGCATCTATGGGTTCGACCGCGGCGACGCCATGCTGTGCGAGGAGAGCGTGCGCGGCGACGGTTTCCTCGCCGACGTCGTCGCGGAGTGGGAGGCCGCCACCGGGCCCGCCGCCGAGGCGGGACTTCGGGTGGTCACTGTGCGAACCGGAATCGTGCAGTCCGCCAACGGCGGCACGTTGCGTCTGCTGCGCCCCCTGTTCGCGGCCGGACTTGGTGGACGCGTCGGCAGTGGACGCCAATGGCTGTCCTGGATAGCGCTGGACGACCTACTCGACGTCTACTACCGCGCGCTGTACGACGGTCGGTTGTCCGGGCCGGTCAACGCCGTCGCGCCCGCGCCGGTGCGCAATGCCGACTACACGAAGGCGCTCGCAAAGGTACTGCACCGCCCTGCCTTCCTGCCGGTGCCGGCGTTGGGGCCGCGGCTGCTGTTGGGGGACCAGGGATCACGAGAGCTCGCGGAGGCCGATCAGCGGGTGGCGCCAACCAAACTCGAGACGGTCGGCCACCGATTCCGGCACCCGCGCGTCGACGGCGCTCTCGCTCACGAGCTGGGGCACGGCTGACGGACGACGTGGGTCACGAAGCCGCGCACCAGATCACCCACTCTCGCTGACGCGCTATCGGCAAGTTCCGTTGTGCGCGAGCGTAACTCATCGTGTGTACGTCCGATACTGATCACCTCTTCGTCGCGGTCGTCGGCCAGCCACCGCTCCAGCAGATCGGGGTCGACCTCGGGATGGAACTGCAGCGCGAGCGCCCGGCCGAGCACGAACGCCTGCGACGCGGTTGCGGTGCGGGCGATCTCGGTGGCGCCGGGAGGCAGTGTCCACCGGTCGAAGTGCCACTGGAACCAAGGTCCTTCGGGAATCAGGGCCGGGTTGTCGCTCGTGACGTCGTACCAGCCGATTTCCGGGTCGGTTGAGCGCGCTACCGATCCGCCGAACGCCTGGGCCAGCAGTTGGCCGCCGAAGCACACGCCGAGCAGCGCCACCCCCGCGTCGGCGGCGTCGCGTATCAGCGCCGTCTCGGCGCCCACCCAGCTGCGGCGCAGCGCATCGTCGTAGACAGGCCACCGCGCGCCGAGCGGCACGACGACGTCGTAGGTGGTCGGGTCGGGAAAGATTACGTCCATCGCCGGGTCGTCGATGCGGTCGGCCGGTACGACCTCGAACACCTCGACGTCAAAGCCCTGCTCCGCGAACGCGTCGCCCAACAGTGCTTCGGTCGCAAGGTGTTCGTTGCGGATGAACAGAACCTTTGACGCCACGAGCGACTCATTTCGGTCGAGGTGCCGGTGGCGCATCGTCGGGGGCCAACTCGGCGCCGATCTTCTGGAACAGGGTGGTGGCGGAGTTTGAGTAGTTGCCCTCGTCGTCGAAGGCTTCGGGCAGGTATGTGACGGTGACGGCAATGGCGATCTTCTGCGACGGTAGGTACGCCTCCACGGCGGCGTACCCCGAGAACAGGGGATTTTGAAGCAGCCAATTGCCCGAGATGACCAAACCGACGCCGTAGGTGTAGTCGTCGTTCATCTCGTCACATGTGGTGCACCCCGGCTGTTTGTGCGTCTTGCCGCGAAGGTCGACCGACACCATCTTCTTGTACGAGTCGGGCGAAAGGAGCCGGCCCGAGCCGATCCCGACAGCCGTGGCCTCGAGGTCGTAGATGTTGGTGGTCTGGATCGCACCGTGAGTGATGGTCCACGATGGATCCCAAAAGCTGCTTTCCTCGTAAAACGGCGAACCGGCTGGGATTTTGAGAAATTCGCGGCGCTCCGAGCTGAATGCGTGTAACGCAGGCGCTGGGATCTCCGCGGTGAGCGAGTTGACGGTGTTGGTGAGCCCGAGGGGACGAAGTACCTTCTCGGACAACAACTTCGACATCTCTTGGCCGGTTGCCTTCTCCAGGGCCAGCCCGAGCAGGACGTAGTTGGTGTGCGCGTAATTCCAATTGGTTCCGGGTTCGTAGAGAAGCGGCTGATTGACGGCGTACTGCAGCATCTCGTGTACGGTCCAGCGCCGGAACGGATCGGCGTAGAGGGCCTCGTTCATCTTCGTGTTGCCGATGACGTAGTCGACGTAGCCGGAGGTCATTCGGGCCATCTGGCCCAGCGTGACGCGGTCGGCATGGGGTATCTCCGGCAGCCATTTGGAGAGCTTGTCGTCGAGGCTCACTTTCTTTTCGTCGACGAGCTTGAGCAGCAGCGTGGCGACGTAGGAGATCGCGACCGCGCCGTTGCGGAAGTGCATGTTGGTGGTCGCGGGCACACCCGTCATTGACTCGCCGACCGCCTGGGTGACGACCTCCTTGCCGTCGACCGTCACGCGGACGATGACCGCCTTCAAGTGCTCGGAGGCCATGGTGTCGCGGACGATGCGCATCACCGCGTCGGCCTTGGAGGAGTCGGCGGTCGACGTAGGCGTCTCGTCGGGCAGCGTGCCGGGCGCGCATCCGGTGACCATGACGAGCACGCAGAGCATCGCAACCAGGCGCCGGCTGACGGGCATGTTCGGCATCTTCGCAGAGCACCGATCGAATTGCGTAAATTAACGCATAAGTGGGCATTCCACTGCGTGTCTGTCCTGGCCGAATGGTTTCTCACATCAGGTGAACGTGGCAATCCCGATTGGGATCTGCCGGCGTGGAGTGAGGGTAACGAGGCCGAGGCCCTCATCCACGGCGCGTCCTACTTCGATCGCCTCGTCGCCGAAGTGGAGCAGCTGGGCCCCGACGATCACCTGTTCTTCGCCGACTGGCGAGGCGATGCCGATCAGAGGCTGCGCGAGGACGGTCCGACGGTCGCCGAACTGTTCCGTTCCGCGGCCGAGCGCGGTGTGCTCGTCAAGGGACTGATGTGGCGGTCGTACCCGAACAAGCTCCAGTTCAACGAGGAGCAGAACCGTCATCTCGCCGAGACCATCGAGCGCGCGGGCGGGGAGGTGCTGCTGGACCAGCGGGTGTTGCTCGGCGGTTCGCACCACCAGCGGCTGGTGCTGCTTCGTCATCGCGGGGAGCCTCATCGCGACGTCGCGTTCATCGGTGGCATCGACTTGTGCCATTCACGTCGCGACGACGAGTCGCACCGCGGCGATCCGCAGGCGGTGCAGATGTCGCATCGCTACGGTGAGCGTCCGCCATGGCATGACGTGCAGCTGCAGCTTCGCGGTCCGGTCGTCGGCGCGCTGGACACCACGTTCCGGGAGCGCTGGACGGCCAGGGCGCCGCTGGATCTCTTCAATCCGCTGGCCTGGCTGCGCGACAGGTTCGTCGGCGCAGCCGCGAAGCGGCATCCATTGCCGGAGCAGCCGCCAGATCCGCCGCCGTGCGGATCGCACGCGGTGCAGGTGCTGCGGACCTATGGCGACGCGCTGATCCAATACGAGTTCGCCAAGGACGGTGAGCGCACCATCGCCCGCGGCTATACCAAGGCGGTGCGGCGCGCCCGGCGGCTGATCTACCTCGAGGACCAGTATTTGTGGTCGGAGGAGATCGCCGACCTGCTCGTCGAGGCGCTGACCGCAAATGAGGATCTGCATCTGGTGGCCGTCGTCCCACGGTATTTCGATCTCGAGGGCGGCCTCGGCAGGCCGCCGACTCTGGTCGGCCGCCAACTCGCTGTCGACGCGTGCCGGCGCGCCGCCCCGGACCGGGTACACCTCTTCGACGTCGAGAACCACGAGGGCACACCGGTATACGTGCATTCCAAGGTATGTGTCATCGACGACACCTGGGCCTGCGTCGGCAGTGACAACTTCAACCGGCGGTCATGGACGCACGACAGCGAATTGGCTTGCGCGGTGCTTGATTCCGACGATGTGTTCGCCCGCGACATCCGGCTGCGGCTGCTGCGCGAACACCTGGACCGTGCCGCCGACGGCAGTGAGGACGGCGAGCTTGCCGATCTGGCCGCCGCCGTTGGCGAAATCATCTCCTCTGCAAAGGCTTTGGAGGCCTGGCATGAGTCCGGATGTCGGGGGCCGCGTCCGCCGGGCCGGCTTCGACCCCACGAGATCGAGCGGGTCGATCCGTTGACTCGACTCTGGGCCGAGCCCGCCTATCGGGTGATCTTCGACCCGGACGGGCGGTCCTACGCCGACCGGCTGTTGGGGCGCGGTCCGTGAACGTCACCGACTGGTTCCTCACCGACGCAGAACGTGGCAATCCGCATTCCGCGGTGCCCGCGTGGTGCGAAGGGAACCGAGCAGAGCCACTGATCCACGGGTCGACCTACTTCGATCATCTCGTCACCGAAGTGGAAGCGCTGCGCGCGGGCGACCACCTGTTCTTCACGGACTGGCGGGGCGACCCCGACCAGAAGATGCGCGACGGTGGCCCGACCATCCGCGACCTGTTCTGCCACGCAGCCGAACGCGGCGTCGTCGTCAAGGGTCTGGTGTGGCGGTCTCATCTGGACAAGCTCGCCTACAGCGAGGAGGAGAACCGGCACCTCGGCGAGGCCATCGAACGCGCAGGCGGCGAAGTACTGCTCGATCAGCGTGTGCGCATCGGCGGCTCGCATCACCAGAAGCTGGTCGTCATAAGGCATCCCGGTGAACCCGAGCGAGACGTCGCGTTCGTCGGCGGCATCGATCTGTGCCATTCCCGTCGTGACGACGCTTCGCACCGCGGCGACCCGCAGGCGGTGCAGATGGCCAGACAATACGGAGAGCATCCGCCGTGGCATGACATACAACTGCGCGTACAGGGCCCCGCGGTGGGCGCCCTCGATACGACGTTTCGCGAGCGCTGGAACGACCCCGCGTCGCTGGACATGCTCAACCCGCTGGCGTGGCTTCGGGACAAGTTCGGTGGGGCCGATATGAATGCAGATCCGTTGCCCGAACAGCCGCCGGATCCGCCGCCGTGTGGGCCCCATGCGGTCCAGGTGCTGCGCACCTATCCCGACGGGCATTTCGAGTACGACTTCGCGCCGAGCGGTGAGCGGAGCATCGCGCGTGCCTACAACAAGGTGGTGCCACGTGCCCGCCAACTGATCTACGTCGAGGATCAGTACCTGTGGTCGAAGCGGGTCGCGCAGTTGTTCGCCCGTGCACTGGCCGACAATCCGGACCTTCACCTGGTCGCGATCATCCCGCGGTATCCCGACGTCGACGGCCGGCTTGCTCTGCCACCCAACAAGATTGGCCGTAGCCAAGCGCTGGAGACGTGTTACGAGGCGAGTTTGCAACGGGTACACGTGTTCGATGTCGAGAACCACGAGGGCACACCGGTTTACGTACACGCGAAAGCGTGTGTCATCGACGATGTGTGGGCGTGCGTCGGCAGCGACAATCTCAATCGGCGGTCCTGGACGCATGACAGTGAACTATCGTGCGCCGTCCTCGATGCGGATGGTGAGTTCGCCCGCAACCTGAGGCTGCGGCTGCTGCGCGAACACCTGGATCGCGCCGCCGATGGCAGCGAAGATGGCGGTCTGACCGATCCCGTCAGCGCTGTGGATGAAATCGTGTCAGCGGCAGAGGCGTTGGATGACTGGCACAGGTCCGGGCGGAAGGGGCCACGCCCGCCGGGGCGGCTGCGCCCGCACAAGGCCGAGAAATTGGGCATGTTCACGCGACTGTGGGCCGAACCCGTGTATCGCATGACGTACGACCCGGACGGGCGGTCTTACCGTGACCGGATCAGGGGCAGGCTCTGAACTCGATCGCGGCATAGATGGGTCAACGTGTCGTACAGCCTGGCTCGCCGCCAACTACAAACCCCCACCTTTCTGAATGTGGTAGTCGCGATCGTCGGGCCGGCTCAGCATCGCCGTCATCGCCTTACGGTCGTACGGCCACAGATCGACATTGCCCTCATCGGTGAGATACCAAGAGTTGCAACCGGTATTCCACACAGTCGGGCCCAGCGCTTGTCCGACGTCGTCGTTGAACTTCGCGGTGGCCTCCTCGGTCACCTCAACGGTGTCGACCTGCCCATCGCGGAATCGCCGCAGCCAGTGCATGATGTATCGGGCCGTGAGTTCGGAGGAATATTGCAGGGAAATCGAGCCGGTCGGCGAATTGGGACCCAGCACCGTAAAGAGGTTGGGGAACCCCGGGATCGCGGTCATCCGATACGCTCGCGGCCCTTTGGCCCATGCATCGTCGATCGATATGCCGTCGCGCCCACGCAATTGCATGGGCCGCATGTAGTTGTGGGTGTGAAATCCGGTCGCCAATATCAGTAGGTCGACGTCGATCTCGCGACCGTCGGCCATCTGGATGCCGTCCGGCGTGACTCGTTCGATCGGTGCGGTGACCAGCTCGGCGTTCTTCGCACGGATCGCCCGATAATAGGAGCTCGAGACGACCTGGCGCTTGCACAGCGGCTGGTAGTCGGGGGTGAGGCTGTCGCGGAGCTCAGGGTCGCGGACCTGGGCGCGCAAAGACCAGCGTGCGTATGCCTGTGCGAGTCGCCGCCGCCAGCTCGGCCGGGTGGCGATATCGGCGAGAATGCCTGATCCCCAAAGCAACACGCCATACAGCTTGCGGTGGAGTTTCGGCAGCCGCTGCAGTACCTTGCCCACCGCCGCCGGCTGACGGAGTCCCATCGGCGCCCATATGATCCATTGCGGTGACCGCACCAAGTGGCTGATGCGTGCCGCCCCGGGCTGGAGTGCGGACACGACCTGCACGCCGGTCGACCCGGTGCCGATGACCGCGATCCGCTGCCCGTCGGTGACCACACCGTCGTCCCAGCGCGCGGTGTGGACGACCTCGCCGGCAAAGGAGTCCAGTCCCGGAATATCGGGAGTGAACGGATGATGGAGCACACCGGTCGCGGATATCAGAAAATCTGCTTCCAACTCGGCACCGTCAGAAGTCGTTACCTGCCAGGTTGATCCGGTGAAGGTTGCCGAGGTGACCTCGGTGTTCAACCGGAGACGGCAATCCAGACCGTGCTCATCGACGACGTCGCGAAGATAGCGCTGAATCTCGGCCCCCGGCGCGAACAGGCCCGTCCAATCCGGCTTCGGTGCGAATGAGAACTGATACAGCTGCGAGGGCACGTCGCAGGTGAGGCCGGGGTAGCGGTTCCAGTGCCACACGCCGCCGACATCGGAACCCTTCTCCAAGATCGTGAAATCACCGAAACCGGTGCGCTGCAGCGTCACTGCGGTGGCGATGCCGGCAATGCCCGCGCCGATGATGACGATCCTCGGCTCCCGTGTCATCGGCCCGACTCCTGAGCCTGGACCGCGATCGTCTCCTCATAAGCGGCACGCACGTCATGCTGAACCGATGTCAATGCCCGGCGATCGCCAATCAGCCTGCGGCCCACCCGCATCACCGGCTCGGGCACCGCCGCATTCACCAAATCCCATCCCGACAGATACCGCGGAACGGTGATTTCGGCGCGCCGGCGGCGGACGCTGCCCACAATCGCACGAGCGACGTCGTCGGCATCAACGGTCGGCATGCCGTGTCCCAGTGGTACGCCCGACGCAAGCCGGGTCCGCACCGCGCTAGGCAGCACCGTGCTGACGCTGACGCCGGAACTCCGGTATTCCTCACGGACCGCAGCCGAGAGCCCCACGGCGGCGAACTTGCTGGCGTTGTAGACCGCCATCCCCGGAACCACCAACTTGCCCGCCATGGACGCGACGTTGACCACATGTCCGCGGCCGCGTTCGATCATGTGCGGCATCACGGCTCTCATGCCGTGGATCAGACCCCAGACATTCACGTCGAGCGTCGTCCTGCTGATCGCGTCGTCCTCGGCGAGGAAGTCACCCAGCGGCATCACGCCGGCGTTGTTGACGAGGATGTCGACGCAGCCGTGACGGGCGAGCACTGCGTCGATGAATCCTTCGAACGAGTCGTGAGAAGTGACGTCGACGACGAAGGCGTCAGGCGAATCCACCGGATCGAGATCCCCGACGCAGACCGCTGCGCCTTTGGAGGCGAACAGATCGGCGGTCGCCTTGCCGATTCCGCGAGCGCCGCCTGTGACGGCGACGACGGCACCGGCCAGCGCGATCTTGGGGTAGGCCACGGCGGCTCCTCTCATAGAAATACTGACGGTATCCAAAGTCCAAAAGTATGTCAATGCGCTAGACTCGTGAGAATGCCGAGGATGACCCGAGCGCAGAGCCAGGCCCAGACCAGGGCACAGCTGGTCAAGACCGCTAGGCAGCTCTTCTTTGAGGACGGCTATCACCCGACCTCGCTCGAGAAGGTCGCCGACGCCGCGGGGTTCTCGAAGGGTGCGGTCTACTCGAACTTCCGCAACAAGGACGAGCTCTGCGTTGCCGTGCTCGACGAGGTCCGTGGTGAGCGCCTCGCGGAGATCCTCGACATCATGGCCAAACCCGACACACCGTCGCGTATCGAGGCGTTGCGCGAATGGGCCGAACGGGTGATTGGCGATCCGGGGTGGACCTCGCTGGAGGTTGAGTTCGCGGTGCACGCCCGTCGCGAAGAACACCTGCGGAGCGATCTGGCTTCCCGGGTGGACTCCATCCTGGAAATGCTCACGGGCGCAGCGGAGTCCGCCGAAGGCGCCGACTCGTCGGCCTCCGGCCGCGAAACGGCCACCGTGATGCTCGCACTCGGCGTCGGGCTCGGGCTGCTGCGCTCGATCGACCCGTCAATACCGGTGAAGGGTTTCGTCGACACCCTGCGCCTGGTGAGCGGCCAAAACTGAAGCAATGGCGGTCCAGTCTGGCATGCTGTGTGTCATGACAGAGCCGCAGTTCGGTGGCAGTGAATATGGAAGCCAGCCGACGCCCCCGCCCCCGCCGCAGCCTGGCTATCCACCGCCGTACCCCGCGCCCGCGGGCCAGTACCCGCAGGCCTACATGGATCCAAGCGCGCCTTACGGCCGCCACCCGATGACCGGTGAGCCGTATTCGGACAAATCCAAGGTCGTGGCCGGCCTGCTGCAGTTGCTCGGGCTTTTCGGGATCGTTGGCATCGGCCGCATGTACATCGGCGAGACCGGACTCGGCATCACCCAGCTCATCGTCGGACTTCTGACCTGCGGCATCGGCGCGGTCATCTGGGGCATCATCGACGCGATCCTGTTCCTCACCGACAAGGTGCGCGATCCACAGGGGCGTCCTCTGCGCGATGGCACTTAGCACCACTCCCAGCCGGGGACGGCTGTACACCGCGCTCGGGACGGGCGCCGTGGTGGTGGGTGGCCTGGCCTACATCGGACTGGGCGACCCCCACCGATCGAATTTTCTGTTTCCCGCGTGCCCCTTTCGCGCGGCTACGGGTTTGTATTGCCCGGGCTGCGGCGGCCTGCGGATGGTCCACGATGTGCTCCACGGCGACCTGGCCGCCGCGGTCGTCGACAATGTCGTCGCCTTGATCGGTGTGCCGCTGTTGCTGGCATGGTTTGTGTTGCGTCGGCGCAGCGGGCGGCCATGGATGACGCCGGTCGCCGCTGTCGTCATCATTGCGGTCGCCGCCACCTGGACGGTCGTCCGAAATCTTCCCGGGTTCCCGCTGGTCCCGACGGTTCTCGACGGGTGAGTCCAGCTCTGCGCTGATACAATCGGCAGTCGGGCCGGTGCAGTCCCGGGACATGATTTCCCGGACTGTGGAGGTTCCCGTCGATGCTCTATTCGGCATTCCCCGAGCCGCAAGGGCTCTACGACCCCGACAACGAGTCGGACTCCTGTGGCGTCGCCATGATCACCGATATCCAAGGCCGCCGGTCGCACGCCATCGTCGTCGACGGACTGGTCGCCTTGGAGCATCTCGAACACCGTGGAGCCGCGGGCGCCGAACCCAACAGCGGCGACGGTGCCGGCATCCTGATCCAGCTGCCCGTCGAACTCCTGCGCGATGTCGTGCCCTTCGAGCTCCCGCCGCCGACCGCCGACGGCGCCAACACGTTCGCCGCAGGCATCTGTTTCCTGCCCCAAGACCCCGTTGCCCGCGCCACGGCACGTGAGGCCGTCGAAGCCATTGCCGCCGACGAAGGACTCACCGTGCTCGGCTGGCGTGAGGTTCCGACCGACCCGGACGGAGCAGAGGTCGGAGCGACGGCGCTCGGCTGTATGCCGCACATGGAACAGCTGTTCGTCGCGTCACCGCACCTCGGCGGTATCGATCTCGATCGTCGCGTCTATCCACTCCGCAAGCGTGCCGAGCGCAACGGCGTGTACTTCCCGTCGCTGTCCAGCCGCACCATGGTGTACAAGGGCATGCTCACGACAATGCAACTGCCCCAATACTTTCCGGATCTGCGCGACGAGCGCTGCTGCAGTGCGATCGCGATCGTGCACAGCCGCTTCTCGACCAACACGTTCCCGTCCTGGCCCTTGGCGCACCCCTTCCGTTTCGTCGCGCACAACGGCGAGATCAACACCGTGCGCGGCAACCGCAACCGGATGCACGCACGCGAGGCCATGCTCGCCAGCGCCACGATCCCCGGCGACCTGGCCCGGCTTTCACCGATCTGCACGCCGGAGGCGTCCGATTCGGCTTCGTTCGACGAGGTGCTCGAACTCCTGCATCTGGGCGGGCGCAGTTTGCCGCACGCCGTGCTGATGATGATCCCCGAAGCGTGGGAGAACAACACCACCATGGACCCCGCCGAACGGGCGTTCTGGCAGTTCCACGCCTCACTGATGGAGCCATGGGACGGCCCGGCCTGCGTCACGTTCACCGACGGCACGCTGGTGGGAGCGGTGTTGGACCGCAACGGTTTACGGCCCGGGCGCTGGTGGCGCACCCTCGACGATCGCCTCATCCTCGCCAGCGAGAGCGGTGTGCTCGACGTCCCGTCCGCGCAGATCGTTGCCAAGGGTCGGCTCCAGCCGGGCAAGATGCTCTTGATCGACACCGCTGCCGGTCGCATCGTCTCCGACGACGAGATCAAGGAGTCTCTTGCCGGACAAGAACCCTACGGCGAGTGGCTGCACTCCGGACTTCTCGACATCAAGACGCTGCCCGACCGTGTCCGCGTTCAGCCGAACCACGAGTCCGTCGTCCGCAGGCAGATCGCCTTCGGCTACACCGAGGAAGAACTGCGCGTCCTTCTCACCCCCATGGCCGCCTCCGGCGCAGAACCACTGGGCTCCATGGGCACCGACACTCCGACGGCGGTGCTGTCCCAGCGGTCCCGGCTGCTCTACGACTACTTCGTCGAACTCTTTGCGCAGGTGACCAATCCGCCGTTGGATGCCATCCGCGAGGAGGTCGTCACCTCGATGGCCCGCGTCATGGGTCCGGAGCAGAACCTGCTCGAGCCGACCGCGGCTTCCTGCCGACAGATTGTGCTGCGCTGGCCGGTTCTCGACAACGACGAACTCAGCAAGATCGTCCATATCAACGACGACGGCGAGCACGGCGGCCTGAGGACCGCAGTGCTCAAAGCGCTCTACGACGTCGAGCGGGGTGGCGAGGGCCTGGCCGACGCCTTGGAGGACCTCCGCCTACGCGCGTGTGACGCTATCGCCAAAGGCGCACGCACCCTGGTCATCTCCGATCGCGATTCCGACCACACGCGAGCGCCGATCCCGTCGCTGCTGGCCGTCTCGGCCGTGCACCATCACCTCGTTCGCACGAAGGAACGCACGACAGTGGCGCTGGTGGTGGAAAGCGGCGACGCCCGCGAAGTGCACCATATCGCGATGCTCATCGGCTTCGGTGCCGCCGCGGTCAACCCCTACCTGGCGTTCGAGTCGATCGAGGACCTGATCCGCGAAGGTGAGCTCACCGGCATCGAACCCGCTGCGGCAGTGCGCAACTACCTCAAGGCGCTCGGCAAGGGCGTGACGAAGGTGATGAGCAAGATGGGCATCTCCACCGTCGCCTCCTACACCGCGGCACAAGCGTTCGAGGCTGTCGGCATCGACAGGAACGTCATCGACGAGTACTTCACCGGCACGCCGAGCCAGCTCGGCGGCGTGGCGCTCGACGTGCTCGCAGAAGAAGTCGAAGTCAGGCATCGGCGGGCGTATCCGGAGAACCCGACCGAACGTGTGCACCGGCGACTCGAGGTCGGTGGCGAATACGCCTTCCGCCGTGAGGGCGAACTGCACCTGTTCACCCCCGAAGTGGTTTTCCTGCTGCAGCATTCGACCCGCACCGGCCGCCACGACATCTTCAAGCAGTATTCCGACGAGGTGGACCGACTATCCCGGGAAGGTGGCACCCTGCGCGGCCTGTTCGGCTTCAAGAAGCTGAGGTCGCCAGTCCCGCTTGATGAAGTCGAATCTGTTGAATCGATTGTCACGCGGTTCAACACCGGCGCGATGAGTTATGGCTCCATCTCTGCCGAAGCGCACGAGACCATGGCGATCGCCATGAACAACCTCGGTGGTCGCTCCAACTCCGGGGAAGGAGGCGAGGACACCGACCGCCTCTACGATCCCAGGCGCCGCAGCGCCGTCAAACAGGTCGCCTCCGGTCGCTTCGGCGTCACCAGCGATTACCTGCTGAACGCAACCGATATCCAGATCAAGATGGCCCAAGGCGCCAAACCCGGTGAGGGTGGGCAGCTTCCGGGCTACAAGGTGTATCCCAACATCGCCAGGACGCGGCACTCGACGCCAGGTGTCGGGTTGATCTCGCCGCCGCCACACCATGACATCTATTCGATCGAGGACCTGGCTCAGCTCATCCACGATCTCAAGAACGCCAATGCCGACGCCCGCATTCACGTCAAGCTCGTCAGCAGCGTCGGTGTCGGCACCGTCGCGGCAGGTGTTTCCAAGGCGCACGCCGACGTGGTGCTGATCTCCGGATACGACGGCGGCACCGGCGCCGCGCCGCTCACCAGTCTCAAGCATGCGGGCGTCCCATGGGAGATCGGGTTGGCCGATACCCAGCAGACGCTGATGCTCAACGGTCTGCGAGACCGCATCACAGTGCAGTGTGACGGAGGCATGCGCACCGCCCGCGATGTCGTCGTCGCGGCGCTGCTCGGCGCCGAGGAGTTCGGCTTCGCCACCGCGCCGCTGGTGGTTTCGGGGTGCATCATGATGCGGGTCTGTCACCTCGACACATGTCCCGTCGGCGTCGCGACGCAGAATCCTGAGCTGCGGGCACGATTCAACGGCAAGCCCGAGTTCGTCGAGAACTACTTCCGGTTCATCGCTGAAGACATCCGCGATTACCTCGCCGAACTCGGATTCCGCAGCATCGACGAGGCCGTCGGCCACGCGGAAATGCTCGACACCGATCAGGGCATCGCCCATTGGAAGAGCAGAGGTCTGGATCTGAAACCGGTGTTCGCGGTAGCCGGTGGGGACGTACGCCGTCGCACCCGGGCGCAGGAACATGGCCTTGAAGAAGCTTTGGACCGCACCCTCATCCAGCTCGCCGAGGGGGCGCTCGAAGACGCGCATCCGGTCAGGCTGGAACTGCCGGTGCGTAACGTCAACCGCACCGTCGGTACCCTGCTCGGTTCCGAGGTCACCCGGCGCTATGGCGCTGAGGGGCTGCCCGACAACACGATTCACATCACGCTGACCGGGTCTGCCGGCCAGTCCGTCGGGGCGTTTCTGCCATCCGGCATCACGCTGGAGTTGATCGGTGACGCCAACGATTATGTGGGCAAGGGGTTGTCCGGCGGCCGGGTGATTGTCAGACCCCCAGACGACGTCCTGTTCCTGCCCGAGGACAACGTGATCGCAGGCAACACTCTGCTTTTCGGTGCCACGTCCGGCGAGCTGTACCTGCGGGGCCGGGTCGGGGAGCGGTTCGCCGCACGCAACTCGGGCGCGCTCACCGTCGTGGAAGGTGTCGGCGACCACGCCTGCGAGTACATGACCGGCGGCCGTGTAGTCGTCCTCGGCAAGACGGGCCGCAACATGGCGGCCGGAATGTCCGGCGGCATCGCGTTCGTGCTCGGCCTCGATCCGAAGAAGGTCAACACCGAGATGGTCGAATTGCAGCGCCTCGAACCCGAGGACCTGGCATGGTTGCGCGACGTCATCGCCGCCCATGCGAATTACACGGCGAGCACCTTGGCGGCCAGCGTGCTGTCCGACTGGCCCAGGCGCAGCGCGCAATTCACCAAGATCATGCCTCGCGACTACCAGCGCGTGCTGGACGCCACGTTGGTCGCCAAACGGGAGGGCCGCGACGTCGACACCGCGATCATGGAGGCCAGCCGTGGCTGATCCCACCGGATTCCTCAAGATACCCAAGGTCGAAGCCCCCAAGCGGCCGGTCGACGAACGCGTCGGCGACTGGCGCGAGGTCTACGAACAACAGGATCCGCACCAGCGCGCAGGCGAGGTCTCACAGCAGGCCGGCCGCTGCATGGACTGCGGAATCCCGTTCTGCCACTCGGGGACCGCGGGCTGTCCGCTGGGCAATCTGATCCCGGAATGGAATGACCTGGTGCGGCGCGGCCGTTGGGATGCGGCGAGCGATCGCCTACATGCGACCAACAACTTCCCGGAGTTCACCGGAAGGTTGTGTCCGGCGCCGTGTGAGGCCGCGTGTGTGCTTTCCATCGGCGAGGAGCAGACGGGCGGAAGCGTCACGATCAAGCGCATCGAGCAGACCATCGCGGACCAGGCCTGGATGGACGGCATCGTCGAACCCCAGCCCGCGGCCATCGCCACGGGTCGACGGGTGGCCGTCGTCGGGTCCGGTCCTGCCGGACTCGCTGCGGCACAACAACTGTCGCGCGCGGGCCATGACGTCACGGTGTATGAGCGCGACGACCGCATCGGTGGCTTGATGCGCTACGGGATCCCGGAGTACAAGCTCGAAAAGGCCATGCTGAACCAGCGGCTGGCCCAGATGCGCGCCGAGGGAACGCGTTTCGTCACCGAATGCGAAGTCGGCGTTGATCTTTCCGTAGAGAGGCTCAGGGAGCAGTACGACGCCGTGGTGCTGGCAGTCGGGGCCCTGCGGGCGCGGGACACCGACGTGGAGGGCAGATTTCTCAATGGTGTGCACCTCGCGATGGACCATCTGGTTCCCGCGAACAAGGAGTGCGAAGGCGACGGCGCCAGTCCGATCTCCGCGGAGGGCAAGCACGTCGTGATCATCGGTGGCGGCGACACCGGAGCGGACTGTCTGGGCACCGCGCATCGGCAGGGCGCGAAATCCGTAACGCAACTGGATTACAACCCGGAGCCGCCGGAGTCCCGCGACGAATCCCGCTCGCCGTGGCCGATGTGGCCGGTCGTGCTGCGTACGCGCCTGTCGCCGGCGCACGCCGAAGGTGGGGATCGCCGGTACGAAGTGGCGGTCCAACGCTTCCTCGGCGACGATCATCAGAACCTGCGCGCCATGGAGATCGCGGAGGTGAAGGTCGAACGTGACGCCGATGGACGGAGGGTCATCACGCCGGTGGGGGACTCGCTGGAACTTCCCTGTGAAATGGCCCTGCTGGCGATCGGGTTCGACGGTGTCGAGCAGATGCCGCTGCTGGATGGACTCGGCCTGACACTCAACCGGCGGGGCGCTCTAGCCTGCGGATCGGACTGGCAGACGGACGCGCCCGGCGTGTTTGTCTGTGGCGATGCTCACCGTGGCGCCTCACTGATCGTGTGGGCCATTGCCGAAGGCCGCAGTGCAGCACATGCCGTCGACAAATACCTGATGGGGGAGTCGGATCTACCCGCACCGGTGATACCGGGCGCGCTGCCGCTCGCCGTCGTCTGAATCGATTAACGACTATGCTCAACAGTCGTGACTAGACGCGGAAAGATCGTCTGTACCCTAGGCCCGGCCACCGCGACTGAAGACGCCGTCAGGGCACTGGTCGAGGCCGGAATGGACGTCGCGCGGCTCAACTTCAGCCACGGCGACTACTCCGATCACGAAGCCAATTACAAGCGTGTTCGAGCCGCGTCCGACGCCACCGGGCGCGCCGTCGGCATCCTCGCTGACCTTCAGGGCCCCAAGATTCGCCTTGGCCGGTTCGCGGCGGGGCCCACCTTCTGGGCCGAGGGTGAGACGGTGCGGATCACTGTCGACGACTGCGAGGGCACCCACGATCGAGTGTCGACGACCTACAAACGGCTCGCCGAGGACGCCTCGAAAGGTGACCGGGTCCTCGTCGACGACGGAAACGTCGGTCTAGTCGTCAACCACATCGAGGGCAACGACGTCGTCTGCACCGTCACTGAGGGCGGTGCGGTCAGTAACAACAAAGGGATGTCGCTGCCCGGCATGAATGTGTCGGCTCCCGCAATGTCGGAGAAGGACATCGAGGACCTCGAGTTTGCGCTGCAGGTGGGCGTCGACCTGGTGGCGCTGTCGTTCGTACGCTCGCCCGCCGATATCGAACTCGTGCACGAAGTGATGGATCGCGTGGGCAGGCGGGTGCCCGTCATCGCCAAGCTCGAGAAGCCCGAAGCCATCGACAACCTCGAGGCCGTCGTGCTCGCCTTCGATGCGATCATGGTTGCCCGCGGCGACCTCGGCGTGGAGTTGCCGCTCGAAGCTGTACCGCTGGTGCAGAAGCGCGCCATCCAAATGGCAAGGGAGAATGCAAAACCCGTCATCGTCGCCACCCAGATGTTGGAGTCGATGATCGAGAGCTCGCGCCCCACCCGTGCCGAGGCGTCCGACGTCGCCAACGCGGTCCTCGACGGCGCCGACGCGGTGATGCTCTCCGGTGAGACGTCGGTCGGCAAATATCCGCTGGAAGCAGTCAAGACGATGGCGCGCATCATTTGCGCGGTCGAGGAAACCTCGGTGGTGGTGCCGCCGCTCACCCACGTGCCCCGCACCAAACGGGGAGTTATCTCCTACGCCGCCCGCGACATCGGCGAACGACTGGACGCCAAGGCGCTGGTGGCATACACCCAGTCCGGTGACACCGTGCGCCGCCTCGCGCGGCTGCACACCCCGCTGCCGTTACTCGCGTTCACTTCGCTTCCGGAGGTCCGCAGTCAGCTGGCCCTGAGCTGGGGCACCGAGACGTTCATCGTGCCCCACATCGAGACCACCGACGGAATGATCCGGCAGGTCGACAAGTCCTTGCTCGAACTCGGCCGCTACAAGCGCGGTGACCTCGTGGTCATCATCGCCGGTGCCCCGCCCGGCACAGTAGGCTCCACGAATCTGATCCAGGTGCACCGGATCGGGGAGGACGACGTCTAGGGAGGGACTCAGTGTCGGCAGACTTGAACGAGCTGCTGGCGATACTCGACCTCCGCCAGGTAGACGACGACACCTATGTCGGTTCGCACCCGAGCAAGAATCCGGTGCGCACATTCGGCGGCCAGATGATGGCGCAGTCGCTGGTCGCAGCGACCCGTAGTCTCAAACACGACCTACCGCCCAGCGCGCTGTCGGTGCACTTCATCGCCGGCGGCGATCCGGAGAAGGACCTCGAGTTCCACATCGCACGGTTGCGCGACGAGCGTCGCTTCGCGAACCGCCGAGTGGATGTGATGCAGGACGGCCTGCTGCTGACCACCGCGATGGTGTCGTACCTGTCGGGTGGCCGCAGCCTCGAACACGGAATTGAGCCGCCCGACGTGCCCGATCCGCTCACGGTGCCACCGGTGGACGACCTGCTGCGGGGGTACGAAGAAGTCGTTCCGCATTTCGTGAATGCGCTCCGGCCCATCGACTGGCGCTACACCAACGACCCGACCTGGGTGATGCGCGCCAAGGGGGACAAGCTCACCTACAACCAGGTCTGGATGAAGGCACAGGGTGCGATGCCCGACGATCCCGCACTGCACGCCGCAGCGCTGGCGTACGCATCGGACACCACCGTGCTGGACTCGATCATCACCACCCACGGACTGTCGTGGGGGTTCGACCGAATCTTCGCCGTCACCACGAACCACTCGGTGTGGTTTCACCGTCCGGTGCGGTTTGACGAGTGGGTGCTGTACTCGACGTCATCGCCCGTCGCCGCCGATTCACGGGGCCTGGGCGCCGGGCATTTCTTTGATCGGTCGGGTCAGTTGCTGGCGACCGTGGTGCAGGAGGGCATCGTCAAACACTTCCCGCGCTAAGGCGTCGGGGTGGTGATGGTGATTGAGAACTGGTCTTCGAGGTTCTCGGTGAACTGATCGGCGCACTGCTGCATGGCTTGCTGATCATTGCCGGCCCGGGACAGGCAATCGACGTAGTCGGTGCCGCCCACCTCGCCGAATCCCCACACGAAGAGCCCGATGACGACGATGGCCTCGATGATGCTGAGGATTCCGAGGACGATTCCGGCGACCGCGACGCCACCGTTGGTCGCCTGGCCACGTTTGGCGCGACCCCATCCGAGGAAGCCGAGAATCACTGCGACAACGCCGAGTACGACGCCGCCGACGACGCTCAACAGCGCGATGATCGCGGTCACCAAGGACGCGATTCCCAGGCCGTTCTGCGGGGCGGCGGAAGGCGGTGGTGCGTAACCGCCGTACGGCGACTGCTGCGGTGGGGCGGGATAGTTGCCTTGGTAAGACCCGTAAGAAGGTGGGGGCGGCGCACCCGGCGGAGGCGGTGGAGGCGGGGCAGCCGAGGGGTCCGGCGGTGGCGGGGGAGGCGTTTCGGGCTTGTCCGGCTCGCTCATGGTGCTTGAGGGTACCCGCAGGCAGGGAGCTTGATGGTGCTACAGACAAAGTCGGCGGGCAGGTGATGCGTGGCGACGACGACGGTGCGCTCGGCTCCGAAGAGGCCGCCGGGTGTGAGCAGTTCGGTGAGGAACCGTCGGCCGTCCGCGGCGTCGAGGTGTTCGGTCGGCTCGTCGAGCAACACCGTGGGTGCAGTCGAAACCAGTGCGCGGGCAAGAAGGAGTCTCCTGCGCTGCCCCGCTGAGACGGCTGTCTCGCCGCCGACGAGGACGGTGGCCAGCCCGTCGGGCAACGAGTCGAGCCAATCGCCGAGACCCACCCGGCACAGGGCTTCGCGGAGGTCGTCGTCGGCCGCATCGCCGCGGGCCACCAGGAGGTTGTCGCGAACGGTCGTGGAGAACAGGTGTGCGTCCTCGGCAAAGAACGCGGTGTCCGAGCCGATCTCCTCGGGCAGCAGACCCGCGAGGTGCATCAGCAGTGTTGTCTTGCCTGAGCCACTGGGCCCGGTGACTGCCAGCCTGGCTCCCGATTCGAGGTGCACCACGGGGACCGCAGGCCGCCGCGAGTAGTCGCTCCCGGGCTTCGTCAGCATGTGAAGGCGTCGCGCGGCGACGCGGGAACGCGCAAGTTGCACACCGGCACCCGGCAATGCTGTTGTCGCCTCAAAGGCGGACAGCGGCAACAGCATCAGTATCGCGAGTGTGGTCGGTGCCAGTGACGGCGCCAACGCGATTCCGCACACGACAGCACCCAGCACACTGGCGCCGATCGCCGCGATCGGAGCCGCCGACGCCAACGCGGCCGGTGCCGCCGCCCGGTCGATAGCGTGACCCCAGTCGCGTTGCTGGCGGTCGGCGTCGGCGAGCAGCTCGTCGAGTCGGCCGCTGACGCGAAGCTCGGGTGCGTGTTCGAGTGCGATCATCGCAGCGGTGTCGCGCTGTGAACGATGCTGTGCGGCAAGGTGTTCGGCGGCCACGGCGGCGCGGGCGGCCAGAGCGGGCGCCGCGACCCCGGCAACCAGCAAGCACAGCGCCAGCACCGCGGCCGCCGCGGGCGAGATGACCGCGATGGCGACGGTGGCGGCCGACCCGAGGACGGCCGCAACCGATATCGGAACGACCGCGCGCACGAGCACGTCGGACAATTCGTCGACCGACGATCCGATGTCGCTCACCAGCTCACCGGTGTGTCGCCGCATCACAGCATCGATCGGCCCGGCCGCAAGCCGGGTGTACAGCCGCTCACGTACGTCGGCGGCGGCCCGAAGTGCGGTGTCGTGGGAGGCCAGTCTTTCGCAGTAACCCAGTAGCCCCCGCGAGATGCCCAGCGCGCGGACCGCCACGACCGCGATCGTCAGATCCAGCACCGGCGGCATCTGCCACGCCCTGGTGATCAGCCATGCCGCAACCCCTGCGAGGGCAAGCGCACTGCCGAGGGACAGCACACCGAACACGATGGCAAGCAGCAGTCGGGGAAGGCGCGGGCGCAGCAAGTCAAACATCGACGAGGCTGCCCAACTGCAGGACGCGGTCTCCGATCGCCAGCACCGGAGCACGGTGGCCGACCACGATCACCGTCGCGCCGGCTGCCGCGCGCTCAGTGATGGCATGCAGGACACGGTGTTCGGCCGCGGCATCGAGGTGAGCCGTCGGCTCGTCGAGAAGCAGGACGGGAGCAGCCGATCCGAGCACCCGGGCCAATCCCAGTCGCTGTCGCTGACCGAGCGAGAGGCCGACCCCGCCGCTTCCCAGCATAGTGTCAAGCCCATCGGTTAGGTCGGCCAGCACTTCGTCGAAACCGGCCATACGACAGGCTGTTTCGATGTCATCGAGCGGTCCGAGGAGTTCGAGATTCCGCAGCACCGTGCCCGGAATGATGGTGGGGCGATGCGCGAGCCAGGCGACCTGTGCCCACCACGCGGGCAGATCCAGGTCGGCCACGTCGACGCCGTCGACGAGTATCCGGCCGGATGCAGGCTGGTTGAGGCCGAGAACGGCCTGCAACAGGGTGGTCTTGCCCACGCCGTTGGGCCCGGCGATCACGGTCACCCGGCCAGGTTCGACGGCGACGTTGAATGCCGTGATGTCGATGGTGGCGCCCGCCGCGGTAACCTCGCGCGTGCCGTCGGATGGGCGTGGTAGCGCATCGACCAGACGGAAGGCGTTGTCGGCGGCCGCCTTTCCGTCCTGCGCGGCGTGAAATGCTGCACCGACGCGGCGCAGTGGCCAGAACACCTCGGGCGCGAGGAGTAACGCCGTGAGGCCCGCCGTCAGCGCCATATCGCCATAGACCAATCGCAGGCCGACGCTGACCGCGACCAGCGCGACGCCGAGAGTGGCCAGTAGTTCCAACACGAGGGACGACAGGAATGCGATGCGCAACGTCGCCATCGTGGAACGGCGATGAGCGGCGCCCAGTTCGGCGATCCGGGCCGCAGAGCCGCCCACGCGACGCAGCGCGCGCAGTGTCGGCAGGCCCGCGACGAGGTCCAGCAGCCGGGACTGCAGCGTTGCCATCGCGCGGAGCGCCGCGGCCGAGCGCTCGGAGGTGGTCAGACCGATCAACGTCATGAAGATCGGAATGAGCGGCAGTGCGATCGAGACGATCACCGCCGATCGCCAGTCGTACAACGCGATCACTACGACAGTGGCAGGTGTCAGCACCGCGGCGGCCAGGAGTGCGGGCAGATATGCGGTGAAGTACAGCCGCAGGCCATCCAGACCCCGGGTGACGAGGATGGCGGCGTCATCGCGGTGCTCGGCGAGTTGGCGTGGTGACAACGACGTCGTCGCCGTAAGCACCGAGCGGCTGAGGTCTGCGATCACCTCGCTCGCCCCGCGCTGGGCAAGCCGGCCCTGCTGCCATGTGACAAGTGTTCGGAATGTCCACAGCAGCAGCAGAATCGACAGCGGTCCCAGCAGCCGGCTCAGGCTGCGTTGGTCCGGATCTGTGATCACCCGGGCCACGATGTCGGCGAGCACCACCGCGGAGGCGATCGTGGCGCCGGCGATCAGCACGCCGCATGCGGTCGACGACACGAGGAAGCGGCGCATCGCGGTCGATGCGCGCCACAGGCGCGGGTCGACGGGGCCGCTCACGTGCGGCGCCGTGTCAATCCGATCGAGGCCGGAATGGCGTCGGCGGTGATCCTGCGGCGGAACACCCAATACGTCCACGCCTGGTACCCCATAACCAACGGCAGCAGCGTCAGCGATGCCCACGACATGATCGCCAGCGTGTAGGGGGTCGACGAGCCGTTGTAGATCGTCACGCTCCAGTCCGGATTGAGCGTGGAGGGCAACAGATTCGGATACATGGATCCGAATAGCAGCACCACGACCGCGGCGACGACCACCATCGTCGACGCGAATGCCCAGCCCTCGCGGCGGCGGGCCGCCATCAACGCCACCGCCGTCAGCAGGGCGATCACGGCGACCCCCAGGGGAACCCACGTCCATGTCCGGCCGTGCGCCAGTTGCGTCCATATTCCGAAACCGCCGGCGAACACGACTGCGGGCAACGATAGGACCCGCGCGAAGCGAAATGCGTCGTCGCGCACCGGCCCTGCGGTCTTCAGTGCCACGAACACCGCCCCGTAGAACGCGAACAGAGATGCCGTCGCGAGACCGCCGAGGAGCGTATAGGCGTTGAGCACATCGCCGATCGCCAGGTGCGCCTTACCGTCGGCATCGATCGGCAGGCCCTGAACCAGGATCGCGAACGCAACACCCCACAGGATGGCGGGCAGCCAGGATCCGGCCGCTATACCGGCGTCGGCCCATCCGCGCCAACGCAAATCGTCGATCTTGCCGCGCCATTCGATGCCGACGACGCGCACGATCATCCCGACCAGAATGGCCAGCAAGGGCAGATACAGCGCCGAGAACAGCGTGGCGTACCAGTTCGGGAACGCGGCGAACATCGCTGCGCCCGCGGTGATCAGCCAGACCTCGTTGGCATCCCACACCGGGCCGATGGTGTTCAGCGCCGCGCGCCGGCGCTGTTCGGAATCCGCGCCGCTGGCCCTGCCAGCCAAACCGAACGGAGCCATCAGCATGCCGACCCCGAAGTCGAATCCCTCCAGGAGCACGAAGCCGAGAAACAGCGCGGCGATGATGAAGAACCACAATTCTTGCAGGCCCATCACAATCTCCTAGTACGCGAAGGACAGGGGAGCGACGTCCTCGTCGTCCGGCGAGGGCGGCGGTACAGGTTCGGAGTCATGCTCCAACGGGCCCTCGATCACATACCGGCGTATCAACCAGAACCAGATCACTCCCAGCACGCCGTAGAGCAACGTGAAGACCGTCAGCGAGAGCACCACCGTGCCGGCCGCGTGCCCGGACACGCCCTCCTGCACGGTCATTCGCACCAACTGATCACCGGTGGGGTTGGGCACCACGACCCAGGGCTGCCTGCCCATCTCGGTGAAGATCCAGCCCGCCGAATTGGCCAGGAACGGTGTGGGAACAGTGATCAACGCGAACCAGCCGAACCACCGCTGGTGTGGAATCCGGCCGCGACGCGTCAGCCACAGCGCCGCGAGCGCGAAGGCGACGGGCACGAGCAGCAGTCCGACCATGGCCCGGAACGCCCAGTAGGTCACGAACAGGTTGGGCCGGTAATCGCCGGGGCCGAACTTCTCTTCGAACTCCTGCTGCAGATCGTTGACGCCCTCCAGCGTGACACCGCTGAACCTGGACTCCGCCAGGAAGGGCAGGACGTAGGGTACCTCGATGAGGTGCCTGACACTGTCACAGTTGTTGTGAGTGCCGACGGTCAGGATAGAGAAGTTCGGATCTGTTTCGGTGTCGCACAACGACTCTGCCGATGCCATCTTCATCGGTTGCTGGACGAACATCAGCTTGCCCTGCAAGTCGCCGGTGTAGAACAAGCCGGCGGCGGCCACGAGTGCCACCAGGCAACCTGCGATGGTCGCAGGCCGATACATCGTGCGTGCCTCTTCGGTCTCGTCCGCGCGTTTGTGGGACCGGACCATCAGCCAGGCGCTCACCGCGGCGACAAAAACGCTTGCGGTGAGGAAGGCTCCGGCGACTGCATGCAGGAACGCCCAGATCGCGGTGTTGTTGGTCAACAGTGCGCCGAAGTCGACGAGTTCTGCGCGCCCGGTTTCCGGGTTGTATTTGGCGCCAACGGGATGCTGCATGAACGAGTTCGCGGCAATGATGAAGTAGGCCGAGGCGTTGACCGCGACGGCGACGATCCAGATGCAGGCGAGGTGAACCAGACGCGGCAGGCGGGTCCAGCCGAAGATCCACAGTCCGATGAACGTCGATTCGAAGAAGAACGCGATCAGGCCCTCGAACGCCAACGGTGCTCCGAAGATATCGCCGACGAAGCGGGAGTACTCGCTCCAGTTCATCCCGAACTGAAATTCCTGCACTATGCCGGTGGCGACGCCGAGCGCGAAATTGATCAGGAAAAGCTTGCCGAAAAACCGCGTCAGCCGGTACCACGCCGGATTGCCCGTGATGACCCACGCCGTTTGCATGGTCGCGATGAGCGGCGCCAGCCCGATGGTGAGGGGGACGAGGATGAAGTGATAGACGGTGGTCGTTCCGAACTGCCACCGCGACACGTCGAGTGCGTCCATGTGAACCTCTCCCGTGGCTGTACCCCGAGCCTACGACAGAGCGTAGTAGAAATCAGTGTGCGTTAGCTCACCGACGCTTCTGTTGCAGGCGCAGGCGGCGCGCCGCCGAGGCCTTTGGAGGCTTTGCGAATGCCGAACGCCGACACGACCTCGAAGACCCCGATGACGATGAGCCAGATCCCTACGACCCTGGTCAGGGTTTCGAGGGACTCCAGCGGCCAGGCCAGCATGAAGATACCGGCCACCAGGCTGAGTAGACCGATGAAAATTTCCCAGGCCCGTCCGGGAAGTGAGCTGTCGCTGATGGCGGAGACGGCCGTTGCGACGCCACGGAAGATAAAGCCGATGCCGATCCAGATGGACAGCAGCAGAATCGATTCCTGCAGGCTGCGGAAGCACAGCAACGCCAGTATCAGTGCGGCGGCGCCGCTGATGAACAGCAGCACCCTGCCACCTGCCGACACGTGCAGGCTGAATGCGAACACCACCTGCGTGATGCCGGTGACCAGAAGGTAGGCGCCGAAGAAGATCGCCGTCACGATGATCGTCACGGTCGGCCATGTCCACGCCAGGACGCCGAGGATGACGGCCAGAACCCCGGACAGCAGGGTGGACATCCACAGATGTTTCAACAGGCTCGGAGGAGCAGGACTTTCCATGCGCGAATTTTGGCATAAAGGAAATACTCCGATCCTGGCTATTCCTTTTTCGTGTGCAAACCGTGTCATTGGCAAGCGACTGAGTTAATCGGCTGTTCGTTCCCCCTGCCGTTGCGGTAGGTCTCTACTACTGTTCCGTTACCGGCGCTTTGCGCTGGGTCCACGAGGCAGAAAGTCGAGGGAACCGTGCTACGTGAATGTCAAGACCGTCGAGGGAAACTGTGGCAATTCGCGGCGGCGTTTGCTGCGACTGGCGCGCTGCTCCTGTCCGGGTGCGCGAGCGGTACCAACACGAGCGAAGAGACGACTGGTACCACGACAGCGGCGGCCGATAAGGTCGAGGAGATCGCGAACACCGTTCCGGAAGCGATCAAATCGTCCGGGAAGCTGATCGTCGGCGTCAACATTCCCTACCCGCCGAACGAATTCAAGGATCAGAGCGGCAAGATCGTCGGCTTCGACGTCGACCTGATGAACGCGATCGCGGCCACTCTCGGCCTGACCGCGGAGTACCGCGAGTCCGACTTCGCCAAGATCATCCCGTCGATTCAGGGCGGCACGTACAACGTCGGCATGTCGTCGTTCACCGATACCAAAGAGCGCGAAGAGTCCGTGGACTTCGTGACCTACTTCAGCGCCGGCATCCTGTGGGCCCAGCGGCCCGGGTCGCCGATCGATCCGAACGATGCGTGCGGCAAAAAGGTTGCGGTACAGGCCACCACGACTGAGGAAACCGAGGAGCTGCCCGCCAAGAGCAAGGCATGCGTCGACGCAGGCAAGCCGCCCATCGAGATCGTCGCTTTCGACGGGCAGGATGCGGCGACCAATGCAGTGGTGCTCGGTCAGGTGGACGCCATGTCCGCCGATTCGCCTGTCACCGCCTATGCGATCAAGCAGAGCAACGGAAAGCTGGAGGCCGCCGGGGAGATCTTCGAAGCGGCTCCGTACGGCTGGCCGGTGCAGAAAGGCTCGCCGCTGGCGCAGTCTCTGCAGAAGGCCCTCGAGCATCTGATCGAGTCGGGCAAGTACGAGGAGATAGCAAAGAACTGGGGTGTCGAGAACGGAATGATCGACAAGCCGGTAATCAACGGCGCAATCAATTAAGAGGCGTTCGAAATGACTGATGTCGACACGTCGCCGCCTGCCGCTCCGGCTGCTATAGATGCCGTTCCGCTGCGTCATCCGTGGCGGTGGGTGGCGGCGGTCGTCATCATTGTCCTGGTCGTGCTTTTCCTTTACGGTGCGGCCACCAATCCCGCGTACCGCTGGACCGTCTACACGGAGTATCTGTTCAACGAGCGGGTGCTGACGGTCGGTCTGCTCAACACCCTGCAGCTGACCATCTACTCCATGGTGCTGGCGATCGTGCTCGGTGTGATCCTGGCGGTGATGCGGCTTTCGTCCAACCCCATCTTCAAAGCGGTGTCGTGGGTATACCTGTGGATATTCCGCGGCACGCCGATCTACGTGCAGCTCGTCTTCTGGGGCCTGATCCCGACGATCTACCAGAACATCGCAGCTCGGAGTGCCGTTCGGCCCTACGTTTTTCAGCTTCAATCTGCAGGTGCTGTCCATCCCGTTCCTATTGGCGATCCTCGGTCTGGCCCTCAACGAGGCCGCCTACATGGCCGAGATCATCCGCGCGGGAATCAGTTCCGTGCCGGAGGGACAGCTCGAAGCATCGACCGCACTGGGCATGTCGTGGGGAATGGCGATGTGGCGCACGGTCTTACCCCAGGCCATGCGGGTGATCATCCCGCCGACCGGCAACGAGGTCATCAGCATGCTGAAGACCACATCGCTGGTCACCGCGGTGCCCTTCACGCTGGATCTGTACGGCATCACCTCCCGCGAGATCGCCGCACGCGAGTTCGAGCCCGTCCCGCTGCTTCTGGTCGCGGCGACCTGGTACCTGGTGGTCACCAGCATCCTGATGGTCGGGCAGTACTACCTGGAGAGGTACTTCGCCCGCGGCGCGTCGCGGAAGTTGACGACCAAGCAGCTCGAGGCGTTGGCCAAGGCGCAGCTGGGGGAGGCCCATCCATGACCCCGATGGTGAAGGCCGAGAGTGTCTGCAAGAGCTTCGGCGCCCTGCGTGTCCTCAATGGCATCACGCTCGAAATCGGCAAGGGCGAGGTGCTGGTGATGGTCGGCCCCTCCGGCTCCGGTAAGTCGACATTCCTGCGTTGTGTCAACCATCTGGAACAGGTCAATGCCGGCCGGCTGTATGTCGACGGCGAGCTGATCGGCTACCGCGACAAGGGCTCGAAGCTGTACGAAATGTCGCCCCGTGACGCCGCAAAGCAGCGCCGCGACATTGGCATGGTGTTCCAGCACTTCAATCTGTTTCCGCATCGCACGGCGCTGGAGAACGTCATAGAGGCGCCGATACACGTCAAGCGCGTCAAGAAGGACGCCGCCGTGGCACGGGCCAAGGATCTGCTGAACCAGGTAGGGCTGTCGGAGAAGGCGGGCGCGTATCCGGCGCAGCTCTCCGGCGGGCAGCAACAACGGGTGGCGATCGCCCGCGCCCTGGCGATGAGCCCCAAGCTGATGTTGTTCGACGAGCCGACCTCGGCGCTGGACCCGGAGCTGGTGGGCGAGGTCCTCGAGGTGATGAAAAAGCTTGCCGCCGAGGGCATGACGATGGTGGTGGTGACCCACGAAATGGGCTTCGCCCGCGAGGTCGCCAACCATTTGGTGTTCATGGACGAGGGAGTCGTGGTGGAAAGCGGACCTCCGCGGGAGGTGCTGAGCAACCCACAACACGAACGGACAAAGGCGTTTCTGTCAAAGGTGCTGTAGGTCGAATGGCGGCGAGTCCACCGGATCCGGCCACACCGCTGTGGCGGGCGGCGCAGGTGTTCCGTCTGCTGAGTTGCATTTACGCACTGGGCTTTCAGATCGCCGTAAACGCCGAACTCGATCGTCCGGCGTTCGGGTGGGCGCTGTTCGCCGTGCTGCTCGGGTGGAGCGCGTTGTGCGCATTCGCATATCTGCGGGGCTTCGGCAGACGTGCGTCCTGGGTGGTCGCCGAAATCGTCGTCGTCGTCGCACTGATCCTGTCCACCGAGTTGGTCGCCTCCGATCAATGGGCGCTGGACAACCAGTCGTGGCCGACGACATTGTGGGCGACCAACGCCACGATTTCTGCGGCGATCCTGTCCGGGCCGATCGCCGGGATGCTGGCCGGCGTGGCGGTGATGATCGCCAGCACGATCGTGAAGGGCTTCATCAACTACGACCTTGGCCGCAACGCGACCATCGTCATCGAACTCGCGGTCGGACTCGCAGTTGGTATGGCCGCACAGACCGCGCGGCGCGCTCACGCCGAACTCGAGCAGGCGGCGCGTCTGGCCGCCGCGCACCAAGAGCGGGAGAGGCTGTCGCGGCAGGTGCACGACGGCGCGATTCAGGTACTGGCACTGGTGTCCCGTCGTGGCCGCGAAATCGGTGGGCCTACAGCTGAATTAGCCGAGTTGGCGGGGGAGCAGGAGCGCGCCCTGCGGCGCCTTGTCAGCTCGGCCGACTCCGAGACGCGTGCCGGGGAGATGACCGACGTTTCAGCGCTGTTGCGCAAGCGGGCCTCGGACGTGGTGTCCGTGAGCGTGCCGGCCGACCCGGTGCTGCTGGACACCGACACGGCGTCCGAGCTGCACGCCGCTGCGGTGAATGCGCTGGACAATGTGGCCGCCCATGCCGGCCCGAATGCACGCGCGTACGTCCTGCTGGAGGATCTGGGCGATTCGGTCACGGTGAGCATCCGCGACGACGGCGTCGGAATCGCGGACGGTCGGCTGGACGAGGCGGTCGGTGAGGGCCGCGTCGGTGTCGCCAAATCGATTGTCGGACGGATGAATTGGCTGGGCGGGAGCGCACAGCTCACCACCGCGCCGGGATGCGGGACGGAATGGGAACTGACAGTACCCCGACGGTGATGGTGGTCGACGACCATCCGATCTGGCGCGACGCGGTGGCCCGCGATCTCGCCGAGGACGGATTCACCGTCGTCGCCACCGCCGACGGCGTGGCCGCGGCGCGCCGACGTGCCGCGGTGGTCCTCCCAGACGTGGTCGTGATGGACATGCGTCTCGGTGACGGCGACGGGGCGCAGGCGACTGCGCAGGTGCTCGAGGTCTCGCCATCCTCACGAATCCTGGTGTTGTCAGCGTCCGACGAACGCGAAGACGTGTTGGAAGCGGTAAAGGCCGGCGCGACGGGCTATCTCGTGAAGAGCGCGTCGAAAAAGGAACTCGGCGACGCGGTGCGGGCCACCGCCGAGGGGCGTGCTGTGTTCACCCCTGGGCTTGCGGGGCTGGTGCTCGGTGAGTACCGGCGCATCGCGCAATCCGGTACGACCGGCCCGACTGGGACTCCGATGCCGAGTCTCACGGAGCGGGAGACAGAGATACTGCGGCACGTCGCAAAGGGACTGACGGCCAAACAGATCGCCACCCGGCTGTCGTTGAGCCACCGAACCGTCGAGAACCATGTCCAGGCCACCTTCCGAAAGCTACAGGTCGCGAATCGGGTGGAATTGGCCCGATACGCAATCGAACACGGCCTGGACGAGTAGTCCTACTCATCCGGAAACGGTGACCTTGCTGCCACCATGTCACCCATGACCGAACCGCATCGCGCCATCATCGCCAGGGTGTCCGCCGACTTCGCGGCGATATCGCAGTACATGGCGAGGGTATCGGCGGACCTCAGCGCACTGGACCGCCTGCTGGCCGAACAGTCGCAGCCCTCCGCGGCCGCGCCAGCCGGTTCCGCAGCCGCAGCCTATCCGGTGCCGTACTGGCCGCAGTACCAGCCTCAATACCAATCCCAGTACCAAGCGCCACCTGCTGCGCCACCCACGATCCAGCACGCGGTGCCGTCGGCGCCGCCCGTCGTGCAGAAGCCGCGTGACGAGGGTTGGATCGGCAAGCTGCTCGCCGTCGCCGGCGTGGCCGTCACCTTGATCGGCGTCGTGCTGCTGGTCGTGTTGGCCGCCCAGGCCGGCATTTTGCGCCCGGAGATACGAGTGGCGGGCGGCGCGGCACTGGCCGTGGCGTTGGTGGCGGTGGGCGGCTGGTTGTACAGGCGGCCCGGCGGTCGGGTTGGTGCCATCGCCTTGGCCGCGACCGGGATCGCCGCCGCCTATATCGACGTCATCGCGGTCACGACCATCTATGGCTGGGTGTCCGCACCCGTCGGTCTGGTTGTCGCCGCTGTCATCGGTGCCGGTGGTTTGACCTTGGCCCGTCGCTGGGACTCACAACAGCTCGGCGTGTTGGTGCTCGTCCCCCTGATTGTGCTGGCGCCCGTGGTGACCGATGGCATCACGCTGCTTCTCGTGGGCTTCATGTTGACGCTCGCCGCCGCGTCGCTGCCGGTGCAACTGGGTAAGGACTGGATTTGGCTGCACTGCGCGCGCATAGCGGCCAGCACGTTTCCGCTGCTCATCGCCCTGATCGCGGTGCACTTCGATGACCGTCGCGACCTGTGGCTGGTCGCCGCGTGCGCCATCGCGGCGGGGCTGGCGATCGTCGCTGCGCTGATCCTTCTACCGCGGACCTCCAATCGCGTCCTGATGGCTCTGATGACCGGCGCCGGTGTGCTGCCCGTGCTGTGCGTGGCACTGGTCGCCGACCGAGTGGTCGCGGCACTGATGGCGGTCGCCCTGGCTGCGACGATGCTGGCGATCGTGCTGATCGGTGACCGGTTGGCCGGCGTCGACGGTGTTGTGCGGCAGATCTGGGCGGCGCTGTCGGCGATCTCCGCGACGATCGCGGTGCTGGTCGCATTCGACGGTCACGTCGCGGCGCCGATCCTGCTGGCCATGGCGATCGTCGTTGCCGTCGCGGCGCGGCGGGCGGTGGCCGCGAAATGGGTCGCGCTCGGCTTGGCCGTCGTCGGCGCCGCCTACTACCTGAGCTATGCACCTCCCGGTTGGCTGGCCTACGCCACCGAAATCACCACCGCAACAGCGGTTTCCACGCTGATAGCCAGCCTGCTGTTGATCGCGTTCGCCGCGGTGATCGTATGGACCACCGACGATCGCGATTCTGCGATGTGGGCGGGCGCGGTTGTCGTGGCCGTCTACGCGATCACGACCTTCACCGTCACCGCCGGCGTGCTGATCGGCGGCGAGGAGCGCGGCTTCTTCGCCGGACACATGGCCGCGACGATCTGCTGGATCGTGCTGGCCGCTGCGCTGTTCATCTACGCTGCGCGGGTACCGCGGGCCAATCGGTCATTGCCGATCGGCGGGGGATTGGCGCTGGTGGCGGCCGCAATGGCCAAGCTGTTCCTGTTCGACCTCGGCACGTTGGACGGCATCTTCCGGGTCGCGGTCTTCATCGTCGTCGGTCTGATACTGCTCGGCATGGGCGCCGGCTACGCCCGCCTGCTCGAGAAGCAGGACCAGCAACAAGACGGATAGGTGTGAGTGCCGTCACACGCTAAATTGGAATGATTCCAGATTAGGTGGCGTTGGTATAAGCATGGGTACAAATCGACGAAATGAAACAGACGTACACGGATTCCAAGCCTCCGCGGGCTTGAGCGAGAACCTCCAACGGGTATTGGTCGACTTCATCGAGCTGCACCTCCAGGGCAAGCAGGCGCATTGGAACGTAGTCGGCACCAACTTTCGAGATCTCCACCTGCAGCTCGACGAATTGGTCGACTTCGCACGCGAGGCCAGTGACACCGTCGCCGAGCGGATGCGGGCACTCGACGCCGTGCCGGATGGACGGTCGGACACCGTCGCGGCAAGCACCACGCTGCCGCAGTTCCCGGCCTACGAACACAGCACCGACGAGGTCGTCGACCTGGTCGCCGGGCGGATCTACGCGACCGTTGACACCCTGCGCGCTGTGCACGACGCGGTGGATGCCGAGGATCCCAGCACGGCCGACATCCTGCACCAGCTCATCGATGGCCTGGAGAAACTGGCCTGGCTGATCAAGTCGGAGAACCGCAAGGTCTAACCGGGCCGGCCGCAGATTACGTCGACGGCGGCGTCGATCAGCCCATCGAGCACCTCGTGTTGCGCACCCGTGCGGGCGCGCAATGAGAGAGTGTTCAACGTCGCTGTCGCGATCTGCGCGAGCGCGTCGGGCGTGTGGGGAGATAGTTCTCCCTCGCGTTCGGCGCGCTCGAACCGTTTGGCAAACGTCTTGGTGAAGGCCTCCATCGTGGCTTCGACGACGTGGCGTACCTCGTCGTCGCCTTTCGACTCGGTCACCGCGGTGCCGACGAGAAAGCACCCCCGCGGCCCGTCGTCACCGGCGAGGTAGAAGTCGCGGGCGTATCGGTAGACCGAATGGAGCTCCTCGCGCAGGGACCGCTGCCCGGCCAATGCCGATTCCAACCACGCACCGCTCGTCTCGGCGTAGTCGGCGACGGCCACTCGATACATGGCGCGCTTGTCCCCGAAGGCCGCGTAGATGCTCGGCCGGTTCATCCCCATCCCCGCCGCCAGGTCGTCCAGCGATGTGGCAGCGAAGCCGCCGCGCCAGAAGGTGTCACGGGCTCGCAGCAGCGCGATGCCCGGGTCGTAAGCCCTCGGCCGGCCACGGCGTCGGGGGGCTGCACTGGTCACCGTCGCAATTTTATACTAGTTTGAACAAAATGAATGGCACCGTCGTCGACGTGGGCAAAGGCGAACCGGTCCTGCTATTGCACGGATATCCGCAGAGCGCATCCTGCTGGCGCCATCAGATTCCGGCGCTGGCGGAAAGCCATCGCGTGATCGCCGCCGACTGGCCGGGTTTCGGTCACGCGGACCCGCCCGACGCTGCCGCCGACCTACGACAACGAGGTCGAGCACATCGGCCGGCTCGCCGATTCGTTCGGGCTGGACCGCTTCAACCTCGTCGCGCACGACTACGGCGGATTCCTCGGTATCGGCTACGTGCTGCGCCATCCTGACCGTGTCATGCGGCTCGCATTACTGAATACCCGCGCGCACAACGTCTTTCGGCCATGGTTCTATCAGTTCAGTCGGGGTCAGAGCTGGGCCGCCGCCCATGCGCCCGCGATTCTTCGCCGGCTGCCGCTGCGGCGAATCCACCACATCGCCCTCGGCCCCTATCGCAGCCTGGGGTGTTTCGACGATGTGCTCGAAGACGAGTACCTCGGCTGGATGGACACCGCGCGCGGCCGGCGCACCTTCGTCGAATTCTTCGCCAACTACCACCTGCCCGCGGTGCCAGAGCTCGCCGAGGGCCTGCCGCGGATCGGCTGTCCAACCGCGGTGATCTGGGGCGATCGCGACCGCTACATTCCCTTCGCGACGGCGCGACAGCTGTCTGAACGAATCCCTGCGGCGACCCTCACCCGCCTCACCGGCGGTGACCACTACATCATGGAGGAGCGTCCCGACGAGGTGACCGAGGCACTGCTGGACTTGTTGGCCCGCCCACGCGTCGCCCTGGTCGACTAGGTCCGACTCGCGACTGCGCCCCGTTCTACCGCACTTCGAACGGCGTGCTCGTCGCGACGCGCGACCAGATACCAGGTGTGCATGAGGCCCTTGCCCTTGATGTCCACCTCGCCACGCTCCTCCAGCACGAATGCGTGGTTCAGGCGTTCGTAGACGTCGTGTGGCACCTGAATCCGGCCCGCGACATCCGTGGTCTCCATGCGCGACGCGACATTCACGGCGTCACCCCATACGTCGTAGAAGAACTTTCGTGCTCCGACCACGCCGGCCACCACCGGACCCGCTGCCAGACCGATGCGCAGCGGCACGGCGCGGCCCTTGGGGTCCTTGAGGTCGGCGACGGCATCGGCCATGTCCAACGCCAGGCAGGCCAGTGCCTCGATGTGGTCGGGCCGAGGCTCCGGCACCCCGCTGACCACCATGTACGAGTCGCCGCTGGTCTTGACCTTCTCCAGACCGTGTTGGTCGACCAAGAAATCAAGGTCGGTGTAGAGCCGGTCGAGGAAACGGACGAGGTCGCTCGGCGTGGTGTCACTCGCACGTTTGGTGTAGCCGGCGATATCGGCGAAAAGGATCGAGGCGTCGTCGTACTTGTCGGCGATGATGTTTCGCGACGGGTCCTTGAGCCGCTGCGCGATCGTCGCGGGCAGGATGTTGGTCAGCAGCTGCTCGGATCTTTCGTACTCCGCCTCCATCGCCTCTCGGGCGCGACGGATCTCGCGCAGCGCGAACCAGATGGTCGCGATGACGAGGATCCATGCGGTGATCACCGTCAGGATGAAGGATGTTCTGAACGCCCATAGCGGCTGGGTGCCGGTGTCATTGGGGACGAACAATTCGAGCAGGATCACAGTGGCGGCGCCGATCGCGGAAAGCGTTGAGGCCAAGACGATGTGGTCGGGGCCGAGCACGACCAGCATGATCGCGGCGGCCACCACGAAGTAAAACTGCAGCCCCGAACCTGTGCCGAAATAAATGCACAGCACCGTGATGGTGAAGTAGGAAATCAGGAGGAACACCAGGGGCGCGACGATCTCGCCCATCCCGCACAGCCGCGGAATCATTACGTAGGCTGCTGCGCTGCCGAGGGTGACGGCAGAGACCCACCATTCCACGCCGAGAAAGACTCCCTGGACGCCGAAGAACGCCGTGATTGCGGCGCTGATCATGGCGGTCACGTTCAGCACACGTCGGTGCCGCGCGGCCCGCTCAGAGAGATGGCGGGTGCGACCGGGGCCACGGCTTTCCACCGCGACGTCTGGCACGCACACCGGCCGTGCTCTCATCGCCACAGCACAAAGCGTAGCCCGCTGCTGCAGCCACCTGCGGTTTTTCCGGCGCGAGGAGGTTGGTGCTCGGTTCGTTCGCTGGACTCTTGCTTTTGCTTGCCGGATAGGCTGCGGCAAAGCGGCCGATGCTATGCGTTTGCTTCGGTGCAGAGTTGCCCAGCGAAGGCCGCCGAGGCTCGCTGCTGTATCGCGCCGGTCGACGCCCACGGAAATCGCAAGCGGTCGCGGTCGCGTGGCGCCACCTGACCGCTCGAAGCCGGGCCGGTAGGCAGATCGGAATTCACATCCATAGGTCTGCTCATCGTTACACCGCGTGCCGAAATCATTAACCGCGGATAACGGCACATCGGCATACGTTGCCAGCCTAATGGAGATCGCCACTGCTGGGGCGGAGATGCGGGGAGCGCTGTGGCCTTCCGGCGGAAAAGCTTGACGAACAGCTGATTTGGGATCCATCGGATGGTTTGTCAATTTTGACAAATTCGTGTCGGGAGCGTCAATAATTTGCCAAATTCGCGTTCGAATGCACGGTAATGTCGGCGACGCAACGGGACTGGTCTTCGATGCGCCAGGACATGTCACTCGCCTTTTTGGTTTCTCATTCAATTTCGTGCACCTGATACGTGCAGATGCGCTAATTTGAATCCATCGTCCGCGATGTATTCGAACCGAGATGGACCCAGGAGTGGCCATGAGGCCCGTCGGGAAACACCAGCTGTTGCGATATGTCCTCGCGGTGGTGGTTGCCGAAGAGCCGATGGCGATCCGGCACGCGTGCGTCAGTACTTTGCTCCCAGGCCTCTTCATCGCAGCGTAGAAACGAGGGGTACCTGCTGCGGATCACCTTGGTGGTCCGCAGCAGGGTCGCGCAGTCCTGGCGGATGAAGGTGGCGGTGTTGTTGTGCCCTCGGGACACGTGACGGTGGCTGGACGGGACTGCTCGCGTAACCTAGCCTTGCTTCTTCGCAAGCCCGAGTGGCGAAATGGCAGACGCGGCGGACTCAAAATCCGTTGGTGGCAACACCGTGTGGGTTCGACTCCCTCCTCGGGCACTTCACTGGCGCCGAGATCCCGACTGTGGATCGCGACCCGAGCTGGTTGCGCACGGTGCATTCGGCTCGCCGACCCTCATACCCAATCCCGACACAGAATTGTTCCTACAGCACACCCCCGACAACCACCGACCACTCAACCCGCAACAGCTGGCAGCCCCCGAGGTCGCTGATCGCGGCCGCTACCGCCACAATGTCTTCCATGGCATCCAACACCGGATCACCGACCGGGGACGAGACGCCACGGCGCGTTCTCGTCGCCGAAGACGAAGCGCTCATCCGGATGGACTTGGCCGAGATGCTGCGTGAGGAAGGCTACGAAATCGTCGGTGAGGCCGGCGACGGACAGGAGGCCGTCGACCTGGCCGAGAGTCTGAAGCCAGATCTGGTGATCATGGATGTGAAGATGCCGCGTCGCGACGGTATCGATGCGGCGTCCGAGATCGCGGGCAAGCGGATCGCTCCGATCGTCATTTTGACCGCGTTCAGCCAGCGCGACCTCGTCGAGCGGGCCCGCGACGCCGGCGCCATGGCCTATCTCGTCAAGCCGTTCAACATCAACGACCTCATTCCCGCGATCGAGGTGGCGGTCAGCCGCTTCAGCGAAGTCGCCGCGTTAGAGCAGGAAGTCGCCGAGCTGTCGGAGCGCTTGGAGACACGAAAGCTTGTCGAGCGCGCCAAGGGTTTGCTGCAGGCCAAGCAGGGGATGTCCGAACCCGAGGCGTTCAAGTGGATTCAGCGCGCTGCCATGGACCGCCGGACCACCATGAAGCGCGTCGCCGAGGTGGTGTTGGAAACCCTCGACACACCCGAGGATGCGTCACCGTCGAGCTAGGAATCTCCCCGGCCAACCGTTAATTGTGCGTTTCCGACGCCGCAGTTTGGCCGGATCACCCACCCGATCGACACGGTGCTCTTGCCAACATCACGCACCACCGCCAGGTGTTGGCTATGGTCGTCCCGAAGCATCGCCGCCCCCGCCGACCTGCGCAGGGGTGCCGGCGCCGACGAAAACATCGACCCGGAGGTGAAGCGTGCGCGGTCGCGGGGCACGGAAAGCATTTGCTATCGGTAGCACAACTTTGGTTGTGCTCGGCATAGCCGGCTGTCAACAACAATCCGAGCCGAGTGAGGGCGGCACGGCGCCGACTGACCTCAAGATCGTCGAACAGGTGCAGATCGACGAGAACGGTACCGAGGTCAAGCCGGCCGAAGGTGTGACCGCTCTTGATCCCGCCGGCGACGGCAAGGCGCAATGCCCACCGGTGTCCCTGGCCATGGCGGGCGCACTCAACGGGCCCGACGCCGCGCTGGGCATCAACATCAAGAACGGCATACAGCTGGCAGTCGACCAGCACAACGCCGCCAACCCGGGCTGCCAGGTGCAGCTGAAGACATTCGACACCGAAGGTGATCCGCAGAAGGCCACCCAGGTCGCACCGCAGATCATCAACGACGCCTTCACGATCGGCCTGATCGGACCGGCCTTCTCCGGCGAGACGAACGCCACCGGTGACGTGTTCAACCAGGCGGGCCTGGTTGCGGCCACCGCGTCGGCCACCAACGTCACGCTCTCGGAGAAGGGCTGGAAGACCTTTTTCCGCGGGCTGGCCAACGACGGCGTGCAAGGGCCATCTGTTGCCAACTACCTGAAGAACACGCTGGACCACAAGAAGGTGTGTGTGGTCGACGACAGCACCGACTACGGTCTGGGCCTCGCCCAGGCGGTGCGCGAGACGCTCGGCCCGATCGCCGATCCGGCGTGCAACATCTCGGTGAAGAAGGGCGACAAGGACTTCTCCGCCGCGGTGACTCAGATCAAGGGCGCCAGCCCCGACTCGGTGTTCTTCGCCGGCTACTACGCCGAGGCAGCACCGTTCGTACAGCAGCTCAAGGACGGTGGCTTCGAGGGCACCTTCGTCAGCGCCGACGGCACCAAGGATCCGGAGTTCGTCAAGCAGGCGGGCGAAGCGTCCAACGGCGCGATCCTGGCCTGCCCCTGCGGTCCAGCCACCGGCACTTTCGCCGAGGAGTACGCGAAGGCGTTCAACCAGGAGCCCGGCACCTACAGTGTCGAGGGCTACGATCTCGGCGCGATCATGCTCAAAGGCATCGACTCGGGCAAGATCACCCGGCCGGACCTGCTGGAGTTCGTGCGTACCTACGACGGCCAGGGTATTGGCCGCAAGTACCAGTGGACCCCGACGGGCGAGCTGACCACCACATTGATCTGGATCTACAAGGTTCAGTAGGTAGCTGACCGAGACGCGTCCGAAGCCTTGCGGCTCGGGCGCGTTCTCGTTAGCAAAGTGATTTTGCAAGGAGCCGCCGCCGGATGATCCACCAGTGCGTCGACCAGTACGCCTGCCTGGCCGCGAACATCAACTTCAACCTCGACGGCCTGCGAAACGGCTTCTGGCAGTTGACGATCGACGGTCTATCCTGGGGCGCGATCTACGCGTTGGTTGCTGTCGGCTACACGCTGGTGTTCGGCGTCCTGCGGCTGATCAACTTCGCACATTCCGAGATCTTCATGCTCGGCATGTTCGGCGCCTATTTCTGCCTCGACGTCATCTTGGGCTTCACCCCCAGCGGCAACGACTATGAGAAGGGCGTCGCGCTGACGGTGCTGTACCTCGGTGTCGCAATGCTTTTCGCGATGCTGGTGTCGGGTTCGGCGGCCGTCGGGCTGGAGTTCATCGCCTATCGGCCACTGCGAAAACGCGGGGCACGCTCCTTGACATTCTTGATCACGGCGATCGGCATGTCATTCGTGCTGCAGGAGTTCGTGCACTTCGTACTGCCGAAGCTGTTGAAGGGCTACGGGGGTAGCAATGCCCAGCAGCCGATCATCTTGATGCAGCCCAAGACTCAGTTCACGATCTTCGGTGCGACCGTCTCCAACGTCACGCTGGTGATTGTCGCCTCCGCATTGGTTTTCGCACTGCTGACCGACATGGCGATCAACCGGACCAAGTTCGGCCGGGGCATCCGTGCCGTAGCCCAGGACCCCACTACTGCCACCCTGATGGGTGTCTCGCGCGAGCGCATCATCATGACGACGTTCCTGCTCGGTGGCCTGCTCGCCGGGGCGGCAGCGCTGCTGTACACGCTCAAGGTGCCCCAGGGGATCATCTACTCCGGCGGCTTCCTGCTCGGCATCAAGGCGTTCTCCGCAGCGGTCCTCGGTGGCATCGGCAACCTGCGCGGTGCACTACTTGGCGGCCTGCTCCTCGGAATCATGGAGAACTACGGGCAGGCGGTGTTCGGCACCCAGTGGCGCGACGTCGTCGCATTCGTACTCCTCGTTCTGGTGCTGCTGATCCGGCCGACCGGAATACTCGGTGAAAGCCTCGGGAAGGCAAGAGCGTGACACCCAACGAGAAGCCGAAGGCGGACCACGCATCGACCTGGTCCGAAAGGTTGATGGCACCCGGCGACGGGCTGCGTCAGTGGTGGGATCGCCTGTCCCGCGTGCAGAAGTGGGGTTTCGGTGTCATCGGCTTCGGGTTGTTGGCCTTGCTGCCGCTGTTTCCGCCGCCGTTTCTGAACACACCGAACATCAGCTTCGGCGGCACGATGGCGCAGTTCGCGATGGTGGCGATCATCGCGATCGGTCTTAACGTCGTGGTGGGCCAGACCGGTCTGCTGGACCTCGGCTACGTCGGGTTCTACGCCGTCGGTGCGTACACCGTCGCCCTGCTGACCAGTCCGAACAGTCCGTGGAACAGCATGGGGCCCACGGGATGGCTCCAAGAAGACTGGGCGTGGCTGGCGTGCGTACCGCTGGCAATGGCCATCACGGCGTTGAGCGGCCTGATCCTTGGCTCGCCGACGCTGCGGCTTCGTGGCGATTATCTGGCCATCGTCACGCTGGGGTTCGGCGAGATCATCCGACTGCTGGCCGACAACCTCGCCGACATCACCAACGGCCCCCGCGGCCTCAACGAGGTGGCCTACCCCCGCTTCGGGGAGAGCGAGAAGCTGCCCGAAGGCGTGTTCTCGAGCGGCAATTCGATGGGGGACGCGGGTTACGGCACCTGGTGGTTCTGGCTGGGCATCATCATGATCGTCATCATCCTGTTGTTGGTCGGCAACCTGGAACGCAGTCGGGTCGGACGCGCCTGGGTGGCCATCCGCGAAGATGAGGACGCCGCGGAAGTCATGGGCGTCAACACGTTCAAGTTCAAGCTGTGGGCATTCGTGATCGGCGCGGCGATCGGCGGGCTGTCCGGCGCGCTCTACGCCGGCCAGGTGCAGTTCGTCGCACCGCCGACGTTCAACATCATCAACTCCATGCTGTTCCTCTGCGCGGTCGTGCTCGGTGGGCAGGGCAACAAGCTGGGCGTGGTGTTCGGCGCGTTCATCATCGTCTATCTGCCGAACCGTCTGCTGGGGGTGGAATTCCTCGGGATCAACCTCGGCGACCTCAAGTACCTGTTCTTCGGGATGGCGCTCGTGGCGCTGATGATCTTCCGGCCCCAGGGGCTGTTCCCGGCGCGCCAGCAGCTACTCGCCTATGGCAAGGCCGCGCGCGAATTCCTGCGGTCGCCGGAGAAGGAGTCAGCGAAATGAGTATCGAGGAACTGGCCGGCGTCCACCGCGAGATCGAGGCGGCCGAGGGCGAAACACTTTTGCAGACAAAAGATTTGACGGTAAAGTTCGGCGGCCTTACCGCGCTGGATTCGGTGACGTTCGACATCCGGCGCGGCGAGATCCTCGGCATGATCGGTCCGAACGGCGCCGGCAAGACCACCTGCTTCAACGCCATCACCGGGGTGTACCGGCCCACCTCCGGCACTGTGACGTTCGACGGCGCCCCCCTGGGTCGCATCAAACGCCACCAGATCACCCGCCGCGGCATCGCCCGCACCTTCCAGAACATCCGGCTGTGGGGCGAGATGACCGCGCTGGAGAACGTCATGGTCGGCACGGACGCACGTCACTTCACCTCGGTGCCAGGGGCGCTCGCGCGCAGCCCACGCCATCGCCGCGAGGAGCACTCGGCCATCGAACGCTCAGCGGCCCTTCTGCATTTCGTCGGGATCGCCCATCGCGGGGAGGAAAAAGCCAAGAACCTGCCCTACGGTGATCAGCGCCGGTTGGAGATCGCCCGCGCGCTCGCCACCGAGCCGAAGTTGCTCTGTCTGGACGAGCCCGCCGCCGGCTTCAACCCTCGCGAGAAGGCTGCGTTGATCGAGCTGATCCAGAAGATCCGCGACGACGGCTACACGGTGTTGCTCATCGAGCACGACATGCGGCTGGTCATGGGGGTGACCGACCGCATCATCGTGCTGGAGTTCGGTCGCAAGATCGCCGACGGCCTGCCGGCCGAGATCCGCGAGGACCCCAAGGTCATCGCGGCGTATTTGGGAGTGCCCGATGACGACCTCGAATGACGACAAGCCGATATTGCTCGAGGTGCGCGACCTCGTCGTGCAGTACGGGCGGATCCGCGCGCTGCACGGCATCTCGTTGCAGGTGCGTGAAGGCGAGCTGGTGACGCTGCTGGGCTCCAACGGCGCGGGCAAGACGACGACGATGCGGGCGATCTCCGGCCTGCTGCCGTTGACGTCGGGGTCGGTGTGGTTCGACGGTGCCGACATGTCCAAGGTCAAGGCCCACCAGCGGGCCATTCGAGGCCTGGTGCAGGCTCCCGAGGGCCGCGGTGTGTTCCCGGGTATGACGGTGGTCGAGAATCTCGAAATGGGCTGCTACGGAAGAAAATTCGCCTCAAAAGCCGAACACTCCGAACGTCTGGACTGGATTCTGGAGACGTTTCCCCGGCTCGCGGAACGGCGCAGTCAGGTCGGCGGGACGCTGTCGGGCGGTGAGCAGCAGATGCTCGCGATCGGCCGCGCGCTGATGGCCCGACCACGAGTCCTGCTGCTCGACGAGCCGTCGATGGGTTTGGCGCCGATGGTGATATCGCAGATCTTCAAGATCATCGCCGAGATCAACGCCGGGGGCACCACGGTGCTGCTGGTGGAACAGAACGCGCAACAGGCGTTGAGCCGATCGGACCGCGCCTACATCCTGGAGACCGGCGAGGTCACCCGCACCGGTGATGCGCGGGAACTGTTGGTCGACGACAGCATTCGGGCCGCCTACCTCGGCGTCGCGTAACGTTCCTTCACTGACTTTGCGCCCGCTCGATAGCGTCGAGGACCTCAACCTGACTCGGCGGCACACCGATATGCATCACGACGCAATCAGCGATCGACTCGAAGTCGAACGTGAAGAACGAGCAGCATTCGCTCTCGCGACGGGCCAGATCGCGCGCCGCGGACTCAAAGTCGGCGGGCAGGCAAAGATCTAGCTGCGTCGGTTGCACTCGCTCCGATCGCAGGACGCAGGCGAAGAGGTCGTCGAACTCCGCCACCCGCAACGGACGTTCCGACGTCGGCAGGGTGCACGCGTCGGGAACCCAATCCTCAGGGGTTGTCACGAATTCAGGCTAACTCAGGGCGAACCTGCGCCTGGAATTTCAACCCGTGCCTGCATCACCCATCCTGTCGACTCGCCTGCGATCAGCCCCTCGATCGTGGTGTCGTCGATCACCAGGTACAGCGTCCGTCCGTCGTGGCCGCCGAGCGCGGGTGCGATAGCCCAACCACGCTCGATCGCGACACGATGCGTGACAGCACCGCCATCGACCACACGAAGAAACTCTCCTGTGGTGTAGCAGCCGACCCACACGCCACCCTCGACATCGACGCACAAGCCGTCTGGATTGCGGTCTGCCCCGAGATCGGCGAACACCCTCGGGGTGCCGAGGCCGCCGTCGGATCGACAGGGGAACGCGAGGATCCGTCCACCGTTCGTCTCGCTGACAACCATGGTCGAACCGTCGGGAAGCAGGCCGAGGCCGTTGGGCAGGGACATCCCGGTTGCGACGACGCGCACCGTGCCGTCGGGCAAGACCAGACCGATGCAACCTTCCGTCGAATAAAGATCGACGTAGCCGCGACCGTCGGAGGTGACGAGTAGATCGTTGGTCGAAAATGCGACGTCGCTGAGGTCGTAAGAGGCCGACACCGCGCCGTCTACGTCAACGTGGTGGATCTTTGCCTCGAAAAGTGCTGAGACTACAAGTGTCCCATCGGGCAGCCAACCGAGTCCGGAGGCGTTCTCGATCTCAGCCTCGACCCTGAGGTCGCCGGTCTCGCTCGCGGAATACACCTTGCCGGCGGGACCGTCGGTGAACCACAGCCGACCGTCGTGCCAACGCGGGCCTTCCCCGTAGACGATGCCGTCGATGAAGGGCAGCGCTACAACGGCTTCCGGCGTCGTCATGGTCGCGAATCTAGCGCGCGACGACCACCGACGAGCCGTGTCCGAACAATCCCTGGTTGGCGGTGACGCCGACCTTGGCGTCTTCGACCTGGCGGCCGGTGGCCTGGCCCTTGAGCTGCCAGGTGAGTTCGCAGACCTGCGCGATCGCCTGTGCCGGAATGGCTTCACCGAAGCAAGCCAGTCCGCCGGACGCGTTGACGGGGATCTTGCCGCCGATGGTGGTCGCGCCGCTGCGCAGCAGTTTCTCGGCCTCACCCTTGGGGCACAGCCCGAGGTGCTCGTACCAGTCCAACTCGAGCGCGGTCGACAGGTCGTAGACCTCCGCGAGGCTGAGATCTTCGGGTCCGATTCCAGCTTCGGCGTAGGCGGCGTCGAGGATCTGATCCTTGAACACCCGGTCCGGTGCGGGCACTGCTGCGGTGGAATCCGTTGCAATGTCCGGTAATTCGGGCAGATGCTGAGGGTACTGCGGCGTTTGAAGGCTGACGGCCCGCACCGAGGGCACGCCTTGCAGCGATCCGAGATGCTTCTCGGCGAACGACTTGCTCGCCACGATCAGTGCGGCAGCGCCGTCGGAGGTTGCGCAGATGTCAAGCAGCCGAAGAGGATCGGAGACCACGGGACTGGCCAGCACATCGGAGACCGAACTCTCCTTGCGGTAGCGGGCATTCGGGTTGTCCAGCCCGTGTCTGGCGTTCTTGACCTTCACTTGGGCGAAGTCCTCGAGGGTGGCGCCGTAGAGGTCCATGCGCCGCCGCGCCAGCATCGCGAAGTACACCGTGTTCGTCGCACCGATCAGATGGAAGCGCTGCCAGTCGGGGTCATTCTTGCGTTCCCCGCCCACCGGGGCGAAGAAACCCTTGGGTGTCGTGTCGGCACCGATTACCAGCGCGACGTCGCAGAATCCCGCGAGGATCTGAGCACGCGCGCTCTGCAACGCCTGCGAGCCGCTGGCGCATGCCGCGTAGCTGGACGTGACGGGGACGCCGTTCCAGCCCAGCTTCTGCGCGAACGTCGCGCCGGCGACGAACCCCGGATATCCGTTGCGGATGGTGTCGGCGCCCGCGACGAGCTGAATCTGACGCCAGTCCAGGCCCGCCTCCGCGAGTGCGGCCCGGGCGGCGACGACGCCGTATTCGGTGAAGTCACGACCCCACTTGCCCCATGGGTGCATGCCCGCACCCAGGATGTACACCGGATCCGGGCTCATGACGCGATCCTCCAGGCGTGTACGACGCGCTCGACGCCGTCGTCGTCGACGTACAGCGGCATGGTGGTCAATTCCATCTCGATGCCCACCTTCAGGTCGGCCGCCAGGGTCCCATCGACGACCTTTCCGAGCACGATCACACCCTCGTCGGCCAGCTGAACCGCGGCGACGGCGAACGGCTCGAACGGCTCGGGTGAGGGATACGGAGGCGGTGGCGCATAACGGTTTTCGGTGTAGCTCCACAGCGTCCCACGCCGCGACAACGGCACCTGGGCCAATTCGTCGCCCTCACAGGCGGGGTTGGGACAGTTGTTGGCGCGCGGCGGGAACACGAACGTCCCGCAAAGATGGCACTTGCTGCCGATCAGATACGCGGCGCCCGATTCGTCGGTGGCGAACCACCCGTCGACGGCGGGCTGACTAGATGCTGACACGCGGTCAGCCTAACCAACCCGGCGACAGAACTGAAACGTGTTCCAGTTTGAGGCGATCCGGCGGCCCGCGAATGTGGGGTAGGCAATTACCCCACACACGCGTGTGTACCAGGACGAAGATGTCGCTGTGGTTCTTGGGATCGGTAGCCACGACCACGGTCTGTACTCAACCGCAACGGCGACGTCACCGGGGCGGCCGTCTGAGAAGATTTGGAGACAGCGATGGGATTTTTCGACAAGGCAAAGCAAGCCGCGCAGCAGGCCAGTCAGGCATTCGCTCAGCAGACGGGCCAGCAGCAGGGCGACGGGATGGTGCACGTCAAGGGCGCCGGACCGATCGACACCGCGATGTTCGGCGGGCCGTCGAACCGTTCCGTGGCCGCCGATGACCCGATCTGGGAGCCCATCAACGGGATCTCGCTGCAGGACTGGGCCGAGCTCGCGCGGGACGCGCGGGCACGCGGCGTCAGCGACGAGGCGGGCATGATCAGCTTTGCCTCTCAGGAGCGCGGCTGGAACCCGGCGGACGCCAAGGCCGCGATGGACGGGTGGACGCAGCGGTCGGCCCAGTCGATGGCCGTCGGGCAGCAGTTCCGCAAGTTCCTCGGCTACTGATCGGGCACGCATATGCCCAACCCGTTCAAGGACTGGGCGCGAATGTACCGCGCCGACAAGCAGTACCTGGAGTCGCAGGGACGCCCGTCGTCGTTCTTCGGCCAGATCGCCGACATCCCCAACCGGATCCACGAGGCGGCCGACGCCTCCGAGATCGGCATGAAGATGATGCGGCATTCGCAGCTGACGAACGGTGCGGCCTGCCCGCCACCGTCACCGTCGAAGGCGTCTGGCAGGTCGGGTCGTATCTGAACATGTCACCGGTGCTGCGGATTCAAGGCCGGGTTCAGCGCGACGACGGCACACCGGCCTACGGTGCGGTGTTCGACGAGGTCGTCGCCGACATGCACATGGCGCGGATGCAGCCGGGCGCAACGCTCGCGGTGTACGTCGACCCGCAGAACCCTCATGACGCGGCGATCGACTGGATCCGCACCGGGCAGCTCGGCCCGCCACCGCCCGGATCGACGCCCGGTCCCGGCGAGCCGGGAGCGCGTCAGCCGCAGTGACCCTCGGTGTCACTGGCGGTGCATAGAGTAGGGCCGTGAGCCCAGCCAAGACCGCGCCCGCTCAAGCCGCCCACGAGACCACCGAAAAGCCGACATTGATGCTGCTGGACGGCAATTCGCTGGCGTTCCGGGCGTTCTACGCGCTGCCCGCCGAGAACTTCAAGACCCAGGGCGGGCTGACCACCAACGCGGTGTACGGGTTCACCGCGATGCTGATCAACCTGCTGCGCGACGAGCAGCCCACCCACATCGCGGCCGCGTTCGACGTGTCCCGGCAGACGTTCCGCCTGGAGAAGTACCCCGAGTACAAGGCGGGTCGGTCAGCCACACCCGATGAGTTCCGCGGCCAGATCGACATCACCAAGGAGGTACTCGGCGCACTCGGCATCACGGTGCTGGCCGAGCCCGGCTTCGAGGCCGATGACGTGATCGCCACGCTGGCGACGCAGGCGGAAAACGAGGGCTACCGGGTGCTGGTGGTGACGGGCGACCGTGACTCGTTGCAGTTGGTCAGCGACGACGTCACCGTGCTCTACCCCCGCAAGGGCGTCAGCGAGCTGACCCGGTTCACTCCGGACGCTGTCCTGGAGAAATACGGGCTCACCCCACAGCAGTATCCCGACTTCGCGGCCCTGCGTGGCGACCCCAGCGACAACCTCCCGGGCATCCCGGGCGTAGGGGAGAAGACGGCTACCAAGTGGATCGCCGAGTACGGGTCGCTACAGACGCTGGTCGATCAGGTGGACACGGTGAAAGGCAAGGTCGGCGACGCACTTCGCGCCAATCTGTCGCACGTCGTGCTCAACCGCGAACTCACCGACCTGGTGAAGGACGTGCCGCTGGCCCAGACGCCCGACACGTTGCGGATGCAGTCCTGGAACCGCGATCAGATCCATCGGCTGTTCGACGACCTGGAATTCCGGGTTTTGCGCGACAGGCTTTTCGACACACTGGCCTCCGCCGACCCCGAGGTCGACCAGGGCTTCGACGTTCGTGGCGGCGCGCTGGAGGCGGGCGAACTGGCCACCTGGCTGTCCGAGCACGACTCGGGCCAGAGGTTCGGGATGGCTGTTGTCGGTACGCATTTGGCGTTCGACGCCGACGCGACCGCATTGGCCATCGTCGCGTCCGACGGCGACGGCCGCTACCTCGACACCGCCACTCTGCACGCCGACGATGAGGCCGCACTCGCCTCGTGGCTGGCCGATCCGGGCCAGCCGAAAGCGCTGCACGAGGCCAAACTGGCGATGCACGACCTGGCGGGGCGTGGCTGGAGGCTCACCGGCGTCACCTCCGACACCGCCCTCGCCGCGTACCTGGTGCGGCCGGGCCAGCGCAGCTTCGCGCTCGACGATCTCTCGCTGCGGTACCTGAAGCGGGAACTCCGTGCGGATAACCCTGAACAGCAACAGCTTTCGCTGCTCGACGACAGCTTGAACGAACCGGGGGGCGTCGACGACCAGGCCGTCCAGACGCTGATCCTGCGCGCGAGCGCGGTGATGGATCTCGCCGACGCGCTGGACGAGGAACTGGCACGCATCGACTCGTCGTCGCTGCTGGGCAACATGGAGCTGCCGGTGCAGCGTGCGCTGGCCGAGATGGAGACCGCGGGAATCGCAGTCGACCTGAACCTGCTCTCAGAGTTGCAGAGCGAGTTCGCCGACCTCATCCGCGACGCCGCCGAATCGGCGTTCGGAGTGATCGGCAAGCAGATCAATCTCGGTTCACCGAAACAGCTTCAGGTCGTGCTGTTCGACGAACTGGAAATGCCGAAGACCAAGCGCACCAAAACTGGATACACCACCGACGCGGATGCGCTCCAATCGCTGTTCGACAAGACCGGGCATCCGTTCCTGCAACACCTGCTGGCCCATCGCGACGCGACGCGGCTCAAGGTCACCGTCGACGGTCTGCTGAACTCGGTGGCCTCCGATGGCCGCATCCACACGACGTTCAACCAGACCATTGCCGCCACCGGCAGGCTCTCGTCGACCGAGCCGAACCTGCAGAACATCCCGATCCGCACAGAAGCGGGCCGGCGGATCCGCGACGCGTTCGTGGTCGGCAAGGGCTACTCCGAACTTATGACGGCCGACTACAGCCAGATCGAGATGCGGATCATGGCGCATCTCTCGCGGGACGAGGGGCTGATCGAAGCGTTCAACACCGGTGAGGACCTGCACTCGTTCGTGGCGTCGCGCGCATTCAGCGTGCCGATCGACGAGGTCACCGCCGAGCTGCGGCGCCGGGTGAAGGCGATGTCGTACGGACTCGCCTACGGGCTATCGGCTTATGGCCTGGCCGCCCAGCTGAAAATCTCCACCGAGGAAGCCAAGGTGCAGATGGAGCAGTACTTCGACCGGTTCGGCGGGGTCCGCGACTATCTGCGTGACGTCGTCGACCAGGCACGCAAGGACGGTTACACGTCGACGGTGTTCGGCAGGCGTCGCTATCTGCCGGAATTGGACAGCAGCAACCGCAACGTGCGCGAGGCCGCCGAGCGGGCCGCACTCAACGCGCCGATCCAGGGCAGCGCGGCCGACATCATCAAGGTGGCGATGATCAACGTCGACGCGGCGCTCAAGGACGCCGACCTGAAGTCCCGGATGCTGCTGCAGGTGCACGACGAATTGCTGTTCGAGGTCGCCGACGGCGAGCGCGACGTCATCGAGAAGTTGGTCCGCAACGAGATGGGCAACGCCTATCCGCTCGACGTGCCGATGGAAGTGTCGGTCGGGTACGGCCGCAGTTGGGATTCAGCCGCGCACTAGCGCGCGTCGGCCGCCAACCCGAGGCCCAACGCCATCAGCGCGGCGCCCATCACTCGTTCGATGCGGCGACGAATATGGGCTCGGCTCAACACTTCTCGCGCTCGGGACGCCGCCAGCACCACACCCGCACACCACGCGGTGTCGATCACCAGTTGGATGGCTGCCAGTACGAGCAAGGTTGGAATCAGCGGGCCGCTCGGCGGTAGGAATTGCGGCAACACCACGATACCGAACGCCGCCGCCTTCGGGTTGGCGGCGATGGACAGCAGCGCTGCGCGGAATGCGGAGGCAGGCGTCCTGCCGCGGGGTGGCAGTGGTACCTCGACTCCCGCGGGACGATTCGCGCTGCGCCATGCGCTGATGCCGAGCCAGATCAGGATCGCTGCACCGACGAGGTGCAACGCCAACGACAGCGCGCGGTTGGCCATCAACAGCACCGACAACCCTGCGCCACCGGCCAATGTCCACCCGAGAATCCCGATCTCGTTGCCGACGACGGCGGCCAGACCTGCTGCGCGGCCATCCCGGATGGAACGGTGCAGGAACAGCGCGGTCGCCGGCCCGGGAAGGGCGGCGAGTATCACGCACGCGATCAGGAACGCGGGCATGACGTCGATCAGATGTTGCACCGGCATGCCTGCAGTATCGCCGACGGCGCAAGCCGTTTACCTCACCGGCGGAGCCTGAAATCCTGCGAGTCCCGACAAGGCGGGCGCGGCCATGCGGGCGGCATGCACCGCGTAGGCCTCCTCGGTCTGCATCGCGTACACCCGCTCGTCGCCGAAACCGCGATCGATGCGGTCGCGTACGAACGCCAGTTCCACGACCTGGGCGGCGAAGTTCTTCACCGCCTTGCCGGCGGGTTTTCCGCCCGTCCGGGTGGCATGACCGATCGCCAACTTGCGGTTCTTGATCGAATTGAGCCACGTCGCCTCGCTCGGGGTCACGAGCTGGGCTGCCACCATGCCCGGCAGTTTCTCCGCGACGATCCGTTGCTCCTTTTTCCGGCTTCGAATCCCGAGCACGATCGCGAACGCGAAGACCGGCACCATCCAGAAGAAATAGACCGCGAGATACGTCTCGGGTCCGATCACCGACGACCCGTTCCAAAGACCGTGCATGATCACCGCCCCGAGATACCCGAGCAGGATGAATCCGGCCTTCGCGAGTGCGTTGCGATTGTGAAGGGCGAACCACACGCCGATGCCGAACATCGTGGTGAACAGCGAATGTGCGAATGGGCCCATGATCAGCCGGACGCCGGCTGTCAGCAGCGAGTCGCCGAGCGTCTCGCCGCCTGCGATGTAGAGGATGTCCTCCAGCCAGGCGAAGCCGGCGCCGACGAGCCCCGCGTACACCAGGCAGTCGGTCAGTGAGTTGAGCTCGTTGCGTCGCCGCCCGGCCATCATGAGCAGCAGGAACGCGCCTTTGGCGGCCTCTTCGATGACAGGTGCGCCGATGGCGATGGACACCCAGCTGACTTCCTCCTCCGACCCGCCCTGCGTGATCAGCGAGTCCAGGAACAGACCGATGATCACCGACAGGATCACGGCGACCGACGCGCCCCACAGAAACGCGAAGACCAGCAGCCGGGGCGGCTCCGGTTCCCACCGATCGAGCCAGATATAGGCGACGACGACCACCGCGATTGCCACGCCGGACAGCACGAACCCGACCGATGCCCCGACCGGGTTGAGTGCGGTCAGGCCGATGACGATCAGGCCGGCGATGATGCCGAGCAGGATGAGCACGCCCAACGGCGCACCGACTTGGCGGATCTTCCTCTCAAAGGGTGGTCGAATCGGCCATGACTGCTGCGGAGAACCGGCGTTTGCCACGTAGGCAGGGTAAACAAGAAAACGGGTCGCGCGCCGTACCTGGACCGAGTTTGTCCAGCATGTACCCAGTCGAGTAATCTCTACGGGTACCTGTCTGTGGTTTTTCGTGGGCTTGGGTTCGACTCGAGTTCCTCGATGGCGGGTAACACCCATAACAACTGTCCCTACGACCCAACCTGTCCGGAGCAACCCACCACATGCCAAGTCCCTCCGTCACCTCGCCGCAAGTAGCCGTCAACGACATCGGCTCGGCCGAGGACTTTCTCGCCGCCATCGACAAAACAATCAAATACTTCAACGATGGCGACATCGTCGAGGGCACCATCGTCAAGGTTGACCGTGACGAAGTCCTGCTCGACATCGGTTACAAGACCGAAGGCGTCATCCCTTCCCGTGAGCTCTCCATCAAGCACGACGTCGACCCCAACGAGGTCGTCTCCGTCGGCGATGAGGTCGAAGCCCTGGTCCTCACCAAGGAGGACAAGGAAGGCCGCCTGATCCTGTCCAAGAAGCGCGCTCAGTACGAGCGGGCCTGGGGCACCATCGAAGAGCTCAAGGAGAAGGACGAGGCCGTCAAGGGCACCGTCATCGAGGTCGTCAAGGGCGGCCTGATCCTCGACATCGGCCTGCGTGGCTTCCTGCCCGCGTCGTTGGTCGAGATGCGCCGGGTCCGCGATCTGCAGCCGTACATCGGCAAGGAGATCGAGGCCAAGATCATCGAGCTCGACAAGAACCGCAACAACGTGGTGCTGAGCCGACGCGCCTGGCTGGAACAGACCCAGTCCGAGGTGCGCAGCGAGTTCCTCAACCAGCTCACCAAGGGCGCCATCCGCAAGGGTGTCGTCTCCTCGATCGTCAACTTCGGCGCATTCGTCGACCTCGGCGGTGTGGATGGTCTCGTGCACGTGTCCGAGCTGTCCTGGAAGCACATCGACCACCCGTCCGAGGTCGTCAACGTCGGCGACGAGGTCACGGTCGAGGTCTTGGACGTGGACATGGACCGCGAGCGGGTTTCGTTGTCGCTCAAGGCGACTCAGGAAGATCCTTGGCGCCACTTCGCCCGCACCCACGCGATCGGCCAGATCGTGCCGGGCAAGGTCACCAAGCTGGTGCCGTTCGGTGCGTTCGTCCGCGTCGAGGAGGGCATCGAGGGTCTGGTGCACATCTCCGAGCTGTCCGAGCGCCACGTCGAGGTCCCGGACCAGGTGGTCCAGGTCGGCGACGACGCAATGGTCAAGGTCATCGACATCGACCTGGAGCGTCGTCGCATCTCACTGAGCCTCAAGCAGGCCAATGAGGACTACACCGAGGAGTTCGACCCCAGCAAGTACGGCATGGCCGACAGCTACGACGAGCAGGGCAACTACATCTTCCCGGAGGGCTTCGACTCCGAGACCAACGAATGGCTCGACGGCTTCGAGAAGCAGCGCGAGGAGTGGGAGTCGCGCTACGCCGAGGCGGAGCGTCGCCACAAGATGCACACCGCGCAGATGGAGAAGTTCGCCGCTGCCGAAGCCGCCGAGGCCGCCAAGCCGGCGTCGGCCAACGGTTCGTCGCGCTCCGAGGAGCCTGAGGCCGGTGGATCGCTGGCCAGCGACGCCCAGCTCGCGGCGCTGCGAGAGAAGCTCGCCGGCAACGCCTGATCCTTCGAACACAACGTGCGCCCTGGCTAGTGTCGGGGCGTTCGTTGTTTCCGCGTCCTGACAGACTGGAGCGGTGCTGCGCATTGGCCTGTCCGGCGGTATCGGTGCCGGAAAGTCGACGGTGTCCTCGACGTTCAGTGAGCTCGGAGGGATCGTCGTCGACGGCGACGTGATCGCCCGCGAGGTGGTCGAGCCGGGGACCGAGGGACTGGGCAAGCTCGTCGACACGTTCGGCAACGACATCCTGCACGAGGACGGCTCGTTGAATCGGCCAGCACTGGCCGCGATCGCCTTCAGCGACGACGAGAAACGGCAGACCCTGAACGGGATCGTGCACCCACTGGTGGCCCACCGCCGATCGGAACTGATCGCTGCTGCGGCCGAAGATGCCGTGATCGTCGAGGACATTCCGCTGCTCGTCGAATCCGGTATGGCGCCGATGTTTCCATTGGTGGTGATCGTTCACGCCGACGAGGACGTCCGCGTGAAGCGGCTGATCGAACATCGCGGCTTTACCGAGGAGGATGCCCGGGCCCGAATTGCCGCACAGGCCACTGAGGAACAGCGCCGCGCCGTGGCCGATGTGTGGCTCGACAACTCGGGCAGCGCGGGGGAGTTGGTCGAGCAGGCGCGGGCGCTGTGGCATCAGCGGATCATGCCGTTCGCGCGCAACCTGGACATCGGTCAACCCGCCCGCCCCGCCCCGGTTCTGGTGGCCAGCGATCCGTTGTGGCCGGACCAAGCGCGTCGAATCATCGCTCGGCTCAACACCGCGTGCGGCCATCGGGCGGTCCGCATCGACCACATCGGATCGACGGCGGTTCCCGGGGTGGACGCCAAGGACGTGATCGACATGCAGGTGACGGTTCCCTCGCTCGAGGTGGCCGACGAACTGACCGAAGCGTTGACCGCTGCGGGATATGTACGCAGGCCGGTCACCGCCGACGTCGGCAAGCCCGATGCCCGCAGTACCGTCGCGGCGTTCGACCACACGAACGATGAGCTGTTGTGGCACAAGCGACTTCATAGCTCTGCCGATCCCGGCAGGCCGACGAATGTCCATATCAGGGTCGACGGTTGGCCGGGTCAGCAGTTCGCCTTGCTGTTCGTTCACTGGTTGCGGACCAACCCGTCGGCACAGGCCGACTACCTCGCGCTCAAGCGGCGGGTGGCCGCAGAAGCGCACGCCGATACCGGTGCTTACGCCGATGCGAAGGAGCCATGGTTTCTCGACGCCTACCAACGGGCCTGGGAATGGGCGGACACCACGGGCTGGCGGCCGTAGAAATCAGGCGGCAGGCGGGGGCGCGGCGGGCGGCGCAGCGTTCGGATCGGGAGCCACCGCGTTCGGATCAGCGGGTGCGCCGTCAGGCGCTGGCGCAGCGACGTTCGGGATGTCGAGGGGGGCGCCGCACTGCAACGTGCCGTACTTGGGGTCGTCTTTGACGCGGAAGAACCTCGGTGCGATGAACTGGTCGGCCTGCGCGACGATCTGATCGTCGACCAGGATCTCGCAATGCAGGTTGGATCCGTAAGGCCATCCGATGGACACCTCCATCCCGGCCAGCTTGGGATCTGCCAGAACCGCGTTGACCTCGAAGGTCTGGCCGGGAAGCATCGTCGGTGTTGCGCTGTTGACGTTCTGGTCATCCATCTTGTACGCGACTACCGCGTCACGGGATGTTCCGTCGGCCCGCGCTCGGTAGATGACGTTGTGCAGCACCTCGGTTCCGGGGGGCGCAGGCTCGGCACTGTTCTGCGGGTCGACCTCGACCTCCGGATCAGCCGACACCGGGGCGGTGAGCAACTGCGAACCCGCCAACGTCGCCGCGATGGCCGCAGCAGCGGTCCACCTGCGCGTTGTGGGACTCATGTGACCAGAGATTACCTTCCGCGCTTGTACGCACAAACTCGTGGTTATCGACATCACAGTCAAGATCGGAACCTTGAACGTGGCTGTTACGACGCCGCTTCCTGGCACCGGGGACACCAAACCGAAGTCCGGCCGCCGATGCGACCTCGAGCAAGTCGGGTGCCGCACCGCGGGCAGCTCGGGTCAGGCACCATCAGCACTGGAGTGTCAGTCGGGAGGATCAGCCACTTGCCATGCCGACGTGGCTCACCGAACCGGTGGCCGACCAGGTTTCGAGACAATGCCCGCGCTGTCGTATTCCGCAGCACGCCTGCGTCCCGTACATCGACTTTCCGCACCCGCCGGCCGGGTAGCTTTCGCGCCAGCTCGCGGCGAAAACCCTCAACGTCCGGTAGCTCAGGCACGGAGCTTGGTCAGACGTTGCATCGGGCGAGACAGCGAGCGCGCGTGCCTTCGTAGGTCGGCCCACGGATCCCCCTGCTCAGCGATCCGTTTCGGCACATCCCGGATCGTGAATTGATCCGGCCGCAGTTTTCGGTTGCCCAGTTCGTCCCACTCCAGCGGTGTAGCCACCGGAGCCCCTCGGCGGGCACGAACGCCATATGCGGCAACCGCGGTCTGCGCGTAGGCGTTTCGCATGACGTCGAGGTATATCCGTTCGCCGCGGTTGTTCTTGCGCTGCTCGACAGTGCGGTGGGTGGGGTCGTCGTTCGCCACCACCTCGGCGACATCGCGGGTGAACTGGCGGACCACGTCGAAGTCGTTGCCTCGGCTGATCGGTGCCACGACATGTAGCCCGCGAGATCCCGTCGTCTTCAGGTACGACACCAAGCCGAGGTCGGTCAATACGTCGGCGCACGCACGCGCCGCAGCTTGCACCGGCCCGAAGTCGCTCGTGGACGGGTCGAGATCGAAGACAATCAGGTCCGGTTCATCGAGCCGATCTCGCCGCGACAGCCAGGCGTGCGGCGTGATGCAGTTCTGGTTGGCCAGCCAGATCAGCGCCTCGCGACGATCAGCAACCGGATGCACAACGGTGCCGCCCGCCTTTGCCACCTCGGCGGACCCCATCCAGTCCGGCAAGCCGGCGGCGAAGTCCTGCTGGACAAATCCTTGCTCATCGATTCCCCGGGGATACCGCCACAGGGTGAGTGGACGGTCCTTGACGTGGGGCACCATCACGTCGGCCACAGCCTCGTAGTAGTCGACCAGATCGCCCTTGGTGATCCCGTCAGCGGGGAAGAGCAGCCGGTCGGCGTGGGTGATCTTGACCTCGATCCGTGGCATGTCGAGAGGCATACCCTCGGCCCACCGGACTATGCGCCGCGCCAGGTCAGGATGATGCCCAGGCCCGCGAGCCAGCGGTCGAGATCGTAGTCATGCCTAGAAAGCCCTTCGATCGTCGAAACCGCCGTCTGAACTGCCTGTTCAGCGGCTTCGGGCGACAGCAGGCGGTGCCTGACCGCGGTGAGCAGCTCGTCGACGTCGGCCAGCTCGACCCCGGTACCGGTACGCACGACCAGATCGAGGTAATGATCCTCGGCGTGCCAAGCCGTCTCACCCGGCGTGTATTGGCCGACGTCGAGGTAATAGTCCTGGTCGCGTTCATGACCGGGGTTGAAATGGAACACAGTGACGCGCAGTCCCAGCGCCGGCAGCAGCCACGACTCGAGGTAATGGAACTGCGCGCGGCCGGGCGTGGGACGGGCCATGTACAGACCCCACGGCTGGACGGTGTAGATGTCCACGGCCCGCACGATCCCCTTCGGATCGGTGTTGGTGCGAGCCAGCAGGTCGAACGTCTCGTGCTTGGGAGGGTGGATGCGTCAAGGATAAGACCGTCCGGAACAGAACATGTCGGTCGCAGGTTCTACCCTGGTGAACATGGCTTTCGCTACCGAACATCCCGTGCTGGCGCACTCGGAGTACCGCCCTGTCGACGCCGTTGTGCGCGCGGGCGGCCGCTTCGAGGTCGTCAGCGAATACGCGCCCGCGGGGGACCAGCCGGCAGCGATCGAGGAACTCGAACGCCGGATCGAAGCGGGTGAGCGCGACATCGTGCTGCTGGGCGCCACGGGTACGGGCAAGTCGGCGACGACGGCCTGGCTGATCGAGCGTCTACAGCGGCCAACTCTGGTGATGGCGCCTAACAAGACCCTGGCCGCACAGCTTGCGAATGAGTTACGGGAGATGTTGCCGCACAACGCTGTTGAGTATTTTGTCTCGTACTACGACTACTACCAGCCCGAGGCCTACATCGCGCAGACCGACACCTACATCGAGAAGGACAGCTCGATCAACGACGACGTGGAGAGGCTGCGGCACTCGGCAACGTCGAGCCTGCTCTCCCGGCGTGACGTCGTCGTGGTCGCCTCGGTGTCGTGCATCTACGGTCTCGGCACTCCGCAGTCCTACCTGGACCGGTCGGTGGAACTGCAGGTCGGTCAAGAGGTTCCGCGTGACGCGTTGCTGCGGCTGCTGGTCGACGTGCAGTACACCCGCAACGACATGTCGTTCACCCGCGGCTCGTTCCGCGTCAGGGGCGACACCGTCGAGATCATCCCGTCGTACGAGGAACTGGCGGTGCGCATCGAGTTCTTCGGCGACGAGGTCGAGGAGCTGTACTACCTGCATCCGCTGACCGGTGACGTGGTTCGCAAGGTCGACTCGTTGCGGATCTTCCCGGCCACCCACTACGTCGCGGGCCCGGAGCGGATGGCGCACGCGATCTCCACCATCGAGCAGGAGCTCGAAGAGCGGTTGGCCGAACTGGAAGGCCAGGGCAAGCTCTTGGAGGCGCAGCGGCTGCGGATGCGCACCAACTACGACGTCGAAATGATGCGGCAGGTCGGGTTCTGCTCGGGGATCGAGAACTACTCGCGCCACATCGACGCCCGCCCGGCTGGTTCCGCACCGGCGACACTGCTCGATTACTTCCCGGAAGACTTCCTGATGGTCATCGACGAGTCGCACGTGACCGTCCCGCAGATCGGCGGCATGTACGAGGGCGACATGTCCCGCAAGCGCAACCTGGTCGACTTCGGCTTCCGGCTGCCGTCGGCGGTCGACAACCGGCCGCTGACTTGGGAGGAGTTCGCCGACCGCATTGGGCAGACGGTGTACCTGTCGGCCACGCCCGGTCCGTACGAAATGAGCCAGACCGGCGGTGAGTTCGTGGAGCAGGTGATCCGCCCGACGGGCCTGGTCGACCCGCAAGTGGTGGTGAAACCGACGAAGGGCCAGATCGACGATCTGATCGGCGAGATCCGCACGCGCGCCGAGCGCGACGAACGCGTGCTGGTTACCACGCTGACCAAGAAGATGGCCGAGGACCTGACGGACTACCTGCTCGAGATGGGCATCCGGGTGCGCTACCTGCACTCGGAGGTCGACACCCTGCGCCGCGTCGAGCTGTTGCGACAACTCCGGCTCGGCGACTACGACGTGCTCGTGGGCATTAACCTGCTGCGCGAGGGTCTCGACCTGCCCGAGGTGTCGTTGGTCGCGATCCTCGACGCCGACAAGGAAGGGTTCCTGCGGTCGCCGCGAAGCCTGATCCAGACCATCGGCCGCGCGGCGCGCAATGTGTCGGGCGAGGTACACATGTACGCCGACAAGATCACCGACTCGATGCGCGAAGCCATCGACGAGACCGATCGGCGCCGGGCCAAGCAGATCGCGTACAACACAGAACACGGCATCGATCCAAAGCCGCTGCGCAAGAAGATCGCCGACATCCTCGACCAGGTCTACCGGGAGGCCGACGACGTCGAGGTCGGGGGGTCGGGCCGCAACGCGTCACGTGGCCGTCGCGCGCAAGGGGAGCCGGGCCGCGCCGTCAGCGCCGGCATCATCGAGGGCCGCGACACCACCAACATGCCGCGCGCCGAGCTGGCCGACCTGATCAGGGATCTGACCGAGCAGATGATGACCGCGGCGCGCGATCTGCAGTTCGAGTTGGCAGCGCGGATCCGCGACGAGATTCACGACCTGAAGAAAGAACTGCGCGGTATGGATGCCGCGGGCTTGAAATAACTTGACCTCAACAGCGGTTGAGCTCTTAGCGTGAGCGGCGTGACCGTAACGGCAACGACTGCCTCCGGCAGCTGGCGTGAACTGTTGGGCCCGAAGAACCTCGGAGCCTCGACAGTGTTGGCCGGCGGCGTCGCGCTGTACGCCACCAACGAGTTCCTCACCATCAGTTTGCTGCCGAGCACGGTCGCCGATATCGGCGGGCAGCGTCTCTACGTCTGGGTCACGACGGTGTACCTCGTCGCCTCGGTGGTGACCGCGACCACCGTGAGCGCCGTGCTGGCGCGGATCGGGCCGCGGTGGGCCTACCTTTCCGGCCTCGCAGTGTTCGCTCTCGGTAGCTTGTTCTGCGCGCTGGCGCCGACGATGGAGCTGCTGCTGGTCGGCCGTGTGGTCCAGGGCTCAGCGGGCGGGCTGCTCGCGGGCCTTGGCTACGCCGTGATCAATTCCACACTGCCGCAGTCTTTGTGGACCAAGGCGTCGGCCCTGGTGTCGGCGATGTGGGGTGTCGGGACACTGCTCGGTCCCGCAGCAGGCGGCCTGTTCGCGCAATACGGTTCGTGGCGTTGGGCTTTCGGTGCGCTCGTCGTGCTGGCCGCGGCGATCGCAGTGCTGGTGCCGTTCGCGTTACCCGCTCGTCCCGGCGTCCCACCGGAGCGTGACCGCATTCCGGTGTGGTCGCTTTTGCTGCTCGGTTCGGCGGCGTTGGCAGTCAGCGTCGCGGGTGTCCCACGCAACGTGGTCTGGACCATCGCTCTGGTCGCGGCGGGTGCGGGCCTGGTTGCAGTGTTCTTGATCGTCGATCGTCGTGCGAACGCGGCGGTCCTGCCACCCACGGCCTTTCGGCCCGGTCCGCTCAAGTGGATGTACCTCACCTTGGGCATGTTGATGGCCGCGACGATGGTCGACCTGTACGTGCCGTTCTTCGGTCAGCGGCTGGCGCACCTGGCACCCGTGGCTGCAGGCTTCCTCGGGGTGGCGCTGGCGGTCGGGTGGACGATGAGCGAGATCGCAAGCGCATCGGTGACCAGGACGAAGCTTGTTGTGCGCATCGTCGCCGTCGCACCGTTGGTGATGGCGGTCGGATTGGCGCTGGCGGCGGTCAGCCAGTTCCAGGACGCGTCGGGCGGGCTGATCGCCGTCTGGGTGGTCGCGTTGGCGGTGACGGGCGTGGGGGTCGGCATGGCATGGCCACACCTTTCGGCATGGGCGATGGGCTCCGTCGACGACGCGAGCGAGGGTGGCCGCGCGGCGGCGGCCATCAACACAGTGCAGCTGATCTTCGGAGCCTTCGGAGCCGGGCTGGCGGGCATCGTGGTCAACGCCACCGATCGCGGGGATGCGACGGCGGCGCGCTGGATGTTCGCGACGTTCGCGGTGCTGGCCGTTGTCGGCGTCGTCGCGTCTACGAGAAGTGCCAGTCGGACGGTGTCACAGGACGGGTAGTAGCCGTCGCAGAATGGTTGCCGATGTCGCCGATGCCTGTTCGACGAACGCGGTGAAGTCGAACAGCGCATTCCCGCCGGCGAGGTCGGACAGGGCGCGGATGACCAGCCAGGGCAGACCGAACGCCTCGCAGACCTGCGCCACCGCACCGCCCTCCATCTCGATCGCCTGGCCGCCGAGCTCGGCGAGCAGCCACGCCCGGGTGGATTCGCAATTCAGGTACTGATCGCCGGTAAGGACTGTGCCGTAGACGATTTGGCCCGGAACCGAGATCCCGGCGAGCCGTTCTCTCACCCTGGCCAACAATTTCGTATCAACCGGGTAGCCGAGGCGATCGCTGGGGTTGATGATCGGCGCATGGCCCGGCTGATAGGGACGGATCTTCTCCTTCTCGAGCACACCGGCGTCGTGCTGGACGATCCGGTCGGCCACGACGACGTCGCCGATCGACAGCGCCGGGTCCAGTCCTCCCGCCACACCTGAGAAAACGATTGTGCGGCAACCGAACCGATCGGCCAGCAGCGTGGTGACGATCGCAGCGTTGACCTTGCCCATCCCCGACCCGGCCAGTACCACGTCGTGACCGTCGAGAACCCCTGTGATGAATCGTGTATGCGCGATCGCCTCGGTGTGGGTCTGTGTGAGCGAACTCTGCAGGGCGGCGAGCTCCTGCGGAATGGCGCAGATCAGTCCGATGGTCACAAGGCATTATGCCGCGGGCTAGTCGGGGTCGTCGTCGAGCTGGTGGATCCCGGTCACACCGTCGATTCCGGCCAGCACCATCGGTGCGTTCACAATCCCTCTGCCTGACAGCGTCATCAACACGCCGGACTGTGCCGCGCCTGTCGCTTGTTCCGCGGTGTCGGACGCGAGGTCGGTGAGTTGCCATTGCCGGCGTTCACACGCTTGCAGAAGGCGACTCATCACACCCCGGCCTTCCTCGTAGCTGACGTGCATGGTGACCGATCCACTCAACCGGGATGTGAGCCAGCGCGCCAGCGGCAGGAAGCCCACGACGATAAGGAAGTGCATCGCCGTCACGGTGACGGCGAGCAGAAGCAGACCGGACCCTGCCGCCATACCGATGGCCGCGGATTCCCACACCGCGGCCGCCGTTGTCAGCCCGTGCACCGAGCCACGCCGGAAGATGATGATGCCCGCGCCGAGAAAGCCGATGCCCGAGACGATCTGGGCGGCGACGCGGGACGGATCGACGACGACGAGTCCGTCCTGCAAAACGTCGGTGAAGCCGTACTTGCTGACCAGCAGGATCAGCGCGGCGGCCGTGCCGACGATCGTCTGCGTGCGCACTCCGGCGCTCTTGCCTTGGAGTTCCCGCTCGAGGCCGATCAGTGCCGTGAGCCCGAAGGCGACGAACAGCTCGACGATCTGACGGGTGCCCTGTCCCGGACCGCCGAAGAACGGCGGATCTGCGGCCAACCAGACATCCATGCGAACAAATTAACCCCGGGACCAGCGCGATGACGTTCGGCGCGCCGTCGATTCGCATCACGACGATTCCAACGGTGGGACGCTGGTTGTCACCGTGGCAAGGTCGGTTCTGCTGCGGGTGTGGCCGAGCGGCTAGGCACCGGCCTGCAAAGCCGTTTACGCGGGTTCGAATCCCGCCACTCGCTCCAGCATTTTCGTACGGCGCACGGTTAGTACAGGGTGTGCCTACTATTTCGGCGTGGCCAAGCTCGAACTGTCCCGCGACCTGTCGTTGAGCCCGCAGGAAGCATGGGCACACGTATCGGATCTGTCCACGCTCGGCGACTGGTTGCAGATGCATGAGGGCTGGCGCAGTGAGTTGCCGTCAGAGCTGACGGTCGGGACGACGATCGTCGGCGTGGCGGGCGCGAAGGGGATGCGCAACCGCGTCGAGTGGACCATTCGCGAGTTCGATCCGCCGCGACTCATCGGCATCACCGGCGACGGCGTCGGCGGGACGAAGTACGCGCTGACGATGACGGTGACGCCGACGAAGGAAGGATGCTCCTTCACGGTGAATATCGAGCTGGGTGGTAAGCCCCTGTTCGGACCGATCGGAATGGCCGCGGTGCGGGCCGTGAAGGGCGACATCGAACGCTCGATCCGCAAGTTCGAGTCGCTGTACGGCTGAGCTGCGCCGCACCTTTGCGGTAGGCGGTCGGCATAGTTCCAGTCGCAAACCATTCCGATCAATACTCCTGCAGCAGAACCACATTCAGTGCGCTCGTCAGCAAAGTTGCGTTGCCTTTGCTGAGATTTCGATGCGGGTGAACTGACTGGGCGGACGTCGCCGCCGAGTCGCTTTGCGGCTAGGCTTGTGTCGGGTCGGATAGCTGATTTCTTGCAGAGGTTGATCGTGAATATGAAGAGGATCGGCGCCGGTGCGGCGTTTGTGGCGACACTGGGCTTCACAGCCGTCGGGTGGAGCGCGGGTGTCGCCAATGCTGAACAGGCGGTACCGAATTCACCAGGGGTGACGTGGAAGCACGACAAGCCCCATTGGGATGACTGGTACGACGATGATGACCGCAACTGGCGTGGCGCCAGGTGGGATGGTCCTTACTACGGCGGCCCCTGCGTGTGGGTTCCACCGGCGGTATCGGGGTGGGTGCCGCCGGCCGTCTGCTAGCGCCCTGCTTCGACCAGCGTCGCAGCGCGTCGAAGATCTCGCGGTAGTGCAGGTGCGCGACGAAATGTCCGCCGTCGCGAATGTTCAACGTGGCATTCGGGATTCGCGACGCGAGTCGATGTGGCCAGCTGGGTCGACCAGTTGGTCGTCGCGTGCCCGCCCAGATGTCGACGGGCACGGTCGAGGTCTTCAGGTGCGAAGCCCCACGGCCGCATCCACGCGCGGTATTCCTCGACGGCGCCGGCCGGTTGCCGCATCGCCTCGCGTGACATCTGCGCGAACGTGCCGAATCCTTCGTCACGAATGACGGCGCCGTCGGCCGGCCCCAGTTCGCGCGCGGCGAGGCGGCCGTACAGCATCGGCGCTACTCGCGGCGCAAAGCCCATCATCCGGAACCACTGCTGTGCCAGCCATGGCGCACGCTGTGACATGCGGGTGAGGAACCGGTCCATCGCGGGCAGTTCGTCGAACACGCCGGATTCGGTCAGCGGCAACGCGCCCGGCGACTGATCGCCACCCGGGTCACCCGGTGGCGCAGGGCGTGGCCCACCGCCGCCGCGTACTGTCCGCCCATCGACCAGCCCATCACGGCGAACCGGTCGACGCCGATCTGGTCGAGCAACTCTTCGACGTCCGCGCGCCCAGTCGAGCACGGTGCGCCCGGGATGGGGATCTGACAGCCCGATGCCGGGCCGGTCGGGTGAGATCAGCCGAACACCGGCTTCGATGGCGACGTCGTCCGCCGCCGCGACGTCGAGGCGGCAGGCAAGCCCGCCGTGCGCGTTGACGACCACAAAGCCGTCGGGGGCACCGTACTGCGGCGTAAGCCATCGATCGTCCGTCCCGCAGCCGGACGACGTCGGTCGACGTGTGGCCTCCACTACGTCCGATCATGTCCTACGACGCCAGAAGACCGGCCGCGAACCGCAGATCCGACACCAGAGCGTCGAACGCCTTGTCGCGGTCCTCGGGACGGCCGCGCAGCACCGACGACGGGTGTGCGGTCACCACGATCTGCGGATCGAACGCGAGATCGTCGGTGTCGGGTAGGTGCAGCACCTCGCCACGATGAGCCGTGAGCCGAAATGTGCTGCCCATCAACGACTGTGCGGCCGTCGCGCCGAGCAGCACCACCACGTCGGGCTGCACCGACATCAGCTCGGCGAACAGCCACGGCCGGCAGGCCACCACCTCGGTGCGGCTGGGTGTCTTGTGGATGCGGCGCTTGCCGCGCTCGGGCAGCGTGAACTTGAAGTGCTTCACCGCGTTGGTGACGTACAGCCGGTCTCGGTCGACGCCGGCCGCGACGAGCGCCTTGTCGAGCAGCCTGCCCGCCGGCCCGACGAACGGCGCGCCTGCCTTGTCCTCCTGATCGCCGGGCTGTTCGCCGACGAACATGATGTCGGCGTGTGACCGTTCCGGCGCCGAATACCGTCTGGGTGGCGTCCAGGTACAGGTCGCAGCCCTTACAGCTGTGCGCCGCCTCTTCGAGTTCGTCCAGGTCGTGGCTGTCCGGAACGAAGTCGGCCGCAGTCTGCGCTGCCATGGCATGCGGTTACCCGTCAATCGGTACCGTTACCCACGCGGACAATCAGTTGGGCCATTGCGACGACGCACCTTGGTATCGATAGATGTTCTCCGACAGCGACTTCCCGTCGACGCGCCGCACCCGGATTTGTCCAGCTTCGATCCCCGGCACCGCGTGTAGGCCGGATCACGTTGGGGTAGCCGGGGTGACAGTTGCCGGCGCAAAAGGCACCAAATCCAGGGCAAATGCTATTCAGGTGTGGTGATTCGCACCCATGTTCCCCTGACAACGGGTTACTGTCTCGGGTGGCGCTGCAACTGACATTGGGAGGGCACGAATGAGCGGCTATACGACCATCGTGGTCGGCACGGACGGATCGGATTCGTCGCTGCGCGCGGTGGAGAAGGCCGGCCAGATTGCCGCCGGGTCAGGTGCGACGGTTGTCGTGGCGACGGCGTACTTCCCGCAGAGCGAAGATCAGCATGCGGCCGACGTGCTCAAGGACGAGGGCTACAAGATGGCGGGCAACGCCCCCATCTACGCGATTCTCCGCGAGGCGAAGGACCGTGCGCAGCAGGCGGGCGCCAAGACCGTCGAGGAGAAGGCGATCGTCGGCGCACCCGTCGACGCGCTCGTCGATCTCGCTGAAGAGGTCAAAGCCGATCTTCTCGTTGTCGGTAACGTCGGCCTCTCCACGATCGCGGGCCGGCTGCTCGGCTCTGTGCCCGCCAACGTCGCGCGCCGGTCCAAGACCGACGTGCTGATTGTGCACACCACGCCGTAAAGATCAGCGCCGCCAACACAATCGGCCAATCGCCGAGTGTGTCGTAAATGGTCGTGCGCGAGCCAAGCGGTACGTCGACGATCAACACGCCGCGCTCTGTGGCGGGCAGCCAGCCGAGATTGCGACCGCGTGCATCGAAAGCCGAACTGACGCCGGACAACCCGGCATGCACCGCTGGATGCCCCACCTCGACGGCGTGGACCGCGGCCATACTCGCCAGCTGCGGCTGCGCCCAGCTGCCTTGGTAGCTCGACGTCGAACTCTGGTACGCCAGCAGCTGCGCCCCAAGGCGCACCACACGCCGCGGTAGATCCGAGAAAGTCGTTTCGAAGCTGATCAACGGTCCGATGGCCACGGACTCCGTGTGCAGCACAACCGGTCCATCACCACGTCGGCGGTCCTCGCCGGCCGCCTCGGTGTGACGGGTGACCCAGCCGAGCAGCGGCCGCAGCGGCACATATTCGCCGAACGGTACGAGCCGCGTCTTCGCATACGAACCACGCGGGCCGTCGGCGCCGATGAGCACCGACGATTTGTAGATCCCGCCGTCCGGAGCCCGTGCGTCGACGTTGACCAACACGTCCGCCCCGACCCGTCGGCGCAGTTCGACCAGGTGGCGAACGGTATCCGGATGACTCGCGAGATCGACGCCCACGCTGCTCTCACCCCAGACCACGAGGTCGAGCCGCTGGCCCGCCAACCCTTCGGTGAGGGATTCGCTCGCCGCCTGACGAGCCGTCGCCTCCGCAATGTCGCCGGGTTGGACGAGCGCGACCCGCAGAGTGGATCCCGGCTCGGGCGCCGGTCCCCACCAGAACCACGCCGGACCGAGGACCGCGAGGACGACCGGCAGCACCGCCATGCGCCAGGAGCGCAGCAGGATCGCCCCCACGATCGCGGTGTTGACGGCGACCACCAGGAAGCTGACCAGCCATACGCCGCCCGCGATGCAGGCGCGAGCGTCGCCGGCTGATTCCATTGCGAGGCCCCGAGCAGCGCCCACGGTCCGCCGAGGCGGTGCCACGACCGCACGGCCTCGGCGATCACCCAGGCCGAGGGGAGTACGGCGACGGCGATGAGGACTCGTTGCACCGTCGGCTGGCCGGAGAGCAGCCGATGCGCCGCCCATCCCCAGGGCAACCACAACGCGCCGATCCCGACCGCGAACACGGCCAGCAGCGGCCCCGCACTCGGCCACAGCCAGAATTGGTTCACCAGCACGAAGCCGGCCATCCCCAGCCAGGCACGTCCGCCGCCCTGCGCCGCGGTCGGTGCCGCGCGGACGACGAACAGCAGCGGAACCAGCCCGAACCACGCCAGCCACCACCACGACGGGGCGGGAAATGCCAGCGCAAGCAGGCGCACCGGCGATCAGCGCCGCCGCGTAGCCCCGGATCGACGTCAGGTAGCGGATGCCTTGGCGATGCTCCCGATCGCCTCGTCGAGCGTGGAGTTGAATTCCTCGTCGCTCTGTTGCGCGGTGAGCCCCTCGGTCAGCGCGCGGGAGAAGCTCGCGATGACGCCGGTGTTGCGGGCCAGCTTCTCGCAGGCCTCGTCGCGGCTGTAGCCGCCGGACAGCGCGACCACACGCAGCACCTTCGGGTGATCGACGAGCTGCTTGTACAGATTGTCGGTGTCGGGCAGCGTCAGCTTGAGCATGACCTTCTGGTCGTCGCCAAGCGCGTCGACACAGGCCGAGCAATGCGGCGTTGAGCTGGTCCTCGGCCTCGGCCTTCTTCGGGCTGTTGATGTCGACCTCGGGCTCGATGATCGGCACCAGACCCTTTGCGAGAACCTGCTGGCCGACCTCGAACTGCTGCGCGACCACGGCGTCCAGGCCCGCGCCGGGCAGCTTGATGACCGAGCGCTCCTTGGTGCCGAACACGCCGTTGACCACCGCCCTGTCGAGCAGGTCATCGAGGCCTGGCATCGGCTTCATGGTCTGCGCGCCGTCCTGCTCGTCTGCCAGGCCCTTGTCGATCTTGAGGAACGGCACGACGTTCTTCACGTTCCACAGGTAGTCGGCGGTGGGACGGCCCTCGATCTCGCGGTCCATCGTCATCTCGAACAGGATCGCGCCCATGATGCGGTCGCCGTCGAAGGCAGGGCTGGTGATGATGCGGGTACGCATCTCGTGCACCAGGTCGAACATCTGCTCGTCGCCGGAGTACGCGTCCTCGGCGAATGCCGTAGAGCTTCAGCGCCTTCGGGGTGCTGCCGCCGCTCTGGTCGAGCGCCGCGATGAAACCGGCACCGCTTTGTGCCTTCTTCAACTGGTCCTCATTCATCCCTGTCTCCTCGACGAGTTTCGCGAATCAGAGTAGGACAGCGCGTTTACGGCATCGCCGCGGCCCACTGCCACCGAACGCCGAGAGTCGGATAGTTGACAGAATTTGAGCGGTTCCTGTCATCTCGATGCGCCGTTCGCGCTATCTCAAGACGCGGTCGAACTGCCTGATCGGGTGAATTCCGTGCAGGTCGCGATAGGACGGTGGCTGGCGGTCACCGTCGTCCTTGATGCCGTACTCGACCGCCAGTTCGGCGCCGATGTGCGTCTGACCCGATTTCTCCATCAGATCCGGATCGTTGAAGAGCGCCCAGATGAGATGCCCCGTCAATTCCGGGGTCTCCGCGTTCTCGATCAGCTGCTCGAACTTCTCGGGTGCGGCCGCGACGAGATTCTTGAACCGTTCGGTCAACAGCACGCCCATCCAGATCGACACTGCCGCAATACCGAACTTCTTGAAGTCGACGGCCATGTCCGCGGCCATCTTGTCCACCCCTGCCTTGTGCACGCCGTACGAGGGGCCGAAAACGTAATGGGCCGCACCCGGAGCCGACGTGAACACCACCAAGCCGTGCTTCTGCGGGAGCATCAGCGGGGCGGCGTACACGGTGGCGACATAGCCGCTGCGAAGCCCGACATCGAGCGTGTCGATGACGTTGATGGGTTCCTCCCAGAAGCGGGTCCGGCCCATCATCTCGTCGCGGATGACCGCCGCGTTGTTCACCAGGATGTCGAGCCTGCCCTGTTCGCGCTCGACCTGTTCGAACAGGGCCTTCGTCTGCTCGTCGTCGGCATGGTCGACCCGGACGGCGATACCGGTGCCGCCCGCAGCCGTCACCAACTCGGCGGTGTCATCGATCGTCCCGTCCAGCGAGGACTGGCCTGCCCTCTCGGTGCGGCCGGTGACATAGACGGTGCACCCGTGACTGCCGAGCGCGTGTGCGATCCCGAGTCCGGCGCCGCGGCTGGCGCCCGTGACGACGGCGACCGGCTTGTCGGTGCTGGTCACCAACCGCGTTCTTTCCACTCGCCGAGATGTGGGCGCTCGGTGCCGAGTGTCGTGTCATCGCCGTGGCCCGGGTAGACGACCGTCGAGTCGCCGTAGACGTCGAACACCCGGGTGGTCACGTCGGCGAGCAGCCGCTCGAAGTCGCCCTCCTGCCAGGTCTTGCCGACGCCGCCGGGGAACAGGCAGTCCCCGGTGAACAGGTGCGTGGCCCCGTCCGCACCGTCGAGCGCCAGCGCCACCGATCCGGGGGTGTGGCCCGTGCAGGTGGATGACGTCGAAGGACAGCTCGCCGATCTTGACGGTGTCGCCATGGGCGAGGATCCGGTCGGGCTTGACCGGCAGCGCCTCGGCGTCGAGTTGATGCGCTGCGGTCGGTGCGCCGGTGGCCTTGGCCACCTTTTCGAGCGCCTGCACATGATCGAAGTGCTGGTGGCTGGTGACGATCAGGGACAGCTTCGGCGCGAACCGTTCGATGAGTTCGAGCAGGATCTCGGGGTCGTTGGCCGCGTCGATGAGTAGCGTCTCGCCTGTACGGGAACACGTCACCAGGTAGGCGTTGTTGTCCATCGGGCCCACCGAAGCCTTGACGATCGATGCGTCCGGAAGTGTTCGCCGAGCCGCGGTTTGCGGGTCGACGTGGCCGGTGTAATTGTCGTCGACGAGGGTCATGCTTCTCACGGTATCCGGCTTGTCGGTGGGGGCACATAGCATGGACACCGAACTGCGTCTGGTGGAAGGAAACGGGTGGCTGACCGCCTGATCATCAAGGGTGCCCGCGAGCACAACCTGCAAAGCGTCGATCTCGACCTGCCTCGCGACGCGCTGATCGTGTTCACCGGCCTGTCCGGTTCGGGGAAGTCGTCGCTGGCGTTCGACACGATCTTCGCCGAGGGCCAGCGCCGCTACGTCGAGTCGCTGTCCGCGTACGCTCGCCAGTTCCTCGGCCAGATGGACAAACCCGATGTCGACTTCATAGAGGGCCTCTCGCCGGCGGTGTCCATCGACCAGAAGTCGACCAACCGCAACCCACGGTCGACCGTGGGCACGATCACCGAGGTGTACGACTACCTGCGTCTGCTCTACGCGCGGGCCGGCACCCCGCACTGCCCGGTGTGCGGTGAACGCATCGCCCGCCAGACGCCGCAGCAGATCGTCGACCAGGTGCTGGCCATGGACGAGGGCCTGCGATTCCAGGTGCTCGCGCCGGTGGTACGCACCCGCAAGGGCGAGTTCGTCGACCTTTTCGACAAGCTGAACTCCCAGGGCTACAGCCGGGTCCGGGTCGACGGCGTGGTGTACTCACTGACCGAACCGCCCACCCTGAAGAAACAGGAAAAGCACGACATCGAGGTGGTCGTCGACCGGTTGACGGTCAAGACCAGCGCCAAACAACGCCTGACCGACTCGGTGGAGACGGCGCTGAACCTGGCCGACGGCATCGTGGTGCTGGAGTTCGTGGATCGCGAGGACGACCATCCGCACCGCGAGCAGCGGTTCTCCGAGAAGCTGGCGTGCCCGAACGGTCACCCGCTGGCCGTCGACGATCTCGAGCCGCGGTCCTTCTCCTTCAACTCGCCTTATGGCGCCTGCCCGGAATGCACGGGTCTGGGCATCCGCAAGGAGGTCGACCCGGAACTCGTCATCCCGGACCCGGATCTGACGCTTGCCGAGGGTGCCATTGCGCCGTGGTCGATGGGTCAGACCGCCGAATACTTCACCCGGATGCTGGCCGGCCTCGGCGACTCGTTGGGCTTCGACGTCGACACCCCTTGGAAGAAGCTTCCGGCCAAGGCGCGCAAGGCGATTCTGGAGGGCTGCGACGAGCAGGTGCACGTCCGTTACAAGAACCGCTACGGCCGAACCCGTTCGTACTACGCTGATTTCGAAGGCGTGATGGCGTTCCTGCAGCGCCGCATGGAGCAGACCGACTCCGAGCAGATGAAGGAGCGGTACGAGGGCTTCATGCGCGACGTGCCGTGCCCTGAGTGCGAGGGCACCCGGCTCAAACCGGAGATCCTCGCGGTCACCATGACGGCCGGGGGATACGGCGCGAAGTCGATCGCCGAAGTATCCGAGCTGTCGATCGCCGAGTGCGCAGAGTTCCTCAACGCGTTGACACTCGGTTCGCGGGAGCAGGCCATCGCCGGGCAGGTGCTCAAGGAGATCCAGTCGCGGCTCGGATTCCTGCTCGACGTCGGGCTCGACTACCTGTCGCTGTCGCGGGCGGCTGCCACATTGTCCGGCGGTGAGGCACAACGCATCCGGTTGGCCACCCAGATCGGGTCCGGGCTCGTCGGCGTGCTGTATGTGCTCGACGAGCCGTCCATCGGCCTGCACCAGCGCGACAACCGTCGACTGATCGAGACATTGATCCGGCTGCGGGATCTCGGCAACACGCTGATCGTCGTCGAGCACGACCTCGACACCATCGCTCATGCCGACTGGGTCGTCGACATCGGGCCGGCGGCCGGTGAGCACGGCGGGCAGATCGTGCACAGCGGCCCGTACGAGGAGCTGCTGACGAACCGGAATTCGATTACCGGGGCTTATCTTTCGGGCAAGGAAGAGATCGAGATCCCCGGCATCCGGCGGCCGGCCGACCGCAAGCGTCAATTGACCGTGGTCGGTGCGCGCGAGCACAACCTGCGCGAGATCGACGTGTCCTTCCCGCTGGGCGTGCTGACCGCTGTCACCGGCGTCTCCGGGTCCGGCAAGTCGACGCTGGTCAACGACATCCTGGCGTCGGTGCTGGCCAACAAGCTCAACGGCGCCCGGCAGGTGCCGGGCCGGCACACCCGCGTGACGGGTCTGGACAAGCTGGACAAGCTCGTCCGCGTCGATCAGTCACCGATCGGCCGGACGCCGCGATCCAACCCGGCCACCTACACCGGTGTGTTCGACAAGATCCGCACGCTGTTCGCGGCCACCACCGAGGCGAAGGTCCGCGGTTATCAGCCGGGCCGGTTCTCGTTCAACGTCAAGGGCGGCCGCTGCGAAGCTTGCTCGGGCGACGGCACAATCAAGATCGAAATGAACTTCTTGCCCGATGTGTACGTGCCGTGCGAGGTATGCCAGGGCGCCCGGTACAACCGCGAGACGCTCGAGGTGCACTACAAGGGCAAGACCGTCGCCGAAGTTCTCGACATGTCGATCGAGGACGCGGCGGAGTTCTTCAAGCCGATCACCTCGATCCACCGGTACCTGGCGACGCTCGTCGACGTCGGGCTCGGCTATGTCCGGCTAGGGCAGCCCGCGCCGACGCTGTCCGGCGGCGAGGCGCAACGCGTCAAGCTGGCCTCAGAACTGCAGAAGCGATCCACCGGCCGCACGATTTACATCCTCGACGAGCCGACCACCGGACTGCACTTCGAGGACATCCGCAAGCTGCTCGGTGTCATCAACGGCCTTGTCGACAAAGGCAATACAGTCATCGTCATCGAACACAACCTCGACGTGATCAAGACATCCGACTGGATCGTCGACATGGGCCCCGAGGGTGGAGGGGGCGGCGGCGCTGTCGTCGCGTCGGGTACACCGGAGGACGTCGCCGCCAACACCGACAGCTACACGGGCCATTTCCTGGCCGAGGCGCTGGGCGTATCGCGCCCGAAGCCGAAGACACGCAAGCGCAGCAAGGTCAGCGCGTAGTCAACGGCTCTTCGACAGCGGGGACGGAAAGCGCGGGCTGACCCGCACGCCGGCCAGCCATTCGGTCAGCTCATCGGCCCGGCGTTGCAATGCCTTCCGTGCCGCACGGCCGACGTCCTCGAGCAACCGCAACTCGACCCGGCCGTCGGCATCCTGACCCCATGCGCCGACGATGCGACCATCGCACCATGCCGTCGGGCCGCCGTTGCCGTTCGTGTCGAACACCTGACTGCGGTGCCCGCCGAGGTACCAGTCGCGGTCGAACCAGCCCATCGTCGTGACGTCGAGCCCGGGCAGCAGCGCGCACCACGATTCGGCATCCGGTTCCACCTCCAGATCGTCGGGCAGCACGAAACCCGGTGTGCCGTCTAGATCCACCTCGACGGCTTCCAGGTCGACCAGGGCTTGCCGTGCCCATGTCAGCGTGTTGCCGAACCACCACTTGATGTCGGTGACGGTCGCCGGGCCGAACGCCCGCAGCCACCGTCGCACCAATGCGGTGCGCGCAACGTCCGGTGAAACGGCTTCAGGCGTCGTCGGCAGCCAGCCGGACATCGGCGCCCATCTCGGCCGCGACACCGTCCACGATCCATCGTTCGGCCCTCGGACGATGTCGCCACGTACCGAAAGAACCGTCAGAATCCTTGGTGCCAGCGGTGTTTCGCCGCCCCAGCGCTTGCCAGGTGCCGGGTCGTGTTGCCCTGCCAACTCCGGCAGCACGGCGCGCAGATCCTTGGCGCTGGTCGGACCGTGCGCGCCGAGGTGACCAAGGACCGCCGCGGATGCGGCATCCAGCCATGCGTCGCCGTCGACGCACACGCCGGCCTTCTGGGCGTCGGCGACGAGCCTTCGGCGTTCGTTGTCCGCCACCCTGTTGCTGGCGCCCGCTTGGATCACCGGCAGATCCTCGGCACGCACAATCCACAGCGTCCGCCGCATCGCCAAGTGCTTTACCAGGGTCCGGCTCTGATAGAGCTCGGCGTCCAGATCGGCGAGGGTGAAGCCGGAAACGCGTCGCCCACAGCGATAGATACGGCGTGGCCGGGTCGGTGGCGTGCAGACCGACGACATTGCCTGCAACGTCGGCCGGGGTCTGCGCGGGCGTACTGAGAAAGTGACGGCGCGCGAGCCGGGCCCGCCGCTCGGCAACCGTGAATGATCGCATCGCCTGCGAACGCTACCTGCGGATACTGACAAGTTTGGGATCGGTAGCGGCGCCGGCCGCCTTGACTGACTCCACGACGACGCCAGCGGGGCGGCGTATGACGAAGGGAAGATCGATGAATCGAGTTTTCGCGGGTGTGGTCGGGCTGGCTCTCAGTGCGGCCGTCTTGGTGGGTTGTTCCGACGATAAAAAGCCGGAGGCCGCACCCAGCGTGGCCGCCGCCGGTGACGCGCAGGCGAGCACCGGCGGTTCAACCGAGGTCAAGGTCGACGGCAGTGACCTTTCCGGCCTGGATATGAACTCGGTGACCTGCGTCAAGCAGGGCGGAAAGATCAACGTCGCCAGCGCGGCGATCAATGGTCAGGCGGGTCTTGCCGTCATCATGACCGACGAAGCCACTCCCGCCGTCGAGTCCCTCAGCATGATGGTCGACGGCAACGCGCTCGGCGTCACCAACATGATGGGCGCGAAGACCGGCTCGGCGGACGTGAAGGTCGATGGCAGCACCTACACCATCACCGGTGAAGCCGCCGGCGCCGACATGGCGAATCCGATGGCGGGCATGATCACCAAGCCGTTCACGATCAAGGTGACCTGCAGCTGATCGGCCGCATACCGGAAGCGGCGGACGTCCCCTCCACGTCCGCCGCTTCCTATGATTCAGAAATGACCATCGTGGCCGACCTCGAGCGGGCACGCCATTTGGCGTTCGCCGCCGACGAGGTCGCGGCCAAGGATCTGCTGCTGTCGCTCGTCCCCGCGATCGAAGCGGCCGACCGCGACGACTGGCTTCTCGAGGTCTACGCGCAACTCGGTCAGCTCTACCTTGTGCGCACCGCATACGACGGGACCGACGAGTCCGTCCGCCGCATCCGCGAATGCCTGGCCACGTATATGGAGATCCGGGCGGGCTCCAGGCCGGATTTGGCGCCGCAGGTGACGATGTCAGACGCCGACATCGACCATATGGTCTGCCGGTACTCGCGCCGGGCGCAGTTCCTACAGACGGGCCTGGCCGCCGCGCACGGCGAACACGAAGCCGCCGAGGCCGCACTGCTGGTGTTGACGGATGACACGACCGACTATCCGGATCTCGCGGACGAGCACGAGCATCTCATCACCTTCGCGCGAATCCTGTGCGCCAACGCGCTCTGCGAGGACGACCTGCATGTGCAGTCGGTTCACTTGTGGGAGAAAGTGATCGACACGATCGACGGTACGCATGTCAGCGATGAGTTCGACGACTACCTTTTCGTGCTCGGCGCTACGTCGTACGGCAGGTTCTGCATCGAGACGGGCCGGCTGCCGGAAGCGGAACCGTGGCTGCGACGGGCAGGTGCCCGCGCCGAAGCACGCGGCTGGGCGCTGGGTACGGCGAGAACCAAATTCGAGCGTGCGACTGCGGCCTGGGCGGTGGGCGACCGGGCGCAGGCACAAGACCTGGCACACGAGGCCTATCCGGCGATCGCCGAGAGCTGGCGGGCGCACGATGTGTCGCGGTGCTGGCTGTACTTCGGCTTGATCGCCCTCTCCATCGAGAAGCTCGACGACGCCGACGAGCGTTTCGGCAATGCCGAGCGGCATTGGCGGGAGATCGAGAAGCCGCTACACATTCATCGCATTCTGTTGCAGCGCAGCTGGGTTGACATTTTCCGGGGCGATTTCGACGCCGCGCGTCGGCGCACGGAAGAGGCGCGGGCTCTGCTCGATTCGTGGCCACGACACAGCTGGCTTCAGTACGCGCGCCTGCACGACCACATCGGCAGTATCTGGCGGGCGGATGCATTGGCCGACCCACAGAACGCGGCATACAAGCTCGAGCGGGCCGCTGAACTGAAGGTGCCCGCCGCACTGGCCGTCGACTCGGTACGGCACGCGATCGCCGACGCCGACGCCCGGATGCGTTGGGCCACCCATGTGTCAGCCCGCATGTTGGCCGGAGCGTTCGCCGTGGCCTGGGAGGCAGGAAACACCGAACTTGTCAGCGAGTTGGTCGAGTATCACAGTGCGCGTGGAACATTCAGTGCAGAGCCGACGCAGGAGACCGCCGACTGGACAGGCACCGCGACTGCTGCGGTGCCACTGGAGACCGTCGACGAGTACGCCTTGGTGGCCGCGGGTGAGTCGCCGTCGGGCCCAGGTGCGGCGCTGACGCGGCTCGGCCCATTGCCGCCGCTGCAGATGGACCCGACCGCCGGTCCGATTCTGACCCGCTATCGCGCCCTCGCACACGAACGGTACGGCCGCGACGTGACCGCCGTTGGCGCGACATGGGCGACGTGGCCGTGACCGAGAGCGAAACCGCAACCCTGGTCCTGCGATTCGCCGATGTGGGAATCGCCACCTATGTCAGCCTGCGCGTCGTCGCGGAGCCGTCCAGGACGGTGACGTGGGTGATAGAGGAGACGGCGCTGAGCGCCGCACTGGACGAGTTGACCGGCGCGTTGCCGGATCCCATCGGCGAGGAGACCCGGCGCCAAGCGCTCGAACGTGCGATTACCAGGGGTGCCTTCGCTTCGCCCACAACGGAATTGACGATCGCTCGAACGCTGGGAACGCATCTGATCGCACCCCAGGCCTGGCAGTTGCTGCTCGACTCCGCCTCCTCGCCCCGCGCGGCGTTATTCGTGTCACCCAGCGCACGGCTGGCCCGGGTCCCATGGGGGCTTATCGCGATGCCCGGCGACGACGGCCACCGACTCATCGAGCTGGTCGATGTCCTGATGGCGGCGCCACCGAACATCGTGCACTCACCGCGCCAACCCGCCGGTTGGGGTGGTCGACGGGCCAAGCCGCCGCTGTTGGTCCTCGATCCCCGGGTGCCCGGTCAGCGGCCGGACTCACCGCTGGGTTCCGTGCTCGGCCGTCCGTCGTCAGATACGCCGTTGGCCAGACACTTCGGCGAGCTGATGCAAGGCCGCGACGTCCTTCCCGACGTCGCGGCGTCCGTCGACCTGTTCCGGCGCGCCGACGCGGACCGCGACTGGCTACGGAACCTGCTGGCGCAGGCGCCAAGTCGGCTGCTCTACGTCGGCCACGCGACCGCAGCAGACGGCGATGTCGGCCACGCCGACCGAGCCGCGCTTCATCTTGCCGACGAACGCCCTCTCTCCGCGTCGGATCTCATGGCGCTGAAGCTGCCGTTGCCCCCACGGGTTGGCCTGTTGGCCTGCGCATCCGGCGGCGACTACCGATTTGACGAAGCGACCGGACTTGTGGCTGCGATGATTCTCGGCGGTGCGGAGTTGGTGACCGCCACCCTGTGGTCGCTGCCTACCGCCGCCGGCTACCGCCTGTTCGCACCGATGATCGCGGATGTCGATCCGATGGCTGACACGATCCTCGCCGTCGATCGCGCACACGAAGCCGGCGACGCCGGGCGTGCGGTGAACGGCTGGCAGCGGGAACGGATGCGCCGATGGAGCGAAGGCGACCTGACCGCGAGTCCGCTCTACTGGGCCGCGTTGGCAACGTTCGCCGTCGACGGTGCCCGATGATCAGCGTGGGCGACACGCACACGGCGACCGCGGACTCGTCACCGGAACGGTAATAGGTGTCGACGATGCTGCCAGGGGTGACCTTCGTGATCGCCGATTCGGGAATCAGCGCCCGCTCATGAGCCGCGAACTGTCCGCCGCCCGGCCGATTCACCATCACGTCGAGTTCGACCTCGCGAAAATCTTCGCGCGCATGGCCGGTGGTTCGCATGCCCGTGACCACAGCGCGGGATTTGGTGCCATGCCGAATCAGCTCGATCTGACCATCGGTGACCAGGCCTTTTCCGACCAGCATCCGGTCGAACTCGGCGCGGATGGCCACGATGTCGTCGGTCGTGGCGAGGCGCTCGCCGGTTTCGCCGACGTCAGCGTCGGCAGGGGCGGCAACCGCGGCGTCGCGGTCGGGAATTAGGTAGGTCAAGGCCGTGCCGACGAGCAGAAACATGACGAAAGCGATCGAATACGCGCTGGACATGTCACTAGGTTCGGACGCCTTCGCGGCTACCGAACCCAACTTTGCCCTATGCCCGACTCCTATCCTGTTCCTATGAGCACCGACACGGCAGTCGCCGTCGCACATCCGCGCCGCGCGGTGATCGACCGCGCGTGGCGCGCGATCGGGCCAGGAGTGGAGGTGCTCAGCGGCGACGACGGCGGCCCGCTGCGGCGCACCGTGAAGCGGATCATCGATCCGCTGGTGCTGCGGTTGCGATCGAACACCCAGTTCTCGGCGCCGTTCGTGGCGGCCGACGTGGCCGAGGCCATGTATGACGTCATCACCGGTCAAGCTGACCAGTTGCGCGCTGCAGCAGCATGGTTCGAGCTGCTAAAGCGTGAGCGCCGCCGGCTGAAGATCACCAGCGGCAATGCCCAGGAGCTGTACTTTCCTGTCTGTTTCGAGCTTGCTGTGACGAAAGGTCAACCCGCCCAGCTTGATTCCGGTGCAGCCGAATCAGTGCTACGCGAAATCCACGCCGACCGGGACCGCACCGCAATCGAAGTGCTGAACACATACGCATCCGACAGCCTCGTCATCACGGAGCTGTCGGAGCAACTCCGCTCCAGCTGGAGCGATGTCCGGGCCGGAACGGAGATCACCGGCCCCTTCCTGTCCGGGCTGACCACTGTGCTCGGTCGGGCCGACACCCACGGTGCCGCAGTGGCACGCCAGCGGGTCTGGCATGCCCTGATCGCCGACGCGACGCCCTACAACCTTGGGGCCGCGGCTCATGAAGACGCCCCACAGCTGCCGTGGTCGATCGTCACGCTCGGCCTCAGTTCCGTTGAACCGCAGAGCCCTCCGGCCGTCATCGGCGGCGCAGAAAGTGAACGGCCGCTCAATCGGTCCGTGATCGATCGAGTGCGCGCCACACTTCGCCGCGCGATGGATCGCGAAGAACTGCCGGATGTGCCGATGCTCTGCGAGGAAGAGGTCGACCGGAGCTGTGCACCGTGGGGCCTGCTCGCCGAAGACAAGCAGGCGACGCTCGTCGCGGGGATCGAGGTCGCCGTCGACCTCGCTCCGTTGTCCGAGACCGAGACGACGGCTACGACCTCGCCCGCCAGATCCAGGCGCGGCTGCGCAAGGAGGCGTATGTGCTGCGCGCGCGTCGCTACCTCGCCGAGAGCGGACCGATCCATCCTCGCCAGCAGCAGGTGATCGATGACCTCGCGGCATTCGCCCGGCCCTACCTGAGTCGCCTGTGGGCGCGCCTGCACGGCCGAGACGTGTGGCAGGAGCCGTGTTCCGACGTCGACGATGTCCGAGCGCTGCTGGAGGGCGTCGCACGCTCGGTGAGCCTGGACCACCGGCAGCGCATCAAGACGATGCTGGAACTGCAGGTCGCCGGATGAAGCTGATGTCAGATTCCGGGCTGTGGAGTACGGGACCCGCGGTGGCGCCCTCTCCGCTGCGGGCCGTGCTCGAGGTCAGCGGAGCGGTGCTGTCGTGGACAGTCGACGATCGTGGCGCCGATCCACAAATCACGTTCACCGACCTGTCCAGCGCTGATTGGCTTTGGCGGGTGCTCGGCGAGGCCGGGCATCGCGCCGTCGCGTCGACAGTCGATCAGCGCCCCACCGGATGAAGCCCACGCCGTCGACCTCAGCGGCGTCGATGTGCTTCCGGGATCGCTGGACCCACTGCGCCGGTTGGCCTTCGGCCATTGGCTGCGGCGGTGGTGGCCGGCGAGTCAGCGAGACGGGATCGCGACGCTCGACGCGGCGTTGTTGGACGCGGAGATAGCGATCCTCACCGCGGGGGCGGAGGACTTCTTCACCGACGACACCCTCGACTCGGATGTCGCCGAGGTACTCCGGCCACATGTCGCGGCGCTGGGCGCCCATGCCCAAGAGGGTGATCCGCGCATCGTCGAGCTTGTTGAGAAGTGCACCGACCTCGCCGACGAGGTGGGGATCGTCTTCGACGCACCAGCGCAGCCGGTCCGTCGGGACGATTACGCGCTCGCCGCCGGTGGCGATATCGGCCGGACAACGTCGACGACTGTTGCGACGGGTGTCGGCTCAGTCCGGTGGTCCGCCGTCCCTCCCGGAATCTTCGACGCGGCCGAGGACACCATCGACTGGAACATCGAGGCTGTCGATGATGTAGTGACAGCGATTGTGCGAGTGGAGTTGTCGGGATTGGGCTCGCCCAACGGCGTCGCCGCGCGGCTGCGCTCCGGCCCCTTCGGCGGTGACGGTGCGCTCGGCGCCGACGGACGCGCAGCGTTCCCCGTCGTCGACCCCGATCAGCAACCGGTATCGGAATCGGCTGCGTGGAGCCATGATTGGCGCACGACGACGCTGATCGTCGGCGCGGACGGCGGGGAGTCGGCGCAGACGCGCGATCGCATCCGGGACTTCGCGCGGTCGCGGCTGGCCGCGCCCGCCGACGACGCTTACCTGGCGGAGATCCTGGCCGCGGAATCCGACTACTGAGACTCGTTCTCGGGCGTGCGCATCGATTCGCGGATCTGCGCCAGCCGTTCGGCGGCGGCACGCTGTCGGGCTTCGTACTGCTCCTCGACGGTGCGGCCTTCCGGTGTTTCGGCATCGAGCTCCGCGGCGCCGATCGCCGTCCCGTACCGGGTCTCGATCTTCTCGCGCACCGAATCGAAGGTCGGCACACCGCCCGCGGTGTATCCCGTGTCGAAGGGTTCGGCCGGTGTCGTCGCGGGGGCCGGATCAGCAACCGGTTCCGCTTCCACGACGGGTTCCGGGTCGACAACCGGTTCCGGTTCCACAGCTGGCTCGCCGGTTACATCCGGCTCCTGGGCGGGTTCGTCCGGCATGCCCTCCACGCTACTCGCGGTCGACCTTGCGCGAACGTTCCGTACCGCTCGAAAATCTGGCGTTATTTCGAGCGGTAAGGAACGTTCGCCGCTACTTCGCGGCCACCTCGACGATCGGCGTCGCCCGCGGTGGCGCGGGCAACGGCGTCGGCGGAGCCCCTGGAGTACCCAGTTGACCGGCCATCCAGGGCAGCGCGGTCGCGAAGGCCTGCGAGGCGAAGGACCAGTCGTGCTTGCCGGGCCCGGCGACGACCGCGCAGGTGATCCCGTTGGCGTTGCCCAGCGCGCACAGCGAGTTCGCGGCCGAACTCTGTGCCGCCGCCGCCTCGCTGTTGATGGCAAACCAACCGGCGATGCCGCTGTAGGGGCCGTGCCGCGTGATGACCGTGGTGGGATCGAAGGACGCATAGGCTGCGGCATTTCCGCCGAACAGCCGTGAGACCGTCTCGTCCTTCGTCCCCGAGTTGGGGGCGATGTCGCCCGCGATGTCCTCGAACGCGCTGAACATTTCGGGATGCATCACAGCGAGGTCCACCGCGCACGTACCACCCATCGACCAGCCCACGATGCCCCAGTTCTCCCGGTGCGCGCTCACGCCGAAATGCGAAACCATGAACGGAACAACATCTTTGGTGAGGTGGTCGGCAACATTGCCGCGACTGCCGTTGACGCATTCGGTGTCGTTGTTGAATGTGCCGCCCGCGTCGACGAAGACGATCACCGGCGCATTGCCGCCGTGGGTGGCCGCGAAGTTGTCCGCGGTGCTCACCGCGTTACCGATCCGCACCCAGTCTGCGGGGGTGTTGAACTCCCCACCGATCATCATCACCGTCGGCATGGGTGGCGGAGGATCGGTCGCATACCAGGCCGGTGGCAGGTAAACCAGCTCTTCGCGATGCTTGAAGCCCGACGCGGTGTCGCTGATCTGCACCGGCACCACTGTGCCTTTCGCTGGAATCTGGTGTCGGTGCTGCAACGCCAACACGGTCACCTGATCCGTCTGATCGGGCAGCGGGCCGGCAGTCAACTGATTCCACGCGGTCTGCACGGTGGGGAAGTACCCGGTCCACAGGTTCAGCGCGAATGCGGCACATACCAAGCACAGCGGCACCGCCGCGGCCGCCACGCCCCGCCGCCACCACGTTGCCCCTCGCCAGCCGGCGATCAGCACACCCGCTGAGGTGCCGGTCAACCCGATCCAAACCCAGAGCCCGACGGGGGGTGGGGTTCCTGCGAGACCTTCCGATTCGACGTACCAGTAAGCGGTCGCCGTCAGCGCGATACCGCACAGCGCAGCGCACGGCACCCACACGTATCGCCTGCGCCGGATGCCCCAGCAGATCGCTGCCACCAACGCGATGCCGGCCAGAACCTGGGCGGTAATGGGAATCCAGCCGTGCAGCAGCGACAGGTGGTGGCGCAACAGGCCGCGAACCGTCACGGCCACAAGAGTGCCTGCCGATCCTTGGACCCCGCTGTGGATCAGCTGCTAACGCGGTTTGGCCAAGGGGAAGGGCAACGTCTCGCGGATGCTACGGCCGGTGATCAGCATGACGACACGGTCCACACCCATGCCGAGACCGCCCGTCGGCGGCATCGCGTACTCCATCGCCTGCAGGAAGTCCTCATCGAGTTCCATGGCTTCCGGGTCGCCACCTGCGGCCAGCAGCGACTGTTCTTGTAGCCTTCGGCGCTGCTCGACGGGATCGGTCAACTCGCTGTAGGCAGTGCCCAGTTCGACGCCCCACGCCACCAGATCCCAGCGCTCTGCCACGCCGGGGATGCTGCGGTGCGGTCTCGTCAGCGGCGACACCGACGTGGGGAAATCCTTGTAGAACGTGGGCGCTTCGGTGCGGTCCTCGACCAGGTGCTCGTACAGTTCGAGCACCACGGCGCCGGTGTCCCAGTGGGTCAAATACGGGATCTTCGCGCCGTCGCACAGCCTGCGCAGCGTCGTCAGGTCCGTATCGGGCCCGATCTGTTCTCCCAGCGCCTCCGACACCGCCTCGTGCACGGTCTTGACCGTCCAGGCGCCCGAGATGTCGACGGGTTCCAGCGTCCCGTCAGCGCGGGGACGCATGAATACATGCTCGCCGTTGGCGGCCTGTGCGGCGTTCTGGATCAACTCTCGGCAGCCGTCGATCCACACGTTGTAGTCCGCATGTGCCTGATAGGCCTCCAGCAAGGTGAACTCGGGGTTGTGGCTGAAGTCGACGCCCTCGTTGCGAAAAGCCCTGCCCAGCTCGAAGACCCGCTCGACACCACCCACGCACAGGCGCTTGAGATACAACTCCGGAGCAATCCGCAGGTACAGGTCGAGGTCATAGGCGTTGATGTGGGTCAGGAACGGCCTGGCGTTGGCGCCGCCGTGGATCTGCTGCAGAATCGGCGTCTCGACCTCCAAAAACCCTTTGCCGACGAGGGTTTCACGGATCGCGTGCAGAACACCGCTGCGCGCACGGATCAGATCGCGGGCCTCGGTATTGATCGCCAGGTCGACGTATCGGGCGCGTACCCGCGCCTCTTGATCGGTCAGCCCCTTCCACTTGTCGGGCAGCGGGCGCAGGCACTTGCCGATCAACCGCCAGCTGAGCACGATCAGCGACCGGGTGCCCTTGTTGCTGTAGCCCATCGTGCCGGACACCTGGATCAGATCGCCCAGGTCGATGGCGTGCGTGAAATCTACCGTCGTGCCCTCTTCGAGCTGCGAATTGTCAAGTAGCAGCTGCACTTCCCCGGACCAGTCGCGCAGTTGTGCAAACAGCACGCCGCCGTAGTCGCGGATGCGCAACACCCGCCCAGCAACGGTCACTGTGCCTGCACCCTCGGATTCGACTGCTGCAAGGATTGTGTGGCTGGGTTCCTGGCCGACGGGATAGGCATCGATCCCGCTGCCCTGCAATGTCTTGAGCTTGGCCATCCGGACCCGAACCTGTTCGGGCAGTCGAGTATGTTCCTCCTCGTCCAGACCGACTTGGAACTGGTCGACATCGGGAGCGGTGCCATCGTGGTGCAGCAGGCCACGGTCAACGATGCTCTGCGGTACCGAGGTGTGATGGCCGGTGTGCGGCTGCTCGTGTCGGCGGGAGAACGGCAGCACCAGGAAACCTTCTGCGATCACCGACGCCACGCCCACGCGGGGAACCAGCCGTGCGTCCTCGTAGCACGCATAGCGCGGTACCCACTCGGGCTGATACTTCATGTTCGAGCGGTACAGCGTCTCCAACTGCCACCAGCGGGAGAAGAACACCAAAAGGGCGCGCCACAACCGCGCAACGGGACCCGCGCCGAGCTGGGCACCTTGTTCGAACGCCGAGCGGAACATCGCGAAGTTCAGCGAAACACGGCTCACCCCAATGCCTTCGGCTTGCATGCACAGCTCGCTGACCATGAGTTCAATGGTGCCGTTGGGAGATTGGGGGGACCGGCGCATGAGGTCCAGCGACACCCCGTTGGCGCCCCACGGCACGAGGGAGAGCATGGCGACGACCTGGTCACCACCGGCCCCAGGCTGAACAGCCTCGACGAGCAGACAGTCGCCGTCTGCGGGGTCGCCCATTCGGCCCAGCGCCATCGAGAAACCGCGCTCGTCGTCGGTATCGCGCCAGGAATCGGCCCGCTCGATCACATCGGTCATTTCATCGGCATCCAGATCGCGATGCCTGCGGATCCGCACCGAGGCTCCCGCGCGCCGCGCGCGGGTCACCGCCTGCCGCACGGCACGCATGTGCGGACCCGACAGCCGGAAGCTGTCCGGATAGAGGATCGCTTCGTCGCCGAGTTGCAAGGCGTTGAGACCGGACGCGCGGAATGCCTCGGCCGCAGTCGAACTCGCACCCATCACACCGGGCGCCCAGCCGTAGGCCTGGCACAACGACAGCCACGCCTCGATCGCCTGGGGCCACGCCTTGGGGTCACCGATTGGATCGCCGCTGGCGAGGCAGACGCCGACCTCGACGCGGTAGGTGATGGCGGCGCTGCCGGTGGGCGCGAACACCACTGCCTTGTCGCGACGCGTCGCGAAGTAGCCCAATGAGTCGTTCTTGCCGTACATCTCGAGCAGTCCCCGGATCGCCGACTCGTCTTCACCGGTGAGCGCGTTCTCTGCCCGTTGGGACTGGAACAACACGACCGCCGCCACCATCAGCGCCAGCGCGCCGAAGAGGCCGAGCAGTGCATTGATGAAGACGTGTGGGTGACCGGTGAACGAGTCAGAGCTGGCGCCTGCAAAGGCGCCCACCCGGTTCAGCGCGTAAAAGAAGCGGTCCTCGGGGGCCAAGGTCCCGGGGAACAGCTCGATCAGGCCCCAACCGATCAGGGTGCCGACGGCCAACCCGGCGACGAGCGTTGCCGCCGCCTTGATCAGCGCGCCGCGGCGCACCTTGGCCCAGAACTCCTTGCGCGCCAGGACGAGGAATGCGATGGCGGCGACATGGATGGCCAGGCCGATGATCTCGCCGCTTTCCTGCAGCCACGATTCCTCGCCGGAGACGATGTCGCCGACGTTCCAGCCGATCGCCGCGACCATGTAGCCGACGAGGATCCACCACGCGATGCTCTTGCGGGCCGCGAGCGCCGCCGCCAGCAGCGCCAGCACGAACGCCCACGCAAAGCTGGTGTCGGGGAAGTTGAAGATGTAATCGTTGACGAACTCTCGGGGCACCTTGATCAGCGACCGGAAAAACGGCGACACACTCGCAAAGAGCGAGAGCGTGGCGATGATGCCGACGGTCCAGCCGGCCGCGGCGGGCACCCACTTGAACGCGGAGGTGCGGCGCGCCTTCGCAGTGCTCGCTGTGCCGGCCGGGCTAGTGACGGTCATAAGGCGCGAGAGTATTCGCTCGGCCGGTCAATTTCGGGTTACTCGCTACCAGACCGGGCCGGTGTATTTCTCGCCGGGACCCTGACCCGGTTCCTCAGGTGCGGCACTGGCTTCGCGAAACGCGAGTTGCAGGCTTTTCAGCCCGTCGCGCACCGGCCCGGCATGGGGGCCCAGATACTCGGCGGAGGCCGTCACCAGCCCCGCGAGCGCAGTGATGAGCCGGCGCGCCTCGTCGAGATCTCGGTGCGGGCTCTCGTCGGGGTCCTCCGCCGAGAGCCCGAGCTTCTCGGCAGCCGCGCTCATCAGCATGACGGCCGACCGGGTGATCACCTCGACGGCAGGGATATCGGCAAGCTCGCGGGCGGGCGGCTGCGCCGCCGGTTCGGGCGATGCGGGATCCTGGGTCATGGCTGGTAGACTCCCATGCGCGACCGTCCCGGCGTACGCCAGGGACAGCAAGTGGAGTCCCACTCCCACCGCTGGCCATACCGGCCCAGTGGTCCGGTCACAGGCATCCGGTGCCTGTTCTGGTCGGCTATGGGCCCTGCTTTGAGCAGGGCTTTTCTGTTCGTTGAGCAGAAGGCTGATGGGTGGGGCTCCTGGACGACAACATAGGAGGCCCCATCAGCACTGAGACCCGCGTCAACGAGCGCATCCGCGTACCTGAAGTCCGTCTGATCGGACCAGGGGGCGAGCAGGTAGGCATTGTGCGCATCGAAGATGCTCTCCGCGTCGCCGCGGATGCCGATCTCGACCTTGTCGAAGTAGCCCCGGATGCCAAACCCCCGGTTTGCAAAATCATGGACTACGGCAAGTTCAAATACGAGACGGCTCAGAAGGCACGCGAGTCTCGCAAGAACCAGCAGCAGACCGTCGTCAAGGAACAGAAGCTGCGACCCAAGATCGACCCGCACGACTACGAGACCAAGAAGGGCCACGTGGTCCGCTTCCTGCAAGCGGGGTCGAAGGTCAAGGTGACCATCATGTTCCGTGGACGCGAGCAGTCGAGGCCCGAGCTGGGCTACCGACTCCTGCAGCGGCTGGGCGCCGACGTCGCCGACTACGGCTTCGTCGAGACGTCGGCCAAGCAGGACGGTCGCAACATGACGATGGTGCTGGCACCGCACCGCGGCGCGAAGACTCGTGCCAAGGCGGCGCACGATGCCGACGCTCCCGCCGTGCAACGCGCACAGCCCGAGAGCGCACCGACCGAAACACCACAGAACTGAACTGAGGACACATGCCAAAGGCGAAGACCCACAGCGGCGCTTCCAAGCGGTTCCGGGCAACCGGGACCGGAAAGATCGTGCGACAGAAGGCCAACAAGCGGCACTTGCTCGAGCACAAGTCGAGCCGCCGTACCCGCCGGCTGGACGGCCGCACCGAGGTGGCGGCCAACGACCGCAAGCGCATCAAGAAGCTGCTGAACGGCTGACAGCACCACACCCCGTATGACCTGAACGAACCTGAACGAAGAGGAATACCCCCATGGCACGCGTAAAGCGCGCAGTGAACGCGCAGAAGAAGCGGCGCACAGTACTCAAGGCATCCAAGGGCTACCGCGGTCAGCGGTCGCGGCTGTATCGCAAAGCAAAAGAGCAGCAGCTGCATTCGTTGACCTATGCCTACCGTGACCGGCGTGCCCGCAAGGGTGAGTTCCGCAAGTTGTGGATCTCCCGGATCAACGCGGCCGCCCGCGCCAACGACATCACCTACAACCGGTTGATCCAGGGCCTGAAGGCCGCCGGAGTCGAGGTGGACCGCAAGAACCTCGCCGAGATCGCCGTCAGCGACCCCGCCGCGTTCACCGCGCTGGTCGAGGTCGCCAAAGGCGCACTCCCCGAGGACGTCAATGCACCGTCCGGAGAGGCCGCCTGACGCTAACCGAGCGCTCCGCTCGGGTGGCAGCAGCGGTCAAGCTGCATCGCCACGTCGGACGACGCCGCGCCGCACGCTTTCTTGCCGAGGGGCCCAACCTCGTCGAGGCCGCGTTGCGGCGCGGACTCGTCTCCGAGGTCTTCGCCACCGAAGCGGCTGAGGCCCGATTCGGTTCCCTGTTGAGGGGCATGCAGGTGCACTTGGTGACCGAACGTGCCGCAAAGGCGTTGTCGGAGACGGTTACTCCGGTCGGCCTGGTCGCGGTGTGCTCAGTGCCCGAGACCTCACTCGAGGACGTGCTCGCCGGTTCGCCAAGGCTGCTGGCCGTCGCGGCGGAGATCTCCGAACCCGGCAACGCAGGAACCCTGATTCGTGTTGCCGATGCGATGGGCGCCGACGCCGTCGTACTTGCCGGCCACAGTGTCGATCCGTACAACGGCAAGTGCCTGCGCGCCTCGGCGGGAAGCATCTTCTCGATTCCCGTCGTATCCGAGGTGGATGCCGTCGCCGCGGTGTCGACGATCGGCGCTGCCGGGGTTCAGGTTCTTGCCACCACAGTCGATGGCGAAATATCGCTCGACGATGCGGATTTGACCACGCCCACGGCGTGGCTGTTCGGGCCGGAAGCGCATGGCCTGCCGACTGAACTCGCCGACGCTGCGACACAACGAGTGCGGATTCCGATGCCGGGAACCGCCGAAAGCCTCAACGTGGCGTCGGCGGCGGCGATCTGTCTGTACCAGAGTTCGCGCGCGCACCGATTTGCGTAACGCTACGGCGAAAACCGGGCGAAAATTCGCCACAGCGTTACGCAAAATGCCTAGCCGCCGTTGAGCAGACCCCGTGCGACGTGGGTGATCTGCACCTCGTTGCTGCCGGCGTAGATCATCAGCGACTTGGCGTCGCGTGCCAGCTGTTCCACCCGGTATTCGGTCATGTAGCCGTTGCCGCCGAACACCTGCACGGCCTCCATCGCCACATCAGTGGCCGCCTGGGAGCAGTACCACTTGATCGCCGACGCCTCCGGAAGCGAAATCGGCTGACCCTTTTCTGCCGACTCGATCACCCGGAAAAGGATGTTGCGCACGTTCATTCGAGCGACTTCCATGTTCGCGAGCTTGAGCTGGATGAGTTGGAACTGCCCTATTTCGTGACCCCACAGCTTTCGGGTCTTCGCATAGTCAACGCACAGCCGAAGGCATTCCTCGATGACACCCAGTGACATCGCGGCGACGCCGATCCGCTCGGCGGAGAAGTTCGACCGCGCGCTGGCACGTCCGTCGCCTGCCGAACTGTCCTCGGTTTCACCGAGCAACCTGTCGCGACCCAGTCGTACGTTGTTGAAGAACAACTCTCCGGTGCGCGAGCTGTGAATGCCCATCTTGGAAAACGGTTTCGACTGAACGAAACCTTCCATGCCGCGGTCGAGGACGAACGTCAGCACTTTACGGTCGCGCTTGTCGGCGCCGTCGCCCTCGTCAAGTTTCGCGTACACCACGGTCACGTCCGCGTCGGGGCCGTTGGTGATGAACGTCTTCTGGCCGTTGAGGATGTAGTCGTCCCCGTCGCGCACCACGTAGGACTTCATGCCGCCGAACGCATCCGAGCCGGAGTCGGGTTCGGTGATCGCCCAGGCGCCGATCTTGTCGTAGGTGACGAGGTCGGGCAGCCACCGTTCCTGTTGGGCAAGCGTGCCGCGACCCATGATCGTCGGCACCGTCAGGCCCAGGCTGACACCCATACCGGTGACGATGCCCATCGAGACTTTGCACAGCTCGCTGACGACGACGAAGCCCATGCCACCCGAGCCGTCCCCGAACATGCCGCCACCGCCCGACGACTTGCCGGACGACTCACCGCCCTCGCGGAGCTTCGCGAGCCGCTTGTTGAGCGACTCGCGTGCCATGTCGGCGATACCGAACGTCGCGAACAGCTTGCGAATGATGGGATAGGGCTCCATCTCGCCGCTTTCGAGGTCATCGACGTGAGGGCGAATCTCTTTGTCCACGAACTCTCGCACGGCGTCGCGCACGGCAAGATCAACGTCGGTCCATTCCAGCATGAGCTCTAGGCTGCCTTACCGCGTCCACGCGCTGGACGCAGCCCGGCCAACGAGAAGGTGGTGTGCACCAAAGACCCCGCTCGGTCGAGCAGTGACTTGCGCGGCGGCACGTAATGCATGGGCAGGTCATGGCGGTCGCGGGGTGGTGCCATGAATGAGGGCGCCTCGACCAACGGTGCGTCTTCGGGCAGCTTTCCCTGTGCACGGCGGTAGGCGGCCAGTGCGCGCGGATGCAGTCTGATCTCGTCGGGCACCGCGACGAACGCCAACTCGACGAGCTTTCCGAAGATGCGAAGCAGCACCTCGTCGCCGGGCGTCCACCGCATCCCGGCCTTCTCACGCACCGCAGGGTCGAACAGGCCGGCGGCAATCCAGCGCTGCGCACCGACCATCGGCTTGAAGAGCTGATCCCAGATCGGCGTCGGCATCAGCACAAACCACGGCTTGGGGATGCGGATCGTGAAGATGTCGAGCGTCGCGCGGTTGATCTCTAACTCGTCCCGGCACTTGGCATCCCAGTACTCGCAGAACTCTTCCCAGGTATTCGGCACCGGCCGCATGCTCATGCCGTACATCCGGTACCACTGCACGTGTTCGTCGAACAGTTGACGCTTCTCGGCATCGGTGAGTCCGCCGCAGAAGTACTCGGCGGTCTTGATGATCAACATGAAGAAGGTTGCGTGCGCCCAGTAGAACGTCTCGGGATTCAGCGCGTGGTAGCGCCGGCCGTCGCCGTCAACGCCCTTGATCGTGTTGTGATAGCTCTTGATCTGCTGCCCGGTATGCGCGGCACGATCGCCGTCGTAAACGACACCCATGATGGGGTACACCGAGCGTGCGACGCGCTGCAGCGGCTCACGCAGCAGGATCGAGTGATCTTCGACGCCTGCGCCGAGTTCGGGATACATGTTCTGGATCGCCCCGATCCACACTCCGAGCATGCCGGTCCGCAGGTCGCCGAAGTACTTCCACGTCAACGACTCGGGGCCGAGCGGATCGGCGTCAAGGCGACGCCGTTTCGCGTCGGTCGCCGTCGATGTCGATCTCAGGGTCATCGGTTCCTCGCTGAATCCAACCCGCAGTCAGACCATCACGATAATGTTGACAACGCCTGTTGTCTACGATTTGCGGCGGTGTGGCGGCGCAGTGTTATTCAGCCTCCACTTGCCCTCCACTCGCCTGTGACCAGCCGGTTTATCGGCCCAACGGTGCTCAACTAGGCTGGCGCCTGTGGATGAGGTCGAGTCGATCGACGAACGATCTGGCAGACAGTCATCCGGGCGCGTGTCGTGGCTGAAGAGCACCAATCACAGCCCGTCCGTAATCGCCTTCCTGCGCCGCGCCCGACGTGCACTGCCCGGTGACCCCGAGTTCGGCGATCCGCTGTCGGTCTCCGGTGTAGGAGGTCCAAGCGCTGCTGCCCGCGCCGCCGATCGACTTCTGGAGCGTGAGGCCGCCTCACGTGAAGTCAGCCTGGGCGCTCTGCAGGTTTGGCAGGCGCTGACCGAGCGAGTGTCCGGCAAGCCCGCCTACCGGGAAGCGACGATCGTGTTCACCGACTTGGTGGGCTTCTCGTCATGGTCGTTGAGTGCGGGCGACGACGCCACGCTCAAACTCCTTCGCCGAGTCTCGCAGGTTGTCGAGCCGCCGCTGTTGGAAGCCGGCGGCCAGATCGTCAAGCGAATGGGCGACGGCATCATGGCGGTGTTCTCCCAGCCGGTGACGGCGGTCGGGGCAGCGGTCAAGGCCAGGGAGGCGGTGAAATCTCTTGACGTGGACGGCTACACGCCTCGGATGCGCGTCGGGATCCACACCGGCAGGCCGCAGCGAATCGGGTCGGACTGGCTGGGCATCGATGTGAACATCGCGGCGCGTGTGATGGAACGGGCGACCAGGGGCGAGTTGGTCGTATCCCAGGCCACATTGGACGGCATCGAACCCGACGCCCTCGAATCGCTGGGGGTCGAGGCAAAGCGGCTTCGCAAGCAGGTCTTTGCGGCCAAACAGGACGGCGTTCCCGCTGACTTGGTCATGTATCGATTGAAATCCCGCAGGTTGTCGCCAGGTGACGTCGACCTCGATGGCGAAGCAGCGGGGGAGTAGCCCGCGCGCGACGGTGCCGACCACTCGATCCGAGTGTTTCGCCACGCTTTATGATCGCTCGGTGGCTGATCAGCCAATAGACCTGTCGGAAGATGCGCTGACGAAGGCTGTCAGCGCGGCTCGGCATGCCTTTGACGCGGCCAGTGACCTCGACTCGCTCGCCCGCGCCAAGACCGAGCAACTGGGCGATCGCTCGCCCATCGCGCTCGCTCGCCAGGCGCTCGGCTCGCTGCCCAAGGCTGATCGCGCGGACGCAGGCAAGCGGGTCAACGTGGCGCGTACCGAGGCGCAGCAGGCCTACGACGAGCGGCTCGCGGTACTGCGGGCCGAACGCGACGCCGCGGTGCTGATCGCCGAGCGCATCGACGTGACGCTGCCGTCGACCCGTCAGCCCGTCGGCGCCCGCCACCCCATCACGATCCTGGCTGAGCACGTCGCCGACACGTTCGTCGCGATGGGCTGGGAACTCGCCGAGGGACCCGAAGTCGAGACCGAGCAGTTCAACTTCGATGCCCTCAACTTCCCGCCCGACCATCCGGCGCGCAGCGAGCAGGACACCTTCTACGTCGCCCCCGACGGGTCCCGGCAGGTGCTGCGTACCCACACCTCGCCGGTCCAGATCCGTGCGCTGCTGGAGCGCGACTTGCCGGTCTACATCATCTCGATCGGGCGCACGTTCCGCACCGACGAACTGGACGCCACCCACACGCCGGTCTTCCATCAGGTGGAGGGACTCGCCGTGGACAAGGGGCTGACCATGGCCCACCTGCGGGGGACACTCGACGCGTTCGCCCGTTCCGAATTCGGGCCCCAGGGTCGTACCCGATTCCGTCCACACTTCTTCCCGTTCACCGAACCGTCGGCCGAGGTCGATATCTGGTTCGCGAACAAGAAGGGCGGCCCGGGCTGGGTGGAATGGGGTGGCTGTGGCATGGTCAACCCGAATGTGTTGCGCGCCTGCGGTATCGACCCGGAGATCTATTCCGGGTTCGCGTTCGGGATGGGGTTGGAGCGCACCCTGCAGTTCCGCAACGGCATACCCGACATGCGCGACATGGTCGAGGGCGACGTCCGCTTCTCACTGCCGTTCGGGGTCGGGGCCTGATGCGCCTGCCCTACAGCTGGCTGCGCGAAGTCGTTCAAGCCGGTGCTCCCGGCTGGGACGTGTCAGCCGATGAACTCGAGCAGACCCTGATCCGGATCGGCCATGAGGTCGAAGAGGTCATCGGAGTCGGGCCGGTCAGCGGGCCACTGACGGTCGGCCGCGTCGCCGAGATCGAGGAACTGACCGAGTTCAAGAAACCCATCCGAGCCGTCAAGGTCGACCTGGGCGAGCCTGAGCTACGCGACATCGTCTGCGGAGCAACCAACTTCGCTGTCGGGGACCTTGTCGTGGTGGCGCTCCCCGGTTCCGTGTTGCCCGGCGACTTTGCCATCGCCACCCGCAAGACATACGGCCGCACCAGTGATGGCATGATCTGTTCGGCCACTGAACTCAACCTGGGCTCAGATCATTCCGGCATTCTGGTGCTACCGGCGGGCACCGCCGAACCGGGCACGCCCGCTGCCGACGTGCTCGGTCTCGACGACACCGTGTTTCACCTGGCGATCACTCCGGACCGCGGCTACTGCCTGTCGGTGCGCGGCATGGCCCGCGAGATCGCCAATGCGTATGACCTAAACTACGTCGACCCGGCTGTCATCGCTGCGTTGCCCGCCGAGGGTCAGGCACTGCCGGTGACGATCGATCCGGGCACCGGTGTGCTGCGCTTCGGACTGCGTCCTGTCGCCGGCATCGATCCAAAAGCGGTGTCGCCGTGGTGGATGCAGCGCAGGTTGCTGCTGTCGGGCATCCGCGCCATTTCGCCGGCCGTCGACGTGACCAATTACGTCATGCTGGAACTCGGGCATCCGATGCATGCTCACGATCGCAGCCTGATCACCGGTGGCTTCAGGGTGCGGTTCGCCGAACCGGGGGAGACGGTTGTCACGCTCGACGACATCGAGCGTCGCCTGGACCCGGGCGATGTGCTCATCGTCGATGATGTCGCAACGGCAGCAATCGGTGGCGTGATGGGCGCGGGCACCACCGAGGTTCGCGACAGCACCACCGATGTGCTGCTCGAGGCTGCAGTCTGGGATCCCGCCGCCGTGTCGCGCACGCAGCGGCGGCTGCATCTCAACAGCGAGGCCGGCCGTCGCTACGAACGTACCGTCGACCCGGCGATTTCCGTTGCCGCATTGGATCGTTGCAGCGCGCTGCTGGCCGAGATTGCAGGTGGCACAGTCGAACCCAGGCTGACCGACTGGCGTGGCGATCCGCCTCGCGACGACTGGTCACTCGCGCCGGTCAGCATGGCGATCGATCTGCCCGATCGCGTGGCGGGCGTCGACTACGCGACGGGCACCACAGAGAAGCGCCTCACTCAGATCGGCGCCGACGTCGTCGTGAACGACGGTCAGGTGAGCGCGACGCCGCCGAGTTGGCGCCCCGACCTTCGTCAGCCCGCGGATCTCGTCGAAGAGGTGTTGCGACTGGAGGGACTGGAGGTCATCCCGTCGGTGCTGCCGCTCGCGCCGCCGGGCCGCGGCCTGAGCCCGACACAGAAGCGCCGGCGCGCGATCGGAAAGTCGCTGGCGCTCAACGGCTATGTGGAGATCCTGCCGACTCCGTTCCTGCCGGCGGGGATTTTTGACCAGTGGGGCCTGCCGGCGGACGATCGGCGGCGGTCCACGACGCAGGTGATGAATCCGTTGGAGGCCGACCGGCCCCATTTGGCGACCACGTTGCTGCCGGGCCTGCTGGAGGCGTTGGGACGCAACGTGTCCCGTGGGGCCGTCGATACCGCGTTGTTCGCGATCGCCCAGGTGGTGGAGGCGACGACGGAAACCCGTGCTGTGGAACGCATTCCGACCGACCGTCGCCCCACCTCAGACGAGATCGCGACGCTCGATGCCTCGCTGCCGCATCAGCCGCAGCACGTCGGTGCGGTGCTGACCGGCCTGCGGGAACCCCCGGGTCCGTGGGGTAAGGGCAGGCCGGTCGATGCCAGCGATGCGTTCGAGGCGGTCCGTGTCATCGGCCGCGCCGCCGGCGTGGAGCTGACATTGCGGCCCGCCCAGCACCTGCCGTGGCACCCCGGCCGTTGCGCCGAGGTCGTCGTCGGCGACACCGTCGTCGGCTACGCCGGCCAACTTCACCCTGCCGTCATCGAGCGTTCGGGTCTGCCCGCGGGCACCTGCGCCGTCGAACTGAACCTCGACGCCGTCCCGCTCACCGAAGCTCTTCCTGCGCCGGCAGTGTCACCGTTCCCCGCGGTGTTCCAGGACGTCGCCCTTATCGTCGGCGAGGACGTCGCCGCGCAGACCGTGATCGACGCCGTCCGGGAGGGCGCCGGCGATCTGCTGGAGGACGTCCGGTTGTTCGACGTCTACACCGGACCGCAGATCGGCGAGGGGCGCAAATCCCTGGCGCTGGCGCTGCGATTCCGGGCCGCCGACCGCACGCTTACCGAGGATGAGGCCAGCGCCGCTCGAGACGCGGCGGTGGCAATGGCCGTCCAGCGCGTCGGGGCCGAACAGCGCCGCTAGGCGGCATCGGTACTCACGAGTAGCCGGGACGGACTGCGGCCGAGAACCTGGCGCCATGGGATTTCCGAAGGATCCTCGGTCATGCGCAGCGGGGGGTCGGTCGCAAGGACGGCGCGCAACGACTCCTCTACCGCAATCTTGGCCAGTGCCGTGCCAAGGCAGTAATGCGTGCCCGCGCCGAAGTTCAGCAGTTTGGCGGTGTCGGGCTTGGTGAAGCGGTCGGGGTCGAACTGATCGGGTTGGTGCCATGCCCTTTCGTCGCGACAGGCTGCGGCGATGCAGAGGAACACCATCGAGCCGGCCGAGATCGTCGTGCCGTGCAATTCGATCGGCGCAAGGGCGGTGCGCGGGATGATTGGGATGCTCGGCTCCAGGCGCATGGTCTCCGCGGCCGTGCTTGCCAGCCGCGCCTCGTCAGCGTGAACTCCGGCCAGCTGCTCACGATGCTGCAGCGCCACCAGAATGCTGCAAGGTATTTGGCTACCGGCCGTATCATGGCCTGCGACAAGCAGGTTCGCGATCATGTTGACGGTTTCGGTGTGGGTAAGGCGCTCACCGTCCGCCTCGGCGGCGCGCAGTGCGGTGACGAGATCGCTTCCCGGATCCTGGGCGCGACGTGTTGTCAACCCGTCGACGTAGGTCTGCAACTCGGTGATCGCCTGCGTCGCGCTCGCAACCTGCTCAGGAGTCATGACGAAGAACACCGGACTCAAATCCTCGGCCCATTGCCTGAACACCTCGACATCGGAGTCCGGTACACCGAGCAGGCGACAGATCAGCCGCGTCGCGAGAGCCGAATACGCCTCGACAAGATCCCCGCCCTCCCGCACGGAAGCCACGGCAGCTGCGGCCATGTCAGCCGCCGTCGTGCGCAGCGCCTCGACGGACCGAGGTGTGAACGCGCGCGAGACTAGCGACCGAATGCGCCGGTGGTAATCGCCCTCCGTCGTGAACATCAACTTGCCGTACCAGTTGCGCAGTGGCCCGTCCGCGATGCCCATCAAGTCGAACAGCGTCAGACCGATTCCGGGCAGTCGCTGATCGTGGGCAAGCGCCTCGAGGTCGCTCTGCCGGAGCACGACGGTGGCGCCGGTCAGCTCGTCGATCGCCAACGGGCCCCGGCCCGCCGCTGCGCGCAGCACCACATGCAGGTCGGCGGTGAAGTTTCCACTTACATCGACCGGCGTATCAACCTTGACGTCCACGATTCCCCCCGAATTTCGTCGAGAAGCAAATTATGAGCCGAGTTCCATGCCGGTGCGGCTGATCGTCGGCCTAGGTCACGCGACATTTCCGATCGCAAACAGCCCCGCCAATAATGGATTTGCATCACACTGCATAATCATGCAGAATCACCTGCATGACTTCTGTGGCAGTGGCCGGTGCCAGCGGTTATGCGGGTGGAGAGATCCTGCGGCTGCTGCTGGGCCACCCTGGGTATGCCGACGGGCGGCTGACGATTGGTGCCCTCACCGCGGCCGCCAGCGCGGGCACCCTGCTTGGTGAACACCACCCCCACTTACTGCCGCTGGCCAATCGGGCGCTGGATGCCACCGATGCCGAGACGCTGAAGGGTCACGACGTGGTCTTTCTGGCGCTGCCTCACGGTCATTCCGCGGCGCTCGCCGACGAACTGGGCGCCGACACTGTCATCGTCGACTGCGGCGCGGACTTCCGCCTCACCGACGCAGGCGCATGGGAACGCTTCTACGGGTCATCACATGCGGGCAGTTGGCCGTACGGACTGCCCGAACTACCGGGTGCGCGTGATCGTCTTCGCGGCGCCACGCGCATAGCCGTCCCCGGCTGTTATCCGACCGCAGCGCTACTGGCGCTGTGGCCCGCGATTGCCGAGGAGCTCATCGAGCCCGCGGTCACCGTCGTCGCGGTCAGCGGCACCTCGGGCGCAGGTCGCGCCGCGAAGACCGACCTGCTCGGCTCGGAGGTCATTGGGTCGGCGCGGGCCTACAACGTCGGCGGCAAGCACCGGCATACTCCCGAGATCGCGCAGGGCCTGAAGGCCGTCACCGATAAAGACGTCACAGTGTCGTTCACCCCGGTGCTCATCCCGACTTCGCGTGGCATCCTGGCCACCTGCACCGCCAGGACCGCCGCGCCGTTGTCGCAGATCCGCGCTGCCTACGAGAAGGCCTATGACGCCGAACCCTTCATTCATCTGCTGCCCGAAGACCAGCTGCCCAAGACCGGTGCGGTGATCGGTAGCAACGCCGCTCAACTCGCGGTCGCCGTCGACGCGGACGCCGCGACGTTCATCGGCATCGCCGCCATCGACAACCTCGTCAAGGGCACCGGCGGGGCAGCGGTGCAGTCGATGAACCTAGCGCTGGGCTGGCCGGAGACCGAAGGGCTTTCGATCGTGGGGGTCGCGCCATGACTTCGGAGCCGGAGGCGACAAATGACTGAAGTGACCGAGTCCGCAAAATTGGTCCGCACTCAGGGTGTCACCGCCCCCGCCGGGTTCCGGGCCACCGGAATCGCTGCGGGCATCAAGGCTTCCGGCGCACTCGACCTCGCGCTGGTGTTCAACGAAGGCCCCGACCACGCCGCCGCGGCCGTATTCACCCGCAACAAGGTCAAGGCGGCACCAGTGCTGTGGTCGCAACAGGTGCTCACCACCGGCCGGCTGCGCGCGGTCGTGCTCAACTCCGGTGGCGCCAACGCCTGCACGGGGCCGCAAGGCTTTCAGGACACCCACGCCACCGCAGAGGCCGTCGCCGCCGCGCTTTCCGACTGGGGAACCGAGACCGGGGCGATCGAAGTCGCCGTGTGCTCCACGGGTCTGATCGGCGACCGACTGCCGATGAATAAGGTGCTGGCCGGGGTCACCGAGATCGTCCACGAGATGGCCGGCGGGCTGACCGGTGGCGAAGAGGCCGCACGGGCCATCATGACCACCGATACCGTGCCGAAACAGGTTGCGCTGCACCACAGTGGCAACTGGACGGTCGGCGGCATGGCCAAGGGTGCGGGGATGCTGGCGCCGTCGCTGGCGACCATGTTGTCCGTCATCACCACCGACGCCGTCGCCGATGCGGCTGCCCTCGATCAGGCGTTGCGCAAGGCGACCGCGATGACATTCGACAGGCTCGACGTCGACGGCAGCTGTTCCACCAACGACACAGTGTTGCTGCTGGCCTCCGGAGCCAGCGAGATCGCGCCGAGCCAAAGCGATCTCGAGGACGCGGTACTGCGGGTCTGCGACGACTTGTGCGCACAACTTCAGGCCGATGCAGAGGGCGTCACCAAACACATCGTCGTCACCGTGACAGGAGCCGAGTCTGAACAGGATGCACTGACCGCGGCTCGGGTGGTGGCCCGCGACAGCCTCGTCAAGACCGCGCTGTTCGGGTCCGACCCCAACTGGGGCCGCGTACTGGCCGCCGTCGGCATGGCACCCGTCGCACTGGAGCCCGACCGGATCACTGTGTCGTTCAACGGATCCCCAGTATGTGTAGATGGTGTCGGCGCACCTGGTGCCCGCGAGGTGGATCTGTCCGGCCGGGACATCGACGTCACCGTCGACCTTGGTGTCGGCAGCGGCCGGGCGTCGATCCGCACGACGGACCTGTCGCACGCGTACGTCGAAGAGAACTCGGCCTACAGTTCATGACACTCGCGACGCCGGTCAAGGCGCAGGTGCTCGCCGCCGCTCTGCCGTGGCTGAAACAGCTGCACGACAAGATCGTCGTGGTGAAGTACGGCGGCAACGCGATGACCGACGACATCCTCAAGGCCGCGTTCGCCGCCGACATGGTGTTCCTGCGCAACTGCGGTATCCACCCCGTCGTCGTGCACGGCGGCGGCCCGCAGATCAGTGCGATGCTCAAAAAGCTCGGCATCGCAGGTGATTTCAAGGGTGGCTTCCGCGTCACAACGCCCGAGGTGCTCGACGTCGCCCGGATGGTGCTGTTCGGGCAGGTCGGCCGCGAACTGGTCAACCTGATCAATGCCCACGGTCCCTACGCCGTCGGAGTCACGGGAGAGGACGCGCACCTGTTCACCGCCGTGCGGCGCGACGTGACCGTCGACGGGGTGGCGACCGACATCGGCCTGGTCGGCGACGTCGAGCGGGTCGACGCGGACTCGCTGCTCGATCTCATTGACGCAGGCCGCATCCCGGTGGTCTCGACGATCGCGCCCGACGCCGACGGCGTGGTGCACAACATCAACGCCGACACCGCCGCAGCCGCGCTGGCGGAGGCACTGGGCGCCGAGAAGCTGGTGATGCTCACCGACGTGGAGGGGCTCTTCACCGATTGGCCGGACCGCGGCTCCTTGGTCAGCGAGATCGACACCGGCGCACTTACTCAGCTGCTGCCCACGTTGGACGCGGGCATGGTGCCCAAGATCGAGGCCTGCCTTCGCGCGGTATCCGGAGGCGTGCCGAGCGCACATGTCATCGACGGCCGCGTCGAGCACTGTGTACTGGTCGAATTGTTCACCGACGAGGGGACGGGAACGAAAGTGGTGAGCGCATGAGTCTCACGCAGCGCTGGGAAGCCGTGATGATGAACAACTACGGCACCCCACCTCTCGCATTGGTCAGCGGCGACGGTGCCGTGGTGACCGATGCCGACGGCAAGTCGTATCTCGATCTGGTCGGCGGTATCGCGGTGAATGTCCTTGGCCACCGCCACCCCGCTGTCATCGAGGCCGTCACCCAGCAGCTCAACACGCTCGGCCACACGTCGAACCTGTACGCCACCGAGCCCGGCATCGCACTGGCGGAAGCATTGGTTGGCCTGCTTGGCGCCGATGACGCGCGGGTGTTCTTCTGCAACTCGGGAGCCGAGGCCAACGAGGTCGCGTTCAAAATCACGCGGCTCACCGGACGCACGAAACTCGTTGCGGCCCAAAATGCGTTCCACGGTCGCACCATGGGGTCGCTCGCATTGACCGGCCAGCCGTCGAAGCAGGAGCCGTTCGCGCCGCTGCCCGGCGACGTCACTCATGTCCCGTACGGAGACGTCGAGGCACTCAAAGCCGCGGTCGACGACGAAACCGCGGCGGTGTTCCTCGAGCCGATCATGGGCGAGGGCGGAGTCGTCGTGCCGCCCGCGGGATACCTGGTGGCCGCCCGGGAGATCACCGCCGACCACGGCGCGCTGCTGGTGCTCGACGAGGTGCAGACCGGAATGGGGCGCACCGGAGCGTTTTTCGCTCATCAACACGACGGCATCACGCCCGACGTCGTCACCCTGGCCAAGGGACTCGGCGGCGGGCTGCCGATCGGTGCGTGCATCGCGACCGGCGAGACGGCCGGGCTGCTAACGCCAGGCCTGCACGGCAGTACCTTCGGCGGCAATCCCGTGTGCACGGCCGCGGCACTCGCGGTATTGCAGGTGCTGGCCGACGACGACCTTGTCGGCCGTGCCGGTGCCCTCGGCAAGACGCTGCACCACGGCATCGAGTCGCTGGGCCATCCGCTCGTCGACCACGTCCGTGGCCGCGGGCTCATGTGCGGCGTCGTCCTCACCTCCGATGCGGCCAAGTCGGTCGAGGTCGCAGCCAGGGACGCCGGGTTCCTCGTCAACGCCCCTGCCCCGAACGTGATCCGCCTGGTCCCGCCGCTGATTCTCACCGATACCCAGGTCGACGACTTCCTCGGCGCGCTTCCCGGCGTGCTCGATATCGGAGCGGCGTCGTGACCCGTCACTTCCTGCGCGACGACGACCTCACACCGGACGAACAGGCCGAGGTGCTGGCGCTGGCAGGGGAGCTGAAGAAGGCCCCGTTCAGCCGCCGCCCGCTCGACGGTCCACGTGGCGTCGCCGTGATATTCGATAAGAACTCCACCCGCACCCGATTCTCTTTCGAGATGGGCATCGCCCAACTCGGCGGCCACGCGGTCGTGGTCGACGGCCGCAGCACCCAACTCGGGCGCGACGAGACGCTCGAGGACACCGGGCGCGTCCTGTCGCGGTACGTCGAGGCGATCGTCTGGCGGACGTTTGGGCAGGACCGGTTGACCGCCATGGCTTCTGGGGCGACCGTGCCGATCGTCAATGCGCTCTCCGACGAGTTCCATCCCTGTCAGGTGCTGGCCGATCTCCAGACGCTCGACGAGCGGGTGGGCACCCTGAACGGCCTGCGGTTGACGTACCTCGGCGACGGCGCCAACAACATGGCGCACTCGTTGATGTTGGGCGGGGTCACCGCGGGCATTCATGTGACCGTCGCCGCTCCAGTCGGTTTCGAGCCCGACCCGCGGTTTGTCGCAGCCGCCGAGGAACGTGCCTCCGATACTGGCGCCTCGGTTACCGTGACGGCCGACGCGGAGATGGCCGCCGATGGCGCCGACGTGCTCGTGACCGACACCTGGACGTCGATGGGCCAGGAGAATGACGGGCTGGACCGGGTGGGGCCGTTCAAGCCCTTCCAGATCAACACGAGGCTTCTCGAACGAGCCCAGCCGAATGTGACTGTTCTGCATTGCCTTCCGGCCCACCGCGGCGACGAGATCACCGATGACGTGATCGACGGGGCGCACAGCGCGGTCTGGGACGAAGCCGAGAACCGGCTGCACGCCCAGAAGGCGCTACTGGTGTGGCTCTTGGAGCGAGCGGGGGCCGAGGCATGACTTCCGCGGCGACGCGGGCAGGTCGTCAGGCGCGCATCGTGTCGATCCTGTCGTCGCAATCCATCCACAGCCAGGGGGAGCTGGCAACGATGCTCGCCGACGAGGGCATCGACGTCACCCAGGCGACGTTGTCGCGCGACCTCGAGGAACTGGGCGCGGTCAAGCTGCGCGGCGCCGACGGAGGCGTCGGCGTATACGTCGTCCCCGAAGACGGCAGCCCGGTACGCGGGGTATCCGGTGGCACCGAACGGATGTCGCGGCTGCTGGCCGAGCTCCTCGTCTCCACCGACGCCAGCGCCAACCTGGCTGTGTTGCGCACGCCGCCGGGAGCCGCGCATTACCTTGCCAGCGCGATGGACCGCGCTGCGCTGCCGTATGTGGTCGGCACAGTGGCCGGCGATGACACCATCCTGGTGATCGCACGTGAGCCGATGACCGGCGCCGAACTGGCGGCGAAACTTGAAAGCATCCAACAAAAGGAGATTGGTTAATGTCCGAGCGCGTCATCCTGGCGTATTCCGGCGGTCTGGACACCTCGGTCGCGATCAGCTGGATCGGCAAGGAGACCGGCCGTGAGGTCGTCGCGGTGGCCATCGACCTCGGTCAGGGCGGCGAGGACATGGAGGTCGTCCGCCAGCGTGCCATCGACTGCGGTGCGGTCGAGGCTGTCGTCGTCGACGCCAGGGACGAGTTCGCCGAGCAGTACTGCCTTCCCGCGATTCAGTCCAATGCGCTGTACATGGACCGGTACCCGCTGGTGTCGGCGCTGAGCCGGCCCCTGATCGTCAAGCATCTCGTGTCGGCCGCGCGGGAGCACGGGGGCGGCATCGTCGCGCACGGCTGCACCGGCAAGGGCAACGACCAGGTGCGTTTCGAGGTCGGATTCGCTTCGCTGGCACCGGATCTCGAGGTGCTAGCGCCGGTTCGCGACTACGCCTGGACCCGGGAGAAGGCCATCGCGTTCGCCGAGGAAAACGCAATCCCGATCAACGTCTCGAAACGGTCGCCGTTCTCCATCGACCAGAACGTGTGGGGCCGAGCCGTCGAGACCGGGTTCCTCGAGCACCTGTGGAATGCGCCGACAAAGGACGTCTACGACTACACCGAGGATCCGACCGTCAACTGGAACACGCCCGACGAGGTCGTCGTCGGATTCGAACGCGGCGCTCCGGTTTCGATCGACGGACGTGACGTCAGCGTGCTGGGCGCCATCGAGGAACTCAACCGTCGCGGCGGTGAGCAGGGCGTCGGCCGGCTCGACGTCGTCGAGGACCGTTTGGTCGGCATCAAGAGCCGCGAGATCTACGAAGCCCCGGGCGCGATGGTGCTCATCACCGCGCACACCGAACTCGAGCACGTCACGCTGGAGCGTGAGCTCGGCCGGTTCAAACGCAACACCGACCAGAAATGGGGCGAGCTGGTATACGACGGCCTCTGGTACTCGCCGCTCAAGGCGGCGCTGGAGTCGTTCGTCGCCAAGACCCAGGAGCACGTGTCGGGGGAGATCCGAATGGTGCTGCACGGCGGGCACATCGCGGTCAACGGCCGGCGCAGCGCCGAGTCGTTGTACGACTTCAATCTCGCAACCTACGACGAGGGCGACACGTTCGATCAGTCGTCGGCCAAGGGGTTCGTGCATGTGCACGGCCTGTCGTCAAAGATCTCCGCCCAACGGGACTTGGCCAAATGACGCCGAGCAGACGCAAATGCACCCCAAACCGCGGCGTGTCGGGGACATTTGTGTCTGCTCGCGGGGAGAAAAATGAGCACTAACCAGGGGTCGCTATGGGGCGGTCGGTTCGCCGACGGACCCTCGGACGCGCTTGCCGCGCTGAGCAAGTCGACCCACTTCGACTGGGTGCTGGCGCCCTACGACATCGTCGCGTCGAAGGCGCACGCGCGGGTGCTTTTTCGCGCGGGCCTGCTTACCGAGGAGCAACGCGACGGCCTTCTGGTGGGCCTGGACAACCTCGCCTCCGACGTCGCCGACGGCAGTTTTCAGCCGCTCGTGACCGACGAAGACGTCCACGGTGCACTGGAGCGTGGGCTTATCGACCGCGTGGGGGAGGAGCTGGGCGGACGACTCCGGGCGGGCCGATCACGAAATGACCAGGTGGCCACTCTGTTTCGACTGTGGTTGCGCGACGCGATCAGACGCGTCGCCGACGGCGCACTCGATGTCGTCTCGGCACTGGCGACGCAGGCGGCATCGCATCCGACCGCGATCATGCCCGGCAAGACGCATTTGCAGTCCGCGCAGCCGATCCTGCTGGCGCATCACCTGCTCGCCCACGCGCATCCGCTGCTGCGTGACGTCGACCGCCTGGCCGACTTCGACAAGCGGGCCGCGGTGTCCCCCTACGGATCTGGGGCACTAGCGGGATCGTCGCTGAACCTGGACCCCGACGGGATCGCCGAAGAACTTGGTTTCAGCGCAGCGGCAGACAACTCGATCGACGCCACCGCGTCACGCGACTTCGCCGCCGAGGCCGCGTTCGTGTTCTCGATGATCGGTGTCGATCTGTCGCGGCTGGCCGAGGACGTCATCCTCTGGAGCACAACCGAATTCGGCTACGTGACGCTGCACGACTCATGGTCGACCGGCAGCTCGATCATGCCGCAGAAGAAGAACCCCGACATCCCCGAGTTGGCGCGCGGCAAGGCCGGCCGGCTGATCGGCAATCTCACCGGCCTGCTGGCAACATTGAAAGCGCAACCGCTGGCGTACAACCGGGACCTGCAGGAGGACAAGGAGCCGGTGTTCGACTCCGTCCTTCAGCTCGAGCTGCTGCTGCCTGCGATGGCGGGCCTGGTCGCGACGTTGCGTTTCGACGTCGACCGGATGGCCCAGCTGGCCCCCCTCGGCTACACCCTGGCCACCGATGTCGCCGAATGGCTGGTGCAGCGTGGCGTGCCGTTCCGCGTGGCGCACGAGGCCGCGGGCGCCGCAGTGCGTGCCGCAGAGGCCCGCGGGGTCGGCCTCGAAGACCTCGAGGACGCCGAGCTGGCAGGCATCCATCCGGAACTGACGCCGCAGGTGCGTGACGTACTCACAATTGACGGCTCGGTGAACTCTCGGGACGCCAGGGGCGGTACCGCCCCGATCCAGGTCGCCAAGCAACTCGGAGTCGTCCGCGAAAGCGCCGACCGGCTCCGGCTGCGCCTGCGGCGATAGACGCGCGACTGCCAGGCCGGCGATCACCGACACTTCGCCGGACTCGCGTTTCCCACGCGCCGCCGGGTGCGCCCACGAGGACCCGGCGGCCGATCTCTTCGCGGTCCGATCCTCGTCGCACTCGACATCGACCAAATCGAGATCGAGAACTGACCGAAGCGCGCTGCTGCCGATACCTCACACCAATCGAAAGTTCAGTCACGAGAGAGGTTCCAATGTCCGTCTCAGGTTCGGATGCCACGTCCCTGTCGCCCGTCACGACGGCGATCACCGCCCTGCGTGCAGCCGGGGAAAGCGGCGACGCCGATGCGATCACCGCGCTGTTGGCGCCCGACGTCGTCTTCCACTCCCCGATGACCGACCGGATACGGTTCGAGGGCAGGGACGAGGTCGTGGCTCTGCACCGCGACATCTTCGCCGTCCTCGACGGAATCGACACCGCCGAACCACTCGTGAATGGCGACCGGGGATCGTTTTCCTTTCGCGCCCGCGTTCGCGGCGAGGAACTGGAAGCAATGAATCTGGTGCGCGTCAACGAGCAGGGGCGAATAGTTGAATTGACGGTCTTCGTCCGCCCGCTCCCAGGCCTCGCGACACTGTTCGCGACGCTCCCGCCGCGGGTGTCAACCAGACGCCGCGGACGTGTGAAGGGCACGCTCGTTGCGATCCTCGCCCGGCCTCTGGGCTTCACGCTGTGTGTCGTAGACCGCTTTACGCCCAAATTTCTCTAGTCGACGCGCCGCTAACCGGCTGCCGGGTTGGTGTAGACGCGGCGCGGCGCCACCAGCACGGCTGCCCGTCGTTCCTCGGCCATGACCCGGTCATAGGTGTCCCAATCGTCATGGGTTCCACCGGCAGCTTGGAAGATGTTGCGCAACAAGGTCCTCAGGGAATCGCCGCCGACATCCGGATGCGTGTCGTCGGGTCCGATTATCTCGGCGCGGCCTTCGACCGTCGCCCATTGCCAGCCGGCGCGCGCCACGATCGTGGTCCGCGGATCTGCGCGTAGATTATCCAGCTTGCGGGAGCCACCGATCGCGACGAGTCCGACGACCCGCTCACCGGTCACAGGGTGAGGCAGGACCCCGGCATTGACTATCGATGACTGGACACTGCCGTCAGGCCGCAGCGTGTTCAGCACGCATAGTCCGTGATCGAGGGTTATCAGCTCGGCGAACGCGGAGATATCTGTCACGGTGCGGATTCCTTTCTGCTCTCAAGTGCGTCGATCCATCTCTGGAGGCGTCGGGTCTGGCGCGCCACGAGATCCGGTTGTCCGAGAGCGTTGGCGAGCACGGCGGTGCCCTGGAAGGCGATGACGAGTTCGACCGCGAGATCGCGTGCGTCCCGTCGTTCCATGGCCCGGAACTGCTGCTCGGCCCAGTCGAGCGAAAGTTGCATCAGCGGAGCCGCCATCGGGTCTGGCCCGTCGGCGTGCTTGGCGAGCTCCGAAGACAGGGTGCCGAACGGGCAGCCGTACTGGGCGATCACGTCGCGCTGCTCGGCCAGGACAAGGCCCACGAGCGCTTTGAGCCGCGCTTTGGGCGTGCGATGCCGGCGCTCCAGCCCGGCGAGGTCGCTGGTGAGCCGGTGGACGTGCGTGCCCACGACAGCACCGATGATGTCGTCCTTGCTCTTGAAGTAGTAGTAGACGTTCCCCAGCGGCACGTCCGCTGCGGTGGCGATGTCCGCGAGCGTGGTACGCGCAACGCCCTTGCGATACACAAGGTTGCAGGCCGCGTCGACCAGCCGCTCCCGCTTCGCGGGTCGGGTGGCAGCGACACTCACGTCGGTTCTCCTCAGTCGGTCGCGTTGAAACTTGGCGACGTTAGATCAACTTAGTTGGGTAACTAACTCACACCATACACGCGGACAAGCAGAAGACAAAGGAACGCCGACAGCCGAGACGCGTTCTCATTGCTCGGCGGCGGCCAACCAGGATTCTTCGAGAGATTCCTTGAGCGCCAGCAGATCCTGCAGTTCTGCATTGAGTTCACCGACTCGCACATGGTCCGCGGCCGCTTCGGCCATCGATTCGTGCAGCGCGGCGACCCGAGCGTCGAGCTTGGCAAGTTGGCCTTCGATACGCGCCATCTCCTTGGCGGTCCGCCGCTCCCGCGCCGACACCGACTCCGCCCGCTGTGGTTCGGCGCGCGCAGGTGTATTAGATGGCGCAGCTGCCCGGTCCGCCAGGTACTGCTCGATACCGCCCGGCAGCAGGTCGCACCGCCCACCACCGGTGAGCGCGTAGGTGACATCGGAGACCCGCTCGAGGAAGTACCTGTCGTGCGTGACGACGATCAGTGTGCCCGGCCAGCCGTCGAGATAGTCCTCGATCACGGTCAGGGTGTCGATGTCCAGATCGTTTGTCGGCTCGTCGAGAAGTAGCACGTTGGGTTCGTCGAGCAGCAGCCGCAGAAACTGCAGTCGCCTGCGCTCGCCGCCGGACAACTCGGCCAGTCGCGCGGTCAATTTGTCGCCGGTGAAGCCGAAATCCTTCAACAGTGTGTCGGCGGAGATTTCCCGCCCGCCGGCCAATTCCGTGATGCGACGGCGGCTTTCGATCGCGTCGAGCACTCGTTCCGCACCGTCGACCTCGGCCAGCGCCTGACTCAGGTATCCGATCTTGAGCGTGGTGCCCCGTTTCACGGTGCCTGAAGAAGGTTGCAGATCACCGGTGAGCAGCCGCAGCACCGAAGTCTTGCCGGTGCCGTTCACGCCGACCAGTCCGATGCGGGCGCCCGGTCCGATCGACCAGTCGATGCCATCCAGCACGACATGCGGGCCGACCTCCAGTCGGACGCGGTGCAGATCGAACACGTCCTTGCCCAGCCGCGTGATCGCAAACTTCTGCAGCCCAAGCGAATCGCGTGGCGGTGGTTCGTTCGCGATCAGCTCGTTGGCGGCTTGAATTCGGAACTTCGGCTTCGACGTCCGCGCAGGCGGTCCGCGCCGCAGCCAGGCCAGCTCCTTCCGCATCAGGTTCTGCCTGCGGGCCTCGACGCCGGCCGCGAGCCGCATCCGCTCTGCGCGGGCCAGTACATACGCCGCATATCCGCCGTCATAGCCGTCGACGGCGCCGTCATGGACCTCCCATGTCCTGGCGCATACCGCGTCGAGGAACCATCGGTCGTGGCTCACCACCACCAACGCCTTCGCGCGCCGCGCGTTCAGGTGCTCCGCCAGCCAGCCGATCACCTCCACGTCCAGATGATTAGTGGGCTCGTCGAGCACGAGCACGTCGTGACCTGCGATCAATTCCGTGGCCAGCGCCACCCGTCGCCGCTCACCGCCGGACAGCCGACCGACCTCGCTGTCGAGGTCGACGCCCGAAAGCAGATGCGAGACGACGTCACGGGTATCGGGTTCGGCGGCCCAGACGTGATCGGGCCGACCGCCGACGATCACGTCCCTGACGGTCGCGCCGTCGAACTCGTCGCTCTGGCGCAGATAGCCCACCGACAGCCCCGAGGTGTGGGTCACCCGGCCGGAATCGGGCTCTCGAGTGCCCGTCAACACCTGCAACAGGGTGGTCTTGCCATCACCGTTGCGTCCCACCACCCCGATTGCATCGCCTTCGTCGACCCCAAGGCTGACGGCGTTGAGCAGAGTGCGGGTGCCGTACCCGACGCTCGCTCGTTCGACATTGATCAGATTCGCCATCGTGCCCGATGTTAGGTGGCTCGCCATACGGCTCGCTCTCGCGCGAGCGCACCGGTGTCAATCTCGGCGGTCGGCTCAGGCCGCTATGCCATGATCAAGGCAGCGATCGGGGGATGGCGGCTAGGGGAGCGTGCGTTGGTGGACCTATCGGGACTGACCAGGCCGGTGGAGCGGTTGGTAGCCACCGCGCAGAACGGGCTGGAAGTGCTGCGGTACGGCGGCTTGGAGACCGGTGCCGTGCCATCGCCTTTCCAGCTCATCCAGAGCGTGCCGATGTACAGACTGCGGCGGTATTTCCCCCCCGACGCCAGGCCAGGAGCAAAACAGCCCGGAGCTCCCGTGCTGATGGTGCACCCCATGATGATGTCGGCCGACATGTGGGACGTCACCCGCGAGGACGGCGCGGTCGGCATCCTGCACAAGGCCGGAATCGACCCCTGGGTCATCGACTTCGGATCCCCCGACAAGGTCGAAGGCGGCATGGACCGCAACCTCGCCGACCACGTCGTCGCGCTGAGCGAAGCCATCGACAGCGTAAAAGAGGTGACCGGCCGCGACGTCCATCTCGCCGGCTACTCCCAAGGCGGCATGTTCGCCTACCAGACCGCTGCCTACCGCAGGTCGAAGGATCTGGCGAGCATCATCGCGTTCGGCGCACCGGTCGATACGCTCGCCGGTCTACCGATGAACATGCCTGCCAGCATCGCGCCGGCGGCTGCAGACTTCATGGCGGACCATGTGTTCAGCCGCATGGATATCCCCGGCTGGCTGGCGCGCACCGGTTTCCAGATGCTCGATCCGATCAAGACCGCGCAATCCCGTATCGACTTCCTCCGTCAATTGCACGACCGCGAGGCGTTATTGCCCCGCGAACAACAACGGCGATTCCTTCAGTCTGAGGGCTGGATCGCCTGGTCGGGGCCTGCGATCGCCGAGTTGCTCAAACAGTTCATCGCGCACAACCGGATGATGAGTGGCGGCTTTTCGATTCACGGCGATCTGGTCACGCTGTCGGACATCGACTGCCCCGTGCTGGCGGTCATCGGTGAGGTCGACGACATCGGTCAGCCGGCCTCGGTTCGCGGCATCAAGCGTGCCGCACCGAAGGCGGATGTCTACGAATTCCTCATTCGCGCAGGACATTTCGGGCTAGTCGTCGGTTCCAAGGCGTCCACGCAGACCTGGCCTGCGGTCGCTCAGTGGGTCAAGTGGATCGACAGCACCGGCGATATGCCCGACGGCGTCACGCCGATGCCACTGCAGCCCGAGGAGCACAGCGAAAGCGGTGTCTCGTTGAGCTCACGAGTGGCTCACGGCACGACCGCGGCGACCGAGATGGTGTTCAGCCTGGCCCGGTCGGCAGCCGACGCGCTCGTCGCCGCCAACAAGTCCGCGCGCGCAATGGTTATCGAGACATATCGCACCCTGCCCCGCCTTGCCCGGCTGGGCCAGATCAACGACCACACCCGGATCTCGCTGGGCCGGCTCATGTCAGAACAGGCCCGCGATCTCCCCAATGGAGAGGCCTTGCTGTTCGACGGTCGCGTCCACACCTACGAGGCGGTGGACCGCCGCGTCAACAATGTCGTCCGCGGCCTGATCGAGGTCGGCGTGCGGCAAGGCGCGCACGTCGGTGTGCTGATGGAGACCCGTCCCAGCGCGCTGGTCGCGATCGCCGCGCTCTCGCGCCTCGGCGCGGTGGCCGTACTGATGCCTCCCGACGCCGACCTGGTGGCCGCCGCGCGGCTGGGCGCGGTATCCGAGATCATCGCCGACCCGAGCAACCTCGAGGCGGCGCGCAAACTCGACAGGCGCGTCCTGGTGCTCGGCGGCGGTGAGGCTCGCGACCTGGACCTCCCCGAGCACGCCGAGGTCATCGACATGGAGAAGATCGACCCCGATGTCGTCGAGCTTCCAGGCTGGTACCGCCCAAACCCCGCACTCGCCCGCGACCTGGCATTCGTCGGCTTCAGCTCGATCGGCGGTGAGTTGGTCGCACGACAGATCACCAACTACCGCTGGGCGTTGTCGGCGTTCGGCACCGCATCGGCCGCCAACCTCGGGCGCGGCGATACCGTGTACTGCCTGACCCCGCTGCACCATCAATCCGGGCTGCTGGTCGCACTTGGAGGCGCGGTGGTGGGCGGGTCGCGCATCGCGTTGTCTCGGGGCCCGCGTCCAGACCGGTTCCTCCAGGAGATCCGTCAGTACGGCGTCACCGTCGTCTCGTACACGTGGGCGATGCTGCGTGACGTCATCGACGACCCGTCGTTCTCGCTCACCGGAAGCCACCCGGTCCGACTGTTCATCGGCTCCGGCATGCCGACCGGTTTGTGGCGACGCGTCTGCGAGGTGTTCGAACCCGCTCACGTCGTCGAATTCTTCGCGACGTCAGACGGGCAGGCGGTGCTGGCCAACGTGTCGGGGGCCAAGGTCGGCAGCAAGGGCAGGCCATTGCCCGGCAGTGGCGAGATCGCGTTGGCCGCCTACGACCCCGATGATGACCTGATCCTCGAGGACGAGCGCGGATTCGTGCGCCGAGCAGAAACCAATGAGGTCGGAGTCCTGCTCGCCCATCCGCGCGGGCCGGTCGACCCGACGGCGTCAGTCAAGCGCGGCGTCTTCGCGCCAGCGGACACGTGGGTCTCCACCGAATACCTTTTCCGGCGCGACGACGACGGCGACTACTGGCTCGTCGACAGCCGCGGGACGCTGATCCATTCGCCGCGCGGTGTCGTCTACGCCTCAACTGTGAACGACGCCGTCAGTCGTCTCGACGCGGTGGATCTCGCGGCCACCTACGGGGTAGATGTCGACGGCCTGTGCCTCGCCGTGACGGCGCTCGCGCTGCGACCCGGCGGCACCGTTGCGTCGGCGGATCTGTCCGAAGCACTGGCAGATCTGCCGGTCGGCAGCCCGCCCGACATCGTGCACGTGGTGCCCGAAATGGCCCTCAGCGCGTCCTTCCGGCCACTCGTCACCCCGCTCCGCGAGGCCGGAATCCCAAAACCGTCCCGTAACGCCTGGTACTTGGATGCCGATACGAATCGGTACAAGCGATTGACCGTCGCGGTACGCGCCGAGATCGCTGGTGAGTGACTGAGACGAACCGTGCCGTGCGGTCGTCACGCTGTTAGGCTCCCGCTGGCGGCAGGTCGTCGCCGGGTCGGGGCAATCAGTGGTCTATCGCGCTGGAGGATTGATGGCATCGCAGTCCGGTAAAACTCGCGTCGACTGGCGTCGCGCCATCGTCGGCGGTGTGCTCGCCGTTGGCCTGATGTCCGGCTTCGGCGCGTCGACGGCGTTCGCCCAGCCCGCGGAACCGACCGAGACCGAGACTCCCACCGCGTCAGACACCCGCGCGCCAGGGGAAAACTGCACGGGCGACGACTGCTCTAAGCCCGTAGAGGGGGAGGCCGAAGCGGCCAGTGAGCGCCAGCCGACGATGACCGCCGACCAGGCGCTGATGATCATTCACAACGAGTACAACATTGGTGATGGCGGTGGCCAGCTGTCGAAGCTGATCGACGACGTGATGGCTCTGCGAGCTCAGGGCTTCAAGCCGTCGAACGCGAACAAGCTAGCAATCGAGGACGCGCTGGACCACCGACCCAACCAGACGCCGCTCGTTGAGGCACTGAAGTCGACGCTGCAGTACCAGCGCAAGCTGCAGGCGCAGGCCCAGATGTCGCAGGAGGAGCAGGGGCCCGTGGCCGGCCCCGTGCCGGTTATCCCCGGCGGCTCCGTGCAGGCGCCGGCAGGACCCGGCACTATGACCGTCCCGCTCGGCTGACGCGCGGCCGTGCTGGACGAAAAACTTCTCAGCATTCTCGTGTGTCCGCAGGACCGCGGCCCACTTCTCCTGGTGGCGGACGAGTTTCTGTACAACCCGCGATTGCGGCGCGCATATCGCATCGAGGACGGTATACCGGTCCTGCTGGTCGACGAAGCTGTCGCCGTGACCGACGATGCCGAACACAACCGACTGCTCGAGCGGGCGTCAGGGGAATCCCGGTAGCTCGCCCGTGAGGTAGCGCTGCAGGTTCGGGGCGATGGTCTGCGCGATCTGTTCCACCGGCAGCGATTTGAACGGATCCAACTCGAGGATGTAGCGCGCCATCACCACGCCGACCAATTGCGAGGCGACGAACTGCACGCGGATGGCCCCGCTGCCCGGCGGATTGTCTACGCGGGAGCCGACTTCCTTCGCGATGACCTCCTGCAGGAACGAGCGAACGAGCGAGGTGTCATTGCCGGCGAGAATCGATCGCAGGGTGGCGATGAATCCCTTGCCCATTTCAGAGTCCCACAGGGGCAACAGGAGCGACGGGAGTGTGTAGCCGATCTGCTCGACGGGGATCTTCTGCAGGGGACCGATGATCTGCATCGGGTCGATCGGGATGTGGATTGCCGCGGCGAACAGCTGTGTTTTGGTGCCGTAGTAGTGATGTACCAGCGCGGGATCCACCTCCGCGTCCGCCGCGATCGCGCGGATCGACGTCTTGTCAATCCCATTGCGGGCGAACAACTCCCGCGCACTTATCAGGATTCGCTCGCGGGTGTCGGACGTTCCGGGCGGTCGCCCGGGACGCTTGCGTTCTGCGTTGGTGGTCAATGCCGTTACGGTGTCCTTCGTCGTAGCGTCGCCGCGGCCAGGCACAGCGCCACGATGGCGAAGCCGATGACAACGGCGATGTCCCGCGCCGCGATGAAGGTCAGGTCCGCGTGTGCGCCGACCTGCTGCAACGCTTCCAGAGCGTAACTGGCGGGCAACACGTTGCTGATCCATTGCAGCCAATCGGGCAACACGGCGCGCGGCACGATGATGCCACACAGCAGCAGTTGCGGAGCGATCACCAGCGGCATGAACTGCACCGCTTGAAACTCTGTGCGGGCGAACGCACTACACAACAAACCGAGGCCGACGCCGAGGACCGCGTTGATGATCGCAATGGTGAACACCAGAATCGGGCTGCCCGCGGTGTCCAGGCCGAGGAACCAGAAGGACACGATGCAGGCCAGCGTTGCCTGTGCGGCGGCGGCGATCGAGAACGCGGTGCCGTAGGCAGCAAGCAGGTCCAGGCGGCGCAGGGGAGTCGTCAGAATCCGCTCCAACGTGCCCGAAACGCGTTCCCGCTGCATGGTTATCGACGTGATCAGGAACATCACGATGAGTGGGAAGACGCCCAACATGATCAGACACGCGTTGTTGAACGGCGACGGTGCGCCGGGCGGGTGGGGCGCGTTCTGAAACATGAAGTACATCAGCGTGATGATGAGGCTGGGAACCACCAGGATCATCGCCACGCTGCGGTGGTCGGCGGCCAGCTGGCGCAGGATTCGCGTCGTCGTGGCCAGGTACGCCTGCGGGCTCAGTGGGCTTCGGCTTTTCAGGCTGCGGTGCTGTGCCGGATGACGGACAGGAACGCTTCCTCCAGTGACTGACATCCTGTGTCCTCTCGCAGTTTCGAGGGTGTGGTGTGCGCGAGAAGATGACCCTCGCGCATCAGCAGTAGGTCGCCGCAGTGGTCGGCTTCGTCCATGACGTGGCTTGACACGAGCAGCGTCGTGCCGCTTTCGGCCAGTTGATGGAACTGTTCCCAGAGATCGACCCGTAGCACGGGGTCCAGCCCGACGGTTGGCTCGTCGAGCACCAGCAGGTCAGGGCGTGACACCAGCGCGCATGCCAATGAGGCTCGGGTGCGTTGGCCACCGGAAAGGTTGCCGCACAACGCGGTCCGGTGGTCGTAGAGGCCGACGGTGGCGACCGCCTCGTCGGCGTCCGCGGCGTCCGTACCGGTCAATGCCGCGAAGTACCGGACGTTGTCGATGACTCTCAAGTCGTCGTAGATCGTCGGATTCTGGGTGACGTACCCGACTCGGTGCCGCAGGTCGGCCGAGCCCGCTGGGTGGCCCAGCACCGTGACGGAGCCCCCGGCGATGATCTGCGTTCCTACGACGCTGCGCATCAGCGTGGTCTTGCCACATCCGGACGGGCCGAGCAAACCGGTGATGGTGCCTCGCGCAATCTCGACCGAAACGTCATCCAGCGCGACGCGGCCGCCGCGGACAACTCTCAGGTTCTTGACGTCTATCGCGACGTCAAGGCCATTGCCTAGTAATTCATCACTCGATGAACTCATCATGCGGTGAATAATGCTCCCCGCTGGTAGCGATGTCAAGGATGGCGGGCAGAATCGCTGCGGTGAGCGCGCGCCGGTTGTCCGTGGATCCGCACACCGCGGCGCGCCGACTGCTTGGAGCGACGCTGGTCGGCCGCGGCGTGAGCGCGATGATCGTAGAAGTCGAGGCGTACGGCGGGCCCGAGGACGGGCCCTGGCCCGACGCGGCATCGCATTCGTATCGCGGCGTCGGAGGGCGCAACGCCGTCATGTTCGGTCCGGCCGGGCGGCTCTACACGTATCGCAGCCACGGCATACATGTCTGCGCGAACGTCGTGTGCGCCACCGACGATGTAGCGGGTGCGGTACTGCTCCGGGCGGCCGCGATCGAATCCGGACTGGATGTCGCGCAATATCGCCGCGGCGATTCTGTCCGCCCGGCGGCGCTGGCTCGAGGCCCTGGCAATCTATGCTCAGCCATGGGAATCACCATGGAGGACAACGGAATTGACCTGTTCGACGTGACGAGTCCCATCAGGGTGATGCTTGGGGGCCAGCGCAACGGTATCGCCGGCCCACGGGTAGGCGTCAGCAAGGCGGCCGATCGTCCCTGGCGAATGTGGCTGGCCGGACGCCCGGAAGTGTCGCTCTATCGCCGCAGCCCACGGGCACCGGCTCCGGGTGAAAGCGACTAGTGCGAGAAGATCGGTCCTGTGACTTCTACGGGCGGATCCATCCTCGATGAGCTGGAGTGGCGCGGGCTGATCGCGCAGTCCACCGACCGGGACGCACTGGCAACGGCATTGGCCGCGGGTCCAACCACCGTCTATTCAGGGTTCGATCCGACGGCGCCGAGCCTGCATGCGGGGCACCTCATCCCGCTTCTGACGCTGACACGGTTTCAGCGGGCAGGTCATCGCCCGATCGTGCTGGCCGGCGGAGCGACCGGCATGATCGGCGATCCGCGCGACGTCGGCGAGCGCACGCTGAACAACGCCGAGACCGTCGCCGAGTGGGCCGATCGGATACGCGGCCAACTGGAGCGATTCGTGGAGTTCGATGATTCGCCGACTGGCGCAGTGGTAGAGAACAACCTGACCTGGACCGCGGAGATGCCGGCGATCGAGTTCCTTCGCGATGTCGGGAAGCACTTCTCCGTCAATGTGATGCTCGACCGGGACACGGTGCGGCGCCGGCTTGATGGCGAAGGCATCTCCTACACCGAATTCAGTTACATGCTGTTGCAGGCCAACGATTTCGTCGAGCTTCACCAGCGCTACGGCTGCGGATTGCAGATCGGTGGGTCCGATCAATGGGGCAACATCATCGCCGGGGTCCGGCTGGTCCGCCAGAAAACGGGCGAGACGGTCCACGCACTGACCACCCCTCTGGTGACGGATTCGGAAGGCCAGAAGTTCGGTAAGTCGACCGGTGGCGGCAGCCTCTGGCTCGACCCGGACATGACGAGCCCGTACGCCTGGTACCAGTACTTCGTGAACACCGCCGACGCAGACGTCATCCGTTATCTGCGGTGGTTCACGTTCCTCTCCACGGGTGAATTGGCTGAGTTGGAGGAGGCGACAGCGGAGCGTCCGCACGAACGCGCAGGTCAGCGCAGGCTGGCGCGGGAACTCACGAATCTCGTGCACGGGCAGGCGGCGACGGAGTCGGTGGAGCACGCCAGCCAGGCCCTATTCGGCCGCGGCGAGCTCTCCCAGCTGGACGAGCCGACGTTGGCGGCCGCACTGCGCGAAGCGTCGGTCGCCGAACTTGTCCCCGGCGGCCCCGATGCGATCACAGACTTGCTGGTGGCCAGCGGTTTGTCGGCGAGCAAGGGCGCGGCCCGTCGCACGATCGGCGAGGGCGGGGCGTACGTCAACAACGTCCGCATCGAGAGCGAAGAGTGGGTGCCCCAGCCATCGGACTTCCTGCACGGCCGCTGGTTGGTCCTGCGGCGGGGCAAGCGGAATATCGCCGGCATCCAACGCGTTGGATAGCTCGTTGGGCCGTCACGGCCTGGCTATTGGGTGATGTCGACACCCGGGAACAAAATCTCCTGGTGGCACGTTGAGCCCTATGTACGACGAGTCGACGCACTCTGTGCGCACCGATGGACGCGGAACCGAAAGACACGCCCCATCAGCCCATTTGACTCCGAGTTTTCCCTCACGTAACTTGTTGATTCGTCGCTGCGACACGGGCCAAACCCGGCGAGCGCGGCGACTCCCAGAGGGAAACCCCACTTCGGTGGGTTCCTGAACGTCCGCACTACGAGTACGCGGCTTATGCCGCGGGCTGGTTGCGCGGCCGTGCGGGTGTGTTGTTTGAGAACTCAATAGTGTGTTTGGTGGTTTTTGTTTGTTGTTG
>CAVRIH010000009.1:0-42337 GCA_963721195.1 uncultured Actinomycetota bacterium | reverse complement strand
CGCTTGTGATCGCAGACACACGGTAAGGAGGCGGTTTCGACAGCGTCAACTCGGGCCAAATGGCGAAATCGGCCGATTCTGGGACGGTTGTTCAAGTCTTAAGACGCTCGGAAAGGCCGGGTTGAACAGCAGCTTTACGTGCTGCAGCTACTCCACCGATACCCCGCCACGGCTGGCAATCCGTTAGTGATGCGCTTTGGATATAAGTCCATGCCAATTGGATGTTGGACGGGTATTCGCAGGTCGTCGTAGCGTGGGCAACACTATGAGCACTTCGCAGAATCGACCCGTATTGCAGGTTGGCCCGCTGAAGCCGTCGTTGGCGCAGACGCTGCAGGAGGATTACGCGGCGTACGTACTGCCCGCTGAGCCGGCCGATTTCCTTGCCGAGCACGGCGGCGAGATCCGAGTGGCGGTGACGTCGGGACGCACCGGTGTGGACGCGGCGTTGATGGCGGCGCTGCCGAACCTCGGCGCGGTCGTGAACTTCGGCGTCGGCTACGACACGACGGACGTCGACGCGGCGGCTGCTCGCCGGGATAGGGGTGAGCAATACCCCGGACGTGCTGACCGACTGCGTGGCGGATACGGCGGTGGGTCTGATGATCGACACGCTGCGGCAGTTCTCGGCATCGGATCGCTATGTGCGCGCGGGCCGCTGGCCGGTCGATGGCAACTATCCGCTGACGCGTCAGGTGAGCAACACCCGCGTCGGGATCATCGGGCTGGGCCGGATCGGGAGCGCAATCGCCAAGCGGCTCAGCGCTTTCGGGTGCACGATCTCGTACCACAACCGGCACGAGGTCGAGGGATCGTCGTACACGTACGTCGGCTCGCCGGAGGAGTTGGCGGCCGCGGTCGACGTGTTGGTCGTCGCGACGGCGGGTGGCGCAGGCACGCAGCGGCTGGTGAGTCGCGAGGTGATCGACGCGCTCGGTCCTCGCGGATATCTGATCAACATCGCGCGGGGCAGCGTCGTCGACGAGGAGGCGTTGGTCGCGGCGCTAGTCGAGGGCCGGTTGGCAGGCGCAGGCTTGGACGTTTTCGCAGACGAGCCGAACGTGCCGGAGGCGTTGCTGTCGATGGACAACGTCGTCGTGCTGCCGCACGTGGGCAGCGGGACCGTCGAAACCCGCGCGGCAATGGAGGACCTAGTGCTGCGCAACCTGAACAGCTTCCTCGAGTCCGGACAGCTCGTCACTCCCGTCCCGATGCCGGTTGCGTCGGTCTGACGGGTAGATGTGACTCCGCGCCGTGTCATCAAATGATGACGCCGCGCAGTCGAACGATCCATCCCAGAACCCCGCCCTGATCGACCAGGGTGTGACGGGAAGCACCCCCGCAGCGAGCGCCCGCGTGCGAAGGTTTCGGGATGGCGCAAAACGGCGATAACGGCACCATGTCGGGGGCGATGGCATGTCGTTAGCCGAAGGCGACGTCTTCGCCGGATACACCGTCGTGCAGAAGCTGGGCGCGGGCGGCATGGGCGAGGTGTACCTCGTCCAGCACCCCCGGTTGCCGCGGTACGACGCGCTGAAGATCCTGCCGGTTGAGTTGACAGTCGACCGCGAGTACCGCGAACGCTTCAACCGCGAGGCGGACGTGGTTGCGCGACTCTTCCATCCGCACATCGTGGGAGTGCACGACCGCGGCGAGCACGACGGCCAACTGTGGATCACGATGGACTTCGTCGAGGGCACCGACGCCGCGAAGTTGCTCCAGGACCATCAGGGCGGCGGTCTGCCGCCGGAGGACGTCGTGCGCATCGTGTCGGGGGTGGCCGAGGCGCTGGACTACGCGCATCAGCAGCAGCTGCTACACCGCGACGTCAAGCCGTCGAATATTCTTCTGGCCCAGTCCAACTCGAAGTTCAGTCGCGCGCTGCTGGCCGACTTCGGGATCGCCCGCTGGGTGAAGGACTCCGCGGGACTCACCGCCACCGATATGACCGTCGGCACGGTGGCCTACGCCGCGCCCGAACAGCTCATGGGCCATCAGCTGGATGGTCGGGCCGACCAGTATGCGCTCGCGGCGACCGCCTTTCACCTTCTCACCGGCCAGCAGTTGTTCCAGCACGACAATCCCGCGGTGGTCATCAGTAACCACCTCACGGCCAGCCCGCCCTCCATCGGTGAGCGCATCCCAGAACTCTCGGGATTGGGACCCGCGTTTGAACGCGCGTTGGCCAAGTTGCCCGCCGACCGTTACGACTCGTGCAGCGACTTCGCCGAGGCGATGGCCCACGGCCTGTCCGACGCGGCGCAGGGGCTGGGCGCCGCCGATGCGACGATGGCCGCCCCCGTGTCGGGGAGGCGGAACAAACACACGGCCAAGGATGGTGGCGGATCACGCCGCTTGCGGCTGACGCTGTTGGCTGCGGGGGCAGCCGCGGTGCTCGTCGGCGGGGCGATCGCGATCAGCGTGGCCATCGTGAACCGGGAGGAGCCGGCCGCACAGCGTCCGTCGGCCCCGCAGAATCCCAGCGATCCGGCGCTCCCAGTGGTTCGGATCGGTGCGGACTGCGACACTCTCGGTGCTGCCGGCCTATCGACGACCGGGCAGCAGGCGTACTGCTCACGATCGCAGGCCGCAGGTGTCCAGCTCTGGTCGATTTATCAGGGGTCGGTGCCGAGTCCGCATCCGACGGCCGCGCCCGCGCCGACGGACGAGGTGTATCCGGCGGGCATCGAGGAGCAGGTGCGCGCCTGCGTCAGTCAAACGACGAAGACCCGAACCGAATGCCGCAACGACGTACGCGAGGGCAACCTGTCCGGGCCCGCTTAGTACGGCCCTGCTCTACGGGCGACTCTTAGAAGTTGTTGCAGGTGGCCGCGACACTCAGCAGCAGGCCGATGTACTGGTCAGCGCCTGGAATGGTTTGAAGCCGAGCGATCATCTGCTGGCGCGAAACGGTGTCGGCGACGAGGAACTGCTGCACCACGCCGACGTTCGCTGGAGAGGCGGTCAGCTGGCTCGCAGCTTCTGGGTTTTGCGCGTTGAGCGCCGCGAGCACCTGCGGGTATGAGCAGGTGGTGTTGACGAGCGGGCTGAGGTCCTGGGCAGACGCCAAACCGGTGCCAGCGGTCAACGACAACACCAGACCGCCGGATGCGAGGAAAACTTTCGCTATTGACCGCATACGGCGAAGTTAGCACAGGCATCCAGTTTGCTCACAGGTTGTGACGAGATATCAAGATCTATTCCGCTTGTGGCAGAACATCTCTGAGCAATGTCTAAGAAGTCGGCGCCGCTCTTAAGAATTCAGAACAATAGTTCGCGCAGCGATCGCTCGATCAGCGCCTCGGGCTCCTCGCGGATGCCGACCTGGCTGAGGTCACTGCCGATCGTCAGCATCGAAACACCGTGCAGCAGTGACCAAATCGGCCCCGCGATCGCGCGCGGGTCTCCGGCGGGCAGCAGGTGCGCCTCCTGGCATCGCGCGATGGTGTCGAGCAGATCGTCGAAGGCGCGCACGCCGGCGGCGAGCACCTCGGGGCTCTTGGTCTTGTCGAGTTCGGAGCCGAACATCACCTGGTAGTAGTCCGGATGGGTGATGGCCCACCGGACATATGCCCGTCCCATCGCGAGCACCTGCTCGGAGAGGTCTGTCGTGGTCGAAGCGGTGTTGTTTAGCGTCTCGTGGAGTTGGACGAAGCCTTGGGCGGCCGCCGCGGCAAGCAGCTGCGACTTGTCGGCGAAGTGGCGATACGGCGCCGCGGCGCTGACACCCGCACGTCGGGCGACCTCCCGCAGCGTGAACCCTTTAGGGCCCTTTTCCTGCACTAACCGCAGCGCAGCGTCCGTTAGGGCCTGTTTCAGATTGCCGTGGTGATAGGTGTCGCGCTTGGATTCCGCCGCCGATTCCGCGGTATCGGGAATCTCCGCTGGACGGGGCATGTTAACAACGCTAACATCAACTGATGTGAATAGTGTTCACATCGAGGGAGTGGATATGGCGAAGGTGACGGCCGCGCACGACGCGGCGCAGATGGTGGCGGAGGTGCGCGACGATCCCGCGGCGCGCATCCGCCTTGCCGCCGATACGTATGCGCTTCGTAGCGTGAGTCGGCCCTACCGTCCGTACCGGCGCGCAGTCGACGCATTCATGCGATGGCAACAGGCGCGGGGTGTCTTGAATGCTTTGGACGCTCAGGCGCCGGGCAGTCCGTGGTGGCGAGCCGTCAACGAGGATCTGCTTCGCGACGCACTCGAGGCGAAGCTCTTGGTGGAGCGTGAGGACGTGGTGGCATCACGTCGGACTGTGCAGCACTGGGTCGACTTCTTCCGTGCACCGTCGGCGCGGTCGTGGTACCTGGCCCACAATGCGAGCGTCGTCGCTGGTTATCTGGCGCACTCGGAACTTGCCGCGCGAGAAGCGCCTGCCGAGCGCTTCTTCATGAATGTGGTTCTGGTGCGGGTGCTGTATGCGCACGCGCTGGTGATCGACGCCAATCTGGCGCTGGGCCGGTTCGCGATCGTCGCGAAGCTCGTCGGTCATCCACGCGCACGTGGGCCACAGGCGTTGCTGTCGATGAAAGATGTGCTCCCCGTGAGCTATCCGATCGACGACGTGACGATCGAAGAAATCATCGACAGCGAGAACAGAATCTTTCGGATGGTGGACTTTGGCGTGATCGCGACGCGCGCCGACGCTCTATATGCCGCCTCTGCGCGCGCACTCGGCGAACCACGGTTGCTCGGGCTGGTCTCCGACGGAGCGCCTGCCTATGCATGGCCAGTTGAGCAACGGCATGCATGGATGCCGCCGAGGCGCCGCTGGCTCACCGCGCTGATGGAAGTGTTGACCCGCCCGCGACACAGCCTGGGTGTCTGAAGCGCTCGCGGCGACATGAGGCCTCCCGTTGAGGAGACATCGCCGGCATTGCCCCCCGCCCAGTTCAAGATCTAGGGTGCGGCAATGAAGCGAACGGTCCGGGTCGCGTCGCTCGCGATGTGCGCAGGCCTCGTGATCGCAGGCTGTTCCTCGTCATCGGAGTCGACGACGGCGGGATCGCAGACCACCGCGACGACAACGGCCGCACCGAACCCAGCGCTGAAACCTATCGATCCCGCCGCGTTTCAAGCGGTGGTGGAGAAGGCCGCGAAGGACCTCTACGTCCCAGGGGCGATGGTCGTCTTGCGTACGCCACAAGGAAATTACGAGGCGGCATACGGCACGACTGAACTCGGCACACAGACACCACCGGCCGTGAACACACATTTCCGCATCGCGTCGAACACCAAGACGTTCACATCGGCGCTGATTGTGCTGCTCGTCCAGGACGGCAGACTGAAGTTCACCGATCCGGTTTCGGACTACGTGCCGGGCGTGCCCAATGGCGCCAACATCACGATCGCCGACCTGTTGAAGATGCGCAGCGGTCTCTACAACTACACGTCGGCTCCCGAACTCGCTGAAGCACTCGATGCCGACCCCGCAAAAGCCTGGACTCCGCAGGAGGGTCTGGCCATCGCGTTCCGGCGCCCGCCGAACTTCCCGCCGGGCGCCGAGTACGAGTACGACAACACCAACTATGCGCTGCTGGGCCTCGTCGCCGAGAAGGTCGGCGGAAGCCCACTGGCGCAACAGTTCCGGGACCGATTGTTCGGTCCATTCGGCCTTGGCCAGACGTCGATTCCCGCGATCGACGACACCGCGATCCCGGCTCCCTTCTCGCACGGGTACATGTACGGCGAATCCATCTATGCACTCGCCGACGTTCCGTATCCCGCTGAGATGCAGGCCGAGATGCGGGCCGGCACTGTGAAACCCATCGACTACACCAACCAGAACTCGTCGTACGCCACCTCGGCAGGCGGGGCGATCTCGACGGCCAACGACTTGGCGACGTGGATCAAGGCTCTGGTCTCGGGCAAGGTGTTCAACGCCGACTATCACCAACAGTGGTTGGACAGCCTGCAAATCGAGGATCCGGATTCCCCCGGCGGGCAGATGTATGGATACGGAATCTCCTATCAGCGTTACAGTCCGACCGCCCAGATGTACTACCACGGAGGCGAGCTGCCGGGGTTCAACTCGTTCATCGGTCATGATCCGGATGCCGATGTCACGCTCGTAATTTGGACGAACCTGACCCTTTCGCCCGATGGCAGGACGACCGCGAATGCGATGTTGCCGTACCTTCTCGACGAGATCTACACCGGTCTGTCGGTGGCACCCAAGTAAGGTTCAGCTCAATACGTCCTCGACCAGATCGTCGGTTGTCCACTCCCGTTGCGGCAGAACGTCTCTGAGCAGCCGCCGCAGAGCGGGGTTGCTGCTGTCTCCGCGCCAGACGGCGTCGAGCTCGACGGGACGTTCGCGGAAGGCGCCGATGGTGCGGAAGACGACGTTGTCGGGATGCAGCGTCGCGGCCGACGCCGGGACCAGTGCGATGCCGATGCCGGTGCGCACCAGCACCAGCATCGTGTGCACCTGTGTCACGTACTGCACGTAGCGTGGCGACGCCCCGGCGATGGTGAACGTGCTGATGAGCAGTTCGTTGAAATACCTTGCCTGGACAGGCGAATACATGATGACGTCTTGACCGTCGAGGTCGTTGAGCGTCAACTGACGGTTCAGGCCGGCCAGCGGATGTTCCTCCGGCAGCGCGGCGATCAGCTGCTCGTGCAGCAGCGGGCGCGAGACCAGACCGGGCCGCTTCACCGGCGGGCGTGCCATGCCCAGATCCAGTTCGCCCCTCATCAGACCTTCGAGCTGGACGGCGGTGACCATCTCGCGCAGGTCGATTTTCACGTCGGGAAGCTTCTCGCGCGCGGCACTGAGCAGACGCGGGAGCACGACATGGGCCGACGCCGCGGTGAATCCGACGACCACTGTGCCGAGGTCGCCTTCGGGAATCCGCTTGACGGTCTGTGCGGCGCCCTCGGCGAGTTGGAGGATGCGTCGCGCGTCGGGCAGGAAGGCGACGCCGGCTGGGGTGAGAGTGACCGTGCGGGTGGTGCGGTCGATGAGTTGCACGCCGAGCTCGCTCTCGAGCTGTTGGATCTGGCGGCTCAGCGGCGGCTGGGTCATGTGAAGGCGTTCGGCTGCGCGGCCGAAGTGCAGTTCCTCCGCGACGGCGACGAAGCAGGACAGCCGGGCGAGTGAAAACACCGATGCACTCCTCGCATCACTGCGGGCTGTTCACCCGCAACGGTGCATCAGTCTAGAGCGGGTAGCGCCTCAATTGCCAAGCACGGCCTATCGTGTGCTGAACCGCATTTTGCCGGGAGGCTCACGTGGAGGGCACGCCGTTCGGCCGCTATCGACTGATCGAGTTGATGGGCCGTGGCGGCATGGGCGAGGTGTGGCGGGCCTTTGATCCGGATATGAACCGTGTGGTGGCCTTGAAGGTTCTGCCCAGAACCTATGCCGACGACAAGGTGTTTCGCGAGCGGTTTCGCCGCGAGGCGCACGCTGCAGCTGGTCTCGACGAGCCCCATGTAGTCCCGATACATGAGTTCGGCGAGGTCGACGGACGCCTCTACGTGACAATGCGACTGATCAAGGGTCGCGACTTGGGCGGTCTTCTTGAGGACGGTCCGCTGGAGCCCGCGCGAGCGGTGAACATCATCGAGCAAGTTGCGTTGGCGTTGGACGCCGCGCACCGGATCGGGTTGGTCCACCGCGACGTCAAACCCTCCAACATCTTGGTCGCCGAAAACGACTTCGCATACCTCATCGACTTCGGTATTGCACGCGCCACCGATCACACTCGGTTGACCGGTACCGGAGTACCGATCGGCACTTTGGCCTACATGGCTCCAGAGCGCTTCAAGTCACGGCCAGCGGATGCTCGCGCCGATGTTTACGCACTGGCCTGTGTGCTCTATGAGTCGCTTACCACTCGGCCGCCCTTCCCAAATCAGAGCCTTGCGCAGATCACGGCGGCGCACATGCTTTCACCCGCGCCGAAGCCATCCGAGTCGCAGCGCACCGTTCCCGAGGGGATGGACGACGTCATCTCAACGGGGATGGAAAAAGAACCAAGCCGCCGGTACGCGTCCACACGAGACCTGGCGAAGGCTGCACGCGCCGCCCTGACAACACCGGGCAGTACGGCGGTCATAGAGACACGCGGAACGAGCCGTAGAGGATCGGCCGTGCTTGCTCTTCGATATGCCGCTCGTTCCGACCGCGGTCTGAAACGTGACGACAACGAAGACTCCGTCTATGCAGGCGCCCGGCTGTTGGCCGTTGCCGACGGGATGGGCAGCATGGCGTCGCAACTGGTCATCGGAGCACTGGCTCGTCTGGACAACGAGAAACCCGGCGGCGATATTCGTACCAAGCTCGGGGTCGCGGTTCGCGAGGGGAACGCGGCGATCGTCGACCACGTCAAGGCCCATCCCGAGCTCAGCGGAATCGGCACCACGCTGACCGCGATCTATTTCCGTGGTGGCGACAGACTTGCGTTAGCGCACATCGGTGGGTCTCGCGCCTATCTGCTCCGCGACGGAGACCTTGGTCAGATAACCAGGGATCAGATCGTCACGGGAACGCAGTTCGATCAAAGCCGACTGACCGCCTCTGCGCGCGCGCGGATGATGCTACGGCTGACAGGTCACGAGCTCCCGACGATGAAGACGCTGGAAGCGCGGGCTGGTGACCGGTACCTGCTTTGCACGCACGGGCTTTTCGATCCGGTGAGGCATGAGGCCATTCTCGAGGCGCTGAAAATTCCCGACGTCGCTGAATGCGCCGACCGCCTCATCGAACTGGCGCTACGCGGCGGAGGACCCGACAATGTCACGGTGGTGGTGGCCGACGTGGTTCCATACGACGCCACCTAGCTCGCGGCTCAGCTAGGCGCTGCGGTCACGAAGCTGCAGTAGGTCGGCTGCGCTGCGGCCGCACGCTGACGGGCTGCAACGCCTCCATGACCTGAGTCAGCCGCGGGTACACGATGGCCGGGCCCAGCCACCGGGAGATGAAGCGGCGCAGGGCGAAGCCGTCACGGGCGGGCTCGCCGGGATCCACGAGCATCGAGTGAAACGTGCGCAGTCCCAGCTCGCCCAGCTCGTCGAGCGCCGCCTCGTCGTAACCGTGTCTCTCCCAATCGACATCGCAGCGGTGCAGCATCGAACGGCTGAATGCCCTTGCGGTGTCGGAAGTCAGCGAGACCATCGAGCCGCTCCTGGGTCCCTTTCTGAGCAGATTGGCGAATTGCGGATCGTCGGCGAGTGTCTCGACGGCGAACGCGATGCCTTCCACCATCGCCGCGGCGGGTTCGGTCAACCCGCTGATGTGGTCGGCGAGCTGATCGAGAAAGCCGTCTGCGGTGCGCATCCCGCTGGCCAACAACAGCTCTTCGGCGCTGGGGAAGTAGCGGTAAACGGTCTGCCGGGTGACACCCAGCGTGCGCGCGACATCGGCGATGCGCACAGCGGATCCCCGCTCGGCGATGATGGCGTCGGCCACGTCGAGGATCCGGTCGATCGCCTCTTCGTCGCTCGCCGGGGCATTGCCCGACCAACCGCGGCTACGCACGGGAGAACTCGATCGGCAGCGTCGTCGGCCCGCTCAGCCCCAGCATCGGCTTCCACGGCGCCGGACCCGAGCGTGCGGGTTCACGCATTCGGCGGGTCAGGATGCTGAGGGCTTCGGCCAGCTCCAGCCGGGCCAGGTTCGCACCGAGGCAGTAGTGGATGCCGCCGCCGAAGCTCAGGACGGCCGGCGCCGCGGTCCGGCTGATGTCGAAGCGGTCGGGATCGTCGTAGATGGCCGTATCCCGGTTGGCGGCAAAGGTATTGACGAGCACCATCGTTCCGGCGGGGAACAGGTGGCCCGCCAACTCGGTGTCCTCGGTGACGATGCGAAGCGTGCCGGATCCGATCGGAGCGTGGCGCATGGTCTCCTCGACCGCGCTGGCGGCCAGCTCGGGGTGCTCGGCCAGCAGCGCCCATTGGTCGGGGTGGTCGACGAGCACGTCGACGGAGGCGGCCACCTGGTTGCGAGTGGTGTCGGTTCCGGCTAGCAGCAGGCCGCCCGCCAGCATGCGCAGTTCGGCGGCGTTGAGCCGGTCGCCCTCGTCCTCTGCGCGGATCAAGTCGGACAACAGATCGTCGGTGGGTGCGTGTCGCCGGCGTGCGACCATCTCGTCGACGTAGTCGTCGAGTTCGCTCCACGCGTGCATGACGAGGGTCTCGTCGACGCCCGCCTCGATGTCGAGGCTGAACGCGGTGAAGATGTCGTCGGCCCACAGCGAGAACTGTTCCCAGTCTTCCCGCGGCGCGCCCAGCAGTGCGCAGATGACCGGCACGGGGTAGGGCCGTGCGATGTCGGTGACGACGTCGCAGCGCCCGTCCGCGGCCACTCGGTCGACGAGTTCGTTGAGCACTTCGACGATGGTGTCGTGCAGCCGCGCGCTGGCCCGAGGTGTGAACGCTTTGGCTACGAGGCTGCGCAGCCGGCGATGCGGTTCGCCCTCGATGCCGATGAGGCTGTTGACGATCTTGTCCCACACTGGTCCCGACGTGATGCCGTGGACCATCAGGTTGATTCCGGGCGGGATCATGAAGCGCGGGTCACGCAGCACCGTCCGCGCCAGATCGTGCGAGAGGATCTCGGGCCCGAATGGTCCGATCGCGATCGGCGCCTGTGCCTGCGCCGCGCGAATCCGGGGGAACACGTCGGCGGGAGTCTCTTCGACGTCGTAGGCCAGTGTCGGGAGACCGGCCTCGAACACATTGGGGCATTTCAGGTCGACGGTCATTTGGTCACCAGCCCAGACTGAGATGACAGAATTCACTGAATGTATGACCGCGTCTGGTGAAAGTCAACGAATCGAAGCGTTCAATCCTCATTGAGTCATACAGAATGCGCAGAACGTCTCGTTTGCCGAATTAGCAGGGCACTTCGATCGAGAAGGGCATCTCTGTCGTCTCTCCCGGGTTGGCCGGATCGGAGACGACGGCGGTGCCGGTGATCTTGTAGACGTTGCCGCGCTCGGTTGAGGCTTCGGCGGTGCCCACGTCGCCTCCCGAGATGCCGTTGAGACCGTCGATGTTCTCGAGGCTGACGGTTCTGACGACTGGCTGTTCACCGCCGAGTTGCAGGTAGGCCCGCGCGCGACCGGGACCAGCGATCGCCTCGATCGACAGTGCCCATTGGTCCTGAGTGCACCCGACTGACTGTGTCTGTTGCGATTTGTCGCCGACGGTGATCTTCCCGGATCGCTCGGACGGCTCCGTCGGTTCCGTCCCAGTCAGACCGCATCCTGAAGTTATCGCCGCCACGGCGAGCGCGGCTGTTAGTCGGGTCATCGAACACCTCCCCATGTGACCGGGGGTTACCCCAAACCGCTTGCGAGCAACCGTTCGTCGCACCGAGCCATTCGCCAGTTAGAACTGTCTGATTCATGTGTCGGTTCCGACCGCAGCACTTCTATATCGTGTTCTGAGCTGTCGTTCTGGGGAGGCCGATATGGAGGGCACGCCGTTCGGTCGCTACCGCCTCATCCAACTGCTGGGGCGCGGCGGCATGGGCGAGGTGTGGCGCGCGGTCGATACGGAGACCAACAACCGAACCGTTGCGATCAAACTGCTCGCGCCCCAGCTGGCCGAGGACGACGTCTTCGTGCAGCGGTTCCGCCGCGAAGCCGATGCGGCCGCGCGGCTGAGCAACCCGCACATCATTCCGATTCACAACTACGGCGAGATCAACGGCAGGCTCTATGTCGACATGCGGCTCGTCGAAGGCCGCGATCTGCAAGACATGCTGGCCGCCGGGCCGCTGCCGCCGGCTCGATCGGTGGACATCGTTGGACAGATCGCCAAGGCGCTGCAGGCCGCGCACCGTGTCGGGCTGGTGCACCGCGACGTCAAACCGTCCAACATATTGGTCGACCAGGACGACTTCGCGTATCTGATCGACTTCGGCATCGCCAGTGACGTCACGCGGACGAAGCTGACCAGAACCGGCATGCTCATCGGGACGCTGGCCTACATGGCGCCCGAACGCTTCACCACCGGGACGGCTGACGCCAGTGCCGACGTCTACTCGCTGGCATGCGTACTGCACGAATGCCTCACCGGTGTGCAGCCCTACCCCGGTGACAGCGCCGAGCAGCAGATCTCCGGACATCTCACGCTCGACCCTCCGAAGCCGTCGCGGCTGAACAGGACGATCCCCGAAGCGTTCGACGGGGTCATCGCCCGGGGCATGGCCAAGAATCCAGCCGCGCGCTTCTCGTCGACGAGCGAACTCGCCATGGCGGCAAGCGCTGTGGCAGCATTGCCGCCGGTCCCTCACAGGCCTGCCCCGGCTCCAGGCCAACCGTCGGGAGTTCATCAAGTCACGACCCCATGGCCGAATCCAGCCCCGCCCGCATACCCGCCGTATGTCGAACCTGCTCGCGCCCCAGAACCGGTGCGGCAGAAAGGCGCCGGGCGCGGCCTCCTGATACTCGCCGTTGCTGCGATAGCGACATTCGGTGCCGCCGCATTGATCGGAGGGTTCCTGATCGCTCAAAACAACGACGGCACACCGCAAGTCCCCGCCGCTCCGGCACCGTCGACCCGCGCCACTGCTGAACCGACGTCGGAATCCTCGCCGACGACGACGCCATCGGCGACATCCACGACCACGCCATCGGTGCCATCCCCGACTGCCTTGCCACCCCCGACAGGCACCGACGCGCAGGGCTTCGTGGGTTACGGCTACGCCGGCGCTCGATGCGACGCCGAAAGCCGGCCGGTCGTCATGGGGCGTACCACCGAGTCCGTCCTTGTGGTCTGCGAAAGCGACCCGACGTTTGCCTTTTACCGCGGTGTCCGCCTGAGCGACGGCGCCGCGATTGAGCTGCTGAACGCCGTGCGGACTTCAGGCGGGTTCGACGTCACCAATCCGGCCGACGGAACCCGGTACCAGGTGCGACCCGACAGCCTGACCATTACCACGCCGGACGGCGAGGTGTATACCGAGCCGATGGTGCAGTACGCGGCTAAGTGACCCGGTCGAAGATTGCCGCCTCCGGCACGGCCCTTCTAAGTACCCGCGAGTGTTGCAGACAAGAGTTATGGTGCTGGCAACTCGACGACCACTTTGCTGGGAGGGTCAGTGGACGGGACCCCGTTCGGGCGCTATCGGCTGATCGAGTTGGTGGGGCGCGGCGGCATGGGCGAAGTGTGGCGCGCCCACGACTCCAGCACTGACCGCGTCGTGGCCCTAAAAGTGCTGCCCTCGCACCTGGCTGACGATGAGATGTTCCAGCAGCGGTTCCGCCGGGAGGCCCGGGCCGCAGCCGGGCTCGAGGAGCCGCACGTCGTACCGATCTACGACTTCGGCGAGATCGACGGGCGCTTGTACGTGAGTATGCGGTTGATCAATGGCCATGATCTGGAAACCCTGCTAAAAGGCGGCCCGTTGGAGCCTACAAGGGCGGTACGAATCATCGAGCAGATCGCGTCGGCGCTTCACGCCGCCCACCGGATTGGGTTGGTGCACCGCGACGTAAAGCCCTCAAACATGTTGATCGCCGAGGACGACTTCGCCTATCTCATCGACTTCGGCATCGCTAGGGTCGCCGGACAGACGGGGTTGACAAGCGCTGGCGTTACAGTCGGGACCTGGGCCTACATGGCCCCCGAGCGATTCCGCGCAGGGACAGTCGATCCGCGAGTCGACGTCTACGCATTGACGTGCGTCTTGTATCAGGCGCTGACGGGTCAGCAGCCCTTTACTGGGGACAGTTTGGAACAGCTTGCGGCGGCACACATGTTCGCAATACCGCCCAAACCGTCAGAGCGTCGCGCCGATGTTCCTGCGGCGATGGACCAAGTTATCGCTACCGGAATGGCCAAAGAACCCAACGACCGCTACTCCACCACCAAAGATCTCGTCCGCGATGCAAACGCAGCGTTGATCCCGCCGGCTACGCCTACACCAACGTCACCTCCGCAGGTTCCGCGCACCGAGCTGGCCGCCGGTGTCGGTGAGCCGGCGACCCACAAGTATGCGGTCCCCGCGGAGTCGCCGCCTGCCGTAGCTAGCGCATACAGAATGCAATCGGAGTCGGGGCCAGCACCTATCCATTGGCGACCGCCAGACAGCTCGGCGTCCTCGTCCCAAGCTGCTGCGAACCAGCGAGCCTCAACTGACACCGGCCGACGAAATCTCTGGGTCCTGGTCGCAATAGCGCTCGGCGTGCTGGCGGTGATCGCCGGTGTCACCGTTCTTCTTGTGTATCAAGGAGATAGACCTCTTCCCAGCTACACGACCACCACGACCACCACGACCACCCAAGACACTCCGCCGACATATCTCCCACCAGCGAGCCCGCGTCCGACTCGAACGCAACCATCTGAACCTCCCCCGCCCCCGAACTACGGATCCCGATAAGCCTCTCGCCGCGTGTCTCGAAAGAGACGACACATACGTCGACGTCGCCGAAGCGCCAGGGACAATTCCCAGGTCTTTGGTCTGCCCACCTACGAGCGAATTTGTCGCTCGCAGCGAATCTCTCGCTGAGAGGCGGGCAGACCGGGGAGTGCCACCCGGCCTGCCCGTCGCATGTGCCCCCTACCAGCGCGGGCTGAGCGCCTCGAAGTCGGGATCGACGGTCTTCATGTAGCCGGTGTCGTCGCGATCGCGGATCCCGCAGCGCAGGTACTGCTCATGCAGCGCGGCAAGCGAATCCTCATCGATCTCGATGCCGAGACCAGGTGTCGTCGGGACGCCCACGGCGCCGTCCTTGAACTCCAGGACGCCGGGTTTGACGATCTCCTCGGTCTTCCACGGCCAGTGCGTGTCGCACGCGTAGGTGAGATTCGGGGTGGCGCCGGCGAGATGAACCATCGCGGCCAGGCTGATGCCGAGATGGGAGTTGGAGTGCATCGACAGGCCGAGGTCGAACGTCTCGCAGATGCCGGCAAGCAGGCGCGAGCGGTGCAGACCTCCCCAGTAGTGGTGATCGGAAAGCACCACGCGCACCGAGCCTTTCGCGACGGCGGGCTTGAGCTGATCGAACGCGACGACACACATGTTCGTCGCCAGCGGCATGGGAGCCTGCTGCGCGACCTCGGCCATACCGTCGAGGCCCGGCGTCGGATCTTCGAGGTACTCGAGGATGTCCCACAGACCCGAGGCCACCTTGAGCGACGTCTCGGGCGTCCACGCGGCGTTGGGATCCAGCCGCAGCGGATGGTTCGGGAACGCCCTGTGCAGCGCCTCGATGGCCGCCATCTCCTCCTGCGGCGGAAACACACCGCCCTTGAGTTTGATTGCGGTGAAGCCGTATTCGTCGATGATGCGCGTGGCCTGCCTGACGAGGCCGTCGGGATCCAGGGCCTCGCCGAACGTGTCGGGCTCCTGGCCGGGATGCGCGGCCCACTTGTAGAACAGGTACGCGCTGAACGGCACCGCGTCGCGGACCTTACCGCCGAGCAGGTCGGAGACGGGACGCCCGGTGGCGTGGCCCTGGATGTCGAGGCAGGCGACCTCGAACGGCGAGAAGACCTGGTCGACGGCGCTGGCCGTGGTGATCATGCCGGCGGTGCCGACGGCCCGGTTGTCGCCGCGCAGACGGTCGGCGATCGCGGCGCGGATCGCGTTGAGCGCGAACGCGTCCAGGCCGGTGATGGCGTCGGCGGCGGCTTGAAGCCGGACGAGATGTGTCGAGTCGGCATAGGTCTCACCGAGGCCGACGAGCCCGGCGTCGGTATCGAGCTGGATGATGGCGCGCAACGCGTAGGGCTGGTGCACGCCGACAGTGTTGAGCAGCGGCGGGTCGACGAACGCGACCGGGGTGATGCGGGCGCCCGTGATGCGAATCCGGCTGGGCGCCATGGCTATCGGGCCTGGGCGAGGGCGTCGGAGAGAACGGCGCGTCCGGCGGCGATGATGGCCTGCAGCTCGGTAAGGTCGGCCGAGGTCGGCATGATCAGCGGCGGGCGAACCGGCCCGGCGGGGATGCCTTCCATCGCGACGCCGGCCTTGACAAGTGAGACGGCGTAGCCGGGCACGGTGTCCCGCAGGCGAACGAGCGGATGGAAGAAGGCCTCCGACAGGGAGTTCACCAGCGCATCGTTGCCGGATTCCAGCGCGTTGTAGAACGCGAGCGCGAGGTCGGGGGCAAAGGCGAAGGTGGCCGACGAGTACAGCGGCACGCCGATGGCGCGGTAGGCCTGCTGCGTGGTCTCCGCGGTGGGCAGGCCGTTGAAGAACAGGAACTCCTTGTCCGTGCCCTCCAGGCTGTCGGTGACGGCCCGGACGATGCGCGCGACCTGGTCGAGATCGCCGGTGCCATCCTTGAATCCGATGACGTTGGGGATCTTCGCGACCTCAATCGCCGAGGCTTCGGTGTAGCGGGCGTTGTTGCGGTTGTACACGATCACCGGCAGGTCGGTGGCTTCGGCGACCTCACGGGTGTAGTCGACGAGGCCGGCTTGAGGGACCTCGACGAGGTACGGGGGAAGCAGAAGCAGACCGTCGGCGCCGTTGGCTTTGGCGGCCGTCGCGAAGAGCTTGGCTTGGGCAATCGCACCGCCGGCGCCGGCGTAGACGGGGACGCGGCCGGCCACTGTTTCGACGGCAGTGCGGACGATATCACCGAACTCCTGCGGTTCGAGGGCATGGAATTCGCCTGTGCCGCAGGCGATGAAGACCCCGCCCGGTCCGGCGTCGACGCCCTTGGCAATGTGCTGGGCCAGCAGGTCGAGGTCGACCGTACCGGTCTCGGTGAAGGGTGTGACGGGGAAGAACAGAACGCCGTGAAAATTGGGCGTGTACGTGGGATGCATCGCGCAGGGGCTCCTTGGTGAGTGGTGGTGGATCAGTCGGCAGTGAGCTGGCCGTCGATGCGGCGCCACAGGTGGTCGGGGTTGCCATCGGCGATTGCGCTGGGAAGCAACGACTTCGGCACGTCTTGGTAGGCGACGGGCCGCAGGAAGCGTTCGATGGCGCGGGAGCCCACGGAGGTGCTGCGTGAGTCGGAGGTGGCGGGGTAGGGGCCGCCGTGGACCATCGCGTGGCCGACCTCGACTCCGGTGGGCCAGCCGTCGAACAGGATGCGGCCGACTTTGAGTTCGAGCACGGACATCAGTTGTCCGGCGTCGTCGTAATCGGACTCGTCGGCGTGCACGGTCGCGGTGAGTTGGCCTTCGATGTTCTGAGCGACGGTCTGCATCTCGGCGGCGTCTTTGCAGCGCACGATGAGACTGGAGGCGCCGAAGACCTCGGCCTGCAGACCCTCGGTATTCAGAAGGCTGGAGGCGTTCGTGGCGAATAGCGCTGCGCGGCAGGCACATTGACTGTCGGCCGCTTCGCCGCGGCCGACGAGCTCGGCCTCCTCGCTGAGCGCGTCGACCCCCTTGGCGTAGGTCGATGGCGATGTTCGGCGTGAGCATCGGGGTGGCCGGCGACTGAGCTGAGCGCCTCGCGGGCGGCGGTGATGAAGTCGTCGAGGCCGGGCCCGTCGACTGCGATGACGAGTCCAGGGTTCGTGCAGAACTGGCCGGAGCCCATGGTCAGCGAGCCGACGAAGGCCTTGCCGAGGTCGGCGCCGCGGGTGGTCAGCGCGCCGTCGAGCAGGAAGACCGGGTTGATTGAGCTCATCTCGGCGTAGACGGGGATCGGCTCGGGTCGGGCCGCTGCCGCGTTGACGAGAGCTGTTCCGCCGGAACGGGATCCGGTGAAGCCGACCGCCTTGATGCGCGGGTCGGTGACGAGGGCGATGCCGAGGTCTGGCCCGTCGCCGAAGAGCAGGGAGAAGACACCCGCAGGCAAACCGGAGGAGGCGACGGCCTCGGTGATGGCGCGGCCGACGAGTTCGGAGGTGCCGGGGTGGGCGTCGTGGCCTTTGACGACGACGGGGCAACCGGCAGCGAGCGCGGAGGCGGTGTCACCGCCGGCGACGGAGAAGGCCAGGGGGAAGTTGGAGGCGCCGAAGACGGCGACGGGGCCGAGGGGGACGGTGCGTTGGCGGATGTCGGGCCGAGGAGCGGGTTGGCGGTCGGGGAGGGCGGGGTCGATGCGAGCGCCGTTCCAGGACCCTTCGCGGAGGACGGAGGCGAAGAGGCGGAGCTGTCCGGTGGTGCGGCCTACTTCGCCGGTGATGCGGGCGGTGGGCAGGCCGGTCTCGGCGGTGGCGCGGGCGATGATGGCGTCCTTGATGGCCTCGATGTTGGAGGCGACGGCTTCGAGGAATTGGGCGCGCTGCTCGGAGGTGGTGGCGCGGTAGACCGGGAAGGCGGCGGCCGCGGCAGAGCAGGCGGCGTCGACGTTGGAGGAGTCGCCGTAGTGGTAGGCGGGCTCGAGGGTCTCGCCGGCCGACGGGTCGAAGGCGTTGATGGGCTTGCCGGATCCGCGGACGGGTTCGCCGGCGATGAGCATCTGTCCGGTGGGTTCGGTGGTCCTCAAAGAGCCCGCAATGGTGGCAGTCATGACTTCCTAGGCCGTCGATGGTCGCTGGTCTGCCACTTACGTTAGAAGCGTGATCCATGCCTGTCCAAGACTGTTTTGGGCATGACTAATGCAGGATAGGAATTAGTTAGGTGGCCGATTGCATGGTCATGCCGGCTGGGGGATCAGCCGACCTGATACGACTCGCGGGACAGGTTGAAGTAGTGGCCGGTGTCGTTGTCGAGGCACATGTGTCCCTCGGCGACGCCGGGCCCCGCGACGTTTGACAACTTCGCAGAGTGGCTATCCCCTTCGCTCAATGGAGCGTTTAAGCGGACTGGACGCGAGCTTCCTTTACGTTGAATCGGACACCATCCCACTGCATGTGTGCTCGGTCGTCGAGTTGGACACGTCCACCATTCCCGGTGGCTACACCTTTGATCGATTCCGTGACGACCTGGCATTGAGGATCAAGGGGATACCGGAGTTCCGAGCAAAGCTTGCCGACAGCCAGCTGAACCTGGACCACCCCGTGTGGGTCGAGGACAAGGACTTCGATTTGTCCCGCCACCTGTTCAGGATCGCTGTGCCGTCTCCGGGCGGGCGCAGCGAACTGGCCGACGAGTGTGCCCACATCGCCCAGGCGCCGCTGGATCGAAGCAAGCCGATGTGGGAAATGTGGGTGCTCGAGGGGGTCGCCGACGAGGAAACGCACGAGGCCGGGCCGACGAGGCTGATGATCAAGGTGCACCACTCCGCGGTGGACGGGGTCGGGGCCGCGAACCTGCTCAACCAGCTGTGCAGCCCGGAGCCCGACTCTGCGCCTCCCGAGGCCGTGGATGGGTGCGGCGACGCGACGCAGTTGGGAATTGCCGCGGGAGGACTGGTGAAGTTTCTCTCGCGTCCTTGGCAGCTGGCCAAAGTGATGCCCGCGGCCATGTCGACGATCATCAAGACGGTGAGTCGTGCGGGCAGCGGCACTGCCATGGCCGCACCGTTCGCCGCTCCGTCGACGGCGTTCAACGCGGAAGTCACCGCCGAACGCAATATCGCCTTCGCGCAGCTGGACCTCGAGGACGTCAAACAGGTGAAGAACCGGTTCGACGTCAAGGTCAACGACGTGGTGATGGCCCTGTGCGCCGGTGCGCTGCGCGAGTTCCTGCGTGACCGGGGCGAGCTGCCTGACAAGCCGTTGGTGGCCGTGGTGCCGGCGTCGGCGCACGACAAGTCCGATCGGCCGGGCCGCAACAAGATTTCGGGGATGTTCTGCAACCTGCAAACCCACATCGAAGATCCAGGCGAGCGTCTCCTAGCCATCGCCGAATCAAGCTCACACGCAAAGGAACACAGCTCCGACATCGGCCCCACGCTGGTGGTCGACTTGGCACAAGTCGCGAGCCGCGAGGTCATCCATTTCATCCTTGACGTGATGGGCCACACTGCGCTGACCCACACCGCGATCCACAACGTGATCATCTCGAATGTGGCTGGGCCGCAGCACAAGCTGTACGGCATGGGTGCTGAGATCAAGGCGCTCTATCCGCTTGGCCCGATCTTTCATGGTTCTGGACTGAACATCACGGTGATGTCGCTCAGCGGCAAGCTCAACGTCGGCATCATCTCCTGCCGACGGCTGGTGAAAGATCTGTGGGATCTCGCCGACCGCTTCGAGCATGAGCTCGACGCGCTCCTCGGCAGTCGCATGCCCGTCTGATCATGCCCACCCCGCGAGCGGTACTCACGCGAGGCGCGGTTGCGCTCGCCTCAGCCTTGATGTTGGTCGTCGCGTGTGGAAGTGACGGCGAATCTCGCGGTCAGCCCAATGTCGCCCCGCCCACGGACATTGCTGCGAATCTCGATGTGCCGTGGGGGATCGCATTTCTGCCCGACGGCAGCGCGCTGATCGCCGAACGCAACAGCGGTGCCGTCAAGCACGTGTCCGCCGGTGCGGTGAATCAGGTCGGTGTGGTGGCCGGCGTCGCGGCGCGCGGGGAAGGCGGTCTGCTCGGTCTCGCGACTGCGGGCCAAACAGTTTTCGCCTACATCACGACCGGCGGGGACAACCGGGTGGTCCGGATGCGCTTCGACGGAAGCGCGCTGACCGAGCAGTCGCCGATACTGACCGGCATTCCAGCTGCTTCCGTCCACGACGGTGGTCGCATCGCATTCGGTGCGGACGGCAAGCTCTATGTGACGACAGGGGAGAGCGGCAATCCGGAACTGGCGCAGGACCGGTCGTCGCTGGGCGGCAAGATCCTTCGCATCAATTCCGACGGTTCGGTTCCGTCCGACAACCCAGATCCGGCATCGCCGGTCTGGTCGTTCGGCCATCGCAACATCCAGGGATTGGCGTGGGATTCGGCCGGTCGACTGTGGGCCACGGAGTACGGCGCGAATCGGGTGGACGAGCTGAATCTGATTCAGCCGGGCGGCAACTATGGGTGGCCGATGGCCGAAGGGCGCGCGGACACCGCTGGCCTGATCGATCCGTCGGTCGAGTGGGGGACCGGTGAAGCGTCGCCCTCGGGGTTGGCCTACTTTGGTGGCTCGTTGTGGGTCGCGTGCCTTCGCGGGCAGCGGCTCTATCAGATTCCGGTCGGTGCCGACGGCGCACTGGGCGGGTCGGTGCCGTTGTTCATCGGGCAATACGGGCGTCTGCGAACAGTTGTCGCGGCACCGGACGGCACCCTGTGGTTCACCACGAGCAATCGCGACGGTCGAGGAAGTGCGCGCGACGGCGACGACCGCATCCTTGCGTTCCGGCCGTAGCCCCGGACCGCGGCGCCGTTTACGTAGGTCGGCGCGCCGAGTATGTTGCCGAATCGTGGCGCAGGCACCAACTTGTCGAACGTCACATCATTAGCTGATCTCTGATGCAGGCCACTAATTATGGGTGGTTTCCACATGGTTGTGCCTACCGAATGTTCCGCGGCCTGACCCTTTTGAGCTGCGCTTTCAGCGCTAAGGCGGGCATGGTGGTAGCTCACGGTCAACATGACGACAAGCAAATGGGTGGTTGCTCAACGCGCTCGGGCGTGTCGGTAGGGTGCGCGTCCGATGGGAAGACATTCATTAGCCAAAACGCGGCAACGATCGCCGTTGGCCGTAGTGGCGGGCGTCGCCTCTGCCGCCACGTTGTTTGTTATCGGTGCAGACAGCTATCCGCACCTCAGTAGCGCTGCCTCGTGCTGCGAGGCAGTCGCGGCTTCGAAGCCGACGAGCCCGCCGCCTGTAGTAGCGGTGCAACGTCCGGGCCCGCCGCCCGCATTGCCCCACGGCGTTGCACCGGAGAACGGACTCCAGGTCAAAACGATCTTGGCGGCGCGCTCGGTGAGCGCGGCGTTTCCCGAGATTCTCGATATCGGCGGGGTCCGCTCGGATCCCCTGAAATGGCATCCGCACGGGTTGGCGATCGACGTGATGATCCCGAACGCTCGCTCGGCGGCCGGGATAGCGCTCGGCGACAGTGTCCTCGCGTATGTCCTGAAGAATGCGGAGCGCTTCGGCCTGAATCACGTCATATGGAGGCAGACCATCTACAGGCCCAACGGCTCGAAAAGAATGATGTCGGATCGTGGCGGGGACACCGCCAACCACTACGACCATGTTCACATCGCTACCGACGGCGGCGGATATCCGTCGGAGGGTCAAACCTACCTCCGCTGATACACGGTCTCCGGCACCGGCCGGGACCCGCTCCGCTGTCGGGCGCATCGACTGGCACCGCTGTAGCGCATTGGTGAATAGCGTTATTCAGCGGATGAATCGAGGCTTGCGCGAACGTCTTTCATGCGGCGGTAAAACCGGAGCGGGTTCTCGGGCGTTCGGATGAAGCCGTAGCGCTGGTAGAACGCCGCGGCGCTGTCATCGACTGCGTCCACCACGATAAGACGCGCGGCAACGACCTCGCCGGCTGCGACTGCCCTGCGCAGCGCTTCGGCGAGAAGCATTGCGCCAACGCCTTTTCCCTGATGTGACCCCTCGACTGCCAGGCGGGCCAGCAGCACCATACCGACCGGATACGCCGGCATGCCGCGAACGAGCTTTGCAGGAGCCTCGGCTCGCAGCACCGAGCCCATGGTCAGGCTGAAGTAGCCGATGACGCGGCCTGTTCGTATGGCCACGAATGTGCGCGCGGAGTCCATGCGTTGTGCTGCGAGAGCGTGGCGCTGAAGCCACCTGTCGAGGTCCTCGTTTCCCGAATTGAAGGTGGTGACGTCGTGGGGGGCATCGAGGCGTTCGAGCAGGACGCGCGGAGCGCGGCTCACGCCTCGCGGAGCTTCGGGTTGTTCTTAAACAGGTCAACCAACTCCGGTACCGGCTTGGCTGGCTTATCGAGTTCGGCGATGAATTGGTCGAACGCCTGATTCGACAGCACTAAATCGTGATGCCGCTTCACGATTCCCTTCGCCCGCGACGTGACAGTGTCGAGCACGAACGCCGTCACGGTGGTGTCCTCGAGGTCTGCCGCCTGACGGATGATCGCGTCCTGCTCTGGGGTTACCCGAACCTCCAGCCGATGACGCCGGGGTTTGATTGCACGATCGCTCATGAACCGAGCATAACAGGTGTCCGGACACTGTCCGGACAAGCTATGCAATAGCGGCTCGGCAGGTTAACTGCGGCTCCCGCGGTCAGACCATCTCTGGCACACGCAGGTGTGCGACTGCCAACTCGAAGTCGCACTGGTCGAGCACCTCTGCGTTTGCTTCCTGGCTGCCCGTGGCTCTCATCCTGTCCAACTGGTCGTTGTTCCGCTCCAGCGCTTCGGCACTGTCGAAGCTCGCCACGGCCACGCAACGACCGGACGCTCGGTCGACGAGCAGGCTGGCGCTGCAGAATCCTTCCAGCTCCTCGAGGCCGGGCAGGATAGTCATCTTGTAAAAGTCGATGCCTCGGTCGATTTGCTCCGGATCGACCTTGAGCCAGGTGGCTCGGACACAGGCGCCCTCACCCGCGCGGTGCTCGCGGTGCATGGCAGCGATCTCCCATTCCTCGACCTGCCTGCTACCACCCAAAAGCTCTGCGGCCCGGTCACGAATCGGCCGAATGGCCTCCTCGCTGGCGCGCATCGCCTCCTCGGATTCCCAGGAGCTGGTAACTATGCAGCGGCCGGACGTTCGGTCGACCAACAGGGACAAGCCGACGCACCCGTCGATGCCCTCGAGCGCGGGCATCACGCTATCGCGCGTATGCGCGATACCGGCGTCAATGGACGAGGGCTGGCCCTGGATGGTGGTGCTTCGTGCATACATGATCTGCCTCCGTTTTATGTGGGGCAGCGTCTCGACGGCGCCGCCGGACCACTTCATCGTCCTCCCGCGGGCAAGGCATGGCAATGGGTGGCGGGCGTCAGCCTGATGGCAATTCTGATTCGCTGAAACCCGCTGCGCGCCCGAACAATACGTGCGTCACAATCAAGCGCAGCTAATGAGTTCTGCGGCCACGTGGTGGTGACGTCGACGAGAAGCCTCTTCAGGCCGGCGGTGGCACGCTGGGCGAGGCGGCTGATTTTGCGCGACCCCGTTGGGGCGTCACCTTGACGCATTCCTGCTGTGTTTCGCGAGAGCCGTTATCGTAGATCCGCCTAGATTCACCGGACGAGAAGGGGCGCGGCTGCAGCCATTCCACCGTTGTGCCCGGCACTGACAGCGCGCATGGCAACGTAAGGGACGTGACGCGCGGGTCGCAGACGAAGATCAATTAGGAGAGCTGTCGTTTTCGCCTGGTGGGGTCGAACGGTATATCGCTACCGAGTCGCCGTGATCGGCGTCATGGTCGCGTTGTGCCTGGCTGGCGGCGCGTTCGGCCTGACTCTGGGCTCGCACCTCACCCAGAGCGGTTTCTACGACGATGGCAGCGAGTCGGCGATGGCGTCGCGCCTGGGCGATGCGGCATACGGCCGCGACACCTCGGGCCACATCGTGGCGATCTACTCGGCTCCGGACGGCAAGACCGTCGACGACCCGGACTTCAAGAAGAAGATCCTCGAAAACCTCGCCCAGGTCGAAGAGGACCGCCCGGACCAGATCCTTCGGTCCGTCGGCTACTTCAAGAGCCCGAAGCTGCTGCGCAGCATGGCCGACGCGGACAAGAAGCACGCGTTCATGTCGATTCAGCTCAAGGGCAATGACGACGACACCATCCTCAACAACTACAAGGTGGTCCGGCACGACTTCGCCATCGATGGCGTCGACGTGAAGCTGGCCGGTTTGCAGCCGTTGGCCAACGAGCTGATGGGAACCATCGGCGAAGACCAGAAGCGGGCCGAACTGCTGGCCGTGCCGCTAGTGGCGGTGGTGCTGTTCTTCGTGTTCGGCGGTGTGGTCGCGGCGCTTCTGCCGGCGATGGTCGGCGCCCTGTCCATCCTCGGGTCGCTGGGCATCATGCGACTGGTCGCGATAGACGGGCCGGTTCACTATTTCGCGCAACCGGTGGTGACGCTAATCGGTCTGGGCATCGCCATCGACTACGGGCTGTTCGTGGTCAGCCGCTTCCGTGAGGAGATCGCCGAGGGCTATGACACTGAGACCGCGGTACGTCGCTCCGTGACGACGGCCGGGCGGACCGTGGTGTTCTCGTCGGTGCTCATCGTGGCATCCGCGGCCGGCTTGCTGCTGTTCCCGCAGGGCTTCCTGCGATCGCTCACCTACGCCATGATGGCCTCGGTCACGTTGTCGGCGATCCTGTCGATCACCGTGCTGCCTGCCTGCCTGGGGCTGCTGGGCCGCCACGTCGACGACTTGGGCGTGTACTCGTTCCTGCGGGTTCCGTTCTTCCGCAACTGGAAACCGACGAACTGGTGGCTACACTGGCTGGGCGCGCGGGTGCAGAAGACCAAGACCCGCGAAGAGGTCGAGAACGGCTTCTGGGGCAAGCTCGTCGACCGCGTGATGAAACGGCCGATCGTGTTTGCCGCCGCGATCGTCGCCGTCATGGTTTGGCTGATCGTCCCGCTGGGCAATCTGTCGCTGGGCGGCATCAGCGAAAAGTACCTGCCGCCAACGAATTCGGTGCGCCAGGCGCAGCAGGAGTTCGATCAGATCTTTCCCGGGTTCCGCACCGAGACGCTGACGCTGGTGATCCATAGCAACGACGGCCGGCCGGTCGCCGACGCCGAGGTGCAACTGGTCCGCGGCAAGGCGATGACGATTTCGGGCTTCGTCGACCCGGACAACGACCAGGCCAACATGTGGAAGGAGCGGCCCTACCTCGATGGCGCATCGAAGGATCCATCCGTGCGGGTGATCCAGAACGGCCTGGTGAACCGAAACGACGCTGACACGAAAGTCGGTGAGCTGCGGTCGATCTCGCCGCCGCGCGGCCTGACCGTATGGGTGGGCGGCACACCCGCGCTCGAGCAGGACAGCATCCAGAGCATCTTTTCCAACCTGCCGCTGATGGCACTCATCTTGATCGGCACGAGCACGTTGTTGATGTTTCTCGCGTTCGGGTCGTTGGTGCTGCCGATCAAGGCCGCGATCATGAGCGTGCTGACGCTCGGTTCGACGCTGGGGGTGCTGACGTGGATATTCGTCGACGGTCACTTCTCGGAGTTGCTCAACTTCACGCCCACCCCGTTGACCGCCCCGGTGATCGGCCTCGTCATCGTGGTGATCTTTGGCCTGTCGACCGATTACGAGGTCTTCCTGGTGTCCCGGATGGTCGAGGCACGCGCGCATGGCACGTCGACGGCGAACGCTATCCGCGTCGGCACCGCGACCACCGGCCGCCTCATCACCGCGGCGGCGTTGGTCCTCATTGTGGTGGCGGGCGCGTTCGTCTTCTCCGACCTGGTGATGATGAAGTACCTGGCGTTCGGTCTGGTCACCGCGCTGGTGCTGGACGCGACGGTGGTCCGGATGTTCCTGGTGCCGTCGGTCATGAAGCTGCTGGGCGACGAGTGCTGGTGGGCGCCGCGGTGGATGAAACGGCTGCAGAATCGGTTGGGGCTCAACGAGATTGATCTGCCCGACGAGCGCAAGCCTGCGGCGGTGGCGGAGCCGGAGGAAGCGCCGGAGTCGGAGGAGGCGCCGGAGTCGGAGGAGGAGCTGGAGGAGGCGACCGTCGGGGCCGGTGCACCGGTGCCGGCGCTGCCGCATGACCCGACCCATCCGGCCGTGGAGGGTTCCGCCGAACAGGTGGACGAGGGAGCGCGGTTGGCGAGCTTGCCTTCGCTGGCGGACACCGTGCCGATGCCGAACGTCGACGCCAATGGTGACGGCGAATCGCCGGGGATCTCGACCGAGGGCCCGGAGATTGGCCGCGACGGCGACGATAGCGCGCCAACGAAGCGCACGGATGGCGCCGACGCTGATGCGAAGACCGCGATTCCAGCTCGGCGCCAAGAGAAGGGCCGGACTGAGAGTTGAGGTGCGCCACCATGGTGCGTACCGCTGGCAAACTACAGGGATGACTGAGTCGCGGCGCGTCGTGCTTATCGTCTCGCTGATGGCCACGAGCGGACTGGTGATCGCGCTGGGTGTCACCGATCCGACCGCACCGGCGTTTTATCCGACGCGGTTTCTCGTGTGGAACTTAGTTTTGGCGTGGATCCCGATTTTCTTCGCGATGGGTTTCGCCGCGGTGCACGGGCGGGGGTGGTTGATTCCGCTGGGGTTGGGGTGGCTGGCGTTTCTGCCCAACGCCCCGTATCTGGTGACTGATCTGGTGCATCTGGCCGAGGGCGTCGAATTGTGGCGGCACTTCCTACAATTCGGCGTCGCGGCCTGGACCGGCATCATCCTCGGGGTGGTGTCGATGCATCTGGTGCATCAGCGGATCGAGCGGGAACTCGGCGCACTGGCCGGCTGGGTCGCGGTGATCGTGTCGGTCGGGCTGTGCGCGGTGGGTGTGGTCATCGGACGGTTCCAGCGGTGGAACTCATGGGATTTGGTGACGCAGCCGGACGCGGTGGCGGCGTCGACGCTCGAGTGGGTGAGTTCGCCGTTCGCCCATGTGCAGTCGACGGGTGTGGCGCTCGCGGTAGCGGCATTCTTTGCGTTGGCCTACGTCACAGTGTGGTCGGTGTGGTCACCTGGCCGAATCCTCAAGGGCTAAGTTCGATTTCCTGTGGATTGCGCGGCCGTCAGCCGCGCCGGTGCTGGTTGTGCTTCGACCGCACGCGAGCATACTCGTCGAGCAGGGTCATGATCGCGACGACAAATGGTGTTGCCAAGCAGTCAATTACACCTAGCGAGCGACCTCCTACCGCCGAGTCGGTGTGCAGGGATGACGCCGACTGACAAGGGCTGCGGGCGATTCTGGTGAGGCTCTCCGCAGGTTAATGTGCTGAGTTGCCAAGCTCGCAGCGAATTAGTCGCGCGTGTTGGGCGGTCATGTAGTAGATGAGCGACATTGTCGCTGTGAGCTTGGCAGTTCGCACAGTGGTCCCCGGGACCGGTGGCGAACACCATCTGCGAGGCAGTCCACCGATCCAGGAGCTACGGGGTGAAGTGGCGACGGCGACGGCCCAGACCCTGCGTCTCTACGGCAGGGCGTAATTGACCAAGAATTCGCCACCCGCCCGGACTCTGTGGCGTGGACGCCGTCGACCGGGAGTTTTCGCCACCCGCGTCCGGTCGGACCGTTTACTGATGTCAGCCCGGCCACGTTGGCGCCCTGCACCCGACGATCGATCTTGTTAGCGTCTCACCGGGGGGTCGTGCCAAAACCAACAACCGATAGAGGGACATTTTGTTGTCTGAATCGACTGTACGTACGACCTTGAAGATCACGAGCGCGGTCGCCGCTGCGCTGGCGTTCTCACTGGCCGGTGCTGGTACTGCGCTGGCAGACGAGATAGACGCAGACGTTTCCGGCGGCGGTGACGTCGGGTTCGGCGTCGGTCTCCCGACGTTGCCCCCACCGCCTCCGCCGCCTGCACTTCCGGCGCCCGAGGCTTCAGCGTCCGGGGGGACCGGTGTCGGGGTGGATACGCCTTTGGGTTCAGCCGAGGGTGGATTTGCGACCGACTTGGGCGTCGGTCTCCCGACACTGCCCCCGCCACCCCCGCCGCCGCCTCTGCCGTCGGCTTCGGGGTCGGCCCAGACAAACCTGGGCTTCGGCTTCTGACACGTGAATCACTCGGCATGGGCCCCGTCCAAAAGGACGGGGCCCATGTCCTAGCGCCAGCGCACTCACCGGCAATCAGCGCTCAAAGTGCTGATAGTCGATCGGAGTTCGCCAGTAGCCGCCCCAGCGCCAACCACGATCGGTGAAGACGCGCACGGCCGGGTCGCCCGCATGCAGGAGTCCGGGGTCTGTGCGGTTGCGGTCGAGGTATGGCGCGGCGTCCTTGGGCTGGAAGGCACCCGTCCGGTCGATGAAAGGGTTGAGCAGTGGATTGAGGTCGATGGCTCGACCGAAAGCGTGCAAAGACCAGCGGCCGGTGCCGGGGATGTCTCGACAGTTGAACGCCGAGGTGTTGTTGTCGGCCATGGACAACTCGTCGTCGGCGGCCGGATAGGCGTCGACGGTGCGGATCTTCTCGATCGGGTAGCGCAGCTGAAGGAGCTGCTCGAAGATCGCGATGACCTCGGCCGCCAGGTCTTGGTGGACGATCAGGGCGCCGCGGTGAATCGTCGCCGTCGAAGCCGAGGTGGTTGACCTCGACTCGCCGCAATTGCCGCGGGTCGAGTGGGCAGCCTGGTCGCCAGCTCGGGCCGAGGTCGGCGGCGGTGACCGGCTGGACGGTGGCAGCGGCTGGTGGTGCGGGCGTCGCAGGTGGCGGCGTAATGGGAGACGGTGATGGCGTGGTGACGGACGGTCGTGACGTCGGCGCAGATGGAGGCGGCGCGGAGCTGCATTGCAGAAAAACGGCACCGGCTACCGCCAGCGTGACGATCCGCCCAGCGCCGACCGGCGACGAGCCCTCACCGCTGGATCGCATCTGAAAGCACCTCTGCAAGAGGCGGTTTCGCTCGACTTGCCCGGATACGGCCAACGGTACCGCAGCAGACGACGGTTGGTTCTGCCGCCGCACCCCCGTCAGTCCAGCGGTTAGGCCATCTCGGGCACACGCAGGTGTGCGACCGCCAACTCGAAGTCGCACTGGTCGAGTACTTCTGCGTTTGCTTCCTGGCTGCCCGTGGCTTTGATCCTGTCCAACTTGTCGGTGTTCCGCTCAATCGCTTCGGCGTTGTCGAAGGTCGCTGCGGCCACGCCACGACCGGACGCTCGGTCGACGAGCAGGCTGGCACTGCAGAATCCCTCCAGCTCCTCGAGGGCCGGAAGGATAGTCGTCTTATAGAAGTCGATGCCTCCGTCGATTTGACCCGGATCCGTCTTGACCCAGGTGGCTCGGACGCAGGCGCCCTCACCCGCGCGGTGCTCGCGATGCATGGCAGCGATCTCCCATTCCTCGACCTGCGTGCTACCACCGAAAAGCTCCGAGGCCTGGTTACGAATCGGCTGAATGGACTCATCGCTCGCGCGCATCGCGTCCTCGGAGTCCCAGGAGCTGGTGGCAATGCAGCGGCCTGACGTCCGGTCGACCAACAAGGACAGGCCGAGGCACCCGGGAATACTCTCGAGCGCGGGCATCACGCTATCGCGCATATGCGCAATACCGGCGTCGATGGACGAGGTCTGCGCCTGGATTGTGGTGCTTCGTGCGTACATGATCTGCCTCCGTCGTATGTGGGGCAGCGTCTCGACGGCGCCGCCGGACCACTTCATCGTCCTCCCACAGGCAAGGCATGGCAATGGGTTGCGTGTGTGCCTGATGGCGATTCGGATTCGCTGAAAACCGCTGCGCGCCGGAACAATACGTGCTTCACAATCAAGCACAACTAATGAGTTCTGCGGTCAGGTAGTGGTGACGTACCGGCTGATCTACCAGTACCCGATGATCCGTCCCGCACCGACGGCCGTCAGCCAGCTGGCCAGCGACACGCCACCCATGAGCGCCAGTCGCCGCGCTTCGGAGTGGGACAGATTACGGGTTGTGAGGGCGCGCCACGCCGCCGTTCGGCGCAACACGATGGCGTTCACCAGTCCAAGCCCGATTGCCGAGAACTTCACCAACAGAACGGCGTCGCGACACCGAGAACATGAATCACGTTGACGACGGGATAGGTCCACGGGCCTGAGTCGCGCATGAACGTGCCGAGCGCAGACGACTGCAGCCAGGCGAGCGCGTCATGCATGGGTGGGCGTGGTGAACCGGCGAGGGTGACAGCCGCCTGAACGCGCCGCCGTTCTAGGCATCAATTGCGTTCGGGGTAGACGTCGAACACCCTTCCGTCCCACGTAAGGCGCTCTGTCTTGATTTCGAGTGTCGACTCTCGAGATGCCGGTGGCCACTGGCGCCGCCTCGTGGTTTTGGTCGCTCCTCCACATATCATCGGCGCCGACGGCGCCCAGGGTGGGTCGGTGCCGCTGTTCATCGGGCAGTACGGGCGTCTGCGAACTGTGGTCGCGGCTCCGGACGGCACGCTGTGGTTCACCACCAGCAACCGCGACGGTCGAGGAAGTGCACGCGACGGCGACGACCGCATCCTTGCGTTCCGGCCGTAACCAATCGGCGAGCCCATTGCCGGGATCGCAGTTTCGTGCGCCGCGAGAACTACGATGCGGTGATGGGCAACGACGTCGACCTGCTGAAACACCCGGTGGCTTCCGCCGCGGTGGGTACGGCGGCGATCGCGGTCGGCGCTGCTGAGGCCGCGTATCGCGTGGCGGAGAAAGTGCCGGTCTTCGGGCCGTTGATGCGGCGCGGCGTCGCTGGCCTGTCCGAGCGAGGTGATCAGTGGGTGACCCAGAGCGCCGATCAGTTCAAGGCGCTGGTCGGTGCCGTCGCGGTCAGTTTGGTGGACCTTGTTCTCGATGCGATGGATTTGAACGCGCTGGTGCGTGAGCGTCTGGACATCGACGCGCTCGCCGCTGATCTGGACATCGAGGCGGTGATCAACCGGATCGACCTGATCGCTCTGGCAGACAGGGTGATCGAGGGTGTGGACCTGCCCGCGATCATCCGCGAGTCGACGAATTCGATGACCGCCGAGGTTATGACCGACGTTCGCACGCAGGGCGAGCGCGCCGACGACGTCGTGGCCGGAATCGTCGACCGCATGTTGGGGCGTGACCGGGACAACCGGTGACCTCATCGGAGCCGACGCCCGACGGCGAGCGGGCGGCCGGGATGATCACCCGGGGACTGACCGCGATCATCGACCTGGTGGTGGTCCTGCTGATCATGGGTGCGCTGTACGGCGGCCTGGTGCTGGTGAGGCTTGTCTATTCGCCCGCGGCCTTCAGCTTGCCGTCGCTGAACGCCGTGTTCTCCGCGGCGGTCACGTTCGCCGTCGCGGTGGTGTACCTCACGGGATGCTGGACGGTGTCGGGATCCACAGTGGGCGCGGTGATCATGGGGCTGAGGGTCGTCGGGCGACGTTCGCCGCGCGTGAGTCTGCCCGTCGGATTGCTGCGCGCGATCGGATGCGTGGTGTTCCCGATCGGCCTGCTATGGGTCGTGATCGACAGGCGGCGAAGATCGTTGCAGGACATCGTCTTCCGCACGCGGGTGGTCTATTCGCGGCCGTGCTGATGCCGAACAGCAGCACGCCGTTCACGGCTTGAAGGGCACCGATCATCTGCGACAACGAGCGGCCGCCGAAGGGTATCGTCGCGCGCTACAAGGGAGGTAAGCCATGGGAGACTTCGGGATAGTGGGTCTTTGGCTGCTGCTGGCCGTGTCCCTGGTCGTGGCGGTGCTGGTCGGGGTTGGCAGTATGTGGCTGGCGGATCGCACCCTCCCCAAACCGCCCAGCGATGGGCACAACGGGGCGCTGTCGCCGTTCTTGACCTGTGTCGGACTGGTTTACGGGGCTCTACTCGGTTTCACCATCGTCGTTGCCTGGGAGCAGTTCTCCTCTGCCGAGGCCAACGTCTCGAACGAGGCGTCCACGCTGACAACGATGTACCGGCAGACCGTCGGCATGCCCGTGCCAGAGCAGACACAGATGCGCGAACTGCTCCGGAAGTACACGACGGCGGTCGCGGGACCCGAATGGGAAAATGCAATACGCGCCGGCGGTGGAACCGAAAGCGCGCGAGATGCGCTCAACGAGATGTACAGGGTGCTCGGTGGTGAGCGGTCCAGCGTCGCATCGAACCCGATTAGTCAGAAGTTCCTCGACAAGGTGGATACGTTGGCGTCTGAGCGCAGTCAGCGAATCCTGGACGCCGAACCGCGAATACCCGTCGTGCTGTGGGCGGGACTGCTGTTCGGCGGTGTCCTGCTGCTGATGCTCGGTGGTTTCATGCGCTTGGGGAGCGCGCGTGCTCATCTGCTCATCCTGAGCGGGGTCGCTGTACTGCTCGGCCTTCTGCTGTTCATCGTCTTCTGGCTCGACCATCCCTTCGGGAACCAGTTGGGCGTCACGTCCGAACCGTTCGAGCAATCACTGATCGTTTTCGACGCGATCGACCGTGGGACATGATGGGCTAATCGGCGAGCAGATTGACCATGCCGGTGAAGACACCGGGAAAGACGTTGGCGGCGGGCACAATACGTGAGCGCAGCGGCGTTTGCGCACTGGCGTACAGCACGCCGGCGGTGAGTAGCCGGTAGCGCCGCGACATGCGCCGCCACTGGCGGTCGTAATCGTCGACACGGTCGGCGACGACGCAGTTGACGAGCAGTTCGGCTGCGCTGAAGGCGATCCCGAGGCCTTCGCCCGTCAGCGCATCGACGTATCCGGCCGCGTCACCGACCAGCAGCACCCGCCCAGCGGTGCGGCCGCGCACCCGCTGTCGCAGTGGGCCGGCGGCGCGGTCGGGGCCGTGGTCATGACCGTCGATGCGGTACTTCGAGGGCGGGGAACGCCTCGAGGTGCTCGCTGAACCCGCCCCTGCGCCTGGTGAGGATCGCGACGCCGACGCAGTCCTCGGCCACCGGCGTGACGTACGCCTCGGCGTCGCCGGACCAGTACACCTCCACGCAGTCGGTCCACGGCGTCATCAAATGATGACGGCGGATGCCCCACCTACGTGGACCCGCGGAGGGCCGGGCCAATCCGAGCGCGGCGCGGATCGGCGAGTGCAGCCCGTCGGCGGCGGCCAGGTAGCGGGCGCGAAAGTCGCCGCAGTGCACCGACGTCGCGTCCTGGCTCACGGGGCCGACCTCCCCGTGCACGATCTGCACACCCTCCGCCTTCGCCGCGTCCAAAAGGCTTGCATGCAACCATGTTCGGCGTACTCCCCGCCCGGGGCCGGAGCGGAATCGACCCGTCACCCGGCGCTGGCCGTCGAGGTAGGTGATGCCGCTGAAGGGCATACCCGGCGGGTCCGCGCCGAGGGCTTCCAACTGTCGCAGTGCGTGGGGCATCAGCCCTTCGCCGCAGGCCTTGTCGACGGGCCCGTCGCGCCGTTCCACCACGACGGCCTCGAGTCCGGCCCGCGCCGCGTGAATCGCGGTGGCCAGACCGGCCGGGCCGCCGCCCGCCACGAGCAGGTCGATCACCGGAGCCTCGCCAGCGCGTCGTTCTCGACCCGGATGCGTGTCCGAAGCAGAGCGGCGTTGAGAACCGTGAACACCAGAGCGGTGATCCACGCGGTGTGCACGAGCGGCAGCGCGATTCCTTCGACGATGACCGCGACGTAGTTGGGGTGCGGCACGAACCGGTACGGTCCGCCGGTGATCCGCGCTGCGTCGGGGACGACAACGACACGGGTGTTCCACTGGTGGCCCAACGTCGCGATGCACCACCATCGCAGCCCTTGGGCGGCCAGCACGACGGCCAGCATCGGCCAGCCCAGCGCCGGGAGGAAGGGCCGGTACAGACTCTCGACCAGGCACCCCGCCAATAGGCCGCTGTGCAGCACCACCATCGCCGGATAGTGCCGGGCGCCGAACTCGACGCCGCCGCGAGCCCGGCTCCACGCCAGGTTGCGTTGGGAGACAACGAGTTCGGCGATGCGTTCGACCGCGACGGCGGCGATCAACAGCGTGTACCAGATCATGTGATCAGTGCCAGCGCAGCAGCACCAGCTCCGAGCAGAAGCCCGGGCCCATGGCCATCAGCAGGCCCGGTTTGCCGCTGGGCGGGTTTTTGGCGCGGGTGTCGCGCAGGACGTGAAGCACCGACGAGGACGAGAGGTTGCCGACCTCGGCCAGCGAGCGCCACGTCAGCTCCAGCGCGTCGTCGTCGAGGCTGAGCGTCTCGGTGATGGCCTCGATGACCTTGGGGCCGCCGGGGTGCGACACCCATGCGGCGACGTCGGCGATCGTCAGGCCGTGATCGGCCAGGAATCCGTTGACGTCGTCGGCGAGGTGACTGTCGATGAGCTCGGGCAGATTGGGGGCGAGCAACAGCTGAAAGCCGGAGGAGCCGACGTGCCAGCCCATGGTGCCCAGGGAGTCGGGGTAGAGCCGGCTGCGGGTGGCGAGCACGTCGGGCCCGCCAGCGTGGATCTGGGCGGCGCGACGTTCGCCGACCGCCACCACCGCGGCGGCACCGTCGGCGAAGAGCCCGCTGCCGACGAATAGGGCCATCGTCGGCTCGGCCGCCGGAAAGGTCAGCGAACACAGTTCGACCGAGACCAGCGCGGCGACGTCGTCGGGTGCGTCGCGCAGGTAGTCGTGCATGCGCGCGATGCCCGCCGCGCCGGCCACGCAGCCCAGTCCGAACAGCGGCACGCGTTTCACGTCGGGCCGCAGGCCCTAGGCGGCCTGCGATGCGGGCGTCCAGCGACGGCACGGCCATACCGGTGACCGTCGTCGTCACGATGGTGTCGAGATCGCTTGGGCTGCAAGCCGGCTTCGTCGAGGGCGCCGGACAAGCGCCTCGCAGGCGAGGTCGACGCGCGTGCTCGATGTAGAGGTCGTTGGCGTCGCCGAAGTCGGTCAGCGTCGGCGTACCGCTCGAGCGGCAGTACGAAATGGCGCCCGTCGACCTTCGAGTTCTCGTGCAGGCCGCGAACGACGTCGCTCGTGCTCGGCGAAGGCCGGGCATCTGCGAGAAACGTCGTCGGTGATCTCGTCCTGGCTGTAGCGGTAAGGGGGCAGTGCGCCCGTGTACGCCGGCGATGACGCTCTTAGCACTCATATGGTGGGCACGTTGAACGACAGTCCGATGGTTCACTTCGCAACAATTCCGTCATAAATTGACAGGCTCCTTCAAGGTGCGTGGATCGTCCGGCGGGGGTGCCTCGCTGAGGCCGACGCGGTTCGTGCACCCGCACGAGCCACTGGTCGGCGCCCACCAGTTCACATTGGCCCATCGCGATGCATGAACGCCGGGTACGAGCACCATGCGCACGAGCGTCGCGTCGACCAGCACGGCGAGTGTCAGGCCCAGGCCGAACATCCGCATGAACGACACGTTGGCGGCGATCAGCGCGGCGAACGAGATCGACATGATCAGCGCGGCGGCGGTGATGATGCGTCCGGTGTAGGCGATGCCGAGAGCGACCGCCTCGTCGTTGTCGGCCCGTGCCTTGCCCGAGGCCAGCCAGAATTCGCGGATGCGGGCGACGAGGAACACCTCGTAGTCCATCGACAGGCCGAACGCGATGCAGAACAGCAGCACCGGCATGTTCGCGACGAGCGTGCCGGTCGAGGTGGTCCCGAGCCCGCCCGAGGTGGCCGTCCTGGAAGATCCACACCAGCGCGCCGAACGCCGCGGTCAGTGAAAGCATGTTCAGCGACAAGGGCTTTCAGCGGAACGACGATGCTGCCGGTGAGCAGGAACAGCAGCGCGAACATGATGACCGCGATGATGCCGAGTACGAGCGGCAGCCTCGACGTGATCGCGTCGACGCTGTCGCTGTTGATCTGGGCGGTGCCGGTCATTGCGACGTCACGCCCGCCCGGACCGGCCACCGCGTGCAGCCGATCGAGCTGGGCTTCCGACGCGTCCGAGAACAACGGCGCGGTGCTGGCGACGGTGAGGAAGGCGCTGCCGTCGCGTTCGCCCGCGGGTGCCGAGGGTGGTCCCGCGCTGGCGCCGTCGATGAACGTCCCGGTCGGGGCGGACACCGCGGACACGTCGGGTACGCGAGACAGCTCGGCGGCGTACCGGTCGATATCGGTCGCGCTGACGCCGTCGGCGTCGGGGAGCACGACCGTCACCGTGGTGTCGGTGTTAGCGGCGAAGTCGTTGCGCAGCTGGTCGCCGACTTCGTGCGCGGACGCCGACTGTGGCAGTACGCGGTCGTCGGGGAACCCCCAGTGCACCCCGAGGAACGGCGCGCCGAGCACGAGCAGCAGCGCCACGACGGCCATACCGAGTGGCAGCGCGTTGCGCATCACGCACGTCGCGCAGCGGTACCAGTAGCGTTGCTCGACGGGCACCGGCCGCGGGTCCGGTCGGCCCAGGATACGGCGGGCGAGCCTGCGGACGTCGAGCGAATCCAGGTGGTCGCCGAGCAGCACCAGCGCCGCGGGCGTCACCACGATCGCCGCGGCGGCGGCGAACCCGACGGTGGCCACGCCGGCGTAGGCGAACGACTTGAGGAAGTGCATCGGGAACAGCACCATCGCCGCCATCGACAGCGCCACCGTCGTCGCCGAGAACACGACGGTGCGGCCGGCCGTCATCATGGTGCGTGTGATCGCTACTTCGCGGCTGGCGCCGTCGGCGAGTTCGTCGCGGTATCGGCTGACCATCAGCAGCGTGTAGTCGATGGCCAGCGCCAGCCCCATCGCGGCGGCCAGGTTCAGCGCGAAGATCGACACGTCGGTGGTGAACGAGATCAGCCGCAGCACGGCCAGCGCGCCGATGATCGCCATCCCGCCGACGGCCACCGGCAATGCTGCGGCGAGCAGCCCGCCGAACACCCAGACCAGTACGAGGAAGCTCAGCGGGATCGCCAGCGACTCCATCATCAGCAGATCGCGCTGCGACTGCTCGGTGATCTGGATGTTGACCATCGCGGCGCCGCCCGAGCGTATCGTGACGCCGTCGCGATCGCGGGTGACCTCGTCGGACAGTTCTTTGGCGTAACTCTGCTGCTCGGCTTCCGTCGCCGACGATTCCGGCGACGATCAGACCCGCGGTGCGGTCCTTGCTGACCAGGTCGGCGGCGGACGCCGGCGGTGCGGTCCAGGGTGAGGACACGTCCGCGACGTGCGGGTAGCGTCGCAGTAGGTCGACGATGTCGACGCCGATGGATTTCGCAATCGGGGCTGTCGACGTCGTCGGGGGAGGACACCACGATGAGCAGTTGCACGTCGCCCTGATCGAACTTTTCGGTCAGCAGCGCCGCGGCGCGGGACGATTCGGAGTTCGGGTCCTAGAAGCCGCTGGGCGACAGGCGCTTGGCGACGGGTACGCCGAACACCCCGAGCGCGACCGTCAGCAGCGCCGCGGCGACAGATGACGACGCGTGGCGCGGCGATGGCCAGCCGAGCAATGCGGTCCAGCAGGGTCGGACCTCCGCTCAGTCGACTGCCCCGACGATGAAGCTCGCGAGGTCTCATAGATATTCACGGGGTCGTAAAGGGAATGGTTCACCTTGTTGGGTGGGGGCGCTCGTTCGGGCGGCGCGGGGCTGGGCCTGGGTTGGTGTCGACGGAGACGCAAGGTGTCTTCTTGGCGTGCACCGTCACTGACGCGGTGCGCGGAATACACCCGTAGCGACTCGATCGCCTAGCTAACGACCATTCTCGGTGCGCCTGCGAAGACGGGTTAGCGAATCGCCTCGTTCTGGGTACCATCCCCGCATGCCGTTGGGTGACGGTACGAAGTTTGCTGGCTACACGATCGAGCGGCAGCTTGGCTCCGGGGGGATGGGCGAGGTGTACCTCGCCCAACACCCGCGGTTGCCCAGGCGAGACGCGCTCAAGGTGCTGCGATCCGACATCTCGTCCGACCCGGACTACATGGAGCGTTTCAACCGGGAAGCCGACCTCGCGTCGAAACTGTGGCACCCGCACATCGTCGGCATCCACGACCGCGGCAAGTACCGGGGTCGACTGTGGATTTCGATGGACTTCGTCGACGGTATCGACGCCGGTCGCCTTCTGCAGAAGCACCCGGACGGGATTGCCGACCGACGTCGTGCTCGACATCGTCAAGGCGGCAGCCGCTGCGCTCGACTACGCACACGGCATGAATCTCTTGCACCGCGACGTCAAGCCCGCCAACATCCTCGTCGCCGATGTCGATCATGGTGAACGACGAGTCCTGTTGGCTGACTTCGGTGTTGCGCGCGACCTCGCCGACACCGCCAGCGGATCCCTCACCGCCACCAACATGACTGTCGGCACTGCCGCGTATGCGGCACCCGAGCAGCTGATGGGCCTCGACGTCGACGGCAGGGCCGATCAGTACTCGTTGGCGGCGACCGCGTATCACCTGCTTGACCGGCGAGCAACTGTTCCAGCACTCCAACCCGGCGGTGGTCATCGGCAAGCACCTCAACTCAGAGCCGCCGATGATCAGCCGTGTGCGACCGGACCTCCGACCGTTCGACGAGGCGCTGACGTGCGCCCTGGCCAAGGACTCCCGACAAGCGGTTCGCGACGTGCATGGAGTTCGTCCGAGCACTCGAACATCCCTCCAGCGCCACGGCTGTCGCGCCGATACCGAGTCCGAACGCTGTGGAGACGATGGTGGCTCCGGTGACGTCGCCGCCCCCGTCTACCTCCGGTCCATACGCCCGTCGTAGTCCGAGCCTCCGCCGGAGCCGAGACGGTACTGGCCGCAAGTGGATCGGCGTGGCGCTGGCTGCGGCTGCCGTTCTCGCCGTGATTGCCTTGGTTGCATACTTTGCACTGCAGCCGGCCGATGAGAAGCCGACCGCCGAGCCGTTCACGATCGCTGGGAACGTCCGGCTGAACGGTGACCTCGGTCAAGACCAGCGGGCTGCCTGCAGGTTACAAGTGCGCCGGCGCAAGGGATTTCGGTGACATCGGCCCGAACGCTCCGATCATCGTGGAAGACGAGTCCGGAAAGCTGCTCGCGAAGGGATCGATCGACGGGAGCAGTAGCAGCCGCGACGAGTGCCTGCTGAAGTTCGTGGTGAGCGATGTCCCCGCGGGGTCTCGGTTCTATCGGGTGCAGGTCGGGCAGCACCAAGAGATGAGCTTCACCGAAGAAGAGGCCAGGCCGGCGTCGAGTTCCTGATGGGGCACGGCGGATCCCGATCCGACGACGCTACGCCGCACCGCCGAAGCCGTCGCCCACGCGCACGGTCACTGTGACACCCACGCCCTGACGTGGAGCAGCAGAGCCTCGCGCGGCTGCAGGCTATCGCGCGCGACGATCGTCCGTCGGTGTCTGCTGTCCTCGCCGACCATTGGATACCGCAAATCAGTTCCAAGCGTGTGGGTTTGGTTGCAGAAGGGATCACCTGGGACAACCGAAGCGATCCTCAATCATCACCTTCGTCTGCGCGGAATCTATCCGGACGTGAAGTTATTGTGGTCGGGGGACTGGTCGACGTTCGACGGCCGCAACTTCTGGGTGACCGTCGTGGGCCTGTGGTCGAACAACCCGTACGACGTGCTCGACTGGTGCACCGACCAGGGCTTCGACCGGGACAACTGCATCGCCAAGATTGTCAGCACGACGCATCCCATCGCTGGCAGCACCAAGCTGAATCCTCCGTAGTGCTCGGCTCTGCTCGAGAGCATCCGCCTGCGGCCCCGTCGTCGCCGGCTAACGATTGGTGGGCAGGCGCCGTTGCACCAGATTTCTGCACCGCGAGAACTACCACGCGGTGATGGGCACCGACGTCGACCTGCTGAAACACCCGGTGTTACCGCCGCCGTGGGTACGGCGGCGATGGCGGTCGAAGCCGCGGAGGCCGCTTGCCGCGTGGCGGAGAAGGTACCGGTGTTCGGGCGGTTGATGCGGCGCGGTGTCGTCGACCGGTCTGCCATGAAGTTTGTAGACCAGCTGGGCACGTTGGCGTCGCAGCGGAATCAGCGAATTCTGGACGCCAAACCGCGAATACCCGGGCTGCTGTGGACAGGGCTGATTTTCGGCGGTGTCGTACTGCTCGGGCTTGGCGGGTTCATGCGGCTAGGTAGCACGCGGGCGCATCGCGCCTGCTGAGCGCAGTCGCCGTGCTGCTCGGCCTGCTGTTCGTGTTCTGCTCGACCATCCGTTCGGAAACGAGCTGGGTGTGACGTCCGAACCGTTCGAGCAGTCGCTGATTGTTTTCGATTCGATCGATCGCGGCACGTGACATGACCCAAGCCGATCGCTCGGACCGCGTCAGCCGCTACTTCGCGAGGAGGTAGTGATACAGCTCGAACGAGGCCTGCTCGACCCAGCCGCGCTGTAGCTTCTCGTCTTCGACGGTCCAAACGGCTGTGCCGGTGAGCGCGATGGGCTTGCCGTTGGGTTCGGTCCCGAGGATGCCGTCGTTGGTCCCCGTCAGAACCCATCGGGAGGTGACGCGGGTGCCGTCCTCGTCCTGGAATGTCTCGATGGTGTCGACGTGCAAATCGTTGACGTGGTCGAGGAACTGCTTGACCCAGTCCTTGACGTTTTCCTTGCCGACGATTTCCTGGCCGCCTGCCTCAACGACCACGTCGTCGGCCACGAACCGGTCGACGGCGTTGGGTTCGTGCGCGTTCCAGACTTCGTCCCAGAAGGCGTCGACAATCGTGGTTGAACGCATACCGCCACGATCCCCCCGTCATACCGCTGTCGTGGGATATTCGCCGAATGCGTCAGCGTCAGCGTGGCGTTCGTCGGTGGAGGCGTTTCTCACCGCTCGAAGTGCTGATAGTCGACGGGATCGCGCCACTCGCCGCCCCACTGCCACCCACGGTCGGTGAACACGCGCACGGCTGGGTCGCCCGCGTGCAGCAGCCCCGGATCTTTGCGGTTGCGGTCGAGGTATGGCGCGGCGTTCTTGGGTTCGAGGAGACCTGACTGATGGACGGCCGGATTGAGCAAGGGGTTGAGGTCGATGGCTCGACCGAAGGCGTGTTCCGACCAGCGGCTGGACCCGGGGATGCCTCGGCAGTTAAACGCCGACGTGTTGTTGTCCTGCATCGACAACTCATCCTCGGCGCCCGGATAGTTGTCCACCATGCGCATCTTCTCGATCGGATAGCGCAGTCGTAGCAGCTGCTCGAAGATCGCGACGACTTCCGTCGCCAGGTCTTCGTGCACGACCAGTGATCCGCGATGAATCTCTGCATCGAAGCCGAGAAAGTTGACCTCGACACGGCGCAGCAGCTCAGGAGGGAGCGGGCAGCCGGGCCGCCAACTCGGGCCGAGCTCGGCAATGCTGACCGGATGAACGGTGGCAGCGGGCGGTGACGTGCGTGTGGTAGGCGATGTCGGGCGGGCGACGGAAGGTGGCGACGTGGCCGGAGAAGGTGGCGCCTCAGCTCGAGGCGGCGCGGAGCCGCATTGCACCAGAACGGTACCGGCAGTCGCCGCTATCGCCAGCATCGCGATCCGCCTTGGCACCTTCACTCGAAACGACGGTAGTGCCGACGCCGGCGTCTAGCGTCGTGAGTCGTCAATTCGGCTAGCGCCCGAGGTGACGGTGCGTCGGAGGCCGCCAATCTACTGTGCGGTGCTCCAAGATTTGAGCGACCTTTGTCGTCGAAGTACTACCAGCCCACCCGACTACACCGACTTTGTCGCTAGAAGCTTGGCACAGTGGTGGCCACCTGCTGCTGAGCCCCGGTCATCCGTCGGCGCTCTTCACCACCGGTGGGCCACCGGTTGATTCCCCCGGCGGGGGCGTCGCATCGCTCGAGACCCGCACCTCGGCAAGGAGCCACTTCTTGCCACGCTGATCGATGTTCAATTCCCACGGAAAAGCCAACTTGCCCCCCATATCTCACTTCGGCAATTAGCGGAACACGCTACGGCTATTTCTGCCGGTGTTGGTCACTGTTCGATACAGGCTGCATTGCGAATGGACTTCGGTATCTCTGCTGCATAACGACCTGTTGGCGGTGGTGAAATTTCGCCTGTCATATGGGCCCGTGGGGCTGGACGGCTCATTAATCTGGTGTGCATGGGGGAGCACCGATCGGTGTGGGACACCGCCGCGAAGTTGACCTTGTGTTGT